>JBCDKD010000150.1:0-1883 GCA_039024275.1 Planctomycetota bacterium | reverse complement strand
TGCGGTTGATGATCCGGCGGTACAGGTCGTTGAGGTCGGACGTCGCGAAGTTGCCCGACTCCAGCAGCACCAGCGGCCGCAGGTCGGGCGGGATCACCGGCACGACATCCATCACCATCCACGACGGGTCGTTCTCGCTGTGGCGGATCTGCTCGACGATTTTCAGACGCTTGGACAGGTCCTTGATCTTCTGCTTGGACTTGGTCGCGCCCAGGCCTTCGCGCAGCTCGGCCTGGACGTCGTTGAGATCCATGGTCGCGAGTAGTTCTTTGACCGCTTCCGCGCCCATCATCGCGCGGAACGCCTGCGTGCCGTACTCATTCACGGCGGTGCGGAACTCGTCTTCCGTGATGACCTGCATGTGCTTGAGCGGGGTATCGCCCGGGTCGGTCACGACGTAGTCCTGGAAGTAGATGACCTTCTCGAGGTCGCTGGTCTTCATGCCGAGCAGGTTGCCCAGGTGCGAGGGGATCGCCTTGAAGAACCAGATGTGGATGATCGGCGCGGCCAGGTTGATATGGCCCATACGCTTGCGGCGGACACGGGAGTGGGTGACCTTCACGCCGCAGCGGTCGCAGATGATGCCCTTGAACTTGGTGCCCTTGTACTTGCCGCAGGCACACTCGTAGTCGCGCTCAGGGCCGAAGATTCGCTCACAGAACAAGCCGTCCTTTTCGGGGCGGTAGGTGCGGTAGTTGATGGTCTCGGGCTTCTTCACCTCGCCGAAGGACCACGAGCGGATGTCGTTCGGGCTGGCGAGGTTGATCTTTACCGAGGCGTAGTCGTTGATGCGGTCGTAGAGTTGTTCAGACATTTTTTTAGTCTCTAGGGTCTAGGATCTAGGGCCTAGGTTGTGGTTTGTTCTTTTCAGAGTGTGATACGTTCGGCTATCGTTTTGAGCTCGGTCTTACTGTCGGCTCATCACCGGCAGCCTAGACGCTAGGCCCTAGACGCTAGCCGCTACAAGATCGAGCCGATGCCGTCGATCTCGCTCTTCTCGAGCGTGATGTTCAGGCCCAGGCCCTTCACTTCGTTACAAAGCACATCGAAGGCCACGGGCATGCCGGCTTCCAGGGTGTTGCTGCCCTTGACCATGGACTCGTAGATCTTCGTACGCCCTTCAACGTCGTCGGACTTGACGGTGAGCAGTTCCTGGAGGATGTAGGCGGCGCCGTAGGCTTCGAGCGCCCAGACCTCCATCTCGCCGAAGCGCTGGCCGCCGGTCCGCGCCTTGCCGCCGAGGGGCTGCTGGGTGATGAGCGAGTACGGGCCGGTCGCTCGGGCGTGGATCTTGTCATCGACCAGGTGGTGCAGCTTGATGATGTACATAAAGCCCACGGTGGTCTTCTGGTCGAAGCGTTCGCCGGTGCGGCCGTCGTAGAGGTGGACCTTGCCGCCGCGCGGCATCTTGGCGAGGAGCTCGCGGTCGCCGTGGGCGCCCTTGGTCTCCTCCATGCGCTTGTCGATGTAGTCGTTGGCCTCGGCGATCGCGTCGTGGACTTCCTCTTCGGTCGCGCCGTCGAAGACGGGCGTGATCGCCTGGAAGCCGAGCACCTGCGCGGCCCAGCCGAGGTGGACCTCGAGGATCTGCCCGACGTTCATACGCGAGGGCACGCCGAGCGGGTTGAGCAGCACGTCGACCGGCGTGCCGTCCTCGAGGAACGGCATGTCTTCGACCGGCACGATACGGGCGATGACGCCCTTGTTGCCGTGCCGGCCGGCCATTTTGTCGCCGACGGACAAAGGCCGCTTGGTCGCGAGGTAGACCTTGACCATCTCGAGCACGCCTGAGCTCAGCTCGTCGCCCCGCTTCATATGGGCCAGGCGACGCTGCTTCTCCTTCTCGATCGCATCGATACGCGGCCAGAACTGCTCGTAGAGTT
>JBCDKD010000149.1:0-1934 GCA_039024275.1 Planctomycetota bacterium | reverse complement strand
GGCTCGTACGTGGCTCCGGGGCAGGCGATTGCCCAGCTGTATGCGTCAGATTTGTACGAGGTCGTGGTGCCGCTTGCGCAGAGCGAAGCCGCGCTCTTGTTGATGAGAAGGCCGAGGTGATTGCCGGTGGCCGCGAGATACGCCTTGACCTGGGCTTTGTGCTTTGGGGCGACCTGCTCCACGGTTTTGAGTTCGACCACGAGTTGGCGTTCGATCCACAAATCGAGCTGGTCCTGACCGACCAAGCGTTCACGGAAATACACGTTCACTCTGGGCTGCCGCTCAAACCGAATCCCCGAGTCGGTCAACGCGATCGATAGCGACTCTTCGTAGACGGATTCCGGAAATCCAGGCCCCAGTTCTCGATGAACGTCGATCGCACAGCCAATCACGCGCCGCGCGAACTCATCTACTGCCTCGCTGGGCTCATGGCGACTTGGCGACTTGGCGTCTTGGCGTTCCAACCGATCCACCTCAATCCCGCGGACGCATCAGGGGGAACAGGATCACGTCGCGGATGCTCTGGGCGCCGGTGAGCATCATGATCAGCCGGTCGATCCCCAGCCCCATCCCGCCGGCCGGGGGCATGCCGACGCGCAGGGCCTCGAGGAAGTCCTCGTCGACCTGCTGCTTCTCGGCTTCATCGCCCACCTGCTGGCGGAATTGCTGTTCTTGCACGTCGGGGTCGTTGAGCTCGGAGTACCCCGGGCTGATCTCGACGCCGTTGATCGCCAGCTCGTAGACATCCGCGAAGTAATCGTCGTCCCGGCATCGCTTCGCGAGCGGGATGATCGTCCCCGGCACGCGCGTGACGAACGTCGGATCGATCAGCGTTGGCTCGATGAGCTTCTCGTAGACTTCGGTGAGTTGTTCGGCGGGGGTGAGCGACATGAGGTGCCCAATCTGGGCAATCAGCCGATCGTTGTCTGGCGAAGCATGACGAGCTTTACGGTTCTCGTTGTTTTCGTCATCAATCAGGACCAAATGATCTCCAGCTTCTGGGAGATCCAGAAATTCCTGTACACGCTTAATCGCCGAGCTTGACTCGGCATCGAGCGCATGCTTCCCAGATTCATGGGCCTTGAGAACACCAGACATCACAGCACGTAATGCCGATGAGGATTCGAACTGACCGACTAGTAGCAAGAACAACGCCATGCCAGCGGTTGAATCATCGAGACCTTTATCGCGGTCGAAGATCCAGTGCGTGCGTTCCTCCACCAAGTCCGCCATCGAGACGCGCCGCCACGGGCGAGTCAGGTCGATCGTGCGCCCCTCTGTGCCCTCTGCGCCTCCGTGGTTCAACACCAATCCGCCGCACACCTGCTCGGCCACGGTGCAGACCATGTCTTCGACCAGCTCGGCCATCGTCTCCCAGTTGCCGTAGGCGGCGTAGGCCTCGAGCATGGTGAACTCGGGGTTGTGGCGGGGGCTGACGCCCTCGTTGCGGAAGTTGCGGTTGATCTCGAAGACCTTGGGCATGCCGGCGACGAGCAGGCGCTTGAGGTAGAGCTCGGGGGCGATGCGCAGGTAGAGCGGCAGGTCCAGGGCGTTGTGGTGCGTGGTGAAGGGCCGGGCGGCGGCCCCGCCGTGGATGGCTTGGAGCATCGGCGTCTCGACCTCGACGAAGCCGCGGCCGCGCAGGTATTGCCGGATGGCATCGATAATCGCGATGCGCTTCTGCGCGAGGTCCATGACCTCGGGGTTGGCGACGAGGTCGACGTAGCGCTTGCGGTAGCGGGTCTCGGGGTCGGTGAGGCCCTTGTGCTTGTCGGGCGGCAGGGCGAGCGACTTGCTGGTGATGGCAAAGCCGGGGTCCGGGCCATTAGCCCCGGGTTCCACCCGGGGTGAGTCAGCAGGCGGTTCGGCCCACACGGTGACCTCGCCGGTCTTGGTGGTGGCGAGCGGGCCATGCACCGTCACGAGGTCGGCGT
>JBCDKD010000148.1:0-2271 GCA_039024275.1 Planctomycetota bacterium | reverse complement strand
GCCACGAACGCCAGGTAGCCTTATCGATCACGGAGGTGATCCCGCCGGTATTGGAGTCCCGTTTCAGCGTCCACCGATCGTTGTGCAGCCCGGCCTCGCTCGGCTCCCATGACAGCGGCGTGATGCCTGAGTCGGTAGCACTATGGGCCGGGATGTGGTCCGCGGTGAAGTCGCAACCATCGTTATGCCACCGACCGGAGAAGTCCCAGCCGTTCGCATTGAACCACGGCGTATTCGATGCATCGGCCCCCGCAGTCAGTTCGACCTGCAGTTCATCCCTTAGGTCAATCAGATGCTGCGTCTCTTGACGATTCGCCGCCTCCACCGACGTACCCGGCAAGATGTCGTGGAATTGAGCGAATAGCAGCTTCTCCCACTGCTGTGCGCGATCTCGATGTTTTAAGCTCAGCGTGTCACACGTCTCGGCCGCGAGAAGCAGCCGTTCATTGACCGCATTTAGCGACTTGATGGTGGCCTGCGAGGAATACGTACCGCGGTGGTGTTCGAGATAGAGTTCGTCGTGCCACGTCGGCAACTCTTCAGGATCGACTTCGGTGATCAGGTGATCGGCAAGGTCCGAGGGGGTGCCCGGCTCCACACGGAGGAACCCTGCTGCGCCTCGCTGCAGCAAGTCCATCCGGCGGTGCATGGCTTCGCGTGGTCCGCCCCCGCCGTCGCCGAAGCCATAGGGCATCAGCACGGTCTGGTTAGCTTCGTGTTGCTGGTAGTGTCGCCAGGTCTGATCGATCTCGTCGACGGTGCCGTCCGTGTTGTAGCAGTGGATCCGCCCGTTCTTGCTGGGGGTGGTCAGGAAGTAGACCAGGACGCTGCTGCCGTCGGGGCCGTACCAACGGAAGGTGTCGTGCGGGAAGCGGGTCTGCTCGCTCCAACTGATCTTGGAGGTAAACAGCACCTTGATCCCGGCCTTAGCGAACAACTGCGGCAGGCTGCGCGAGAACCCGAAGCAATCAGGCATCCACACCGCCTGCGAATCACGCGGGACTATCTCGCGGAACCGCCGACGGCCGAGCGTGAGCTGGCGGACGAGCGACTCCAGCCCCGGGGCGTGCGTATCGGGTTCCACATAAACCGAGCCGTCCGCAACCATCGCCCCGGACGCCAGCTTCTCCTTCACCCCCGCGAATACCTCGGGAGCGTCTTCGCGGGTCCACTGATACAGCGGGTACTGCCCCTGCTGAAACCGCACCCACGGGAATCGGTCGGCCAGCTCGAGTTGCGCTGCAAACGTGCGGACCGTCTTTCGGCGAGTCTTGTCGCGAGACCAAAGCCAGGCAAGATCGATATGGGCGTGGCCGAAAACCATGACCCGCGCAGCGCGTTGGTGCTGCCCATTAAACACACGATCAACGAGGTTTTGGCAGAGTTCGGCGGCCAAGGCCCGCACGGCCGACGGGTCGTGAATCGGCAGGTTTTTGGCGGTGTCGAGCAACGCACGCCGAATCGTGCCGCGGCAAGGCTCGTACTCATCGAGTACAGCGTACACCTCGCAAGCGGTAGCGATCGCGATCGCCAAATCAAACGTCGGCTCATGCATCAACAGCAGATCGAATCGCTCGAGACAAGAGGTCTCGGCAGGTCGCATCGCGCCGTCCCCCTCATCCCGCTCAACCTGCAACGCGATCTGGTGTTCGCCGCGTAGTCCGGCGAGCCAGACAGGTTGGCTGTCATCCCACATCGCGGTGCCGATACCCGAGACCGGCCTGCCATCGATCGACAATAAGCCTTCGGTTCGATTGCCACATTTAAAATGGATCGTGGGACAGGCCTCAGAATCTTGAGGGCACTGCACCTCTGCTTCGAGGGTAACAAAGGGATGTTCCAGTCGATCACCCTGCCCGAATGTAAACCTCGGTCCGATCTGATGCGGCGCGAGTGCCCCGTCGCTGGGATATGCCTGGGCGGGTAACAAGTCTTGACGAGTGACAACAGCGATCTGGTGGAGATCGACGACCCGCTCCCGCAGGTAGGGCAGGAGCATGAGCGGGTCGGCGTAGCGGCGGAGAGGCTTGAGGTTCATGAGTTGGACTGAGGGTGACGACGCCCAAGGCACCGATCGGCGGATAGCCTCGATCCGTGATTGACGAGGCGTTGAGTCGCCGGGGGTGATCGCCACGTTCAAGCATGATGGCTATGCGAGATCCGAAGTCGGTTTGGCGGAAAGATTTACCTAAATTATATCAATAAATATTCTTAAATAAATCAATATATAAATGTATTATTATAATTTAATCCGTACTCGGTCCGTCGTGT
>JBCDKD010000147.1:0-2350 GCA_039024275.1 Planctomycetota bacterium | reverse complement strand
TTGCCGTGGCGTTGGATCATCCAGGCGGCGGAGATGGCGGGGGTGTAGACCTTGAGGTTGAGGTTGAACCGGGCGGTGAGCTCGTCGGCGAACCTGTAGGTCTCGGGGAAGTGGAAGCCGGTGTCGATGAAGACGACGGGGATGTCGGGCAGGTGGCGGGTGACCAGGTCGATCATCACGGCCGACTGGGCGCCGAAGCTGGTGGAGAGGATGGCGCGGTCGGGGAAGTGCTCGGCGGCCCATTGGACGACGGCGTCGGGCGAGGCGTCGCCGAGCTTGCCGTTGATGGCGTCGAGGTCGAGCGTGGCGGGGTCGTACACCGGGCTGGGGCCTGTCGAGGCGGCCGGAGGCGGGGGGGCGGTGGTTGTGGGCGAATCGGACAAGCTGAGCATTCTAGTGGGAACAACGGACGGGCCGAGGGCAGGATTCCAGTGGATCGGCGTCGCGGCACGAACCCGGGGTTACGATTGCCGCGTGAACCGAGCCTATCTGGGACTTGGCAGCAATCTGGGGGATCGATCGGCGGCGATCGAGGAGGCGGTCGATCGGCTGCGCGGGTTGCCCGGCGTGTCTCAAGTCGCCCTCAGCCATCAGATCTTCGAAACCGACCCGGTGGGCGGCCCGGTGGGTCAAGGCCGCTATCTCAATGCCGCTGTATTGATCCTGACCGACCTCTCGCCTCGTGACTTGCTGACGGCGACACAAGCTATTGAGGCAGGGCTTGGACGCGACCCGGTCGAGCAGCGTGTGAAGAACGGGCCGCGCACGATCGACATCGATCTGCTGCTTTATGGCGATGAAATTATCGATGAGCCTGGCTTGACCGTGCCTCACCCCCGGATGACCGAGAGAGACTTTGTCTTGATGCCCATGTGCAATCTGGGCGGGCATGAGGTGCACCCCGTGGCGAAGCGAACGATCGCCGAGCTATACGAAACCTATTCGGCCGCCCGCGGGGACGCCGGCTATTGCGGGTATGCGGAGCGGAGGCCGAAGCTCCATCTTAAGGTCAACGAGATCTTCTACAGCGTGCAGGGCGAGGGCACGCGCTCGGGTCTGCCGTGCGTGTTCGTGCGGCTGCGCGGGTGTCACCTGCGGTGCGCGTACTGCGACACGACCTACGCCTTCCACGAGGGCGACGCGATGACCGTGGATGAGGTCATCGTGGAGGGCGGCAAGCTCGGCCTCGACTGCCCGCTGTGGCAGATCACCGGCGGCGAGCCGTTGCTGCAGAAGAACGTCCACGAGCTGATGACCCGGCTCTGCGACGCCGGCAAGACGGTCATGATCGAGACCTCGGGGGCGTGCGACATCTCGGCGTGCGACCCGCGCGTGATCCGCATCCTGGACTTCAAGACCCCCGGCTCGGGCGAGGTCGATCGCAACGACTGGGGCAACGTCGAACACCTCACCGAGCGCGACGAGGTGAAGATCGTGTGCTGCGATCGAGCGGACTACGAGTGGGCGCGCGCGATCATCGACGAGCACCGGCTGGTCGAGCGGTGCGGGGCGGTGCTCCTGAGCGCGGCGGCCGCGATGCCGGCGGGCGACGAGATCGCCGGCGTCGACGGGCTGTCGCTGACGGACCTCGCCGAGTGGCTGCTCGCCGATCGGCTTCACGGCGTACGCGTGCAGACGCAGCTGCACAAGCACCTCTGGGACCCGATGGCACGCGGCGTTTAGCCAGACGTTGCTGCCTCACTAATTCACCGCCAGATCGGCCATGCCTATTGCTTCTAGGTATGAGGGTTTGGCGTCGGGTTTGGGCGCGTCAAGTGGTGCGTGGCGATGGCGTATGCGATTGCTTGGAGCGGGCGTCGAGCGTGCCTGCGCGATCATGACGATTCGTCGGACGCTTCGCGTCGCGGGCTATACGCCGTGCATGTAAGTTGCTCGCCATGCGGATCGCGTTGACGAAGACGTTGGATTTCGAGGCCGCCCACTGGCTGCCCTGCTTCCCCGAGGGCCACAAGTGCCGGCGGATGCACGGTCATTCGTTCAAGGTCGATGTCGTCATCGAGGGCGAGGCCGACCCCGAGAAGGGCTACCTCATGGACTTCGGCGAGATCAAGAAGCACACCCAGCCGATCGTCGACCAGCTCGACCATTACTGCCTTAATGACATTGAGGGGCTGGAGAACCCGACGGCCGAGAATCTGGCGAAGTGGGTGTACGACCGACTGATCGATCACCTGCCGATCCTGAAGCTGGTGCGCGTGCGGGAAACCTGCACAAGTGCGGCGGAGTACTTCGGGGAGTAAGAAAAACGACGCGATGAATCGCGTCGCTTCGTGGGGTTCTTCAGCTGGTCGGCGCGGCGGCGAGAAATCTCGCCGGCTAAACGGCCGTT
>JBCDKD010000146.1:0-2586 GCA_039024275.1 Planctomycetota bacterium | reverse complement strand
CGATGCAGCGCCCCGATTGGCATGTTGTGTTCGACATGGACAAAGAAGCTGCGGCCGCAGCACGGCGCCAGATCCTCGGCATGATTGCTGCCGAGCGTATCCCCTTCACCGGCTACCACATGCCTTTCCCTGCAGTGGGTTTCGTGGCCGCTGAGGGCGATGGCTTCCGCTATGTGCCGGCGAGCTATCAGCTCGACTTGTGATTCTCTTGAATTCTTCGATCAAAATGCTGGCTGGACGGTCAAGACCGCCCAGTCGCGCCGGAGCATGGGTGTGGTGAACTATAAAAACAATTGGGATCCTTGGCGGGATCTCCGCGGAAGCCACACTCAATTACTGCAGAGAGCTTTGTAAACTCACACGACGCCGATTGGGCGGTCTTCACTCCCCAGAACTTCTGATCCGGTCGTTGGACTTTGCAAGGATCGAAGACCTGCAGATGAAAGGCGAGTGGGACGCCGCCGGTGAAATCCTGAATCAAGAGGCTAGGCGACTTCAAACGGGCGGTGCAGAGCTCATTATTCTGGCGACGCACACTATGCACAAGCTCGCCGATCCGATGATGGCGGGCGTGCATTTGCAGCTCATTCACATTGCGGACGCCACAGCGAACGCAATCTCGGCTGTCGGCCTCAACCGGCCAGGTCTCATGGCGACCGTCCTCACCATGGAGTAGACATTCTAAATCGACCGACTGACGGCGGCGGGTCTGGGGCCACTGACCCCGAGCTGGACGATCGTGCGGAGACACACCGCATCATTTACGACGAGTTGTGCCGCGGGATCACCACCGACGCCAGTGAGCGCGCTTATGTGGGCATCGCAGAACGTCTGGTGGATGCGGGAGCCGATTGCCTCATCCAGTTTAACCCAGATGCAGTTGACCGCCGGTGCGGCCTGAAGCGCTTTAAGCGAGGTTGTTAGCCTTCGCATAGTACGACGCGCATGCCCGCCCGGGCCGCGTGCACCGAGGCGGAAAATCCAGTGAGGCAGCCTCCAACTATGGTAAGATCGGCCCGTCCAGGAAGCGGGCCAGGGGGCTGGAGCGGTCTGGCAGTTTCGCTCGCGTGGATGGTGATCGTCACGCGTCCGGCAGTGTATCGATGTCAGGCACCTCGCCAGCGTCTTTCATGGCCTTTGCTTCCAATCGTCGCCGACGCCGAACTCTGAGCAGATCGTCAAAGATTTCCGCAATGGAGCGGATCGCATCTTCGTCGAAAATTTCAGTTTCGATCGGTTCGAGGTTGCGCTCACCAACGTCAAGATTGAAATCGTTCTTCAAGTATTTTATTTGCCTATCGTAATCTTTAGAAACCCTTCGTAGGGCTGATGCACCAGGAAAGTACTTCGGGCCACGGATACGTCGGAGAATCTTTAAATCTTTCGAGAACATGAATTGCGTCGAGCGCTCCGCGCGGATGATTTCAGAGATTGTCATCCCAGCAAGCGACATAGAGCTATTCTTCTTCGTCGAGTACTCGATCAAATCGACATCGAAAAACCCTATCAAATGCAAAAAGTCGTCAACGACGTTGCGACTTTTTTCGATATTAATTGTCTTTAAATTCTCAGCACCAAAGATTGTTTGCCATTTTGGTAAGGTCTTAGCATAGTCGAAGATCGTCAGTTCCTCATCTAAGTCGCTCAACGATATTCGCCCCCCTTTTGTGAACTCTTGCGCTCGGCTGATCGCCTGATCCAGTGGATTTCGTACGGTGACAACGATGGTTGTCGTGCGTGAGATCTCGCGCAGATATCGTTCCAAAGCTCTCATCAATGCCTCGGAACCCGCGGCGAGGTTTTCAGCGCTGAGAATCAATGTGTGCGGCCGGCGGGAAGCCAATTGGTCTTGGAGCGACTGCCATGCCTCTGCCACGTAGGTTTCAGGATCAGGTTTTTTGCGGGTGATATTGATATCAGAAAATCGCTGCGTGAAGTACGGCTTCAGATAAATCTGGCTGCGTGCATAAGAAGGGTAGAGAAATCCTCGATCTGCAAGTATTTGATGATTTTTATATAGTGTATCTTGGATGTATGTAGTGGCGGTCTTGGCTGGACCCACGTGAACAATAGTGTGTTCGACTCTATGGCCAGGATTGTTCTTGGGCACCACCGGTCCCTCTCGGCTGTCGTTATCAACCGGCAATCCCGAGTTGGCTCCGGCGTATGCACGATAGCGCCGATGGGAGCGGAACGGGAGCTCCGAATGGATGCCGATAGGACACATCGAGCGGCGTGACACGTCGAGTGCCCGATCTGCCGACGCACCTTCCCCGTCGACCCCTAGCACGGGGCCGTTCTTCGTCTTCCTGCGGTCACGCGCAGGCCGCCTCGGCAGGTGGATCCCGCGCAGGTCATTGATCCGGTCGAGGACGCCTGCAAACGCCGCGCGGAGCTGTCCCGCCTATGCCAGCTTTAAGATGGCGTATCGGGCGAGTCGAACGAGCCGCGCACCGGTTTTGCCCAGCCGCTCGCGCAGCGAGTTCGCCCCGTCGGGCTCGGATCCGCCGAAGTTGCCGCCGAGAAGGAAATCATCGCCAGTTCCGCCGTTGAGAAGGTCGAACCCCTGGCCGCTATAGAGTGCGT
>JBCDKD010000145.1:0-2823 GCA_039024275.1 Planctomycetota bacterium | reverse complement strand
TGGTCTCGCTGACATCGCCTTCGCGCGTGATCGAGGGCTTCGACCCCTCGCGCGACATGATCCACATCGAACCTGGCGTCACGGCGGAACGTTTTACGATTTTCGAGGAGAGTGGCGATGCGCTCGGCCTCACAGTCCGCATCACTGTCACAGAACCCGACGGCACGGCAATCAGCACAACCATCTTCCAGGGTATCGGGTTGGCTGACCTCGGCCTCGCGAACTTCTCCATTACCGAACAGAGCACCCTGAACGAGGTGGCATCAGTCCTCGGCGCGACGATCGCCCCGCCGATCGGAACGGACGGCTACGAGGTTGTCTACGACAACGATGGCTCCAACCCGCCAGCTATCACCGGGGCCACGGACGGCGGGGGCGTGAGCTTCCGGGCCGACACCAATGCCGACGATATCGTGGGCTTCGATGCGAGCCGCGATGCGCTCGATTTCGGCGACACATCCGTGCACGGCATGATCATCACCAAGACCCCTGCAGGCGAAATCGCCATCGACAGTCCCTGGAGTGCCTCGATTCAGATCGTCCAAGGCGTCAGCTATCAGGACGTGACGATCGAGAGCTTCGGTGTGGTCGGCAACGAACACCTCCGCCAGGATATCGGCGGCGTGATGTCGTGGGAGCTGGGCGTCGGACCGAGAGAGGCCGACACGGTCTACGTGCGCTCGCATGAGTATGGCTTGCACGAAGTGATTGACGGCTTCGACCCAAGCTCGATGAAGCTGAGTTTCCTCTATTTCGGCACGCGTGAGCGACTGAGCGTCGAGGACAGCGACGAGGGCCTGACGATCTCCAGCCTGCCGACGGGCCAGAGCCTGACGCTTGTCGGTGTTCAGCTTGCGGACCTCGCCCCCGGCCGCGTGGAGTTCCACTTCGATCAGGTGATGGAAGACAATCTGGAGGTGGCCTTCGGCTTCTCGCAGGACGACGTGACGCTCGTGGACCGGACCGTGCTGCTAACCCCAAGCGCACCCGAAGGACAGAGCACAGACGGCTTCCAGACGCGCGAAGGCGTGATGACACCGCCCGCCGGACATGGCGAGGGCCAAGATGGCGGCGGCAGCGATGATGATGACGGTACGGTCGATACCGGTCCGCTCGATCGTGTGCTGATCACCTGGAACTGGGCCGCCCAGGAGACGGTGGAGGGCTTCGACCCCTCCGGCGATGTCATCGATTTCGGCACACTATCCGCCAATCAGGTCAGTATCTCGGAGGTCGGCGACGATCTCGTCATCGAGGTTCTGGAAAACGGCGGTCACAACTACCGCTTCGTCGATGTTCAGGCCGAGGACCTTAGCAGAGCGAACATCGATGCGGCCGAGTACAGCACCGCACTCGATGTCGAGGGCGGCATCATCGATCAGCTTGAGCTCCTGGGCTTCTGATCCGCGTCAATTGAAGGCTCGAAGCCGCGGGATCGCGGCTTCGCAACCCCCGCAGAGTTGTTCATACTATGAGTGCTGAAGGCGCTGACACTCATCGGCCTTGATCAGTCGTGGCGCTTTGCATGCTAAGGCTCGACAAACATCTTCACACTATTCAAATACTGTAGCCACACAGAATCCGATAGGAAAGAGCTAGATACTCTTTTCTAAAGATTACTTCCGCACCTCTCCGGCTTTGACCTGTGGCGACGATCGCTCATAAGGCCACAATACTCTCAGGAACTAGAGCCTCCGGCGAACTCAACGTGGTTGAGAACGACAGCAGCAACAACGGTGAGATTGGAGGCTGAAAGAAGGCGGTCAGCGTGGCCGTGGCCGTCACGTTCAGCAAGATGACAAGCTCGCGCCCCATCTCGACCCGAGCGTTCGTGACCGAAACGGTCTTGCCCCGTGCGCACCCGGGTACGGCCCCGCCAAGTCCCCCGCATCACTCCGTAGACACGTAGTGCGATTGATACGGCAAGAAGGCCGACCAAGACGACAAATATCAAGAAGAATTGACCCCAATTGTTCGTCAGCTGTCTGTCAGTGACCCCCCAATCCACGATGGCAACAGTGTGAACAGGAAACTTTCGACGAGCGTGCTCCAAAGTCAGCGCGATGCGAGTCGCGAACGTCATTTAGCAAGCTACCCAGCGACAGCCGGTCGGCAGGCCAGATAACGGTTGAGATCATTGTTTCGGTGTCCAGCCGGGCCTGCCGAACAGGTATCCTAACGCTTCGCGCGTGCTGTTCGCTTGAGAAAGATCAGAGACCAGTCCGGGCAGCTCTGAGAACCAAACTATAAGCGGATTGTGGCTGTTGAAGTCTCGCTTCAGGCCGTAGCGGGGGGTCTCCTCTTCAACCTGAAATGTACCCCACAGCCGGTCCCAGATGATGAGAACACCGCCGTAGTTCTTGTCGAGATACTGGTCGTCGCATCCATGGTGCACCCGGTGGTGCGAGGGCGTGTTGAGGACCCACTCCAGCGGCCCGAGCTTGCCGATCAGTTCCGTGTGCAACCAGGTCTGATACGCCAGCACGAAAATCACGCCGAAGATGATCGCCTCTGGCGCAAATCCCATGACAGCGAGTGGAAGATGGGCGTCCAGCGACCCGGCTTGGGCTCGGGTCGAGCCCGGACGTGCAGCTCTCCGAATGGTTGACCGCAGTCGTGGCCTCCGCGCTCGCAGCGTGTCGGCGGCTTGTCGCGCTTGAGGCCTGGCGCGTGCGGGTGGCCGATGTCTTCAAGGACCGGCGCGGCAGGGGGGCTGCCGCCCTTGCCGATCTCTTTCGTGCACGGCCCATCCTTTCTGCGCCCGTTGCGGCTAAGGTGACTGGGCTCACGGCTGCCCGGGCTCGCGACCTCCTCACCGCCTTC
>JBCDKD010000144.1:0-2827 GCA_039024275.1 Planctomycetota bacterium | reverse complement strand
CTGGTCACGCTCGTGCGTGGTAAGCCGGCTGGCTGGCATCGTGGGCTGCGGTGTTGAAGTCGTAGGACAACCTCAATCTGCCGACCAGCCCGTGATGCCTCTTTGTTCGCCACGGGGTTGCGCTTGGGGATTGAATGCGCCTCTAACGGGCGCGAGCAGTGTCAAGGCGGTCAGCACCCGACCGGTCTTGGCAGCGAAGGCGTCGCGCAGCCGCTGCGGCAGTTCCTCCCGGAGCATGTACTCGTCGAGCGGGATGTTTATTGTCTTGTAGATCGCGCAGAGAACGCCGATCTCGCCATCGAGTAGTTCCTTGAGTGCGGCGGGGAATCGCCGCGCCCGGTCACCCAGGCGCGGCCAGTCCTTGTTCTTGCGGCGGTTGACATGTACCGAAGGATTTCTTCGTTCGATTCATCCCGGCCGGTAACGCGCCGGAACACCGCGCAGATGCGTCCGAGGATGCCCGGCTTGCACTTGAGCTGATCTGTCGTGATCGCGTAGTACAGGTACAGTTCTTCGAGGGCCAGTTTGTCTTGGGGGATTAGCCGCATGTTGCAGCCTCCATGCTTTGGGGCGGCTATCTGCGGCCCGGGAACGAAAAGGGTCCTGGTGCCTCCGACTCCACCGGGAGGCGACCACCAATGGCTTCCATCAAGCGTGCTTGGATCATGCGTTCATCGACGGCAGCGAGGCGGGCGACGTCGCCAAAAGACATCGCTTTGTCATGGACCGCGCGCTCGATGAGTTGTTCCAGGCGGGACGAGTAGTCGGGGGGCACGAAGCCGGGCTCGCGCTTGCGCCAGCCCAGGCGTCCGAACTCGCGCCAGATGCGTTCGTAGTCTTTCTGTTTAATGAGTTTGGCCTGCCTGCCCCGGTAGATCATGGCGGCGAGTGAGACACCGTAAAGCTCTTTGTAGCGGACCAGCCGCACCATGCTGAATCCCTCGAACGCGTCCTTGATCTTGCTATCGGGGATGAGCAGATGCGAGGCAAACTCGTGGGCCCGGTCGTCGCCGTCGTGGTCCTTGCCGTCCTCATCACGCCAGTCTTCGTACAGGTGGTGGCCCAACTCGTGGGCGGCGTTGAAGCGGAAGCGATCGCTGCTCAGCTCGGGGTTGAGGGCGACAACGGGGGCATCGCCATACATCGCGGCAAGGCCGTCGATGCGGGCGGTGGACTCCACCTGCAGCACGCGGATGCCGAACTTTTCGAGCAGACGCACCACGCTAGGGATGGGCTTGTCGCCAAGCGCCAACTCGTTGCGGACCTGGGCGGCAAGGGCAGCGGGTATTGTGCTCGGCTTGGCCTCGAAGGATTCACCCCGCAGCGGCCGGCCGAGGATCGTCTCCAGCTCGAAGTAGACATAGCTCCAGCGGGTGGCTTCGCCCTCGAAGTGACGCCGGTCTGAAACCCGGACGGATTTGAGGGCTCTATAACGGATACCGCTGAGGGCTGGCGTGTCCTCCGTGAGCTGTTCGAGTGGGCACTCGTAGATCCTCGCCAAGAGCTTGAGTGTGGGCAGGCTTGGCATCGTGTCGCCACGCTCGTAATTGGCAAGCGTCGCGTGGCTCATCGGAATGCCCTTGATCGTCGCTTCACGGGCGACGGTCCGGGTAGATTTACCCGTTGCGGCTCGGGCCGCACGGAGCTTCTTGCCGAGTTGGATGGCAGAGGGTGGCATAGACTCTCCAGATTTTACAAACACGGATCGGTATGTAAAATCATTTTACAGTCATCGGCCCGCTATGGCTTACCAGATGAATATAAAGTGGGCATCCATTGCCTGCCCGATCGGCCCCGTTATTGAGAAATGACGATCTCAGCCAGCCGCGCCAGGGTGATGACGGTCACGCCCTCGATGGTGTGGTCGTACAGATGCCCGAAGTCCCGGCGGTCGCCGGTGGCCAGGTACTGGCAGTTGCTGCGGATCGAGGTACAGAGGATGGGCCGATCCTTTTCGGCGAGTGTGACGGGCAGATCAAACTGGATCGACGTGACGACCTCGACCTGACCCAAGAGTTTACCCAGGGCATCGGTCCAAGCGGGCCGCTTGAGCATTACGTTGCGCCGGGCTTCCTCGGCCGCGAAGTCACTTGTCACGGCCTGACCGGTCTCGATGAGCAGGACGATCAGGCGGGCAATGTTGCTGTCCGCGTTGCTGGCGGAGAACAGCACGTTGGCGTCGAGAAACACTCGGAGCATGCCGACCCCCTACTTCCGGGGGGCGGGGGGCAGGAGCTTGCCGATCGCGTCTTCGTCGCTGGCAAACTCACTGATCCGCTCCGCAGAATAGACCTCGATCGGCACGCTGTAGGCGGGCCGGAGGAGCAGGCCGTTCTCGGTGTCCTCGATGATCAACTCGTCGTTGGCCTTGAGGCCAAAGGCATCGCGCATCCGAGCTGGGATGGTGATGACGCCGCGATCGTTGATGGTGATTCGATTCTGCATGATTACAGTATATCAGTAAATCGGCGAAACAGTCAAGATACTTTATCGCGGGGATGCAGCATTGGTCCGGCCGCGAGCCCGGGCTCTTGTGGCGACGTTACGGAAACCTCTTGACTTGACCGGCGAATAATGGCAAAGTACCCAGAAATATGGATGGCCAAATGTGTTTTTGTGGGTACAAGAATTACCCCTTTCGCTCGCCTGATGGCGAATTGCGAGATATCTGGCCAACGTTCCCGCGTGGTAACTATTCACCCGTCCATCAATAGATGCGCGAAGGCTCGCAACGTCTGTTGCCGAGCTTGGCTTCGATCGACTCAACGAGGAAGCGGTCGAGCTGCTTGCCGCGTTGCCGGCAGGTGGCGGGCGTCGTCCAGATGCG
>JBCDKD010000143.1:0-2850 GCA_039024275.1 Planctomycetota bacterium | reverse complement strand
CCCTCGGCGTGCGTCGGCCGGATGACGTCGGTCACCTCGGCCTCGGTCCGGAGGACCTCGCAGAGGCCGTCTTCCAGCGGCAGGTCGAACAGGTTGTGCAGCGCCGGCCGGCGGAGGTCGCCGTCGATGAGGAGCGTCCGCCGGCCCGCGCGGGCGAGGCTCGCCGCGAGCTGGCTGGCGACGGTTGTGCGGCCCTCCATCGCCGCGGCGCTGGTCACCATCACAATCTGGCGGCGGTTGCTAGTCGAGTCGTGCATCAGCGCGGTCCGCACGTTGTCGATGGACTCCGTCAGCTGGGCGACAACCGGGTGGCGCGGGTCGAGCGCCTTGCGGCCCGAGAGGCTCGGGAGCGTGCCGATGACGCGGATGCCGAGTCCCTCGTCGACCTGCTCGGGCCCGTTCAGCCGGCGGTTGCGGAACTCCATGTACGCGATGCCGAAGCACGTCAGGGCGAGGCACCCGAGGCCACCGACGCCGGCGATGGCGTAACGCTGTGCGGTGTTAATACCCGTGTTGGTTTCGATGCCCTCGATCTCGGAAATCCGGTCCTCGGCGTCCGCCTCGACGTCCCATTGCGCGATCCGCAAGGCGATGGTGTCGGCGACCGCGCGGAGACTCTCGATCTCGTTTTGACGCATCACCAAATCGGAGCTGATCTCCCCACGCTCTCGCAGGGTCTCGGTGATCTCGGTGATGCGTACCTGAGCCGCCTGCTGCTGCTGCCGCATGGTGCCGCTCTTACGCTGAAAGTCCTGCACCAGCAGACGCAGCTCGGCGCTGGGTGTTCGACGCGCTTCGTCCAGCATCTGGTCCTTCGTCTCCTTCTTGAACCGGTCGACCTCTTGCAGGAGCGACTCGTAACGCTGCTGGAGCGGCGCCGCGGCGGCGAGGCCGCGGTTGGTGGAAGTGTTCAGCTGGATGTCACGGATCTGCATCTTCAGCAGCAGGAGCTGAGCCTCCAGCTCGCGTGTCTCCGCCATGCCGTCGATGGCTTCGTCGACCCTCTGCTCGAGCAGCTGCGGGTCTGTGTACAACGCCTTCTGCTGGGTGACATCGCCCGCGAGCGCAATGAGCTGCTCATTCAGCTGCGCGACCTTCGCCTGGAGCTGCATCGCCTCGGCCAGGAGCATCCGGTTCTGCGGGTCGACCTGCCCCGGCGTCGGCGCGTACCCGCCGCCCTTTTCCTTCCGGATGCCGTGGAGCTGTTCGGAGAGCCGGAGGATGTCCTTGTTGAGCTTGTTGAGGCTGCGGACCAAGATGTCGCGTGGCCTCAGCCGCTGGCTCTTGTACTCGTAGAGCACCTCGTCCTTGTAGGCTTTGGTGACCGCCTCGACGATCAGCTTCAGCTCCTCGGTGGGGGCGCTGCCCGACAGCGACAATTGCATGACCTCGGAGTTTTGCGGGAAGGTGACCGAGAGCTCGTCGGCGAGGTACTGCCACCGTTTCTCGACCGGCACGTCCTCAAAGAACGACGTCTGGGCGACCCCTTCGGCGCTGATCGCCCGATTCAGAACGAACTGGCTTCGCAGCAGCACCGCCTGGGTGCGACAAAAGAGGGCGAAGTCCGAGACCGGTTCGAGGCTCGAATCCAGGATCGAGTTGGACTTGCTGCTAACCTGGAAGAGCTGCTGCGCGGACGACGACTCGGGGAAAAGCGTGTAGAGCCCCACCGCGGCGGCGACGCCAACAAGTGAGCCCATGCAGATTGCCAGCAGCCAGCGTCGCCGGAACGAGTGGAACAGGCTCGCGGGGTCAACGCCCCCGCGGATGACGTCTTGGAAGTTGCCCATGTCGGGCCCGAAGGCCGTTATCGGGAAGCCGTTCACCGGGTTCAGCGGGGCGAGGGCCCTGCTTGTTCCGTTCAAGGGAGCGCTCGGGTCGGCGCCGGGGTCGCTTGCGGTGCTGCTCGCATCGGACATCAAAACACTTCTCCGTGGTTACCGGCCTGGGTTTCGGGCCGCACAGTTCTTGGTTGTCGAATCGCCGCCCGGGCGTTGGCGTCGATACCGTGTCGCTGGCGCCGTGTCGCTCGTGCTGTGTCGTTCGCTGGTGCAGTCGTCGTTCGGGCCGCGGTCGCTGCTGCTGCGGCCGTGATTTCGGCCGTCCGGGCATTGCATCTCGGCCGGCTTTGCATCGTCAGTCGTAGGTGCATCTCTGCCGAGCCGCTGTAGCCGAGTGGCAACTCTCGTGACCGCGTCTTCGTATTCAGGGAAGTTGGCCGTCTAAGTCATTCTTCGCCATAGGCTTGCGATGATCGCGATCCGGCCGTCCCACCATCGTCACATGTTGCGGGAATGCGTCTTCGTTGTGCGAAAGGTTGTGTGGACGCAACACCGCCCTCACAGCCGGGGCATGACGCCGCCGGCGGCGCTCTGGTAATCGATGCCGTCGTCTTCGACCGTCAAGTTGGACAGGATTGTCAGCTCGAGCCACAGGATGCCCATCGCTACCGGCATCATCGCGAGGCCCGCGTAGTCGTGTATGAGCTTTTGGAGGTCTTTGTTCTCGGGGAACGCGTAGTAAAGCAACGCCGTGGCAACAATCCGCATCACGTTGACCAGTAAGGCAACAGGGATCGCGCTCAGCAGGATCGTGAACTTGTCCCACCAGGGCCGCTGGATCAGGAAGACCATCGCGATCGTCATAGCGATGAAAATGGTGCTCATGCGGAGGCCGCTGCACGCCTCGGCGACCTCGAGTTGCAGCGGCGTCGCGAGCCCCTCGATCACCATCTGGCTGCCGATCCGGTAGATCGGCAGGCCCATCACCTGCAGGACGGTTGTGCTCGCAATGGCCGCCAGCTTTTGCAGCACCCGCAGCAGCGAGTGCTCAACTAGGCTGGGCAGCGGG
>JBCDKD010000142.1:0-2917 GCA_039024275.1 Planctomycetota bacterium | reverse complement strand
GCCACGGAGGGCTACCGTAGACCCGGGCCTGCGGGTCGGCCCAGTCTTCGCCGAGGTCGGCGTCAGCGCAGGTGAGCCACGAACGATCGTCGGCGCGCAGATCGTTCTGCTCCTGGAAGCCCATCTGCTTGCACAGCTTGCCGGTCACCTGGGTGCGGGACGGGTCGAAGCGGACGTGCCAAGATTTATCGCTGACCAGTTGCTGACCGCCGAGGTCGAGCGCGAAGAGGAAACCGGGGATCGCTTCGGTGCGGTATTTGAAGGTGCTGATGCCCGGGTGATGGACGATCGCGGCGATGACGTTGACGCCGGGCTTGAGGTGCGGGGCGAGGTCGACCTCGTCCACGGGCCAGTGGGAGGCGTAACCGCGGGCGGGTCCACGGGCGGCGTATGACCCGTTGACGAAGAGCTGGTACTCCTGGTCCGCCGAGATGTAGGCGATGGCCTGATCGACGGGCTCGGCCAACTCGACCGAGCGGCGGAACTGCGCGTAGAGGTTGACAGTACTGGCGACGGCTTTGCGCGACCAGAGCCAGTTGGCTTGTTGCAGGCGTTCTTGATCCATGGGCGTTTCGGTCTCTGGGGAGTGTCGAAGGTGAGGGGCGATGGGTTAGTCGGCAAAGTGCTCGACGCCGCGCGCGAGGTCGAACCGGCAGGACGACGAGACGGCGAGCGTGCGGCTGCTGCGCGGGCCTTCGAGGGCGAAGACGCCGGGTGAGTTCCGCCGCTGGTCTTCAAACCGGACGCCACTGAACCGGACGCCGGCGATGTTCTGTCCGAGGCTGACCACGCTGTCCTTGGCCGGCAGCGTTCGGCCCGCGGCGATCTGTCCGCCGGTGACACGGACGCCCGCCACCCGTGCCGCCTGGATGGCGGGGGCGTGTGCGGCCAGGATGTTGTTGTTTTCGAGCCGGATATCACGGGTCAGTCGGCCCTCGCCCGACAGCGAACTGGTCAGCAGCCAGATCGCGGGGAGTTGGGTGTTGCGGATGGTGTTGTTGCGGATGACCAAGCCTTCGGGGAAGGGGCCTTCGTAGAAACTGCCGGCCTCGTTGCCGGCGAAGACGGCGCTGCCGCCGACGCCGTCGATCGTGTTGTTCTCGATGAGTCCACGCGGGGCCCGGATGAGCATGGCGTGCCGGCGTTGGGCCTTGAAGGTGCAGTTGCGGACGATAAAGTCGGCGCTGGATCGGCTGAGGTTGTAGAAGTGGGTCGAGGTGCGGTCCTGGTGCGGCTTCTTGGTGCCGGGCACGACGCCGCGGATCGCATGGGCCAATTCGACTCGTCCCGGCTCCACGTTGACGACCTTGGTCCTCGCGAGGGCTTGGCCACTGTCGGGGTCGAAGACGAGCACCTCATCGTCGGGCCTGAACGGTGCGCCCATCAAGTCGAACACCCGGCTGGAGATCACACTCCGCGCCATGCCCGTGTTACCTCCGATGTTGAGGCTGTCGTCTTTGAGGCCCTCGAAGTAGCAGTCTTCGATGAGCGGGCCGATCTTGTTGTCCTTGCAGTGCATGCCGTCGCGGTGGGAGGCGATGAGGCGGTCGGTGCCGGGCTTGAAGCGGATCTCGATGCGTCGGAGGGTGATACGGCCCTCATTGGAGCGGACGCCAAAGGCCATGCCGTAGCGGGTGGCGTAGAACTTGATGTCGTGGAAGGTGCAGTCGGTGCTTTCGGTGACACGGAAGTTGCTGCCGCCCGGGCCGCGGCGGAAGCTCAGGAAGAAGCGGTCGCCGCGGTTGATGGGCTTGAGATCGTCTTGCCATTGCGGATCGACCGTTACACGAACGGTGCGGGGCGAGCCGGGCACGGGCTCGACGCCCTTGTAGAACAAGTGCATCTTCAGGTCCCACCGGCGGTGCCGTTCGTTCGGGTCCATCACGGAAGACCAGCGGGAGAAGCGGGTGTCGGCGGAGGGGACCTCGTAGCCGTCGGCGATCTCGAGCAGGAAGCTGTTCTGGGCGGGGTTGATGCGGGTGATCGTGCCCTGCGTGAAGGGCAACGGGTCGTAGTCAACGACGAAGCCGCCGATCTCGACGTCGGTGCAGCGGACGGTTTCGAAGATGCCATGCTCGGGGGTGTTGAGCAGTGTCGCGCCGTTGCCCTGGATGCGGAGACCTTTCACGCCGTCGAGCTTGAACTGGTAGTGCAGGTCGCCCGACGGCCCGAGGCGGTAGGTACGCTCATCGAAGGACAGGGTTGTGCCGGACCCAGCATCGATGGCGGCCTGGATGGCCTGGCGGATCGCGGGGGCGTCGTTGTGGACGCCATCACCAACAGCGCCGAAGCTGGAGACATGCAGGTCTTGACTGGCCATAGCGGTAAGGGCGGGCGAGGCGATGAGCACCGCGGCGACCAAGCAGAAGCCGGTGATGCGGGTCAGGCGTGTGCGTAGCGACCGACGGCGGGTGTGCCGCGGTTGAGACGGGGTGCTTTCGAGGTCGCGCGGTCGTAGCGTGGGCTCGGTCATTCGTGGTTCCGGCTTCGTGCTTCTGATGGAAACGGAGAACGGTTTCAGAGCGGCTGGTGCGTTTCGAGCCCGGCGTAGCCCGGCTTGGGCAGCGGGATACGGACGGGCCAGCCGACGAACTGCTCCGGTGGATCGGCGTCGCGGTCCCAGTGGTCGAAGGCGATACTTCGCTGCTGGCGATCGACGGTGACGATGCCGTAGCCCGAGCGGGTGAGTCCCGGGTCGATAAGCACTCGGCCCATGATGAACTTGGCGGCGGCGGCCTGGGCGAAGGTGATCTTCGCGTTGGTGCAGGCGATCATACGGAACGGGTTGCCGCCGCCGTCGATGAACCGGCCGGTGAAGGGCGGGTCGCCGGGGCTGCGGTCGCCGCCAGGCTGTTTGGGTTCCCACCAGCGCTGGAAGAACTGGCCGAACGCACAAGGGATGTACTGATAAGGGCCG
>JBCDKD010000141.1:0-3071 GCA_039024275.1 Planctomycetota bacterium | reverse complement strand
GCCCCGGCGACCTGTTCGAGGTCTATTACAACCTGCGTGTCGGCACGCTTTACCTCGCCTACCTGCTCGATCGATTTGAGGGCGACATCACGCTAGCGCTTGCGGCGTACCACATGGGGCCGACGAGCGTCGCAAAGGGCATCCAGAAATACCCCGACCTGTCCTCACGCGACATGGTGCGCCGCCTCGCCGGCCCGCAGACCCAGGCCTACGTCGATCGCGTGCTGGGCATGCTTGAATGAGGGGGTACCCAGCCAAGCACATAGTGAGGCGTCTGATGCTCCCAAGCTCCAAGCGAAAGCCAGGAGCAGCATGGTCAAACAGGCCTTATCTGAAGTAGTGCAAGCCCGCATATCACTGCTCGTGGCTCCCGCCTGGAGCTTTATCTTCCCCCGGCACATAATTAACGCACCTTCCTGCTCGTGGCGTGTAGGATTGGCATGAGCAACGCTACAGCCGCCACGGATGGCCGTCATCTTTCTTCTTGCGCCAAGGAATCGCTTCGGCTCCGTGCCGTGCGAGCGGTGCGGGTGCAGGGCATGAAGCCGGTGGATGTGCTCCGCACGATGGGCGTCGGGAAGACCTCGCTGTACGAGTGGCTGTGTGCCTGCGACAGCGGCGGCGAGGCGGCGCTCAAGGCCAAGAAGGTCGGCCGAAGGCCCGGGCACACCCGGCTGAACAAGCGGCAACAGAACAGCATCCGCAAGGCGGTCATGGACAAGCATCCCGACCAACTCAAGCTGCCTTTTGTCATGTGGAACCGCGCCGCGGTGCAGCGGCTGATCGCCAAACGCTACCACGTCACGCTGTCGCTGCGTGCGGTGGGCAACGACCTCCAACGCTGGGGCATGACGCCGCAGAAGCCGCTCAAGCGTGCCTACGAGAAGTGCGGCGAGCAGGTGAAGCACTGGCTGAACGTGACGTACCCGAAGATCAAGCAACAGGCTCAGGAACAACGCGCAACGATCGACCGGGGCGACCCGATGGGGCGGCGTAGCGACCCTACGGCCCGGCGGAGCGACAGCCCCAAAGGCAAGACGCCGGTGCTGGAAACAACAGGCAAGCGGTTTAGCTGCAGCATGATGTCGGCTCTGACCAACGCGGGCAACCTCTCGTTCACGACGTTCCGCGGCAGGTTCAACGCGGGCATCCTGATCGCGTACCTGCGTCGGCTGATCAAGCACGCCGGGCGGAAGGTGCTGCTGATCCTTGATGGCCACCCGGTGCACAAGAGCAGGAAGGCCAAGGCCTGGCTGGCCGAGCACGAAGAGCAGATCGAAGTGTTTTTGTTGCCGGGCTACAGCCCGGAGTTGGCGCCCCACAGGACGCTCCCGATGAGTACTTGAATCAAGATATCAAGGCCAACGTGCTCAAGCACGAGCGGCCGGAGGACGCCGGGCACATGCGGTCGCTGCCGCGCAGGTCACTGCGTGAACGCCAACGCCAACCGGAGAAGGTCAAGGGCTACTTTAAGCCGCCCACCATGCGCTACGCCGCGGAAAAAGGTCGATGGTTAGGTGCCGGGGTAATAACTGCAGCAGTTGGTTAGGCGGCTTGGTCATTGGAAGCATGAACCTCAAGTTCCGACATCAGCAGTAGATCAAGCACGCTGTAATCATCCCCATCGCGGAACACGATCACAGTTCGGCCTGCCTTGGATCGGGCGACGAAGTCCGGGTGTGATACATGAAAAACGCGTCCATCCGCCATATGAATCGAGAATGGCCGGAAAGGGGCTTGATGTAGTACGTTAGTAAATTGTTCAGAAGTCATACCGAAATTATATCCCGGAACTTACAGTCCGCCTAACGTAAACGGCTCAGTTGCCGGCCGCCCGCAGGAGAGGGCACCACCGACAACACACGCCACTCGCGGGCGTTGCCTGTCAAATGCAGCCGGTGGTTAGCACGCATCCCTCGTGAGAAACGAAGTAATCCTGCCCCGACCCACAACACGCGCACCTTCGCGGACTTCAAAACTGTCACCGACTGCAATACCCGTAAGGTGCTCCTCTGGCCGTGCAAACCACACCTCGCAGGGTGTCGATGCACCCGGGTCTACTGACTCGATAGGTAATAGCCATTCAACGTCTGCGATTTCGTCACCACCGTGAAGGTGGAATTGCCCCCGATAGCCCGTGAACACTGGGGATCGGCGACCGCCATCCTCCGTGGATAACCACTCTACTTAAGCACCGACGTGTGGCTGTCTCATGCCTGCTAACGTAAATCGGCTTAGTTGCCGGCCGCCCGCGGGGAGCAGGCTCCAAACTGACAACAACATCATAACGCGGGCGCAGCCGGTCAACTGCAGCCGGTGGTTATCCCGCAATCTTGGGCTGCGCGTTTCTCATACGGATAATGGAGTACCCAAGGGTCGATGCAACGACCGCATCATGCAACGGCCATAGAGAATGCACAAACCGCACCTCCACACCTTGATTTGCCAAAGCTCCCAAGCAATCGTCCACAACCTCGACGCGATGGGGACGGACAGCGGACTCGGACTGGAAGTAACCGGCTGTGTCGTCCACACAAGCAAAACCGGCCTCAGAGAACTCATAGACGTACAGTCGAGCCTGACGTACGCGGTCCAACCAATCGCTTTCGAAAGCGACCACAGCCGTACTGGCCCCAAGGAACCTGTCCACATCTTCAGATGTTGTGTCACCGGCGGCGAAGTAGGTGACCCGTGGACAATCGCGCGGCAGGAGATAATTACGTAATCGATCAGGATGTACCCCCCATACCACCGGCTGCCCGGTCGATGTCTCGCGAGGCTCGAAACAAGCGATACTGGGTTCTTCGCTGACGTGATAAAGCATCAGGCGGGATAACAGTTATTCTATGGAAACAATTCATCTAGCAAGATAGCGAGGGGGTGGGGCCGCGTCAATATTTTTGCTTGTCAAATTGCTTTTTTGCAAGATTGAGAATCCTTGCCAAATGATATTGACATATGACAATCTATAAACTAAAAACCTAACAAATGAAGCTGCTTGACCGAGTTTCCGAGCGCCTGAGGGTGTTGCATTACGCTTATAAGACCGAGCGGTCTTATGTGCGGTGGGT
>JBCDKD010000140.1:0-3358 GCA_039024275.1 Planctomycetota bacterium | reverse complement strand
ATTCAATCGGAGTTGCAGAAGTTTATAAATCTGTCGAAGGTTATCTCACCGGCACCGGCGAGGTCGGCCTCATGGGCCTGCACCAGGACGAGATCCTCGACGAAGACTCGCTGCCGCGCTGCTATACGACGGTCAGCACCTGCTTCCGACGCGAGGCCGGCGCCGCGGGCAAGGACACCGCCGGCCTCTACCGCATCCACCAGTTCGACAAGGTCGAGCAGGTCGTCATCTGCAAAGCAGACGAAGCCGAATCCCGCGACTGGCACAAAAAAATGCTCGGCTACGTCGAAGCGCTCCTCCAAAACCTCGGCCTGCCCTACCGCCTGCTCCAATGCTGCACCGGCGACCTGGGCCAGAAGAACGCCGACATGATCGACGTCGAGTGCTGGATGCCGTCCCGTGAGAGCTACGGCGAAACCCATTCCGCCTCACGCCTCTACGACTTCCAGACCCGTCGATTGAACCTGCGCTACAAAGCCACGGACGCGAACGGCAAGAAGCAGACCACCTTCTGCCACTCCTTAAACAACACCGTCGCCGCGAGCCCCCGCATCCTGATCCCGATCCTTGAGCTGTACCAGAACGAAGACGGCAGCATCACGGTGCCGCAAGTGCTGCAGGGGTATATGGGTGGACAACAGCTGATCCACTGATGCCGCCGGGACACTCAACGCAAGCCTTGCTCGGCCGGGCATAAAAACGCCGCGCTGGGTCAACAGCGCGGCGTGAAGAACAAATCTCAGAAGTTTAAGCATGAGGACATCGGCTCAGGCGCGGCGTCGGCGCTGAATCGCGAGCACACCGCCCAGGGCCAGCAGCGCCAGGCTGCCGGGTTCGGGGACGAGATTGACGGTGTAGAGATTGCCCTGAACCGTCTCTTCCGTTGGCGTGCCGCCGAACAACGGGTCAGAGTTTGCGTTGGAGATGTTGACAAAAACAGGGTCACCCTCTGTGTCGCCCCGCGTCGTTGCCAATGAGAATCCGCGGTGACTTCCTGGGCCAGCGTCGGTGGAAAGGACCGCGAAGAGCGGGGTGTCAAGCGGGAGGGGATCGGTGATACCCAAGAAAGTCCAGACGAAATCGTCGCCGAAAGAAGCCGTTTGAAAATTAATAGAGTTATCCGATGAACCCAGATACTCGAGATTTCCAACTTGGTCCCCGTTTTGAAAATTGATATCGCCGAACGAAGCGGTGCCAATGGCGTAGAGATCAAGGTACATCGTTGTCGCGGTTTCTTCGTCTTGCCCGAATTCACCCTTCGTTAGCACGATCGACTCCAACTCCAGCGGCTCGCTGAAGAACGCCGATTCGACCTCGAAATATTGTCCAAAGTTCCGCGGTCCCGACGAACCATTGGTGAAGGTTTGCTCGATCACTTCTGCGCCGGAAAAACCGGCATAGCCGCAAACGGTGGCGACCAGCAGGCCCGTGGCGGCGGGCTTGATAGATTGCGAAATAGTTTGAGCAAAACGTTGCATAATTTTCTTTCCAAAAAAAGTTTAATGTGATGGGCTTGAATGGCCATACAGAACATTTCAAACCTCAGTTCTCCCACTGAATGAGCGGTTACTGATTGATCATCCGTATGCCTGTCGATTCAGTATGTGTTTTCTCCCGTTGTCTTATCTCCTCGAGCAGGTTTGTTTAAGCAGGCAGCTGTTGCAATGAATCAGGGTTTAGGTCCGTAGACCTCCGAAGCGTCCACCCAGTAAGCCACCACGTTGGCGGGGATGTGGGCGTAGTAGCGTGACATCTCGGAAGTCGCGTGGAACTCGACATGGCCGTCGTTGTAGGCCACGTTCCCGCCCTGCGCGGCGGTGTCTTCCATACGGACAACGCCGTCCACTTCGACGTAGCCACGCGGTCCGTGCGTGTAGCTGCTGAACGGATCGTAGCCGCCCCCGCCGATCCTGAACTGGGTGCCGCTCTCCATGATGTCGCTCATCGCTGGAAGCCGGGGATCATCATCGATCGTCGCTGGTGAGACCCAGTACTCCGCGTTGCCGGGCGCGCTTGGCCAAAAGTTGGGGATCTCACGGACCGAAGGCTGTCCTATCAGGTGGTAATAGCCCAAACGCCAAGTCGTAACCGTTGGGCCCTCGGTTTTGTTGAAGTGGTTGTTCACCAGGAAGTCAAGACTCTTATTCGGCAAACAAACGAAATAAGGTCTAGACCATAATCCCGATACTCATTAAACAATGCAACGTTAATCCAACTAACGTGCGATGATCCAAAACCCACACCGTCGGCGAGCAACTCGGGGTAAGACGTGGAATAAGGACTGGAACCATTGAGTATACGAGTGGCAATCAGGTATCGGCCGTCGTTATCTACCGCAGCTGAATATGCCGTGCCAACGACAGATCGCTGATTCGCCGCACATTCAGCCCTGCGGGCCGATTCGGTCGCTGCGCCCAAGGCAGGCAAAAGGATTGCAATCAGAACTGCAATGATCGATATAACGACGAGCAACTCGATCAGAGTAAACGCACGACAGACTACAAATTTCATACGAGATTAGACAAAAAATGTTGTACAGGCTGTCAGTGATCATAGCCTCAATTAGACGAACTGCAATGATGAACAGGCCGGTAATGAGATTTAATTTATTTTTTTGGACTAGTCCTTAAGGCCTCCGTAACTGGAAGCAGCTCGCGATGGCTAGAGCAACTGGCGCGATTAGTCACCGCTTGTCATACTGAGGTTTTCTGGCAAGAAAGCCTTTGAGATAGCCTATTCCATTGACCTGCGTAAACGTGTCGTCGACGCGTTGAACAGCGGCGAATCGATCTCAGCGGTCTCTCGGCGGTTCTGCGTTTCACGCGCGGCCGCCATCGAGGATGCGTTGCTTGAACACCTGGCGCTTCGTCTAAGTCAGCCAGTGAGGCCGATCGCTAAGAGCCTTGGGCTCAAGCCCGTCTAGGGCGTGGTCACGGGAGGCGTAGCACCAACTCTGAACGAAGCTGCGGGATCGATCGATGCGTTCAGCGATCTGCGGCGCGGTCAGGCCACCGATCACCAGGAGTAAGCACCGGCAACGGTCACGGGCCTTGGCGTTCGATTCGGTGCAGACACGGTGCTGAAGGGCTTGAAGGGCGTTGGGGTTAATGGGAATGATCATCATGAAAGCCTCCTTGCTCGGGGAGGCAACATCATGCACCAGCAAACCAGAATGCGCGACCGTGCAAGCGCCTAACGCGCGTCAGAAGTTAGTGAGGGGTAGTGTCCGTCAAGTTGCGCACTTTCATTGAAGCGATCTCCGAGGGATGGTTCGGTGGGTTGGGCCGGAGTGAGCGTAGCGAACGCAGGGCCAACCCACCGACGCGTGGCTACACCGCCACGCTTAATCGTTCTTCCT
>JBCDKD010000139.1:0-3381 GCA_039024275.1 Planctomycetota bacterium | reverse complement strand
CTGTGGGAAGGAACTCGGGTGCTGCCCGACCAGGAAGATTTGCTGCACCAGTACATCCGGCCGTCGACATTCGAGCCGTTCGGCCTGCTCTTCACGATGCCGGTCAAGGCCGGGCACCAGCTCGAGCTGCGTCTTGGGTTCAGCTGGCGTTCGACGCGGCAGGCACGCAAGAGCATCCCCTCCCGCCGGTACGAGGTGACGCGGGACCGGGCCGCAGACCGCTGGTCCGACAAGCTTAGCGTGATCGAGGTCGAGGGCGGCACCGAGGCGCAGCGCCGGGTCTTCCGCACCTCGCAGTACCGCAGCCTGATCAAGCCCTGCGAAGCGCACAACGAGTCACCCTTCTGGCCGTGGGACAGCCCGTTCTACTTCGATATGTCCACGATGTGGGACCTGTACAAGACGCACCTGCCGCTGCAACTGAGCCTGTACCCCGACTTCGGCAGCGACTTCGTCAACAGCCTGCTCAGCATCGTCGAGATCGAGGGTAATTTCCCGATCGGCTACCGCATGGCGCGGGGCTTCGACCGCTTCGCCCACCAAGCCAGCGCGCTGGCGCACGTGACCATCGCCGACGCGCTGACA
Organism: Planctomycetota bacterium; assembly: GCA_039024275.1. Taxonomy (GTDB): domain Bacteria; phylum Planctomycetota; class Phycisphaerae; order Phycisphaerales; family Phycisphaeraceae; genus JAHQVV01. The sequence goes on along the minus strand of JBCDKD010000139.1, from coordinate 2,796 downwards.
CGGGGCATCCCCGACATCGACTGGGAGCGGGCCGCGACCATGATGGTCCGCGACCTCTCGCGCGGCGGCACCGGCGAGGCCTTCCTGCAACAAGGCATCGTCCACCCGATCACCCACACGCTCGACCTGTCCTACGCCTGCTACTGCACCGCGCGTGTCGCCAGGCATATCGGCGACGACCGACTTTATGAAGAGATGATGGAGCAGGCCGGCAACTGGCGCAACGCCTACAACCCCGAGACCGGGCTGCTGCAGCACTCGACCTTCTACGAGGGCGGCAAATGGAACTACTCCTTCCGCCTGCTGCACGACATCCCCGGGCGGATCGCGTTGTCAGGTGGGACCGAGCCCTTCCTCGAACAACTCGACCGGTTCTTCGGCTTCGGAGCCAACAGCGCCCCACGCGTCGGCCGCGGCCCGCTGCCCAACGAGATGCGGCTGGGCCACGACCTGCACCGGTTCGAGGGCCTGTGCAACGAGCCGGACATGGAGGTGCCTTACATCTACTGCTACGCCGGCCGGCACGACCGCACCTGCGATGTCGTCCGCGAGGGGCTCAAGCTCTTCACCCCCACGCCCGGCGGGATGGTCGGCAACGACGACTCGGGCGCGATGACCTCCTGGTATGTCTGGTCGGCGCTGGGCCTGTTCCCGGTCGCGGGCCAGGACCGGTTCATCATCGGCAGCCCGGTGTTCAAGCAGTCAAAGATGCACCTCTTCGGCGGCGACCTGACGATCAGCGCACCCGGCACCTCGGATGCGAACCGCTACGTGGCTTCCGCGATACTGGACGGCCAGCCGCTAGACACGCCGTTCGTGAATTGGCAGGACCTGCTGAACGCGACGCTGGTGCTGGAGATGACGGATAACCCGATGGCGTGGGGCCGAAGCGTAGACGCTTAGCCGCCAAACGCTGTGTTGCCGCCCTACTTCCAGAACATCCACGCTTTTTTCTTGGGTTTCGCCGGATCGGAAAGGTCTTGAAACGACCTGGGCTGTGGCCGACGCCCTTCCTGGGTTTCTGTGATCAGCCCGCGAATGTTCTTGTTGACCGGGTCTTGAGGTGCCAGCTTCATTGCCGCTTCGATTGTGCGATCAGCCAGGTCCAACTGACCGGCGAAGAGCATCGAGATGGCGAGGTTGGCGACGAGTTCGTTGTTGTCTGGCTCGATCGCCACGGCGAGCCGGTTGATCTCAACGGCCTCATCAAAGCGTTTTAGCTCCAGGCAGACTCCGCCCCACTCGCGCGGGATCGCGGTGTGGTTCTGCTCCTTGGCGTACGCGTTGCTGAAGGACTGGTAGGCCTTTTCGTATTGCGCAATCGCGATCTGCCCCTTGCCTAGTAACCACCATGCCTGCCACGTGGCGTGCGGGTGCCCGCACACATGCGACATCTCATTGACGGCTACCGTGACCTGCTGCAACGCCTCGCTTTGTAGCGGCGGCTCGCCCGCCGTCCGCATGTTCGCGGTGATGATTTTGCTCGCGCGTTCGTACAAGACTTCGACCGGCGTCTCAGTCCGGCCAACATAGACCTCCTCACCGGTTTCTTTGTTGCGGTGGACTTCGACGTTCTCGTCCATCCGGACGAACTCTATATCACTGCCGTCGGAAAACGACAGCCCCGAACCGACGCTGGGATCCCAGCCCTCCCGAGCGATAACGGTCTTCGGCTCGGTGCCGGCAAACCAAACGATCCATGCCTTGTCCCACTGTCCTATCTGAAGCCACTCGCAATACGGATCGATGGACTGATCAAACTCGTTGACAACGACGATGTCAGAGTCCGGGCCCTGCGTGGTATTTAGACCCATCCCATCGAGCCGACGGACGAGGGCAAGCGCATCGCTATGCGCCATAAACGAGCAGCACCAGAGGTGATCATCCGTAAGCTCACGGTGGTTGAGGGGTTGTAGCTGCCCGTTCTCGAATAGATCGATCACGCGCTCTTTCTGAGCAACCACGGTATAGGCCTCGATTGGTAGAGCCATGCTTGAGACTACCAAGGATACAAGTCCACACGCAACTTCTGAGCGATAAGCGCATAAAAAACTGACGCCGGGGCCGATCCCGTGCGGGGTTGATCGGTTCGTTTCGCGTTGTTCGGAGGAGCAACACGTCGTGATCGATCGACTCTTTATCAACATGGTGGCCTCGGCGTCTTCCCGCTTCGTCGTGCTTTCGCACGCCTCTGCGTTGGTCCGCCTTACCCTGTGCACATGGGCGCGTCGGTCGTCTTCAAGAAGAACCGCCGGTGCTCGCTGAAGCCGGTGGCTGGTTCCACTTCCGGGTCTCGTCGTTAAGCTTAACGCCCTTGATCTAACCCTTCGGCTTCTCCACAGCTCGTGCTGTTTTGAGCTCCGTCGTCCTGTCTCCCTGAGCTGCGCGGATCTTGCCCCGCCGCTGGTTTGGTCCGGGTCGTCCGTCGACGCCCGTTCCCGGCAAGACAATCCACGCCGGCCTTTGCCCGCGACAAACAACCGCTACCGATCGGTCCGGCCCCAGTAGCCGGATCGCGACAGTACGCTGTCTGCGCGGCGCCAGTCGCGACGTCGTCTGCACGGGCCGTCCGTTTTACCAACGGTGTTGGTTGCCACCGCTCTTGTCGGATCGGCTTTCGCCGCCCGACGCGGTTGCTGGAGGACCCACGCAGACACGTCACCCTCAGTCTCCCCGCACACGCCCCGCCGCGGACCCGCCCGCGAACCTGCCGCTACCACACCTTCCCGAGGGATGATGCTTCTGCTGCGGGACCGACGTGGTCCTGATACGAAACGCTGCGTTGGGCTGAGACTG
>JBCDKD010000138.1:0-3455 GCA_039024275.1 Planctomycetota bacterium | reverse complement strand
GTCGATCGCCTGAGCCGATCGCTGCACGACTTCGCACGGATGATGCAGCGGTTCGACGAGAAGAAGGTCTCGTTCGTCTCGGTCACCCAGCAGTTCAACACGACGAACTCGATGGGTCGGCTGACCCTGAACATGCTGCTGAGCTTCGCCCAGTTCGAGCGCGAGGTCACGAGCGAACACATCCGCGACAAGGTCGCCGCCACCCAGAAACAGGGCTACTGGGTCTGCGGACAGCCGCCGCTGGGCTACCGCCGGCAGCAAGGCGACGAACCGCGAGGGCTCTACGTGGTGGACGAGGAAGCGGATCTAGTCCGAATGATCTTCCAACTGTTCATCGAGAAAGGATCCCATGTAGAGGTCGCCGAAAAAATGAACGCATTGGGCCACACCACCCGCCGATGGACCAGCAGCAACGGGCGTAAGCACGGCGGTAAACCGTTCACTCAGAAGTACATCTACCGCTTGCTCACCAACCCCATCTACCTCGGCAAGATCGCCCGCAAGCACGCCGATCGGACTGAGATATTCAAGGGTCGGCATCAAGCATTGGTCGACAAGTCCACCTGGAATCGCGTCCAAGACATGATCCAAGCGCACGACCGTGATCACCGCTTCCGCTGGACTCACAGTCACCTGCTCAAGGGCAAACTCCGCACCGCCGACGGCGCGGCCATGAGCCCAACGTCCACTCATCGGCCGGCACCCGCCCCCGGAGGGAGAGCCAACGGGAAGAAGCGCAAACGACTCGTTCGCTATTATGTCAGCCAGCAAGCGATCAAGCACGGCTTCGCCTCATGCCCGATCAAGTCCATCAACGCCAAGCGCCTCGATGATCTCGTCCGTGCCGTAGTGCTCGATCACCTCGACAACTCTCGCCTCAGCAGCCAACCCAGCATCAATCGCGATCATTGGATTCGAGAGGTTGTTACTCGGATAGAGCTCTCGCCCGAACGCCTTCGAATCGAGATGTCATCAGAAGGCTGCCGACACGTCGCCGAACAAGAGTTCGAAGAGATTGCAAATGCCGAGCCCAGGCCCACCTGCGCTTACAAGCCCGATATCCGACGGCGTGATGATCGGATCGCCCTCGATCTCGGTGTCCAGATCAAACGATTCGACGGCCGACGCATCATCCTCGCTCCCGATGGCAGCGACCTCGTCATCCCCTCACAGCCCGTGCCCAAGCCGCACATCGTCCAAGCCATCGGCCAGGCCTATGCCTGGTGCGACGAACTGAAGACATCGACGATCACCGCGAAGGAGCTTGCCAAGCGCGAGAGCATCACCGCGCCCTACGTGCACAAGATGCTCCGGCTCACGCTGCTCGGCCCGACTGTCCTGGAAGCCTCCTTGTCGGGATCTCTCTCGCCACGCGTGAGCCTGGACGATCTGCTGCGTGCCGCTCAACACCTCGACTGGGTGTCGCAGGCCAGGCAACTCGGCTTGCCAGCCGATCAGCCGTCTTGAACGCTGTCCCTGCCGGGTTAAGCACAGACGATTAACCTCGAAAATCGGCCCCAGAGAACTTCGGGCAATCCTCGGCAATTGGGCCGCTATTCGGGCGGAGTCGTCGCGTCTCTAATTCACCGCAGAGCCGCGGAATCCCGCAGGAATATGCCTATTTGCCCGGCGGTCTCTGTCACCACGGGCGCGTATCTCAGATGAAAGCGGTGGGGAAGGGATTCGAACCCTTGGTGACCCGAAGGCCACGGCGGTTTTCAAGACCGCTGCATTCAACCACTCTGCCACCCCACCGGGGGTGGCGACGCCGCGTCCAGCCAACGGCGTCGGGCCGTGAAGTCTAACCCGCCGCGGGAGATGCGAGCACGGCGTCGGCGGCTGATTGGCCGCTATCCTGCCGGGCATGAGCATCGTCGATTGGTCCAGCGATCGCGTCGTCGTCACGGGCGGCGCCGGGTTCCTCGGGGGGTTCGTGTGCGAGGCGTTGCGGCGCCGCGGCGTCGGCGACAACCGCCTGTTCGTCCCGCGGCGCCGGGACTACGACCTGACCGTCGAGGCCGATGTCGCGCGGCTGTACGAGGACGCCACGCCGAACGTGGTGATCCACCTCGCGGCCGAGGTCGGCGGGATCGGCGCCAACCGCGAGCACCCCGGTCGGTTCTTCTACGCCAACGCCGCGATGGGCATGCACCTCATCGAGCACGGCCGTCGCCGGGATATCAAGCAGTTCGTGCAGACCGGCACCGTCTGCGCCTACCCCAAGCACTGCCCCACGCCCTTCCGCGAGGAGGCGATGTGGGACGGCTACCCCGAGGAGACCAACGCGCCGTACGGCGTCGCGAAGAAGTCGCTGTTCGTCATGCTCGACGGCTACCGCCGCGAGTACGGCATGAGCGCCGCCGTGGTCGTGCCGGTGAACCTCTACGGCCCAAACGACAACTTTGACCTGCACACCTCCCACGTCATCCCCGCCCTGATCCGCAAGTGTGTCGAGGCTCGCGAAGCCGGGGCAGAGATGATTGAGTGCTGGGGCACGGGTTCGGCGTCGCGCGAGTTCCTCTACGTCGAGGACGCGGCCGAGGGCATCGTCACCGCGGCCGAGACCATGGCCGACCCCGACCCGATCAACCTCGGTAACGGCCGCGAGGTCACCATCAAGGAACTGGTCGAGACGATCGTCCGTCTCACGGGGTTTGCCGGCCGGATCGAGTGGGACCCGACCAAGCCCGACGGCCAGCCGCGGCGGTGCCTGGACGTGTCGCGCGCCCGCGATCGGCTCGGTTGGTCGGCCAAGGTTGAGCTCGAGGAGGGGCTGGCGAAGACGATCGCGTACTTCGAGGAGCAACGCCGAGCCGGGACGATCCGCGAGGTCGCGTACGGCTGACCGCCGGGCGTCGCCTCGAAACGGGGCGTGACGCCGGGTATTCGCGGCTGAATGAAGACGCAAGCGAGGGGCGCCGGAGGGAGGGCCATCGCGGCGTCGCGGGAATATCTGGGCACGAGGCCTAATTATTGTTGCAACAGGCATCCGGGCGAGGACGCCCTGCCTAACGTTCCCTCCCCGCGGCGGCGCGTCGCGGCCCAACCTCACGAGGAGCCCCCTCATGTCCATCGATCCGCAAGGCAAAGTCGCTCTGGTCACCGGCGCCAACCGTGGCATCGGCAAGTCGATCGTCGAAGGCCTCATCGGCGCCGGCGCCGTCAAGGTCTACGCCGCCGTCCGCAACCCCGCCTCCGCCCAGCCGCTCGTCGACGCCCACGGCGACAAGGTCGTGCCGATCGAGCTCGACCTCGGCAAGCCCGAGACCATCACCGCCGCCGCCGCGACCGCTGGCGACGTGCACATCGTCGTCAACAACGCCGGCGTGCTGAAGACCGCCGACCCCCTCGACCCCGGCGTGTTCGAGGCCTACGCCTACGAGAACGAGATCAACGTGCACGGCCTGCTCAGCATGGCGCACGCCTTCGCGCCCGTGCTCAAGGCCAACGGCGGC
>JBCDKD010000137.1:0-3632 GCA_039024275.1 Planctomycetota bacterium | reverse complement strand
GCCCCCGCCCCCGGAACAAGGGCCGCTTGATGCGGCGTCATCGTCGGGTTGCTCTTTAGGCGTCAAGCTGTTGATCGACGCGTCGCTCTGGATCAAGGTGCCATCGACGCTGAAGTGCTCCTCGCCGCACAGCCCGGCGGCCAACGCTCGACGCACCACCGCCTCGAGGAACGCCGCGGTGATGCCGTACTTATCCAAGCGCAGCCGGTTGTGCGTGAACGCCGTCGCGTCGAGCACGCCCCGCGCCAGGTCCAGCCCCCAGAACCAGCGGAACAAGAGGCCGGTATCGATCCGCTCAACTAACTGCCGCTCGCTGCGTACCGAGTACAGGCACTGCAACACCAACGCCTTGAGCAGCACCTCCGGCGGCACGCTAGGCCGACCCATCGAAGCATACGCCGCATCAAATAAAGCCCCCGTCGCAGCCAGGATCGTATCGACCGTCGCCTAGATCGGCCGGAGCGGGTGGTCGGGGCGGATGCGGCCTTCGAGGCCGATCGCATAGAAAAAGGATGGGCGGGGATCGGGCTTGCCACGCATGATGAAGGCCTCCGTGCCGGGAGCACATAGCGTAGCGCAAGAGCGGGGGTTTTGCAGCAGCCGGCTAGAGTAAGTGGCCACGTTTCTGGCCCTGCCTTGGCTCCCCTTCCCCCCTAAGGACATTATGCACGATTGGCGTAAGCCCTTGCGCCGGGCGCAGCTCGCGTGCACACTGTTGTTGCAATCTTCCCTTACGCAAGGAGCAACCGCATGGAACGCGAACAATGGGCGGAACTGATGCGGGCGTTGAACGATGTGGCACGGGGCCGAACGGATCACGCCTACCACCGGCACTCTAGCGTGCTGATCGTCCGGGTGGACCTTTGGGCGCTGCTGCATGACCGGCCGGTGAGTTGGGCCTGCCGACGCTCGGCGTGGGACGACCGGACCCGGCCTAAGCGTTGACCCAGCTAGCCGACCATGAGCCGAAGGCTTCGGACTGACACGGTGCGGCGGCTCTTCGACCGCCTCTCGACACGCATGGCCGGCCGTACCCCAGCGGGCCTGGTCAAGCAGGTCGATAGCAAGCCGATCTCGGTCAGCCGACACCGCCAAGACGGCCAGGCCGCATGGGGACGCGGGGCCGGGGCCTACGCGCGGGGCTACAAGCTGCACCTGATCGACGCCGGCGGACCGATGCCCCAGGCCTTCACCGTCACGCCCATGAACCACAGCGAGTCGGCGACCGCGCGGCAACGGGTCGAGCAACTCACCGGCACCGGCTACCTGCTGGGCGACGTGGGCTACGACGACTCGAAGCTCTACGCCGCGACACGCCGGGCCAACCACAAACTTATCGCGCCAAGACGCCGGCCCCGCACAGGACTGGGCAAGTGAAAAACCAGCGACCCGGACCGCCTCGACGCGATCGATCGGCTCGAACGGCCCCCGCAATTGGGCGACCGCTTCGGCCCCACGCTGATGCAGCTACGCCACCGAGTCGAGACGACGCTGGGCAACTTCACCAGTCACGGCACCGGCCTAACCCACCTGCCCCCTGGGTCCGAGGTCTGCAACGCGTCAGCCTCGATGTACACGCCAAGCTACTCATCAACGCCACAAGAATCAGAGACCTACGTGAATAATGTCCTGGGAGGGATAAGGAGCAAGGCAGAAAAGGCCATCAAATAGGCCAGTTGCTCTAATCACGTTCCAATGGCGTGGCCGGGGTCACCCGCGCCCGCGCCTCGACCGCGTCGCGGATCGCTTCGTGGGGTGTCCGCGCCAGGGCGGTAAGGTGGCCCATCTTCCGTCCGGGGCGTGCGGCCGCTTTTCTGTAGAGGTGCAGGTGCAGGTTGCCACGTTCGGTAACCGACCAGTCCGGCCCGTCTGCCACGTCAGGCTCAGGCCAGAGATCTCCCAGTAGGTTGACCATCGCTGAAGGGCTCTTGAGTTTGACTGGAAACGGTGCATACCCCAGGACGCACGCGACCTGCTGGTCAAACTGGCTGTGCGTGTGCGCATCGATCGTCAGGTGCCCGGAGTTGTGAGGCCGAGGCGCGAGCTCGTTGACGAGCATGTGGCCGTCTCTTGTTTGGAAGAACTCGACGCACAGCACGCCGACAACGTCCAGCGCCTCCATCACGCGCTTGGCGATGCCGATCGCTTCTTTCTCAATGTGCTGCGGCGCGCCGCTGGGGACGACGCTGACATCCAGGATGTGGTTGCGGTGGGTGTTGGCGATCGGGCCGTAGGTCACGATGCCGCCGCCGGATTCGCATGTCCCGCGCGCCGCAACGACGGAGACCTCCTGCTCGAAGTCGACGAAGCCTTCGTAAATGCAAGGCCGACGCCCCAGGTCTTCCCACGCGTAGATCAGCTCGGCTTCATCGCCCGAATGCAGGACGCGCTGGCCCTTACCGTCGTACCCGCCCGATGCGGTCTTGAGCACGGCGGGCGCGCCGATCGTCTTCGCCGCCTCGCGCAGTTCGTCTTCGGTCTCCACCTTCGCGAAAGGTCCGACAGGGATGCTGTGCTTGGCAAGCGTGGTCTTCTCGGTGATCCGGTTCTGCGCGACCGCGAGCACCTGCTGCCCCGGCCGAACGGGCACGTGCTTGGCACACGCCTCCGCCGTCGCCGCGGGCACGTTCTCAAACTCATAGGTCACCGCATCGACCGATTGCGCAAAGGCCTCGACCGCATCGAGGTCGTCGTACGCCGCGATCGATTTGGTGTCGCACACCAGCGTCGCCGGCTCGCCATCCCCGGGGCAGAACACATGCGTTCTAACGCCTGCGCGCTTGGCAGCGTGACAGAACATCTGCCCGAGCTGTCCGCCGCCGAGCATGCCGATCGTGGGTTGTGCTGAGTCAGTCATGATGAGATGCGGCGATGATACCAGTCCTTCCATAGAACATCATCGAATCGGCATTCAGCTTGAAACTGCTCATATGGCCAACTGATCCAGTCCGCCTTTTCAGGGACTTGGAAGTTGTTTAGTCGCATGTGCGACAAGAATACTTCAGGCAAAATAACATCATGTTTATCGATGTAGTGATGAAGGCCCTCAGGCCAGTACCATGTGCCATCAGTCAATTCGTAGCAACCCATTTTTGCATCATCGATACCGCAATTAAAACGACACCACGAATATCCCATCTCAGCCGCATAGATATGGCCGGACTGGAGATATCGAACGACTCGTTCTTTATCATTCCCGAACCAGTTCGGATCAATCATCGATTGGTCCGTTGGAACTGGCCAATCGGCACCAGACAACTCTTCGCCACATTGCTCTGGCCAATAACCAACCCGATAGATGATTTGCATGGTGAAGTCCTAGAGCACCGCTTCCTGGTCCACATCGCTGTGGTACTTGAGCAGCTGATCGACGCGGTTGTGCTCGTCGCAGATGACGACGTTAGCCTCATGTCCATCGAGCTCTTGCTCGTTGAGTAGGCCGTAGGTCAGGATGATGATCTTGTGGCCGACCTCGGTGAGCTTCGCCGCGGCCCCATTAATCTCAAGGGTCTTAGGAAGTTAAGCGGCCTAAATCGGGTTCTCACGCAGCAGCTTGAGGACCGCCAGGTAGAGATGATCACGCCGATGGTTGAAGCGGAACTCGGTCTCTTTCAGGTGCAGGTCGAACGTAT
>JBCDKD010000136.1:0-3696 GCA_039024275.1 Planctomycetota bacterium | reverse complement strand
GCGCTATCGGTGGCGGTGAGGCCCATCGCGAAGGCCTTGATCAGACGCCGGATGATCGGCTCTGTGATTCGAGAACGCCGGTCGTAGCGGTTTTTCCTTGTTTTCATAGGGCCAGTAGTAGTTTACTGGCCGCTTAACTTACTAAGACCCTTATTAATAAACTACACTGAAGTAATCCGTCTCGGACATCGGGTGCAGACTTTGCAAAGCGGGGGTTAGAGCAACTCAAACCGACATTGCCGAAATCTCGTGGGCGAGGAAAGCCACATCCCAAAACGTATGAGCCGCCAGCAACTTTGCGTGCGGTGTCTAGGGCGACGGGCAGATTACTGGCTCGCCCCCGGCTTGCCGAGTTGCTCGACACGTTCGAGAACCTCGACGGCCAACTGTGCTTCGCGTTGCCGACGCTCCGCGTTGCGCTGCTGGGCCTGGTTGTTGAGCTCGCGGACCTGGCCCCGATCGATGGCGGATACGGTGGGGTCTTCGCTCTCGGGCCAGTGCCAGGCATCGGTTCGGAAGCTGGCCAACGGGGCCCATGGCTTGCCCTGAACATAGAGGTTGGCTTGGGGGCTGTTGGCCCAGGCGTAACGAGCCGCGACGGGCTCGGGCACCATCGGACTCCAGAGATGGATGATAGTGGTGTCGAAGCTCTTGTTCGCGGTGTTCCAGATGCCTTGATCCTTCTTCACGCGGAACCGGGCGTGGGCGCGGTAGAACCGTCCGTCCTCGCCTGCGATAGCGAATCCCTGGGGGATCGTCGACATGTCGTGGGGCATGACCGGCTGGTCAAAAGTCAGGACGATCTCATCACCCAGCACTTCGGAGTCGACCAACGAAGCGGTCTGCCAGTGGACATTCATGCCGTAGACCCGGTTGAGGGCCCAGCGTGCGGCGCGCTCGCCGTGGTCGCGTTTCTTCGACGGATGCAGGCCGGGGATCTGCACGTCGAATGCGGGGAGGAAGGCGGTGTTTTCCGGGTCGCCGACATCGGCCAGGCCCAGGCGTTGGGCTTCACGGATGTAGGCCCCGCCCGAGACGGTCCAGCTCTCAAAATTCTGATCGTTCTGGGGGATGCCGCCAGCGCAGAAGCCGATGATGCCGACCGGCAATTCGGCGTCGTTGAAATCCTGCCGCCAGCCCTGGACCATGAGCTTCATCAGGACGCGGTAGCGTTGGGGTCGGCATCCACTCAGCTGGGCGTTGTTGTACCCCTGGTGAAAGAGGACGCCTTTGATGTTGTAGCCGATGAAGACACCAAACATACCGTTGTAGCAGCTCGCGGCGTCGGACGGGCTGACGCCGGGGATATTCCAGGAGCGGATGCTGGCGGCGGTGGGTCGGGCGGGCAGTCGGTTTTCTGCGACGCCGTTGGCGCGGTCACGCTCGACACGTTGCTCCCACTTGGTGACCTGTGCCGCGAGCCAGTCCTCGATGCTGAACTCGGCCTGTCTCTGGAGGACGTGTTCGTAGTAAAGCTGGGCGAGCGGGTGATCGTCGAACATGTGTTCGGGGACGAGCGACTCGATCGAGGCACCGCCTCGGGCGTTATCGATCACACCGATGGGCACGCCGGTCGCACGCTGGACGCGTGAGGCAAACGCGAAGCCGATGGCCGAGATCTGCGGGGCGGTCTCGGGGCTGCAAACCAACCAGCCGCCGGTATCGATCACCTGCTCGGGGATATCACTCTGCAGGTCGTCCTTCTCATTGGGGCTGATGCCGAAGAGCCGCACATGGGGCAGGTTGGCCTGGGCGGTTTCGAGGTCGGCTTCGAGCGTTTTGCCCAGGCCCCAAGCCATATTGCTCTGGCCGTTCATCACCCAGACATCCCCGATGAGGATGTTGTCGTACTCGATCTTTTCGCTGCGCGTGTTGACGACGAGGGTCTGAGGGGTCGTGTTGGCCGACTGAGCGGACAGGGTGACCTCCCATCGGCCCTGTGCGTTGGTTTCGGCCATCGCCGCAAGCTCGCCGAGCTGCACATGCACGCCCTCGCCTGGCTCGGCCCAGCCCCAGACCTTGATGGGCTTATCACGCTGGATGACCATGTTGCTGCCGAAGATCGCGTGGACCTTGAGCCCGCCCCAGGCCGGCCCAGCCAGACACAGCAGCAACAAGAAGACGGCGTTGATCTTGTGCCGGAGGTTGTGAGTGTGATGCCGCATCAAGAGGGCTCCGATCTGGATTCGCAGTGGCGAGTATTGATGTTGGGTGTTAGGCGTTTGTGCTTCAATAAATGAAGCGGGAGCCGGTTCGATGCAGGCAGACGCATCAGCGCCCGGTGATCTTGCGAGCGGCCTTCTTTGCCTTACGCTTTAGCATCCATCCGAAGATTCTCGTTAGCATCTTGATCTTCATGCCTGGCTCCTGGCCGGGGTTTGAAGCAGGCCCCGCTAGTGGCTCGCGGACTTGGACAGCAGGTTCAGCACCAGCACCCCGGCGATGATCAGGGTCATGCCCACGACCGCCCACGCATCGGGCACCTGCTTGTAGAGAACGGCGGCGACCATGGTCACCAGCACGATGCCCACCCCACACCATATCGCGTAAGCAAAACCGACATCCATGGTACGCAAGCAGAGCGACAGGCAGTAGAACGCCACGCAGTACCCCGCAACAACGATCAGGCTGGGCCAGAGGCGCGTAAACCCGTCCGAAGCCTTGAGCGCGCTGGTCGCAACGACTTCCATGACGATAGCGATCGCGAGGTAGAGGTAAGGCATCGCCATAGAATACCCTGGACCCGTCAGATCACTTTAACTGAAGCCGGCGCGAACGCGGCGGACGGCCCGTCCGGCGGGCGGCTACGACCGCTACCAACGCCTTTGTCTGATTGGGATGCATAAAACAACAAACCCCGACCAAGCAGCCGGGGTTTGTGGTGTTGCAATAAATGGTCGCCGAATATCAGCTCGCCGTTTCGAACCCCAGCTCTTTGCGGATCTGCTCGCACCAATCGGCAATGCGCTGCTCGGTCAACTCGGGCTGGCAATCGTCGTCGAGCGCCAGGCCACAGAACGCGCCATCGATGATGCCCTTGGAAGCCTCGAACTCGTGGGTAGAAGGATCGGTGAAGCCGAGCTTACCGACAGCGCCGCGCTCAAGCATCTTGAGGTAGACGATACCGATCGCGTCCTGGTAGGTGTCCGGGTAACCGGCCTGGTCACCGGTGCCGAAGAACAGGATCTTCTTCCCCGTCAGATCGACATCATCAAGCTGGTCAAAGATGTCCTGCCAGTCGTACTGCAACTCGCCAACGTCCCAGGTCGGGATGCCGCAGAACAGTACGTCGTAGGCTTCGAGGTCGGACGGCTCGATCTGGCTGACATCCTCGAAGGTTTCGAAAAAATCATCACCGAGCTCGTCACGGATCTGCTCGGCGACGGCCTCGGTCTTGCCGGTGCAGGTGCCATAAAACAGTGCGATACGCATATCGGGCTCCATCATTTGCTTGAGCGGCCGGGTTGACTCAAGTAATCTTGGGGACGGACTCGCCGATCATTCGGCATAAAACTGTCAGATCATAGCCCGCGCGATCGGCCCGCTCAAGTGCCTTAGGTCCTATGGACATTCAGATCACCCCTGCCAGTCCCGCGGCGAGATAGACGAAGCCGGCGAAGTTGGCCGCCTTCTTCTCGTAGCGGGTCGCGACGCGTCGGCACTGCTTGATCTTTCGAAAGAACCGTTCGATCACGT
>JBCDKD010000135.1:0-3741 GCA_039024275.1 Planctomycetota bacterium | reverse complement strand
CCGAGAGGCTGAAGGGGAACTGCACAGTGATGCTCTGGTCGGCCGCCGCCGCGGTGAACGGCACGCCGTCACACGTCCCTGCGAGACGACCGACCACGATCAGTTTGGGTCGGACGCGTTGTCCCGTGTGCGGATCTTGATTGTGCCGTCGAGGTGCCACTCGGCGTGCTCGGCCGATGCGCCCGTGCCGCTCGGCACCTTGATCTGCATATTGCTGAACTCGTAGGTGATCTCGGCGTTGCGGCCGGTCAGCCTGTCGTACAACCCGATCGCGAGATCGGGCCACGTCTTGGTGTGCTCGTCTGCCATGGTGCCCTCCTGCAAGGTTTGTCCAGGTAGTTTGACCTCAGCAGGCTTCGGTCCCCAAGGCTTTACGGATGCAACGACCCGTATAGAAGATGCCGCCGGCGTCGAGCGAGCCGTCGTAACCCGGCCTGTGCCGACTATTCAAGCTCCGCCGCGATCTCCCGGAAACTCGACAGCGCCGACTCAAGGCTCTCGGTGATCTCCGCCGCGAGCACATCAGGCTCGGGGAGCGAGTCCAGGTCGCTCAGCGAGGTGTCCTTCAGCCAGAACAGGTCGAGGCTCGTCTTGTCGCGGGCGCTGATCTCGTCGTACGAGTACTTCCGCCAGCGGCCCTCGGGGTTGTCCTCGCTCCACGTTTCCTGCCGCGAGCCTCGCTCGCCGGGGCGGTAGCACTCGACGAAGTCCATGAGGTCGTCGTAGCCCAGCGGCTTGGTCTTGAGGGTGAAGTGCATGTTGGTCCGCAGGTCGTAGTACCAGATGTCCTTGGTCCAGGCGTCCCTGGAGCCCGGCCTGGAGTCGAAGAAGATCACGTTGGCTTTCACGCCCTGGGCGTAGAAGATGCCCGTCGGCAGCCGCAGGATCGTGTGCACGTCGGTCTTCTGGAGCAGGGTCTTGCGCACGGTCTCGCCGGCCCCGCCCTCGAAGAGCACGTTGTCCGGCACAACAACCGCCGCCCGGCCGTTCTCTTTGAGGATCGTCAGGATGTGCTGCACGAAGTTCAACTGCTTGTTGCTGGTCGTCGCCTTGAAGTCCTGCCGGTTGTAGGTCATCGCCTGCTTTGACTCGGTGCCGTCCGAGTTCGTGATCTTGTTCGAACTCTTCTTGCCGAACGGCGGGTTTGTCAGCACATAGTCGTACCGCTCCCCCGGGTCGGCTACCAGCGAGTCCATCGAGCTCACGGTCACCTCGCCGCCGATCTCGCCCCCGATGTCGCCGATGTTGTGCAAATACATGTTCATCAGGCACAGCCGTCGCGTCTCCGGTACCAGCTCGTTGCCGAAGAATGTCCTGGACTTCAGCGCCTGCTTCTGCGCACGCGTCAGCGTGTAGTTGTCAGGGTCGGTCAGGAAGTCGTACGCGGCAAGAAAGAACCCGCCCGTCCCGCAGGCCGGGTCGCAGATCGTCTTTCCCGGCTCGGGCCGCAACGCAATCGACCATCGCCCTGATCAGCGGCCGTGGCGTGAAGTACTGCCCTGCGCCGCTCTTGGTGTCCTGGGCGTTCCGCTCGAGCAGCCCCTCGTAGATGTCGCCCTTGATGTCCGCGCCGAGCACGGCCCAGTCCTCGCGGTCGATCATGTCGATCAGGCTCGCCAGCCGGGCCGGGTCCTGGATGCGGCTCTGGGCCTTCACGAAGATCTGCCCGAGCAGCCCCTTCTCCTGGCCCAGCACCAGCAGCGACTCGATGTAGTGCCGCTCCAGCTCCGCGCCCGACCGGCTCGTCAGGCTCGGCCAGTCGTGCCCCGCGGGGATGCCCAGGTCCCGGTTGTGCGGCGGGCGGGCGTACTCGTCGGCCATCTTCAGGAAGATCAGGTAGGTCAACTGCTCGAGGTACGCGCCGTAACTCACGCCGTCGTCACGCAGCGAGTGGCAGAAACTCCAGACCTTGTTCACGAGGCTGCTGGCGGCGGTCATGTCGTCTCCTGCGGCGTGCCCGTGTTCTTGCGAGCCGACCGCTTCTTCCGCGTGGTCTTCTTCTTGGTCTTGCTATGGGCCGACGTCTGCTCGCGGATGCGCTCGAGCAATCGGTCGGCGGGCTCGTAGTCGGGGTGCGAGCGCACGGCTTCGAGTTCGGCCTCGTCGAGCAGCCGGCCCTCGAAGGCCCGCTTCAGGATGCTCTGGCGGAGGGCCTTGCCCTCAGTCAGTGCGGTTAGAGTCGTGTTTTCGATGTCATCGATCACCGAGAGTCGAGACTCTACCTCCCGGACAATCTCAGCCTGCTCCTCGTCCGAGCAGAGTGGCATCGGGCAGAGCCGAACATCACCAATGTTGACGCCTTTGACGGCAACGCCTCTCGCAACTCGCTTGAAGAAGTTCTGGCATTCGGGTGCCCGAAGTGCCCACGCGCAGAAGTCACGGTTCACTAGGGGCGTGATAGTCAAACGGGCGGAATCTTGGGTGATGTTGCCTCCTTCGAGCGCCGGCGGAACCAGGGCAACTCGCCCATATGTACCCCGGATCGCCAATAGCACGTCACCTTCGACAAGTGAGGCTCGATCATACTGCTTCGCGATCTCGGGAGCGGTTCGCTGCAAGGCATCGACGTTGATCCGATCTCCCCTCATGTCGCGGACCTTGACGTACAGCACGCCGTCCTCAACATTGCCCTTCGGCATCAGGATGCCGTAGCAAATCGGTCGATCGGCTGCAACGAGCATGTCGGCGCGTGTCCACGCCCACCCCTCCGGTAACTCCGGCAGCGACTCCAACTCCTCCTCCGTCAGCGGCGGCGGGTCCTCGGGCCGGGTCGGGCGGCGGGGCTTCTTCTCGCCCGAGTCCTTGCCGCCGGCGGCCTCCCACGCTTGGGCCGCTCGCCGCCACTCGGCGTGCTGCTGCTCGGCCCGCTCCTGCCGCTCCGCCTCGATCTGTTCGAGCAGGTCCTCGGCCGTCGGCAACTCTTCACCACCGGCCTCGGCCTCCCGCCGGCGCTGCTCCCGCCACTCGGCCGTCAGCCGACCTTCGAACGCGGCCTTGAGCACCGACTGCCGATACCGCGTGAGCAACGCCTGCGCGGCCTCGAGTTGCGCCACACCCGCATCGAGTTCGCTGAACAACGCCTCAACCTTCGCGGCGATGGTTTGCTGTTCAACCGTTGGTGCCAGTCGAACCGGTAACTTCGCGAAGGCCTTTCCGGACAACTCCTTGAACGTTGTTCCGGTCGCTCGCTCATTCGCCAGCCCACGGATCGACTGCAAGTAGTAGTACAAGAACTCGGGGCGAACACCGTTGGCCGGTACAAGGCTCTTGAAGCCTTGATTGGTGCTCAACACACCGGCGGCAACCGCGACGTAGCCCACGGGCGCTCGCGAACTGAACAGCACGCTGCCAGCCGGCATCAACTGTGCTGATGATGCTTCGAGCCCTTCCCGGGAGATCGATTTGCGTCCTCGCTGGATGTACATCGCTGAGTAGCCAGACAGATCTGCTGGTGTGATCCAGGCAACGTCGTCGTTCCAGTACTCTGGAACTGCTGTCTTGGGCGTACCACCTGATCGAACTGATCCGAGATCACCGATCTCGCATCGGCACCAGTGGTCCGGAAGGTGACTCATGCCACCAACCGCTCATTCAGTTCATCCAGAATCGCCTCGTAGTCCTGCCCGAAGAGTTGGTAGAACCGCCCGAGCCCGCCGCGGGCGTCGAAGGGGGAGAGTTCGAGGTCGCCCTTGGTGACCTGGAAACTCGTGGCGATGTGGTCGCGGAGCATCTGGAGCCACT
>JBCDKD010000134.1:0-3920 GCA_039024275.1 Planctomycetota bacterium | reverse complement strand
GTTGAACGCATAGGGCAGCTCGAACACCGTCGGCAACGCATCCTTGACTCGGTCAAGCGCAGCCGGCGTGAATCCCTTCTCTACCAACCAGTCGGCGAAAGTTCCGTCCTCGCCGCTCCCGTCCGTGGGCATGGGCACGTCCAACGACAGCGTGCCCATCACGTGCGTGAGGATGTCACGCACCTGGTCTTCCGAATAACCCAACGCCACCAGCGACGGCTTGAGCGACTGGTTGGCGATCTTGAAGTACCCCCCGCCCGCGAGCTTCTTGAACTTCACCAGCGCAAAGTCCGGCTCGACGCCCGTCGTGTCGCAGTCCATCAGCAGGCCGATGGTGCCCGTCGGGGCGATGACGGTCGTCTGGGCGTTGCGGTAGCCGTGCTTGTTGCCCAGCGACAGCGCGTCGTCCCAAGCCTTGCGAGCCGCGGTAGCCATCTCGTCGCTGCCGGCCAGCTTGCCGAACGGCTCGGCGTCGCTCGTCAGCGCCTTGGCGTCGATGGGCACGGGCTTGATCTCCAGCTCCTCGTACGAGCCCAGCGCGTGCTTGTCGGAGTCGACGAGATCGCGCGGCACGCCGTACGCCGCCCGGCGGTGGTTGCGCATCACGCGGAGCATGTGCTCCTTGTTGTCCTGGTAACCGGCGAACGCGCCCATCTCCTTGGCCAGCTCGGCCGAGGTCGCGTAGCTGCGGCCGGTCAGGATCGACGACAGGCAGCCGCAGATCGCCCGGCCGCGCTCGCTGTCGTACGGGATGCCCGCCTGCATCAGCATCGCGCCTAGGTTGGCGTAGCCCAGCCCCAGCGTGCGGTACTTCCAGCTCCGCTCAGCGATCTCCTTCGACGGGAACTGGGCCATCAGCACCGACAGCTCCAGCACCGTCGTCCACACCCGCACCGCGTGCTCGTACTTCTCGAGGTCGAACTCGCGCGTCTCGGAGTTGTAGAACGTCAGCAGGTTCAGCGACGCGAGGTTGCACGCCGTGTTGTCGAGGAACATGTACTCCGAGCAGGGGTTGGACGCGTTGATCCGGCCGTTCTCGGGGCAGGTGTGCCAGGCGTTGATCGTCGAGTCGTACTGCACGCCGGGGTCGGCGCACGACCACGCCGACAGACCGATCAGGTCCCATAGGTCGCGGGCCCGCACCGTCTTGGCGACCTCGCCGTCCGTGCGGCGGACCAGGTCCCACGACTCGTCGTTGTCGATCGCGTGGAAGAAGCGGTCGGGGATGCGGACCGAGTTGTTGGAGTTCTGGCCGGAGACGGTCTGGTACGACTCGTTGTTGAAGTCGTACCCGAGCTCGAGCCCGAGCTGCTGAGCCAGCTCCGCCCGGTCGCCGGGCAGGGCCTTCATGCCCTCGACCAGCGCCTGCACCTTGAGCTCCTCACGCACCTTCCACGACACGAAGTTCTCTATGTCGGGGTGGTCGAGGTCGAGGCAGACCATCTTGGCGGCCCGCCGCGTGGTGCCGCCGGACTTGATCGCCCCGGCCGCGCGGTCGCCGATCTTCAGGAAGCTCATCAGCCCGGACGACTTGCCGCCGCCGGACAGCGGCTCGTTCTCGCCGCGCAGGTTGCTGAAGTTCGTCCCCGTGCCCGAGCCGTACTTGAACAGCCGCGCCTCGCGGACCCACAGGTCCATGATGCCGCCCTCGTTCACCAGGTCATCGCCGACAGACTGGATGAAGCAGGCGTGCGGCTGCGGGTGGGTGTAGGCGTCGGTCGACAGCGAGGTCGCGCCGGTCTCGTCGTCGGCGATCCAGTGCCCCTGGGCCGGGCCGTTGATGTCGTACGCAAAGTTGAGCCCGGTGTTGAACCACTGCGGGCTGTTGGGCGCCGCCATCTGATTCAGCATCATGTAGCACAGCTCGTCGTAGAACGCCTGGGCGTCCTCATCCGTGTCGAAGTACCCGTAGGCCTGCCCCCAGTGACGCCAGCAGCCCGCCAGCCGGTGGATCACGTCGCGGGCCGACTTCTCCGGGCCGGTCACGGCCTTGCCGGCCTTGTCCGTGATCGCCTTGCCGTTCTCGTCCTTCTGCGGCACGCCGGCCTTGCGGAAGTACTTGCTGACCATGATGTCCGTCGCCAGCTGCGACCAGCTCGCCGGGACCTCGGCGTCGTTCATCTCGAACACGACCGAGCCGTCCAGGTTCGCGATCTTGCTCGATCGCGTCGTCCATTCGACCTGCTTAAAGACATCCTTGTCGGGCTGAGTGAACTGGCGGGTGAATTTCATGGATCCGGTCTTCCCTGAATGAAGGTGTGAAGGGGGTATCGAATTAAACGCCCGTTGGGGCGAAACGGCCGGCGCCCGTTTCCGAGCCGCCGACCGTGAGGGAGAGAAGTCGCTACGGCGCGGGCGCCGGGGTGGTCGGAGCGGTCGGGGCGGGAGGCGGCGTGGTCGCCGACGGGGGCACGTTGATCGGGAAGGGCATGTCGTCCTGCGTGCCCAGCTGGCCGTCGAACCCAGGCAGCGTCAGCTCGGCCGAGTTCGGTCCGGTCACCTGGTACGTCGGCGTAACCCCGCCGAAGTCGATGTTGGCCATGATCGACGCGGCCTCGGCGGCGTCGGGCATCCGGCCGTTCTGCTGGTAGAAGTTCTGGACCTCCACCGTGGTCAGCCCGGCACCCATCCCCTGCTGCCACACCGCGCCACCAAAGACCCACAGGCTGATCAGCCCGGCCCCGACCATCGCGAAGAAGGCCGTGCCGATGATGCTGATGATCACCCCGGCGATCGCCAGCCCGCGCGGCGCCTTGAACGCCCCGACGATCGACACGAGCAGCGAGATGATGCTCAGCGCCCCGCACGTCACCAGCGCCAGCAGCGACAGGATGAACCCGACCAGGCCGATCGTGTTCTTCTGCGGCCGACCGTCGTCGAACGCGTCGCCGGGCATCGTGGGGGCTTGGGTCATCGAAAGGCTCGCGGCGTGGGAGAGAGGGTGCGGGTAAAGACGAACAAGGGGTCGGGGAAACGGGCGACGGACGTCTCCGCTCGCCACCCGCTGGGAAGTTCGGGGTTAGCCGTGAAAGTCAGCCAAACGGGATACCAGCGGCCTCAAATTCTTTTTCCACCGTGGCTCGCATCCGATCACGCAGCCTGGCCATGGTCGCACGAGCTTCGTATTCGATGTCACTCTCAAACAGCATCCGTGAGTCATCATGCTCATGCTGCATGTGAACAAAAGGAGCCGCATGAGCCAGCTTCATCCATTCTGCTCGCGGATAGCTCAGCTCGATGGAGTCTTCATCCATCAGCAAATCGGCCTCGGAGTCAAGTTCGAGCCCAATCAGAGCCGCGACAATGATTTCTGGATTAACACCGAAAACGGTGTCAGAAAGCATGCTCTGGCATACACGGTCAATGTCTTTGACTCTCTCAAAAGTTGAGACCAGGCTTTTTTTCAATTCATCCGAATCAGACCTTTTGTCATCAATTGGATTAAGAGCGCCACTCCACCATCCGAAGAGCCCTCCCATCAAGTAGAAGTCCTTGCCGAGCTCTTGCCGAACAAAGCCTCGATAGGCTTGAGGGCGCGTGACATTGTTCTCAATCGCGTACTGACATACGCCCTCATCAACGATGGCACCCGCCACGCTAGCTCGCACTTTCGTTGGGTCAACGATTCGAAATTTTGGATGGTTAATTGGCATGCAAACTATCCGTGCGAGTTGCTGTGCTAAGGGACGCGTGTATTGAACCCCTCAGATCAATCCACCTTGGGCAGCACGAGCCCGGTCTGGTCTTGGTACTTGCCGGCCTTGTCGGCGTAGGAGGTTTCGCAGACGGTGTCGGCCTTGAGGAAGATCATCTGGGCGATGCCTTCGTTGGCGTAGATCTTGGCGGGCAGCGGCGTGGTGTTGGAGATCTCGATGGTGACCTTGCCGCGCCACTCGGGCTCGAGGGGGGTGACGTTGACG
>JBCDKD010000133.1:0-4076 GCA_039024275.1 Planctomycetota bacterium | reverse complement strand
GGCCTCGACGAACACCTCTCCCCCACCCGCCGCAACGGCCTGCACGCCATGATCCAACGCATCAAGGCCCTCGCCGACGCGGCGTGAGCGGGGAGCTTGCTTCTTCAAGTTGGACAGGATGACAGGATTTCACAGGATGAACGAGATGCCAGGGATGTCATTCACCCTGTGACGGATCGTTCCCCATCCCAGTTGATCCTGTTGAATCCTGTCATCCTGTCCAGAACAGAGCCTTCACCCGCCACCGCCTACACTGATCCCATGAGGATTTACGACACCGCCGAGGCCAAAGCCCAGAAGCTCATCCCGCCGACCGAGACGGAGAACCCCGACACCCCCGAGGGACGCGTCATCGAGCGGATCAAGCAGGTCTACGACCCGGAGATCCCGGTCAACGTCTACGACCTCGGCCTGATCTACCTGGTCAAGGTCAACACGACCACCGGCTACTGCGCCATCAACATGACGCTCACCAGCCCGGCCTGTCCCGAGGCGCAGACGCTGCCCGAGCAGGTCCGCCTGGCGGCCGAGGAGGCCGAGGGGGTGAACGAGGCGGTGGTCAACATCGTCTGGGAGCCGAAGTGGGACAAGTCGATGATCCCCGACGAGGCGGCGCTGGCGCTGGGGTTGATCTGACTGGATCAGGGCGGCGTGATCCGCGGGGCTGACCCTTTTCGCGTGGCCGCTTGCGGCCACGCCAACACGCCCTCACGCGGACAACCCCTATCACCCGCGCGTTATCCTTTCGCGATGGCCAACATCGACCATCCCCGCTACCGCACGGTCCTGCTCTTCGGCGCCCCCGGCGCCGGCAAGGGCACGCAGGGCGCCATCCTCGGGCGCATCCCCGGCTTCTTCCACGTCTCCTGCGGCGACATCTTCCGCAACATCGACATCAACTCCGACCTCGGCCGCCGCTTCTACGAGCACTCCTCCCGCGGCGAGCTCGTCCCCGACGAACTCACCGTCAAGATGTGGGCCAACACCATCAAGGCCTACACCGTGCTCGGCATGTACAAGCCGCACGACGACCTGCTCATCCTCGACGGCATCCCCCGCACCGCCCACCAGGCCGAGCTGATGGAAGAGCACATCGAGGTGCTGCAGATCATCCACCTGACCTGCGACGACGAGGAGTCGATGTTCCAGCGGCTGCGTCGCCGGGCGCTCAAGGAAAACCGCATCGACGACGCCGACGAGAAGGTGATCCGCAATCGCTGGCGGGTCTACGAGCGAGAGACCAAGCCGGTCCTGGACCATTACCCGTCGGACAAGATCGTCGCGGTGAACTCGATCGGCTCACCGGCGGCGGTGCTGCACGACGTGCTGGACTTCGCCGTGCCGACGCAGGACGCGCACTTCTCGAGGATGGCGGAGGTCGGTTAGGACCGTCTCGCGGCCGGCAGGTCAACCCACTCGTTTCGCCCGAGGCCCGCAGGGCCCGGCGGCGCAGCCGTAATTCGATGACATCGATTGACGAACCCCCGGGGCCCTGCGGGCCGCCGGCTAAACCGTCCGCCACTGCGAATCACTCGCCCGCCCGTCACCCCGCCGTTACCCCACGCGCCACACCAACGCCCGGCCCGATCCTTTTACGCGTGTCAGCCCGATCTCGGCCTCAAGCTTCTTCGTCCACTCCGGGCACGGTCGGTCGTAGGGCAGCTCCAGCGTGTCGCGCAGCTCGGCCCAGGTCATGCCGGCCTTGCGTCGCTTGAGCCGGCGGTGAATCGTGTCGCGGAACTCGGTGTAACGCATCAGTGGGTCGTTTTTTGTTCAACACGTTCAAGCAACGGTTGGCCGTTGAGCCACAGCGGCTTGAGGCCGGATGCATTCGGCTGCCATCCACATTTCAATGCTTCACGAATCACTTCTCGCGCTAAGGCAGGTGTCAGAGGAGCCTCAGGGTCATCGATATGTGCTTCGACCCGTTGCTCCTGTCCGCTGGCCGGCTCAACGATCACATAGCTGTAGCCGCTGTCGGGTGAGACGGCCCAGCGATACACTTCGCCATCGATGCTGATCAAACGTGAGTTTTTGCCAGGCAACGTCATTCTGCCATCCAGGGTAGTGAAAAAAGTGCGAAAACGACTCTGGCAGTTCTTCTACTCCGATTAATCCACGTCGCCGACAACTCCTTCGTGGGAAAGATCGCCCGAAAGCTCGGCTTGTATCTCTTCGAGGCTCTCTTCTTCGGCCGCGACGATCTCACCGCTCACCGCGTCAACCTCGACCTCGAAGGCCCGATCGCCCGACTGAACGAAAACGTCCCACTGCGTGTCTGGCACGTCAAAGCGGACGCCAAGCACCTCGCCACCCACCTCGGCGAGCGCCGCGTCAATCGCCTCTTGCTCGCTGATGAATTTGGCGGTCATCGGCACGCAACCTGTCACAGTCAAAACAACAGCGATTAATACGGTGAGGCTCCGAGTCAACCTGATCATCTGTCCGCTCCCAATAGGGCTGTGGTAGTTGCTGTGTGCGCAGATCACACCGAAAGGTAGCGATTTCGACAACGGCTTGTGCCCCCAAGCGGCACACGCGAGTCGATCAGAGTTACCCCGGTGTGGTTGCGTGGCAGAGTCTTTTGTGGGGCTCAGGTCTCGCCGCCTTCGCGGCGGCGGTCGGCGTCGAGGCTGCGGAGGCTGTGCAGGCCGACCTGGTTGCCGTCCGGGTCTTTGAGGATCGCGAATCGCGCCTCCCACGGCGGGTCGCACGGGGCCAGGTGACCGGCGTGACCGGCGTCGATCATCCGCTGATACAGCTCGTCGACCGCCCCGCGCGAGTCGAGCGTGAAGTTGATCGTGCACTTGGCCTGCCGAGCGGGCGGGGTCCATTTCGGGTCGTAGCTGCTGGTCAGCTCGGCCGTGCCGAACTCAAGCAGCACGCCGTTCCCGCAGTCGGCCCGGGCCAGCCACTCGCTGACCACCTCGATCTCCAGGCCCAGCCGGCGGTAGAAGTCGACGGTCTTGGGCAGATCGGCGACGAAGAGGTAGAGGCTGTTGAGATGCATTACTTCTTCTGCAGTTTTGACACCATCTCGTCCAACACAGCTACCAAGCTTGTCTTGTAAAGCGTGGTTCCACGTCGAAAATCCAATTCACTCGAGTCGGGAAAAACCTGCTCGTGTGAAACCCGAACAACCGCGGGCCAGTCATCATCGATGACGAGTTCAGGGTTGAAGCAAAGGAGATCGCCGTCTATCAGATTTCCAAACGGGACAAGGCCGAAGTAGTTTGCTAAGGACTCGACTCCATCCCCGTCGCACATTTCTTCGATCTCGCGGATCGGACAGATACACGGCCCATACTCCAATGCTTGCGCAGGCTCATAGCGTGCATAGAACTCGACTACCATTTCAGGGGCACCGAGTTCTTCGAGTGTGTCTAGATCTTCAGCAGATGCGGGTCGACATGCGATGCCTGTCGCTTGGCTAAGAGCCTTGATCATTTCGTCGATGGTTTGCACGCTGCCTCCCCGGTTTTAATCAATCACCTCATCTGCTCGTCTTGCCCGTTCCATCGCGAGGTCGTGGGCGTCGTTGTACTTGCGGCCGAGATTGGACCAGTCGAAGTGTTCGGAGAACGACTCGACGCGGTTGCGTAGGCCGATGCGGCCGCGCTGGTCGAGCTGGCAGAAGCGGAGCATCTGGTCGGCGAGCTCGTCGGCGGCCTCGTGGAAGCCCTTGTTGCGGCGCTGGATCAGGTAGGCGCCCTTCTCCTCGTGGTCCGGCAGCAGGGCCTTGAGGTAGGCGCCGAAGCCGGCGAGGTCGGACGTGATGGCGGGGACGCCGAGGGCCATCGATTCCAGCGGGGTGTAGCCCCACGGCTCGTAGTAAGACGGGAAGACGCCGAGGTGGCAGCCGCGGACGAACTGGTCGTACTCGAGCTGGAAGAGCGGGTTGGAGGAGGTGATGAAGTCGGGGTGGAAGACGATCTTGACGGGGTCGTCCTGGTGGTTGAACAGGCGGCAGCGGCGGAGCTCGGCGAGGACGGGGTCGGACGCGTCGTCGCGGAGGTCGTGCGTGATGATGGGCGGGGGGAGGTCGCGCTTCCACTGCTGCATGTTGCGGCGGAGGC
>JBCDKD010000132.1:0-4174 GCA_039024275.1 Planctomycetota bacterium | reverse complement strand
GCCCCACTCCCCCGACAACAAAGACCTCGCCCGCAACTGCGAGGACACCAAGCTCGACCGCGCCTACATCGGCTCCTGCACCGGCGGCAAGATCACCGACATGATCATGGCCGCCAACCTCCTGCACGGCAACGAGGTCAAGCTCCCCACCTACGTCGTCCCCGGCTCCACCGAGGTCCACCAGGACATGCAACGCCTCAACCTCTACGGCGAGCCCGTCAACAACGACGCCACCGACAAAAAGGCCGCGGCCTCCGTCTACGACACCCTCGAAAACGCCGGCTGCCTCATCGGCCCCGCCTCCTGCGCCGCCTGCCTGGGCGGCCCGCAGGACACCTTCGGCCGCCTCAACGACGCCATCACCTGCATCTCGACGACGAACCGCAACTTCCCCGGCCGCATGGGCCACAAACAAGCCGGCGTCTTCCTGGCTTCCCCCCTCACCGTCGCCGCGTCGGCACTGACAGGACATGTCACCGATCCGCGTGAGTTTGTCGACGCGCCGATCCTTACCGGGTCTGCGGGCGTGGTGTGAATTCCCACGCGCAGTCATGACTCGACGACGGCGCACTCGTACCTTGTTCTGCGCGCGTGTGGCGACTTTGACGCACTGGCTACTGCTCAGGTACTTTTACTTGCAACCCGCTATGGCGTGTGTTCTGGGAGGCCGATCATGCCGAAGATAGTGCCCGGGCCTGTCACCGCCGCAACTCGACAGAATTTGATTGACGGCCTGCAATCTAGGCCGATGCCTGCCGAAGCTGTCGATTCGGTGTTGAAGCAAGCGACTGCGTTTACAAAGCAGGTCGCCGAGTTGTATGAGACAACCGTTGCTGAAGGCGAGGTTGGAGTTGGCGGCTCGCACGAAGCGTCTACTGAACCGATTCAAGGAACCAAGCCTGCAGCGGCTCTCCTTTACGGGCGGGTACAGAGCGGCAAGACGGCGGCAATGGTGCTGACCTCTGCACTTTCTATTGACAATGGGTTTCGAATCATCATCGTCCTCACGGCCGACAATCTCGATCTCGTAACACAGACCGCGAATCGATTTCGAGATCTTGAGGGTCCTAGGGTTTTGACCACTCTCAAGCATGACGAAAGCACAGATTGGCGTGCACCCGAACTCGACGATGAACTGCTGCAAGATGTTATAGACGAGGGGCTGGTCTTTGTTTGTGCAAAGAACTATCTGCACCTTCCGAAAGTGTTGGCTTTCTTTTCACGTGTAGATGCGGCGCGATATCCATGTTTAGTGTTTGATGATGAGGCTGACGCTGCGACCCCGGACACCACCTTGCAGGCTCGAACATCTGGCCGACCGAATGCTCCTTCTCATGCGAGTACTATCCATCGGCGCGTAATTGAAAACAATCGACCAGGAGAAGAGGGGGAGTCAACGCTCGAACTGCTTCCGCATACGATTTATGTGCAAGTCACTGCAAGTCCATACGTACTTCTATTACAACGTCAAGACTCCAAAGTTCGGCCTTCCATATCTTTCTTGCTTGAGCCCGGGAAAGGGTATTGTGGTGGTGCTCGTTTCTTTGGCGACTTCGACCCCGAGCGTAGTGAACCGCCTGCGCCGCCGATAGTACTCGTGCCCAGTGGCGAGAATCAAATGCTTGCGCGGCGACAAGCGCCACAAGGGCTAGCTGCGTCGATTGACTTTGCGCTGTTAGCTGCCTCAACTCTTGCAAACACTGGCAGAGGTTGGCCAACTGAAGGATACAAGCACCTCTCCCACACCAGTCCCTCAACTACTCAGCATACTCTCGTTGCCGAACATATCGACCGCTACCTGGGTCGACTTCGACGTGAGCTAAAACGGGAGCCACAAGTTGTCGCCGAACGTTTAGAAGCGTCCCGGCAAGAGCTGATGCGATCATTTCCTCAAGTTCCGACCACCGACAGTTTGATGCCGATTTTTTCGTCCGCGGTTCGACATTCACAGGTGATTAGGGTCAATTCTGAGTCTGAGCGAGCGCCTTACGGACCAAGGCTGAATTTTGTCGTTGGCGGAAACATCCTTGGCC
Organism: Planctomycetota bacterium; assembly: GCA_039024275.1. GTDB lineage: Bacteria > Planctomycetota > Phycisphaerae > Phycisphaerales > Phycisphaeraceae > JAHQVV01. The sequence continues at coordinate 2,141 of JBCDKD010000132.1, read as the reverse complement.
GTGGCGTGACCATCAATGATTTATTGGTTACTTACTACTTGCGACAGGCGAAGACGTCACAGATGGACACAGTATTGCAACATGCTCGCATGTATGGCTATCGAGAGTCATTGATGCCATTCACTCGGCTGTACGTACCACGCTTACTCGCCTGTTTGTTCAAAGACATACATGAATCGGAGCAAGGACTTCGAGAACTCTTGACATCTGTTGGACCGGACGAACCGATTCCAATTCGCGTTCCGAAAAACAGCCGCCCGACCCGACCGAGTGCCCTTGAGACAAATGAACTCCAGTTCTACAGCGGCCGAATGGCTCAGATTTCGCCACACCGCTTGATTGGCGATACAGAAACTGCCCACACAGTGATTGAGCAGCTGAGAGAACTCGGAGTGCCTGTGGCGATTGATGACCGATATCAGCGTGCAACACGCGTCCCCTTTGATTCGGTCATGGACATTCTCTCCGAACTACCGAACGATCCCGATGATGGTGGTCGATGGAACGTTGAAGCGGTATCTTCGCTCTTGATACAGCATAAGGCTGATTATTCGGGGGGCGTAGTTGTGTATTGCCGCGCATTTGATGCCAAGCCGGACGAAGAGCGCAGCCGAGCTCGTCTTGCGGGCCCTGAAGTTGCGATAGTTCGAGCCGCATCGCCGAAAGCACCGGCACTGGCTTTTCTCTATTGGGAGGACTCGGAAGCCCCGGAAACTGTTTTTCCCACATTAGTTGTGCCACAAGACATGCAAGGCTTTGTGTTTGCCCCTGGTTGACTATCGAATTAGTTAACACGACCTTCCAGCTGTAGATGCCGCCGAATACTCCTAGCAATAATCTTTGCTAGCCGCACAGGTACGGCGTTTCCGATTTGGCGTGCGAGGATAAGCCCATAAATTTCCGCGCCGGGTTTAACGAACTTATAAGTTTTGGGGAATGTTTGAAGCAGGGCGGCTTCACGTATTGATATCGCGCGATCCTGCTCAGGATGACCAAACCGCCCATTGCCAATACCAAGACACTGCGTCGTAATCACAGGTGATGGAGCATCCCATCGCATTCTGCCGTACACACTTCGAAAGCTCCGGCCGTTTTCTTTGGCGTGGCATTTCAGTTGAAGTCTTTTATCCCAGTCTTTCCATCCTCCACCTTCGGATGTTGACCGTATTCGGCGTAAGTTGACTTTTGACAGCCCTCGCGATCGGTGTAGTGGGTCAACATCAGAACATTCACCGGCTTTAATTGGAGCCAGTTTTCCGATTGCATCACGAACAGTTTTCTGCTTACCAAGATGTGTTGGTGCAAGAATATCTATTGGGCCAAATTTAGATGCGAAGAGTACCAATCTCGATCGCTTCTGCGGCACGCCGTAGTCGTGGGCTCGGACGACCTCATATGTAACTTCGTAGCCCATTTCCTCTAGAGCTTCAACGAACCCTTCGAATATTGGATACTTGAGCAAGCGTGGAACATTTTCCATAGAAATCACATGAGGCTTTGTAATTACAGCAACGTGTAAAAAATCCTCTAGTAATGCCCATTTGTCAGCGTGAACATGAGTCTCTTTCTTGTATCTTCCCGTATAGATCGAGAATGGTTGGCACGGAGCGCAACCTACGAGAACCTTAGAGACATCGCGGTGGCGTGGAAATAGTTTGCGAATTCTGTTCTTGCTCAGTGAACGAATGTCCTCGGATATGAACCGCCCGCTAGTGTTTTGCTCAAAGGCAAACCTGCATGTTGGATCTGTGTCAACGCCCGTCTTGACGGAAAATCCCTCTTTTGCAAAGCCGTAGCTAAGTCCGCCAACCCCGCAGAATAAATCAACGACTTCGTGCATGGAGGGCATGCTATTCGATTGCTGGCTCTTGATAAAGGACTGCCGTGCAAGGAATTGACGTGTTCTCGTCAGGTCGGTGCCGCGATGTAAGAACCTCATAGCTGAGTGCTTTGAAGCGACCTTGCCGATTGAATTGTGCGCGCCAGACTGGCCTTACATCTTTGGGTGTGGACCAACTCGATCACAACCTGTTGGCGGCGTGGTGGCGGGTGTGGGGGCGGCTGGAGCGGGACGCGGGGGAGGCGCGGCGGCGATGGGCTCGGACGCACGGGGTGAGTGCGTTGTCGTTGCGGCGGGGTGG
>JBCDKD010000131.1:0-4598 GCA_039024275.1 Planctomycetota bacterium | reverse complement strand
CGAAGACGCGATGGACGAAAACGACTGGGACGGCTGGGCCACCCTGACAGCCGCAGTCGGCGATCGGGTTCAGCTCGTCGGCGACGACCTGTTCGTCACCAACCAGAAGTTCCTGCAGCGCGGCATCGACGAGGGCTGCGGCAACGCCATCCTCGTCAAGGTCAACCAGATCGGCACGCTGAGCGAAACGTTCGACGCCGTGAACCTAGCGATCCGCAGCCAGTACGCCGCCGTCCTCTCGCACCGCTCGGGCGAAACCGAGGACGCCACCATCGCCGACCTCGCCGTCGCCACCAACTGCGGCCAGATCAAGACCGGCGCCCCCTGCCGCTCGGACCGCAACGCCAAGTACAACCAGCTCCTGCGCATCGCCGAGGAGCTGGGCGACGACGCCGTCTACGGCGGGAGCATGTGGACGAAGGGATAATTAACTGATTCCGGAGGACACGATGTGTAACGACAATCCGCCCCAGCCGACCAAATGGATAAAGGCCCTGATAAAGGCCCTCGAAGTCAGCGCGATGTGGGCTGCCGCCTTCGCGGTAATAGTGGCTAGCTTGATAGTTTCTCGTGACACCGATCGGATAATAAAACAGCAGGCAGCCGCTGTTTCAGCGCAAGCAATAGCCCATCAACAGTTACTTGCGCAACAAGCCAACCACCATCAACAGTTTTTAACCCAACAGGCCAAGCTGCATCACGAAGCACAACTGAATCTTGCACACATCGGCCGACGCAACGAAGCCACGCTCTTGCTTGAAGAGTTCTATGGCAGAGGCGTATGGTCAGCCGATGCCGACCAAGAACGAGTCCAGGTGAATATTGTCAATATGAAACCGAAACTGATCAGACTCAGTTTACTGGCCGGCAGAAACATCAAAAACTCATCTAGAACCTATCTGACCCGCGCCTTCATCAAGGACGATTCGCTTGGCTACTTTGGCGTGCCAGAAAGCAAAGACCGAAAGGCACTCGATCCTTTCATAGCTGACTTTACGATGGCAGTTAACTCTGGGGGACTTCACGAAATCGCAGAAGAATACCTTGATCTCTACGAAGTAATCGTGATGAGTCGCTTTAATACAGGGCAATTGCAGTCATACGACAAACAACATTACGCAGACGCCTCGCTGGCCATGCAGCGAGCGTTTCGAGAGTTCATGGTGTATGAACTCCTCAGCGATCCTGACTATCGAGACAAGCACGATGTTCAACTACCTTTTGGGGTAGCGTCAGGCTACTCGCTGAACTGACGGATCACCAACGATGAACATCGCCAAATTCAGTTTTAGAACCAGTTTTGAGAATCGGGTTTATCTCTTTCTTTGAAATAGGCCCATGAAAAATGATAAACCTAATCCAGCCGCAGAACTACTCGCCGTCAGCGTTGGCGGCGTGCGTGAGGTCGAGCACAACGGGCGGACCGTCCCCACCGGCATCTACAAGTCACCCGTCACCGGCCCGGTCCACGCGCGCGGCGTCAGCCTCGTCGGCGACGAGCAGGCCGACCTCAAGGTTCACGGCGGGCCGGGCAAGGCGGTGTACGGGTTCGCGTCCGAGCACTACCCCGCGTGGCGGGAGGCGTTCCCCGATGTCGAGTTCACCTGGGGCGCGTTCGGCGAGAATCTCACGACCGCCGGCATCGTCGAGGACGACCTGATGATCGGCGACCGCTTCCGCGTCGGCACCGCCGAGCTGACGATCACGCAGCCGCGGCAGCCGTGCTTCAAGTTCGCCATCCGCCTCGGCGACCCGCGCGTCGGCAAGCACATGATCGCCACCGGCCAGTCCGGCTTCTACTTCACCATCAGCAAAGAAGGCGAACTGCAACAAGGCGATCGGCTCGAGCTCATCGATCGGCTGGACGACGCCCTGCCGCTGGCCGAGATGAACCGGCTGTTTTACGACAAGCAAGCCACGGCGGCCGAGCTCCGCAGAGCCGCCGACGCCCCGGGCATGCTCGACGAGTGGCGCGACTGGTTCACCCAGCAGGCCGAGACGCGCGGCTGAAGCTGGCCGCTCAGGCCCGGCGGCGACGCAGGCACAGCGTGGCGATGCCGAGGATGCCCGCGGCGGCGGCGGTGGGCGTCGGGATGACGTTCATCTCCGTCTCGGTCGCCTTGATCTGGAACGCCAGGTGCGAGCCGCGGGGCGTCGGGTCGGACCAGATCATCGTGGCCTGGCCGGTGAGGATGAAGCCGTCGTCCAGGCCGTCCATCGCGATCTTCAGGATGCCCAGGCCGTCGTCGTCGCCCGAGGCGAAGGAGGTGTCGCCGACGTCCATGCCGTCGAGGACGAGCTCGTCGAGCAGGATGCTCGAGTTGTCGCGGGTGGCGCGGGTGCGGAGGAAGAGGGTGTTGAAGCCGTCTTCTTCGAACGACATGACCGTGCGCGTGAGCTGCTGGGCGGTGTCGGAGAGCGTGAACTCGACGAGGTTGGTGCCCGCGGTGAACGCAAGGGTGAAGTCGACGGCGTTGCCGCTGACCCAGCTGAAGTTGTCCTGGTCGGCAACCGAGTTGGGGTCCCAGATGCCCTGCTCCCAGTCGCCGTTGTTGGCGTTGTTGTTGCCGAACCGGCCCTCGACAACCCAGGGCTTGCTGAGGATCATCGCGTTCATGTCGCTGTCCGAAGCGACCTGCTCGGTGTGGATGCCGGCGGCGAAAGCGGGCAACGCGAAAGCGGAAACGGCGAGGGCGGCGACAGCGGGCTTGAACATCTGTGGGTTCCGATGGCAGCGTGTGGTGAGTCGTCGATGGCCATCCCCTCCGTCTCCCGAAGGGCTACCGACGATTCAGAAAAGTGCCACGGAAGCACGGACAAACCAAGCAAAGCGGTCGTTGACGCGGGAGATAGCCGGCGTAACACCCGTCTGTGACGATTGGAGAAGGCGGGCATCGGTCCGCGGTGAATCCAGCAACCCGATCGATCCATCGGGGTCGTTAGCCGCCGCCCTTGGGCGGCGCTGCCGCTGTGCGATCGACGAACGACGCGCCGCCCAAGGGCGGCGGCTAACACAAATACGACCGTGGTTGTGCGCGCTACGGCCGCCGTTCGCCCGGGGGTAGGAACGCCCCGTGAGCAGCTCGTCCCCCATCGGCAGGGCACGTACGAGCATCGCAAGACCGGGGAAGACCGCCGGACGGGACGCCCCCGAGGTACAGCCTCGGCCGGGCGGCCGACGAACGACGATCGCGACCCTGCCCCAGCGATCGACGGACGCGTGAGCTGCAGAGGCCGCGCCGCCCCTCCCCTCGGCGTGTTGTGTGATCGGTTAGTCGATGCCGTGGAACGTCGGCGAAGCGGCATCGATGATCACGCGAGGCTCGTTCACATCCTGGGCTGTGGTTCCCCTTAGCTGCGACGCTACGCGTCGCTGAAAGACGTGTCGTGCGTTGCCGTGCTTCCTTCGGCGACGCGTAGCGTCGCAGCTAAGGGTGATCGAGCGGGTCTTGGAAACACCGGCGCCACCGGTAGACTCGACCCGTGCGTCGGCTCGCGTCGGCGTCGTTTCGCTCATCTCGCTGGAGACCCTCACGATGAAGAACTGGCAACGATTCACGCTGGCGTTGGCGGCGGTGGCGTGCGTGCTGACCCTCGGGCTGCCCGGGCTGCTGCGGGCTCAGATCGGCCCCGAGCACGAGACCGAGCACCTCGGCCCGCGGATCGTCGACCGAGCCCGGTACGCGATCGTCAACCACGAGTCACCCGATCGCCCCGGCGTGTGGCTACTCAACCAGCACACCGGCGACGTGTGGTTCCACCACCGCGATGAGGGCAACTGGGAGCACATGGGCACGCCGACGATGCTGCCCGAGCAGCCGAACTTCATCGATCAACCGTGACGTGCGCGCCGCGACGCGCGGCGGGCGCAAGAAAAACCCCGGCGGGTTGCCGGGGTTGGTTGGAACGGTGATGGTCGCGATCGATCAGGCGGGCACGGCCGCGGCGGCGTGCAGGGCCTGGTCGAGGTCGGCGATGATGTCCTCGGCGTCCTCGAGGCCGACCGACACGCGGACGAACTCGGGCGTCACGCCGGTCTGCGCCTGCTCTTCTTCCGTGAGCTGCGAGTGGGTCGTCGAGGCCGGGTGGATGATGAGCGTCTTGGCGTCGCCGATGTTCGCGAGGTGCGAGCAGAGCTTGGCGCTGTTGACGACGGCCTTGCCGGCTTCCAACCCGCCCTTGACGCCGAAGCCGAGGATCGCACCGCAGCCATCCGGCAGGAAGTGCTTGGCGTTGACGTAGGACTCTTGCGTCGGCAGCCCGGGGTAGTTGACCCACTCGACGGCCTCGTGCTGCTCGAGGAACTCGGAGAACTTATGTGAGTTCTTAGAGTTACTCTCCATGCGGTGGTGCATCGTCTAGATTCCCTTCAGGAAGATCCACGCGGCGAAAGGCGACATGCAGCCGCCGGTGTCACGCAGCCAGTGCGTGCGAATGTGCACGTTGTAGGCGATGTTGCCGATGCCGGCGAGGTGCTCGGCGAAGACGGCGCCGTGGTAGGCCGGGGCGGGCTTGCAGAACTCGGGCCACTTGTCGGGGTTGTCCATCCAGGGGAACTTGCCCGAGTCGATGATGGCGCCGCCGATGTGCGTGCCGTG
>JBCDKD010000130.1:0-5481 GCA_039024275.1 Planctomycetota bacterium | reverse complement strand
TGCCTTGTAGAAAAGCTTATCGGCCTGCCGATTCGTAGGGCATGAGCCGCACCAGCAAGTCGCCGTTGACTGTTGCCCGGGCCGCGTATGAGGTCGGGCAGAAGTCGCTTCCACGCTACGCCCACCGCTATAGCCGACGGGACTTTACATGTGCCCAGCTCTTCGCCGTGCTGGTGCTGCGCAAGTTCTTTAAGCTCGACTATCGTGGCACGATCGCGTTCCTCGCCGAGTGGGCGGAGCTACGGGAGGCGCTCGACTTCGACAGCAAGCTGCCGCACTTCACCACGCCGCAGAAGGCCTCGGCCAAGCTCTTGCGTGACCCGCTGCTGCGTAAGCTCTTAAGCCAGACGCTTGAGCAGGTCTACCGCCCTCACGCCACGAAGCACCGGCAGATTGACGACGACGATATGGCATGGGTGCTGCGGATCGACCGGTCGGCGGCGGACTCGACAGGCTTCGAGTCCGGCCACGCGTCGAAGTACTTCACGCGTCGAAAAGGCGGCAAAAACAAGGGTGACCCACCCACGCAGGCCACGGCACACCGCCGCTTCCCCAAGCTTGCTGTCGTCGCCGGCACCGATCGGCATGTGATCCTGGCGATCCATCGCACGCAGGGACCCAGGCCCGACGCGCGAGAGCTGTTGCCGCTGATGGAGGCGATGGACGGGCGCATCTGGCCCGAGCAAATGCTGCTGGACGCGGGTTACGACAGCGAAGAGAACCACGCGTTGTTGCGTGAGGTGCTTGGGATCGAATCGGTCATCCCGCCGAGGATCGGCCGGCCCACCCACAAACTCCCCTCGGGCAAATGGCGTTGGCTGATGGCGACCGCGTTCGACGACGAGTCGTACGCCCAGCGTTGGCAGGTCGAGACGGTCATGTTCATGCTCAAATCACGCCAGGGCGAAGCGTTGACTGCCCGGACCTACCAAGGCCGGCGTCGTGAGATGGGCTTAATGGCCGTCGCCCACAACATCATGGTGATCGCTGTAGTTGGGCCTTTCTACAGGGCACCGTTGCAACCAAAAACAAAAGCAACTTACTTTTGATGAGCAATCTACTTACTTATTGGTCGGTTTTCCCGGGTCTGATCCGATTCTTGATCCAGTCGCCTGAAACGGGGTAAAAGGTTCTTTCTTAGGACTGCCCATCCAAATGCCCCGGCCAGCGTGTCGGGGGGGTCGGGCTCACGCTGACCGAGACGAAATCTATGTCATGAAGAACGATATCGATAACTTTTAATTACAAGCATTAAGTGGACTATATTCATCATTGGTAAATTGTCAATCTATATCAGTATTCGGTCATCCCACTCAACTCTTTTAATAATCATCAACTAGGGTGAATACCCTATGCTGCACACGCCCAACAGCCCCGATAGACTACATCGACCTGCTGTCTTGCGACTTCGGTCGGGCAGCCCCGATTGTAGTGAGGTCAAGTGATGATCAAGATCGGTCTGATGGGTTGCGGTGTGGTCTCGGAGTACGGCCACCTGCCCCCGCTCCGAGATTCCAAGCGGTTTGATCTCTACGCCCTGATGGACCCGGACACCGATCGCGTCGCGGATTACGCCCGGCGATTCGGCGTGGTACGCGGCTTTACCGAAGAGCCCGCCTTCTTCGCCAGCGGGATCGAGGCGGTCAGCATCTGCTCGCCCGCGCCGGTCCACCTGCAAAACGTCCAGGGGGCGGCGGCGCAGAACCTCCCGGTGCTCTGCGAAAAACCACTGGCGATGGACGCGGACGAGTCCCAGCAGATCATCGATATCATGGCCGAAGCCGGCCTGCCGCTCTACGTCGGCTTCTGCTACCGCTTCGCCGGCGTCGCCCAGACGATCCATCGGCTGGTCCGCGAGAACGCCATCGGCAAAGTCCGTACCCTCCGGCTGATCTACAACTGGGACTGCCACGGCAAGTACGAGCAGGGGCCCGACGGCAAGTGGCGTATCTACCAGCGCCGCGCCGACCGCATGCTCGAGGGCGGGCCCATGGTCGACTGCGGCGTCCACCAGATCGACCTGGCCCAGTGGTGGCTGGACTCGCCGGTGGTGCGATACCAGGGCCACGGCTCCTGGGCCGACGACTTCGAAGCCCCCGACCACATCTACCTTCACATGGACCACGAAAACGGCGCACACACCTGCGTCGAAGTCTCCTACTCCTACGGCCATACCACGCGCAAAAAATACAACGAGTTTATTTATGAGCTCGTCGGCACCAGCGGGATCATCCGCTACGAACGCAACACCGACTTCTTCGAGCTCCGCACCGATCAGTTCACCAAACCGCTCAAGCACACCGGAGAGAAGAACTTCGTCGGGATGTACGACGCCTTTGCCGACGCCCTCGACTCCGGTGAGCCGGGCGACCTCTGCACCGGGACCCAGGCCCAACGCGCCACCGAAATCGCCCGCACCGCAACCGACCAGATCATCGCCGGCCGGCTCACCAAGCCGGTCAAGGTTTAACGCTTTACTACCCGACCCGTGATGCAGCGGTTCGGCTACGCGACGCCGGCCGCGGGATATACCGCCTGCCTCAACGCCAACCCCCGGGGCTTGCTCAACAAGGCATCGCGACGACCCAGTTCCCAACGGTAGTCCACCGGCATCACCCGCACCGCCCATTCGGGCTGGATCAGATCGGCCTGGCCCAGCGACCCCAGGTACCCCCAGTGCGCCCGCTCGATGGCAACCGGCGTCTCACACCACCCCCGACCGTCCCGGCCTACCTGCGCGATCCGCAGCCAACGATCCCGGCCGTCATCCTCCACGCTCAGCCCCCGCGGGGCGTACCGGCAGAACGACCGGGCATCCTCGACCGTCGGGAAGCACGAGCCGGGCCTGAGCGTTGCGGGCATGTGAGTCACCGAGACGTGCGCATCGGAGGTGTCATGCTGCGTTGCCGTCACCCAAAAGCTCGCATGGCTGTCGTCACTGGCCAATTCGATATGCGCCGGCCGGAAGTTGAAATCGGTTAACCGGTTGCCCAAAGCCCCGACCACCCGCGACTCCGCGTCGGTCCTTAAAAAATACAGCCCGTCGATCACCTCGGTGCGCCGCGTCATCGCCTGCACCATCAGCCGATATCCGACCAAGTTGTAGGAAAGCCCCACCGCCGGAAGATGCAACGCCGATGACAGCGCCGGCCGCATCGCTTCGACCCGGCAGCAAACAATATTCCAGAAGGCAAAGTCCCCGCGCCGAACCAGCTCCAAACCCTCGGGCACCAGCGACGCCACGCTGTCGTACGGCGTGCGATAGGTCAGCACCACACACTCGGCTAAGCGCCCCTGTAAGTTCATGAATCCCTTCATCACCAAACCTCACGTTCGTTTAGCCACCGCCCAACGGGCGGCGGGGTTCATCCCAGTCGAATCAATAGCGACCACAACAGCCGCGACCAAAGGTAGGTGCCGCCAAACAACACCCCTGGCGGAATCAGCAGGACCCACCAGGTGTTGTGCTTGGCGTGTACCCAGTGCGCCAGGCACACCCCCAACAGGGTCAAGACCACCACAACCGGGAGGATAAGAAAGCCCAGAACCAGGAAGATGATCCCGCCCATCACGCCACATCCTCCGCCACCCGTGCCTTGGCCTGCTTGAGCGCGCACAGCGCGTTGTGGCAGCCCGGGTCGTCCTCGGCCTCTTCCAGCATCCGCACCGCCTTGCGGTCGGCGCCGATGAGTGTGCTGATCGCCCGGCGGTTGCCGCTGATCAGCGTGTACGCCCGGCGGGCCAGCTTGGCCATGCCCGGCCGGGCGAGCTTCATCGACAACCCGCGGAAATCCCGCAACGCATAAAAGCAAATCACCCAAGCCTTGTCGTCGCGGTACACCTGCCCCCGGTCATCGACGACGACCAGCTCGTCCGGTCGGCCCTGATCGTCGGCGCGGCAGGTCAGTGTCGGGAACAGCCGCTTGGCCCGGCTCGAACCCTGCGGAACAAAATGCATCTCGATCCACTTCGGCTGCTTGCTCAGCCACTGCCGGCAGCTCACGCAGAACCCGCAGGTCGGGTCGTAAAGAACGGTGACGTGTTTCATCTTGCAAAGCTCCTTTCCCCGCTTGCGGCCCGGCCCAGGCACCCTGCCCGCGCCAGACCGCAAGCGGCTGGACCAACCCCGGAAGCAGCCTACCCTTCAACCGCCAGCGTCTCGTCCGGCTCGATCGGTGGGCCCTGCTTCTCCCACAGCGCGTTCTTACGCATCCGGTTAAACACGTAGATGTTGAGGAAGTGCATCCCGCCCAGGACCAGCAGCACAACGCCGATCTTGTAAGAGATCAGCTCGAAGACCTCGGCCGGGTTCTGCGGGGCGATCCCCGCCTTGAGCGCCAGCGTCACCCAGCCGAAGTTGATCAGGTAGAAGCCCACGACCAACAGGTGGTTGACCGAGTCGGCCAGGCTCTCGTCGCCGTGGAACGCGGTCACCAGGAAGACCCGGCCGTTGCGGTGGAGCGTCCGCGCCACCCAGACGGTGACGCCGATGCTCAAGAACAAGTAAATCGTGTAGGTCAGTACGGTGTAGTCCATCGTCGGCCTCCTTTCGGCCATCTTTTGCGACGCCAAGCAGCATCACGGTTAAAACATGTGCCGGGGCATACAACCCTCGGCCCCTATCGTCGATTGCCTAACTCAACAGCTTGGACAGCTTTGACCCCATCTTCAAAAACTTCACCAAGGTCTTGCGCGGCAGCGAGCGTACCTGGCCGTACCACCCACCCATCGTCTCGACCAGGTCCAGCAGCTCGGCCAGACGCTTGTGGGCATAAGCCTCATCCTCGACCTGGCCGCCGGCCTTCTGTTCCTCGGCCTGCATCACACACTCACGCAGCAGCGTCAGCGTCGGGTCCAGCTCGCGTTTCTTACGCTCGTCGAGCACCACCAGCAGCATCTCCCACACATCCGTCTGCGTGGTGAAGTGGTCCTTGCGCTCACCGAGCACCGGGGCGACCTGCACGATGCCCCAGCCCTGCAGCTCCTTAAGCGAAGTGCTCACGTTAGACCGCGCAACGCTGAGCGTCTCGGCAATCTCGTCCGCGTGGATCGGTCGGGGGCTGATGTACAAGAGCGCGTGGATCTGCGCCACCGTCCGGTTGATGCCCCACCGGCTGCCCATCTCCCCCCAGTGCAGGACAAACTTCTGCGTAATCGGCGTGAGTTTCATGGCTGATTCCGAGTATGTGCGTTGCGGTCCGTGAGAATCAGTGTCGTTTATTTCAGTCCTTACTGAAAATAATATCGGTAAATACTCGCCACCGCAATAGCTTTGGGCGATATTTTCAGAGGTTTCTTAGGAATTAAGCGGCCAGTAATACGCATCCCGTTTTCAATTCGCGCGCAAGTTAGGCGCGTGATCGGGTTGCGCTCGTCGGCGTTTTTGCAGATGATGGCCTTTGACAAGGAGGTCAGCCATGGAGGTCATCGCTCATCATTCGATCGATGAACTCGAACAGCTCGCGGCTCAAGAGAAGCACG
>JBCDKD010000129.1:0-5534 GCA_039024275.1 Planctomycetota bacterium | reverse complement strand
CGCGGTGCAAGGGTTTGGCGTGGGAGGGTTGGCGGGTTGATTGGTGTGCGTTGCGGGGGCGGGGGGCTGGGGCATGATGTGCGCGCGGGGGGTGGGGTTGGGGTCTGATTGAGGGGGAGGGGTCGGAAGAAAACGCGAAGCGAGCCGGGCCGTGTTGGCCCGGTGGCGGGGTTGCGTGTGCGCGGCGGCGCGCCGGTTGTGCGCGGGGGGGTTGGGGGGCCTATAAAAAGGTGAAAACCCAGTGATTCCGGTTAACGCGTAAGCCAGAAGGCGTAGGGCGCAGGCGTTCGCTCGGCGTGGTGAGGGGCGGGCCGCCTGCTACCATGTCCGCATGAGCGAAACGATTGGCAGCTTCTGTCTGGTCCTGCACGGGCACCTCCCGTATGTCTTGCGGCACGGGACCTGGCCGCACGGCGAGGACTGGCTCTACGAGGCCGCGGCGGAGACGTACCTGCCGATCCTTGCGATGCTCGACGAGTGTGCCTACCTCAACGGCAACCCGAAGCTCACGATGGGGCTGACGCCCGTGCTGCTCGAGCAGCTCAGCCACGAGCACTTCAAGAAGGGCTTTGAGCACTACCTCAACGACCGGGCGGAAAAAGCAAGGCAGGACCAGGCCGAGTTCAAGGGCCACGAAGACAACGGGCACATGGTCTACCTCGCCGAGCGATGGGAGGCGTTCTACACCGGGCTGCTCGCGCAGTTCCAGGACATCGGCCGGGACATCCCCAAGGCCTTCGCCGAGCGTTCGAATCAGCAGGAGGGCGGCAAGGGCTACGTCGAGCTCTTGACCTCCAACGCGACGCACGGGTACATGCCGCTCTTGTACGAAGACGCCTCGATCCGGGCGCAGGTCCGTGCGGGTGTAGCGAGCAGCGAGCGGATCCTCGGGTTCAAACCCGAGGGGATGTGGCTGCCCGAGTGCGCGTATCGGCCGGGCGGGCCGTGGAGCCCGCCGATCAACTGGGGGCACAAGGACTACCGCGTCGGCGTCGAGCACCTGGTCGCGGACGAGGGCGTCACGCACTTCTTTGTCGAGAACCACCTGATCGAGGGCTGCAAGAGCGAGTTCGTCTACGACGGCGGCCAGTGGCACAAGGTCGGCTGGGAGGACGCGGAGAAGTACGCGAACCGCGGCTGGCGCAGCGTCAACGAGGCGCACTGGGTCAATTCGGACGGCACGGGCCTCGGCCGGGCGATCGCGTTCGCGCGCGACCAGGTCGCCTGCGAGCAGGTCTGGTCGGGCGACTTCGGCTACCCCGCTTCGGGCGAGTACCTCGAGTTCCACAAGGCCTGGGGCCCGAAGCGCGGCCTGCGCTACTGGAAGATCACCGGCAACAAGGTCGACCTCGGCGACAAGCACCTCTACTACCCCCAGGACACCGGGGCCAAGCTCCACCAGCACGCCAGCCACTTCTGCGACATGATCAAGCAGCGGCTGTACGCCTACAAGGAGCAGACCGGCAAGAAGGGCGTCGTCGTTTGTACCTTCGACGCCGAGTTGTATGGCCACTGGTGGTTCGAGGGCCCGCAGTTCCTCCGCGACGTCATGCTCTCGCTCAACGCGATCCCCGAGATCAACGTCTGCACGACCAGCGAGTACCTCGACTCGACCTTCGTCGACAAGGTCGTCTCGATGCCCGAGGGCTCGTGGGGCGAGGAGGGCGACCACCGTGTCTGGACCAACGAGCAGGTCAACTGGATGTGGGACATCCTGTACCGCTGCGAGAGCAACTTCGGCCGGGCGCTGGGCGAGATGCCCTGGCGCGAGAAGGGGCACGAAGACCTTAAGGACCTCTTGGAAAAAGCGGGGCGGCAGCTGCTGCTGATGCAGGCCAGCGACTGGCCGTTCGTGATCCGTCGCGGCCAGGCGGTGGACTACGGCATCAAACGCTTTATGCAGAACGTGACCCGCTTCGAGACCATCCTCGACATCGCCGAAAAGGTCCACGCCGACTCAGCGTACCTGGGTGGCTTAACGGAAGTGGAGAAACACGAGGTCAAGGACGCCGACATCCACGATGTGATCTTCCCGGAGATCAATCTCGAGTGGTGGAATATGTGATGAGCGGTAGGGCAGGCATTCCTGCCTGCCAGTTCGGCGAAGCCGAAGGCCGTCAGTAATTTGGGCTTCGCCCAATCGACAGGCAGGAATGCCTGTCTTACCAAACCCATGACCGCGCAACTGCCCATGCTGACGCTGATGACGATCCTGCCGGCGTGCCTGCTCGGGGCGGCGGCGGTGGGGGCGTCACTCAAAGCGCCCAAGAGTGAGTTGGCGTACTTCCTCGGGCTCGGTGTCGCGCTGCTCGGCGCGTTCCTGGCCTGCTTCTGGTTCTGGTATGGCGGGCAGCACGTGTACACGGTCTACTCGGTTGCCGCGCTGTCGCCAGTCATCACCGGGACGTTCGCGCTGCAGCGGGCGGTGATGTGAGTTGATTACCTCACGCAAAGCCTGGGCAATGAAACCACAGATTCACACGGATGCACACCGATCAATCTGTGTATATCTGAGTGCATCTGTGGTTGCTGATATCGATGCCTTGGCCTTGCGCCTTCGCGCCTTCGCATGCGTTCAATTACACTCCTCAACATGCACCTGCTCATCGCAACCAGCAACCCGCACAAGATCGACGAGATCATGGCCGCCGTGAACGAAGCCGGTGCAGACCTTGTGCTGGCCTCGCTGAAGGACGCGGGCGTTGAGGTGCCCGAGCCGGTCGAGGACCAGGACACGTTCGAAGGCAACGCGCTGCTCAAGGCGCGTTACTACGCCAACGCGTCGGGCAGGCCCTGCATGGCCGACGACAGCGGGCTGGAGGTCGACGCGCTCGGCGGGGCGCCCGGCGTCATCAGCGCGCGGTACTCCGGGGTCTCCGGCAGTCGAGACGTTGTGGACCCGGCGAACAACAAGAAGCTGCTCGAAGCGCTGGGCGGCACCCCCGCCGACCAACGCACCGCGCGGTTTGTCTGCGCCGTGGCCGTCGCCTGGCCCGACGACGCGCAGCCGCCGATCCAGGTGCGCGGCACGTTCGAGGGCCGGGTCATCACCCCCGACCAGGCCGAGGACCCCGAGCAAGCCTACGCCGGCCGGGGCGCCAACGGCTTCGGCTACGACCCGCTGTTCTGGCTGGCGGACCGCGGCTGCACCAGCGCCGAGTTGTCCCCGGCCGACAAAAACGCCATCAGCCACCGCGGCGACGCGACACGCAAGCTCCTGGTGGTACTCCAAACGCATCAGTGAATCGTTTGGAAGATGGGTAACATCAACGCCTTACAAAAATAATTCTGTATAACGTGCAACCGCCGCGAGCGAACCGGCGTCTGTGTTGTTGGATTCCGCTCTCCTTTCTGTCTTTGGGGCTCCCATCATGAAGTGCATCGCATGCGGCAGCGATAACCTGCAACCGATCAGAGTCTTCGCCGGTCACAACGCGATGGGCTGGTCGCCTGTCGCCGGCGAGAAAGACATCTTCGGCAACTACAAGAAGCTTCGGCCGCTGCTGGCCCACGCATGCGCCGACTGCGGCCACGTCCAGTGGAACATCAAGCTCGACCAGCCCCGGGACCCGAACGAGACCGCCGCGGCGCTGGACGAGCTCTCTGGGTTGGCGGAGGAGGCCGCCCGGGACCCCGGAGAAGAGAGCGTCGCCTACTCGATGGACGACGAACTGAATTAACCCCGCCTCACGGCCGCGAACAACGGCCAGGACGAGAGGCGGGGCCAAGGCTGCCAACGAACGTTTGGCTGTGTTGAAACGGTGCGCACAAGCCCGCCTGGCCTTTTGTATCGGCGCAGTGAATATGGCAATGGGCGGCGAGGCGCGGCAAAACGCGGCGGACGATTCGTGAGGCCCGATTCGAGGCCAGATAGACGACCGATCGAAGAGGTTTCAATGTGGCATCAAACCGACCTCGATCGACGGCGATGCCATATTGAGAACCCGCGCCACGATAGCGCCAGGCCGATGCCATATCGGAAAAAGGTCGGCGCACGGCGCAAGCTCGGCGCTGTCAAAACGGCAATCAGCCCAAACGCAATAACAGCCCGGTCGGGGCCGGGCTTGTCGTAGGCAGGGATGGCACGTCCGCCTAAGCGGACGCGAAGAGCGAGTCGGCCCATTGCTGGTCCGACCGCTCGGCGGTTAGCGCCGAATCAATTACTGGCTGGAGGTTCGGCGATGGCTTGAGGTACAGGGCCAAGGCGTTGCGGCCTGAGATCAGGGCGTGGTACGGCGCGAAGCGGAGCTGGCCGACGGCCCGAGCGGCGGCGGCGGACTGCTTGATCTTGGCGTTGGTCACCAGCTCGGCGAGGCTGTGTCGGCGGAGGAAGCTCTCGGTCTGCTGGAAGTCATCGACGGTCTTCGCAATCCAGTAGCCACCGCCCCCGGAAGCGATCGGAGCACCCTCGTGACGCATCTCATTGACCAGCTCTCGCACCCGCCTCCGGTGCGTTTCGCGCTTCATCCCCGGCCAGTGCTTCAGAGCACGGGCGAGGGTTGCCGACTTGATGACCTGGTCCTCGGGCTTGTTCCTAAACCGGTCATGACGTAGCTGGAGCAGCAGCATGCACCGCTTCTTCAGCTCATCGGGGTAGCGGACCTTCCGCCTGACTCGTGTTTTGCCGTTGCATCCTTGCTCTGGCATAGTTAAGCACCTATTTAAGTTTTATTCGCTACGCTACGGTGTGATGCGACCCTACGGCAACCATCCAAAGCACACGCCCTCGACCGGCCCAGCTCAGCCGAAGATGATTCTTGACGATGCTGAGACGCACGCGGAGCGGCAGCGCTGCTTGGCCATCCTGGCCGAGTACGGGCGTCGAGCTGGTCGAGGTGGATTGGATCATCTGTCTCGTCGGGATCTACTGGCTCAGGTCTATGACCAAGTGCGAAGTGGTTAGTCGCTGCTCATAAGTTTTCTTATCGCCCTTTCGGTTCGTCACCGAGTTCAATTGTTATTCCGTGGGCTTTGGCAAGCTCTCGGAGCAAATCCCAAGCACTCAACGCTGGTGAGGCTTGAATGCTGTCGTCGCTCTCAAGCCGGATACTTCCAGGTGAGGTAGGCGCCAAATCGCCAATCACCAATACCTTGCCATGGAAGGTTGGGGTGTTGTCTGTCTCGCCTTCCGGCACACAGCGGTGCTTTTCTGCCACCGCGAGCAAATCTTTGACATTTTCCAATACTGTTACTTTGTACACATCAATTCCCTTTATTGGTGTTATAGATAGCGAGTCTTCTAGGACTTGAATCACTTTTGACCGATCGTCACGACATCCTTGGGCTTGGGTGTCTCTGCTCGGCCGCCTCCAATATGCTTAGCAACAAGCCGAAACTCCGAGCCCGATCGCTCAAGCATCGCGTTGATGGCATTCATCGATGTGGCCCCGATCGCGTCGGCCTGCTCTTTGGATGCGGCATCCATCGGCAGACAGGTTCGTACCCTGACCTTCTCGGCAGATGTCCCCTTGGGAACGTTTGCCTTGATCTCAAAGCTGCCGGACAAGGTCGCGGCGAAGTCGTCATGCTTGCTG
>JBCDKD010000128.1:0-5810 GCA_039024275.1 Planctomycetota bacterium | reverse complement strand
GCGAGGCGGAGCGCGTCAGCGCCCTGCTCGGCGACACGGCCTGGCCCCACGACGCCGAGGACGACATGGTCCGCGAGCTCGGCGAGAACCTGTTCAACCTCACGCATCGCGCGGGCGAACGCAGCGGACCGTTCCCGGAGACCGCCAGGTGCATGAGGAAGCTGATCGACCTGATCGCCCCCGAGGAGCGGCCCGACCCCGACGACGAGTCCGCCGTGCTCACCCCCGCCGAGGCCGGCGAGTACCTGGGGCTGCGCAAGCTCGGCGTGGCCAGCCCCGCGGCCGGCGTCCGCCACCTCGTCAAGACGCGGGCCCTGCGCTCCGTGAACGTTCTGGGGCGGATGGCGTTCGTCCGCTCGGACCTCGACGAGTACGTCACGCGCCTGAGCACGTCGAGGAAGGGGAGCAGGCGATGACCACCTCGGCCAGAACCAGCCCCCTGACGGTGAACAAGGAGTCGTGGATCTGCTCGTGGCGCGACGAGCTCGGCAAGCGGCGGTGGAAGTCCTTCGGCAACACCCGCAAGGTGGGCCGGCGCGAAGCCGAGCGGCGCTACGCTCGCTTCCTGGCGGACTGGCACGCCTCCGAGGGCGTGCGGTCGCCGGGCTCGGCCGAGGAGATCTCCGTCGCCGACCTGGTCGATCGGTTCCTCGCCCACGCCCGCGGGTACTACCGCAAGCCCAGCGGCCGGCGGACGAGCCACGCGTCCAACATGGACCACGCGACGCGCGAGATGCTGGCGCTCTGCGGCGACCGGGACGCCAACGAGGTCAGGGCGACCGACCTCAGGAAGGCCCGCGAACTCATGATCGATCGCGGCCTCACCCGCGTCACGATCAACGAGCGCGTCAACCGCGTCCGCCACGTCTTCAAGTGGGGCGTGGGGCAGGACCTCGTGGCGCCGGACGTCCTCCAGAGGCTGCAGGCCGTCGAGCCGCTCAAGCGCGGCCGCGGCGGCGCCAAGGAAGGCAAGGGCCGGCGCACGGTCGCCGAGGCCGACCTCGAGGCCGTGCTTCCCCACCTGCCGGGCCCGGTCGCGGCGATGGCCCGTCTCCAGTGGCTCACGGGGATGCGGCCCGGCGAGGCGATGGCGATGCGACCGTGCGACGTCGACCGGTCCGGCGACGGCGTCTGGGTCTACACGCCCGCCGAGCACAAGACCGAGCACCACGGCAAGACGCGCCACGTCGAGCTCGGCCCGCGGGCGCAGCAGGCCATCCAGCCCTTCCTGGGCAGGAGCGCCAAGGCCCACCTGTTCGACCCCAGGGACGCGGTGGCCGCGATGCACGCGTCGCGAGGGGGCGCCCAGAGACGCAGGCCGAGGGGGTACGCCAAGCACCGCGGCCACTACACCGCGGGCGCCTACCGCCAGGCGATCCACCGCGCCTGCGACGCCGCGGGCGTGGAGCGCTGGTGCCCGTACGACCTGCGCCACACCGCGGCCACCCGCCTGCGCGCCGAGCACGGCGAGGAGGTCGCGCGGGTCATGCTCGGCCACAGCAGCATCAACACCACCCAGCTCTACGGCGAGGTCGACCGCTCGAGGGCCAGGGCCGTCGCCGCGCAGGTCGGCTGACCTCTCACCCCAGAAGGCCCTCGCCAGCGGGCGCGAGCATCACAGCAAGGGCCTCCCAACCGCGCGCGGTTGGAAACGCGGCCGGGAAGCGAAGCGAGCATGACCTCGACGACTGCGCCAAGGGCATGTGGAGAATAGACTTAGCGTCTTCGCTGCCGCCCAGAGAGCGCCAGCTCGCGTAGATGACGCTCTGCCGAGTCAACTTAAATAAGGCGCGACAACGCTGGCGCCAACCTCCCGCTTTGGCATGCCGCCGCGAATCTTGCCGAATCGCGATTGCGAGGCGACATTTCAGGCTACCGCGTCAACGCACTAGAGATGTCAACATATGGCACTTTGGGTGAACCGCTCTGGCCGCAACTGCGAGCACATAAGCAAGTTCCTTGACGAGCGACACATCTACCGCACCTGGGACCAGCCCAACAGCGACCACAGCCGGCTCCGGAGCCGCAACGACCTCATTCGACTCCTGGAGCAAACCCACCCCAACGCTGCCGTTGGTAGAAGACGCCAGAGCTCACGCCACATATCCTTTGGCCAACACAAAGGATTACTCATTGGATTCCGGCGCTCACTTTTATCGTTGTGATTTTCAGGTCCATTCCCCGCGCGACCGGCAGTGGCAGGGGGATCGTCCGGCCAGTGAAGACGAACGCTTGGCATACGCTGAATCGTTCGTGATTGCGTGCCGTCAGAAGGGCCTCCACGCAGTAGCAATTACCGATCATCACGATCTGTTGTTTTTCAAGTACATCAAAGACGCCGCCGCGGGAAACCCAATCGTATTTCCTGGGATGGAATTAACGCTGGCTGTTCCTTGCCAGGCCCTACTGATCCTCGATGCAGGCTTCCCGACCGACTTTCTCGGCCAGGTGCCGGGCGCACTCGGCCTCGTGATGGCTGATCCAGGCAACGCGATGCACGCCGAAACCCAGGCGATCGCCGACACCGCTTCAATCCATAAAGTCGTAGAGCTGCTGGACCGTCAAGATTACCTTCGCGGCCGCTACATCCTCATACCGAACGTCACCGAAAACGGTCACAAGACGCTCATTCGGGCGGGCTTTGCAGACCACTACAAGACCGCGCCATGCGTCGCGGGATATCTCGACGGCGCGATGCCACAAGGGGATCGCGGTCGGGGGTGGAGGTCGATTGTCTCCGGTCGCGACGCCAACTACGGCAACAAACGAGTCGGCATCTTCCAAACCTCGGACAACCGACACGCCAACTTCTCTAAGCTCGGCGTGCACACAACCTGGGTGAAGTGGGCCGAGCCAACCGCCGAGGCGCTGCGCCAGGCCTGTCTGGCTGCCGACACCCGGATTTCACAGGAAGAACCCGAACTCCCCCGGATCACGATCCGCCGGTTGGCCGTCTCCAACTGTAAGTTTCTCGGTCCGTTCGATGTCGAGTTCAATCCACAATACAACACCTTGATCGGCGGTCGAGGCACTGGTAAGTCCACCGTGCTTGAATACCTCCGTTGGGCGTTGTGTGACCAACCACCCGCTGTCGATGACGACGATGAGCTACCCGATTTCCAAGCCAAGCGGGATCAGCTCATCAAACGGACGTTGGTTCCCCACGAGGGATCTGTGACGGTGGATTTTGAGCTCAACGGCGTCCCCCATGCGGTCCGCCGCAAATCGGAGCCGCGGCAGTTATTGCTGAAAATCGGCAACGGCGAGTACCAAGAATGCGGCGATCAGGACATCCGCGAGCTGTTGCCAATCCAGGCTTACAGCCAGAAACAACTAAGCATCGTCGGGGTACGGGCAGACGAGCTTCTTCGGCTAATCCGATCGCCAATCAAGCACGCACTTCTCGAAATGGAGAGGCGCGAGGACGAACTTCGCCAGCAGATTCAAGATGCGGCCGAAGCCAGGCATAACCGACTCCAGGCAGAGCGTGACCTTCGACGCGAAGAAACCGAGCTTGAATCAGTCCGCGCCCAGCTCCAGAAGATGCAGGAAGCGTTGAAGGGCGTCAGCGATGAAGATCAAGCCATATTGAATGCACATGCGGGATTTGATGCCGAGAGCAGTGTCATCATGGCGCTTTCTCGCCAGCTCGAACAAATGCGTCAGGTGACCCGTGGTCTAACCGATGAGTTCGCAAGGCAACGGCGTGAAACGAGCGATAATGACGGTGCCGAAGCGACCCCGAATGCCGAGGCGATCGAGACCATCAAGCAGCGGTATGATCAGCTCTATGAGGGAGCCTCCCGGCGTGCCGACGAATTACTCACTTACCTGGATAATGGCACAGACGCTGACGGGTTCACGGAGTCCGTCGATGCGTGGCGTCAGGTTTCTGAGCGACACGATAAGGCCTACGAACAAGCCAAAGATCGAGCGTCGAGTCAGACGGCCACGCTCAAAACGATTAAAGACCTTGAAAACCGATCGCGTCAGCTCAGCGACCGGCTGGGGGAACGTCGCACCACGGTCGCCCGCATGGGCGATCCTGATGCCGTCTTCAATGAACGGATCAATACTTGGGTTGAGCTGACTCGGGAGCGTTCCCACCTCCTTGAAGCCGAGTGCCAGAAGCTGACCAATTTATCCGATCGGCGAATCAGGGCGACACTCAGCCGCGGCGGGGACACGACGAAGATCGTCGAGCGCCTTACGAGCATTGTCTCGGGCACTCGAATCAGACGGGACAAGCTCGAAACATTGGGGGGCCACGTCGCGGCCGCGGACGAGCCAATCCGTGAATGGTGCCGGATCGCCGAGGAACTAAACGGCTTGCTTCAATTCGCGGGGCAGGAAATCACCGAAGCAGACCTGCCTGAGACGCCCATCCTGAACAAGATCGGTTTCACCGACGCGGAGCGGTTGAAGATCGTGGGCAAGATCACCTTGGCCAACTGGATCGGTGCCCTGGTCGCCGGTGTTGATGATGTCCCACAGTTCGAGTATCGCCAGGCCGATGCTGACTTCATCGACTTCGCCAATGCCTCGGCGGGCCAGCAAGCCACGGCACTGCTGCATGTCCTTCTCAACCAGGATGGTCCGCCGCTCATCATCGACCAGCCCGAAGAAGACCTGGACAATGAGGTGGTTCTCGAAATCGTCACCGCGATCTGGAAAGCCAAGTCAAAGCGGCAGCTGATTGTTTCGAGCCACAATGCAAACGTAGTGGTGAACGGCGATGCCGATTTGGTAGTGGTGTTCGGCTATCGCCAGGCGGGTGACCACTCACTTGGACAGATCACCGCCGCAGGGGCAATCGACATACAAACCATCCGAGACGCCATTACGAGCATCATGGAGGGTGGCGAAAAAGCCTTCCGGCTGCGCAAAGAGAAGTACGGATTTTGAACTCGCCCGGCTCCGAAAACCTCTACACGCCTGTACCTTCCGTAAGTTCTTACCTCGCAACGCACAATCGCCCTTTTTTGGGCGCCAGAATGTGCACTTCTTCTTGGTGTGATCGTAGAGAAAGACTAAGGCAAATGCCCAAGCGTACTCGTGAAAGTGGATACCGATCGAGCAGTCGCCCGGCTTGCTCGACGCAGGCGATCACGCGCAACCTGCTCCTGATGTTGGTTGTGGCCGGGGATTGATCCCTTGAGAATAGTACTCATGCCGGCATGTTCGCAGCCAAGTCTTCCTAGAAGCCCTCTCTGGAGGGGGGCTACGCCAGCATTGATATCTGACGCGACAACGTTCTGAAACGAGGTGATGCAAGATGGCGCTGATCGAGAAAATCAAGTACGAGGGGGTCAAGTCGACCGGCGGCACACCCCACGACAAGACACGCTGCAAGGCCTTCAAGTTTGACGTCGGGCGGAGGACCTATCTGCAGCTCAACACCTATGGATCACCTGACCGCCAGAGGAAGAATCAAGCCAGTCAGGTCCTCCAGTTCGACCTCGCCAGAGCCCGGGAAATGGTCAAGGCGATCCGAGACGCCTTCCCCCAGATCAAGTGACGAGCGGCACAGGCGCCCCTTCGAAAGGCCTAAGAACCACCTGCATTTCGACGGTGGTTCTGAGCCTAAGGCATTGGACGCCCCCCTACTTACGGTCTTCGGGGGATTAAGGACGCCGGAGGGGGGCCCATATAGGGCCACCCCCCCTTTCGGGGGATTGTCCCTTTAGCGCTACCTAATGTCGTAAATATCGTTAACTAACTACCCCTCCCCGGGGGGGGTGGCCCTATATGGGGCCCCCCCTGGCGTCCTTAATCCAAGCTCGCCGCGTTCGGCGGCGCGACTGGCACCT
>JBCDKD010000127.1:0-6336 GCA_039024275.1 Planctomycetota bacterium | reverse complement strand
GCGGGATGACGACTTTGCGGCCGATCCGCCTGATGGGGAAACCGCTGTTCTTGTCGGCGATGAGGTTGTCGATGGTGCGTACGGACACACTCAGGATCTCGGCGGCCTCGACACGGCTGTAGCCGAGGCGTTCATTGGGTTGGGTCTTCGATTGAATCACGGCGCTATCTCCAAAGTGGGGGTTGTTTCCCTGAACAAGTGCGTAGATGCATGGGTTTGTTGCAGGCGGTGTTTGCAGAACATTGCGGGGACAGTCACTCATCGCGCCTTCTCCTCCCGGGAGTGCCGGATACCCCGTACCCAGTCCGCGGCCTTCTGCCCGGCCCCGGCCGCCGAGACCACCAAGCGCTTGTCGTTGCGGAGGCGCTTGAGCCACTCGGCGATGTAGGCGGCGTGCTGATCGAGCGTTGCCGGCACGATTCCCGCTAGGGCGCACAAGCAGGCCGCGCCCATCTCGGCGGTCAGCTCCTCCTTGGAGTAGTCCGCCGACCCAAAGGATGCGAGCTTCGTATCCAATCCACGATCCAAACGGGACGAATGCCCCGTCGCATGAACCAGCTCATGGAACAGCGTGGCGTAGTAGTCCTCGCCCGTCACGAATCGTTCGCCCCCCGGAAGGCGGACCACGTCATCGGCGGGGCGGTAGTAGGCCTGATTCCCACGGTGCTCAATCACCGGCCCATCGGTAAAACCCTTCACCAAGGCCTCGGCCCGCTCATCGGGCTTAAACGGTTTCTCGGACACCTCCAGCGCCGGGTAAGCCACCCCTTCGCACTGCTCGGCGTTGAACACGCGGTAGGACTTGAGCATGGGCACCAGCTTGGGCTTGCCCGTCTCTTCGTCCTTGACCGTGAGCTGCTTCCAGAACACCACCACCGACGACTTCTCGCCCTTGCGGACGTGCCCGCCGCGTTCGAGGGTCTGCCGGTAGGTCAGCCACCACGGGGAGGCGTAGCCCTTGGTCCAGGCGGTCAGCCCCAGCGTGAAGATGTTGATCCCGGCATAGGGCCGCCCGGTGTTCAGGTTCCGGGGCATGGCGTCTTCGCCTGAGCCGAGGATCGGGTGCCGCCAGGGCACGGTCCCGCTCTCCAGAGCGGCGATGATCTGATCGGTGACGGACTGATAGAGGTCGGGTACGGGTGACACGATGGATCTCTCCCTGGTTCGTTAAGGATTGGATGAAGCCCGAGACATCAACCCCGCTTCCGGGGCGCTTCCGGGGGTGAACGGACCGAAGGGGGTACGACCCGGCGCTGTTAACCGAGCCAAGCAGCCCCCTCCCGGAAGCCATCAAACAGGAGGGCTTCTTTTGGGTGATGGAATAGGTTGGTGGTGGATCAACCGCGCTGACGGCCGCCGAAGGGCAGCTCGCCGTAGTTCAAGACACGGCGTGTCAACGCGATCCCCTCCTCCCACTCCGCCGCGTCACCGTCGCTGAGGACACGGACATGCGGGATGTGTTGCTTCAGCGCGATCAAGGCCGCGGTGACGAGCAGGTCGTAAGGCTTGCGTCCGGTCTTGCAGAACTCAAAAACCCGCCCGTGTTCGTCAACGGTGCGGTGTGCCTCGGCCTCCATCTGCCGTGGCACATAGAACGTCTCATGGGCGAGGTCGTCGACCGCAGACCGCCCGCCGTTACGCCCGTTGAAGGCCACGAGGTCCGGGGTGATGACGGCCTCGCCATGCCCGCCGGGGCCGTGAACGGACAACCGCTTGTCCGGGTAGTGACCGCCCCCCGAAGTTGTGCGGGGTGGTAGATAGTTGTGTAGTCGCTGGACGTCCAATGCCCAGCGTTGGAAGTGTGGTGTACTCAGTACCGGTGTGCGATACCAGTAGTGGGTGTATCCCATGTTGGATTCCTTTCTCTATTTTTGATGCTTATTAGCGCTGGGCCTGCCGGTGACGCCGCAGGCCCTCGACGGTGAGGACGTGGACATGCACGTCGGCTTTTGGGCGCAGCCGCCCCGATTCGATGAGTCTCAGCCGCCGCAGGTCGGCCAGCCGGGCCCGGACGACGTGGGTGCTCAGCCCGGTGTATTGGGCCAGGTCCGAAGCGGTCTTGCCTTCGATGTGGACGGGGTGGGGCTCGCCGTCGAGCTCGGCGAGCGCATGAAGCACACGCTCACCTGTAGGCCGGAGCTTGAGCCCCTCCACATAAAGCACCCCCACGGAAGCCCCGCCCCCGGCCCATGGAAGCCTTCTTTTTGTTGCCGATAGCGCGGTTGCCGATTCCGGGGGTTCCGGGGGCGTGGGTGGTGATGCTTGCGGGTGTGTTTACCGGCTCATCGTGTGTGCTGTTTCTCACGCGATTGGGCGGCGGTTGATGCACCGTTGTCTGGTGATTGCTCTGTTATGTTCTCGTCATTGGAGTGGGCAACGGCGGTCGGCCTGGACGAGTTCAGAGATCCTTAGCGCGGCACGCTGTGCGACGAGGGCGACAACCAGGAGGTCGCGCTGGCCGAAGCTGTTGGTGCCTTTCCACTCGCCGGTCTCGGGGTCGCGGTACGTGCGGCTGAGTGTCGCGACGTAGTAAGGGTCACCGGCGTCGCTCTGGTTCATCCAGACCGAGGCGCAGATCGCGCCCATCTGTTCGTGGTGGATAGGTAGGTTGGTTGAATCGTTCATAACAGGTCTCCTGTGTGGTTACGGTTGAGGTTGAAGCCTCATCCGTGCCATGGAGACCAATCAAAAAATACCGATGTCACCGGGCGGGCGACGCTGATACTTGCTTTACGAAATTAATATGACGCTCCCTCAGATATTCGATGTCTATATCGTGTAGTAGTGTTATTTTTTATATGGTAAGGTTCCTCCAACTGACGGGCGATGGTATTTAGATGTTTACGCGGCCTGGTGCTTTGATCGGTTTACTCATTTTTCGGGACCATACGTTCCCAGTCCTTGCAGTACATCGCTGCGTACCGACGAATTTCCTGATCGTACTGCTCAGGTTGTTCTTCTTTCATTTGCAACATCGACGCCAGGATGCGGCAGGCAGACAGCATCAGTGTTTTCATCTCAGGGTCCGTGATACGGCTCAGAGAAGAGTTATTCAATAGCTCGGAGTGCTCTCCAGCATGCAAGTCTTCTAGCGGCCCGTTCCGGAACGCTTTCGCCACGAGTGCATTGGCTTCGTCACGTAGCGTGAACGCACCGCCCCAGGCCGGGGCGTTCGGGTCGACGCCGCCATGGCCAAGCATGTACTGTTTGTACGCGTCTCTGCTCGTCTTTTTTTCTTGTGCTTCGAGCAAGACTGCGTAACGCTCTTGTGTGAGCACCACCCCAACGGGTGTGCTGCAACGTACCAGCTGCAGGTGCGTGCTAAGGCCCAGGCCTTGATCAAGAAAGCCTGCCAGCACCTGCAGGCATTCTTCCTGAGTGTCAGAAGCGTTTAGGTCGATTGTTTCTGGATCGCATTGGCGCATTCTTGCTTTATGCCATATACGGCCCAAGATATCCAGCCTCCATTTCCTGATTGATGCGCCAAGTAAATTGGCGCAGACGTTTCTAAGAGTTCGCAGAAACAAAAAACCCCTCCCGGCGCGGGCCTGGGAGGGGCGGCATCAGTCTGAAAGGTGTTTGATGGGATCACTTCGGATCGTACTTACCTGTCTTCGGGTTGTACACGTACTTAGCGCCATTGACAGGTCCTTTGGCCTGTCCTGATAGCGGGTCGTATCCATAGCCTTTCTTTTCGAGATCACTGAGGTACTGGCTGCTCAAGGGATTTCCTTTCGTAGTGTTGAGGAGCATAGGGTTGCTCGGCACACGCCGGGCACAAGAAGAACCGGTTGAAGCGGAACACGCTGGTCGATCCGGACCAGCGCATCTCGGTCCCGCATACAGGGCAGCTGGGCGGGATCAACGACGCGGGCGTCGCAATGGTGGGGTAAGCACTGTTCATGGCACCTTCTTTCCAGGGATTAGGTGCCGTGACCCCACGTCCTGTTGCACGCCGCGCACAAAAAACCGCCCCCGGAAGTGGGGGCGGCTCCAAGAATCATATCGCTATGCGTTGGCATTACGCCATCGCCACACTTCCGGCGGTGGAGGCATTCCGGGGGGTGGGGTCGAGGATATTGTTCCAGGCGGGGTCGAGGCTGCTGCCTGACGAGAACGCCGATGCTTCAAGCATACGCCGCTCTTTCGGGCTCCAGTTCACGAGTTCGGCGATCGCAAACCCCTCGTCCTCGATCTCCGCGGTGTCGTTCAGGGCCGATGCGAGGTAGGTGGAGATGATCTGCTGGTCGATCTGGGTCAAGAGCATGTCGCGTTCCTGCTTACGCAGCCGCGACTCCACGAAGTAAAGGCTCAAGCCCATCGCGGCGAGATAAAACGAGAACAGCCGCGGAAAAGCACCCTGGCCGTTCATCACGCCGCTCTCTTGTGTCGCGACAAACACATCGGCGTAGACGAACATAGTGATTGCCATGACCAGCAGGATCATGGGCTCGAGGAAGCACATATTGAACTCAGACCTGTTGGGCAAGAGCTTATCCAGCCGGGACGTGCCGCGGCTGTAGCTGTAGTGGCGTTCACCGCGCTTGCTGCGGCGTTTCACCTGATACGCATGCACGCCGTACAGGATGGGCAGCGCCAGTGTGAGCAGGAAGGCCAGCTTGATGGTGCTGGTGGTTGCCACGAACGCGATGACGAGCCAGGTCGTCACTAGGGCAGTCTTGGACAGCACCCGCTCGCCGAGGTCCCTGCGGAGCAGGATCAGCGATGGGTACGACATGAAGTACGCCAGGGCATTGAGCACCGTCATGGCCGTCTTGACCAGGAAGAGCATCTCTTCCCGCCGCTTCTGGACATCACGGATAAACGCGTTGGGGGTCAAGGGCCCCTCACCCCCGGAATGTTTGTTGGCGTTTGATGGGGTGGTGTGGTGGTTTGTTGGATCTGACATCGAAAGTCTCCTGTTGAGGTTTAAGAGTTGGCTTGGTTAAAGATCACCGGCAGCACGGGCGTGCCGGTGTGGGCCCAGGTCCTGCCCATCTGGAAACACAGTGCCTGGACCTGCCGGTTGTTTGCAGCCCCACCCGTCAATAAGCCGTTCAAGTCAGAGCCCTGCAGGTAAGCCTCCAGCCCCTGCTGCGCCCCACTCGAAACCTGCCCCCCGCCCCCGGCCCCGGAAGTTGCCCCTGCGCCCCCGGAAGCACCTCCAAACGCGCTGTTGTCACTTCCGGGGGTTCCGGGGGCGGGGGAAGAGACGCTGCTGTTGGTCCGGGTGGCCCAGTGCTTGCCGAAGAGTTGCTCGCAGAATTCGTAGGTGGAGGGGTCTGAGTTTGCGGTGAAGATCTTGGTAGCGAGGTTGGCGAGGAACGCGTGGGTGTTATGCATGCCGCCGCCCTGGCCGAGGCGGCACTGGTAGCCCGCGATGCTCTGGGTGAGCAGCAGGGTGCAGATACGCGAGCTGCGAGCGGTCGCTTGGAAGGCGATGTCGTGTTCGGTGAGGAACTGATCGCTCTCATCGATGATGAGCGCTACGGGCCTGGGGTTGGCCTGTACATCGCGGCGTTCCATTGCCTGCTGAAAGCAGTACTTGATCAGGCATGCTGCTTGCCTGCCCACATCGCCATAGACACGGGTCGCCAGATCGATGATCCAGATCACGCCCTCCGTACACATCTCGGGCACGACGTTCAGGCCGGTTGAGAACAGCTCACGCATCAGACCGCGGCTGAATGCGTCGGCCATGACGCCGTAGCTGATCAGGATGTTGCTGCGGGTCTTGGGGTCCTGGGTGGGGAAGTCGCGGCACCAGAACCTTGCGGTGGCGTGCAGGTCCAGGGCATCACTTTCAGCCAGCGACTGCTGGTTGGCCTTCTGCAGGCACTGCCAGCAGAAGGATTGCTGCTGCCACTCGGTGGACTGGGTTTCCTCAAGGGACAGCGGGGCGCTGGCCAGCACCTGCTGGATGGTGGTGAGGGACAAGGGCTCACCGGCAAACTTCAACAGGTCGACCGCGTTGCGGATGATCTGGTCGGTGGCTTTGCGCCAGAACACGTCGTTAGCCCGCCCCCCGCCCTCGGAATTACCACCAAGGTCGCCCGCTTCGAGGATCGTCCGGATGAGGCCGACGATGTTTTCGGTCTGGCCTGCCCCGGCACCGGGTCGGGTCTGCTCGTATCGGAAAGGGTTGAAGGTGTAGCCCGAGTTGGGACCGAAGCGGATCACGTCACCGAGCCGCCCGGCGTCGGCGCAGAACTGCAGGTGTAATCCTCCCCGTTGTTAGCGCATTTAAAAGTAGAGGTTTCTAGGGTTCATGGTGAGGGTTGATCCGTGTTGCTGAGGCCGGAGGGAGCGGAGCGACCGGAGGGCTCGGCAACACGG
>JBCDKD010000126.1:0-6356 GCA_039024275.1 Planctomycetota bacterium | reverse complement strand
TAATATATATTTTTACATATCTGGATGTAACGCATCGATGGCAAAGCCTATCGTACACCCGTTGAGACACTTTACCGATCCTAGTGATTACAGCTTAGCATGCACAATTTCGCATCGATCTCAATAGGCCGATCACAAATCCAGACGGTAGAGCTCTTCAGGCTCTGGGATGTCGATGAAGACTATAACTACCAGATCAAACGCGTCTGGGACGGGTGGGAAGGCCCAAACAGCACGATGCCGACCGAAGGCCGTGATGGCCTCTGCGCGGTGCGGACGGTCCGGGGCGAAGGCTGGCTCGAGACCAACGACCAAGCGCGACGCAAGGTTGGGCCAGACTCCCTAGCGATCCTCCCCTGGCGCGAATTGGCGGGCTGGGGCACGAACGGATCATCCTGGCGGTTCTACTGGTTCGAGTTTTATACCGACCAGGCGGACGCTCTGATCCTGGGCGAGCCGGTGACGATCCCTAGCACAGTACGCGAACGCGAAGAGATCATCGCAATCCAAACCACGATCCGCAGCCCGCTTGAACCGTCACGCCGCAGCGCGTCGGCCCGGTTCGCCTCGCAGCTGTACCAGTGGCTCGACCAGACCGAGACCGACGGTGCCACCCAGAGGCGTCACGCGGGCATCGAACAGGCCATCGATCTTATGCACAGCAGTGTGGACCGGCAGCTGAGTGTTGCTCAGATGGCCAGCCAGGCCGGGCTTGGGCAGCGTGCTTTCACCACCGTTTTTGAACAGGTCACGGGGCAGACGCCCAAGCGGTATCACCTCAACCTCAGGCTCGAGGCGGCACGAGCGATGCTGCTCTCCGGCCGTGCGAATGTGAAGCAGGCGGCCGAGCAGTTGGGGTTTAGTAGCCCGTTCTACCTGTCCAAGCTCTACACCAAGCGATACGGGCACCCGCCCTCGCAGGCGCAATAAAAAAGCCGGGACCCAGGGTCACGGCACGCGTAGATTGCTTAAAAACGAGGAAGGCGATCACTTGCTGATGCGGGCGTTGGTGACCCGGCGGACGAGGTCGGCGGTCGAGTCGGCCATCAGCTTAGACATGATGTGGGCGCGGTGGACCTTGATCGTTTCGATGGAGCGGTGCATCTTGGCCGCAATCTGCTTGTTGGTGAGGCCGTTCACGATCTCATCGAGGACTTCGTTCTCACGCGGGGTAAGGTTGTCCAAGCGGGCAAGGGTCTCCGAACGCTCGGCACGGTCGGGGGCGCTCTTGCGGGCCTCCTCTAGGACATAATCGATCGTTTCGGGGAGCCGTGGCGTGGCGATATCGTCTTTCACCAAGTAAGCATTGGCACCGGCACGCGTGATCTCGGCGGCGAGGTACTCGTCGCCCTGCCCGGTGAGCACGATCACGGGCTGAAGCAGGCCGAGTTTGCGCATCTCACGGATGACTTCTAGGCCGGTGGTCGTAGAGAGGCGGTAGTCAAGAAAGATGACAGCGGGGTTGATTTCTTTGACACGCGCGATCGCGTTGTCTGCATCGACCTCCGAGCTGAGCTCGTACGGTCCGTCGGGTAGCTCGGCGAGGCGTTCGCGCAGGAGGACAATGTCGTCCTCGTTGTCATCGATCATTAGAACTGGGGTGCTGTTGGGCATATCTATCGCCGGTTGTCTGTTGGGAACGGTTTGAGCAGGATGATACGGCAAGGCGTAATCGGCAAGCAACTATAGAATACCCGGCTTTCTGCGAAGCGTCGATGCATAAGTAGAAAAGCCCTCGCTTGAGAAGGCTTTATGATGCCTGTATAGATTGAACAGTTGGTTACGGTGGTTATTGCGAATCGCCAACGCCCCAACGATCCAGCACGCTGCAAGCCAGCTCGCGCAAGCCCTTGAATTCGACGGGCTTTCGGAAATAGTCTCTGGCCCCGCCCTCAGTCGCTCGACGCACATCCTCAGGCTGGTCGCTGGTGGTGAGCATCACCACGGGGATATCTCTGAGCGATGGATCTGACTGGACCCATTCAAGCACATCAAACCCGCTGAAACGAGGCATATTAATATCCAGCAGAACCACATCCGGGCGGTTACCGTCTTCACGAAGAAAACTCATCGCTTCTTCGCCGTCAGAGATCGCATCGAGGCGGTGGGCAACTCCCGATTCGCGGAATGCTTCGCGAACAAGAAAGATATCGTCGTCACTGTCGTCGACGAGTAAGATCCTTGTTTCAGATTGATTGGGCATACCACTGGCCTCCTGTCCACAAACCACATGCAATTACCACGCGATGCATTATGACCCGATACTGTGCTGCCGCTATAGCGAGTAAACGTTAATTGAATGTTTTTTTAGTTAAATACCGGGATGTGTTTAACGAAAGGGGAAGTATTTAATGCTGGTTTACCTATTTCCCTGTAACCACAAATCTGTAATCTAGTGATTTAGATACAGAGTACCGTAACGTTTAGTTCTATCGATCGTTGAACGGCAGCCGCT
Organism: Planctomycetota bacterium; assembly: GCA_039024275.1. GTDB lineage: Bacteria > Planctomycetota > Phycisphaerae > Phycisphaerales > Phycisphaeraceae > JAHQVV01. Next base: position 3,901 of record JBCDKD010000126.1, on the reverse strand, counting down.
CTAATCCTCTCGCGGATAACTTCATCGCGATAGATAGAACGTACAAGACAGGCTTGATTTTTGACCTAGAACGCGAGGATAAATCGCGCCCCGCCACCCTCGCGATCCTCGACCCAGACACGCCCGCCGTACCGCTCCGCAACCTGGGCGACGATTGCTAAGCCCGCACCCGTGCCCGGCACATCTCGGCTGACACCCCTCTGGAACAGACCGAAGACACGCTCACGCTGGTGTTCTTCCACTCCAGGCCCTCGGTCTTCAATCACCAACCCAACTGCGGGGTCCGGTCGATCCTCTACAGTATCGTTATCAGGCTTGGCGATGCGCTGATCGAACGCGCGGATGGTCACTTTGGGTGCCTGCTCTTCTTTCGTAAACTTCAAAGCATTCGACACGAGGTTGGAGATCGCCTGTCGAAGCCAGAAGGGGTCCGCCTCGATGCAAGGCAGCTCGCCCTGAACATCGATGCTTGCTTTCGTTCGATCGATTGTGGGCTGCAGGTCGCTAAGAACTTCTTTGAGTATTTTGCCGCTGTCGACCGCCCCTGTCGCGGGATCGGCCCGTTGGGCTCGCGACAGGGTCAGCACATCCGACAGCAGTTGGTCGAGCCGTTCCGCGCCGCGCACGACCCGCCCGAGCATGTCTTTGCTCGACTCCTGCAAACCGTCGTACTCACGCTCAACCACAAGACTCGAGAAGTTGCGGATCGCTCGGAGCGGTTCACGCAGGTCATGCGAGATCACATAAAGAAGCCCCTTGAGGTCTTTGTTTCGCTGGGCAAGCTCTCGCTGGACATCGACAACATCGCTGAGGTCTACCGCAGACCCCCCGACGTAGCGTTCTCCCTTGACATCGGTGTAGACAAACCGTGTAACCAGCAGCGGGATCACCCGGCCGCGCATCGGCAACTCGACGTGGATCGACTGGGCCTCCTGCCCGCCCTCCGCCGAACGAGTGCCCTGATGCGAGATCGAATCGAGGATCTGCCCCGCCCCCTCGGGCAAAACGTGTTCGGGCTTGCGCCCGACGCATTGGTCCGCCTTGACGCCGAGCATCTGCTCAAACGCCGGGTTGATAAAGACGTAGCAGCCGTCGCTGTCCACCGCCCACTTGATCGCCGGCGAGTTCCGCATGAACGCACTGAAACGGACATTCATTGACCGCAGTTCGTCCACCGCTCGTTTCAGGTGTGTGATATCGGTCGAGACCACGACGATGCCATCGACCTCCCCCGCGCGGTTGGTCGTCGGCATCTTGTCGGTCTGAACATAGTGCGGCTTGCCGTGCTTGCCCGTCCAAGACTCCACCACGCCGAGCTTGGACGCGCCGGTCTCGATCACCTCCTCGTCATAGCTCTCGATAAGTTGAACGAGGTCCTTGGCGTAGACCTCCGATAGGCGTTTGCCCACGAGTGCTTGAGGGCTCAGATCGGCGAGCTTTGCGGCGGCTTCGTTGGCCTGAAGGATCAAGCCGTCCAGGTCCTTGCGCCAGACCATGGCGGGAAGCCGGTCGAGCACGGCCTGGGTCTCCCGCCGGGCGTGTTCGGCCTCTTCCTTAGCAGCGTGCATCTGTGCGGCCAGCCCATTGCGCTCCAGTTCGCCCGCGATCAGCGTGCCCAGCAATTCAACAATGTCGCGGTCCTGCGGGTCAAAGCCCCGACCAAGCGTGTCCCGGCTGGCAAAGCTGAGGGTGCCCCAGACCGCGCCATGGACACGCACCGGCGTGCCGATGTACGATTCAAAGCCTAACGCGGTGTAGCTCGCCTGCGTTGCGATGGGCGTGTGAGCCGCGTGACTGACCGAATAGGTCGCGTTGACCTCAAGCGTCTTATCGCAATACGTCTGCGCCAAGGGCATCACAAGGCCCTTGTGCAAAGCGGTTGTCGCCATAGCACACAGCGCCTGCACCTCGTAAGAATTGCCCGTGACCTGAGCGAGCACACCGAAGTCTAGTCCGAGCCGTTGGCAGCCCAACTTCAGGATCGACTCGAGCGTCTCTTCGAGCTTCCGCCCGGGGTCATTGAGCACCCGCGTCAGGCCCGCGAGAACCGAGGCTAGACCCGGGCTAGCCCCTTCCGAACTGACCTGGAAATCTCTCATGGAGCAAAAGTCGTCTTCGTGCCATCGTGAAGCGGCATCAGGCCGCGGCCAGGCGAGCCGTTGGGGCGCATACAAGTAGGTGTCTTCTGCCTACCAGCGATTCGTTAAACCTTAGTCATTATCGCTCATTGATGCCAGCGATATGAGCGGATTCGCTCGGATCAAACCATCTAAAGGCCTGCGCAGCCGTTACATCCCCACCACGCCAGCGGCCGAGTTGGGCTATAGTCGTGGCCCTCAAAGAAGGATGACAGCCTCGCGCCCGTCACGGAGCCCCTCACTATGCCCAGCCTCGATTCCAAGCCCTCGGCCGTATTGACCCGGCTGAGCATCATGATGTTCCTGCAGTTCTTTGCGTGGGGGGCCTGGTTCGCAACGCTCAACCTGGCCATGTCTGCTAACGGGCTGGGCGACTTTATTGGCGGGGCCTACGAGAGCGCACCGATCGCGGCGATCTTTGCGCCGCTATTCTTGGGACTCATCGCAGACCGGCTATTCCCTTCGGAAAAAGTACTTGGCGTGCTGATGCTTCTGGGCGGTGGGATCATGTGTGTGGTCGCTTCGATCGCGCCGCAAGGCGCCGAAAAAGGCGGGTTGATTGTTTGGCTGATGATCGCGTACATGCTCTGCTACATGCCAACGCTTGGCCTGGGCAACTCCATCACGTTCACACACCTGCCACAAGAACTGTTCCCTAAGGCACGCGTTTGGGGAACAATCGGCTGGATCGCAGCGGGGCTAGGCCTTGGTGCCGTCGGGTGGTCTGATTCACTCAACATCTTCTGGCTCGGCGCGATGAGTAGCTTGCTCCTGGGTATATACGCATTCACCCTGCCAAAGACCCCGCCTCCAGCCAAGGACAAGCCGCTGAACATCGGTGCCTTGCTGATGGTCGATGCGCTCAAGCTCCTCAAAAGCCCGCCTTTTGCGGTCTTTGCGCTGTGCTCGTTCCTGATCTGTATCCCGCTGGCCTACTACTACGGCCAGACAGCGAACTACCTTGGTGCAGCAGGTTTTAAGGAAGCCGGCGCCGCGATGACGCTCGGGCAGATGTCTGAGATCATCTTCATGCTGTTGATCCCCTTCTTCTTCAGGAAACTGGGTGTCAAGGTGATGCTGCTTGTTGGCATGGGGTGCTGGGTCCTGCGCTACGTGCTCTTTGCGATGGGGGCCCCGGACCAGGTCATGTGGATGCTGCTGATGGGCATCGCGCTGCACGGCATCTGTTACGACTTCTTCTTTGTCTGCGGCTTCATCTATACCGATAAGAAAGCCCCGGCCGAAATCCGCGGGCAAGCCCAGTCGCTGCTCGTGTTCCTCACGCAGGGGCTTGGGATGTTCGTCGGGTTCCGCATGGCGTTCGGCGGCAGCATCCCGTTTACCAGCATCGAGATCCCCAATAGCGTGGGGGACTACGGCAATGCACCGGCAAACCACCAGCCGCTGATCGACAACATCACCGCCGCGAAGGGCGAGGCGCCGACGCCTAGTTTCTTCGATACCATGACCGGGATGTTCGGCACGGGGTACCCCGAGGGCGTCGATGCATCGCTGGTCGAAAAGGCGATGGCGGACTGGCAAAACTACTGGTACTTCCCCGCCGGCATGGCCGCGGTCATCATGGTGATCTTCGCCGTCGCGTTCTGGGACAAGGTCAAGACCGATGACGTCTCCGAGGCCGAGGCGGCGGAAGGCTTGCCGGAAGACGCGCCGGCGTAATGCCACGGGGCCAATGGGTTCCTTGTGGTGTAGCGGGCGACGCGGAGCGTCCCGTTCCCACGCCCTCTGAGGCTTCGCACGGG
>JBCDKD010000125.1:0-6391 GCA_039024275.1 Planctomycetota bacterium | reverse complement strand
GAACACAACTCAAGCGCATCCTTCGTAAAGCAGGTCTCGAACCCTGGCCGAAGCTCTTCCAGAATCTGCGATCAAGCCGTGAGACAGAATTGGCCGAACGTTTCCCGCTACATGTCGTCACGGCATGGCTGGGCAACAGCGCCACCGTGGCTCAGAAACACTACCTGCAAGTCACCGAAGCACACATTGCTGAGGCCGCGAAGCGGCAGCGGTGACGGGTCTGGCCTGAAATGCGCGCTGCAGAATGCGCTGCACGTTCTGATGCAATAAGCGCGGTTGCACCTGACCGCATCACTACGCACAGCAACGCAATACAGAGCGTAAAGTCTATTAAAACAACAATTTATGCAAGAAAAAACGGCGTCTTGCAACCACTTGCAACACGCCGTCAATGGGCGATACAGGACTCGAACCTGTGACCTCACGCGTGTGAAGCGTGCGCTCTAGCCAGCTGAGCTAATCGCCCTCAAATCCCCTGCCCATCTCAACTTACGCTGCAGGCAGCGGTACCAAGCGGCAGGGAACAACTAAGTACAGCATTTTAGCAGGCTGAAACTCTCCCGCCAACCGTCCCGCCGGTGGGGTCTCCGACGGGAGGAGGCGGCAGATAAACGCGGGTTGGTGCAGGTCAATGAATAGGTAACCCCCCTAATCAGGCAGTCTGTCAACGCGTCGAGCCATCCAGATATCGCGTTCGCCCAGTCCGGTATCCCATGATGCGTCATAGATGATGGTGCTGCCATCCACAAAAATGTATCGCTCGAAGGCATTGCCTACGACAGTACCTTCGGGTCGGAGATCTTCATCTGTGACTTCAAGCCTAGCCCACGGGCTGTCGTGAGTTTCACGTACGAATAGCGTCCTGCCTTCGTCGGGGATTGAGAGCATCACCGCGAGGCGGTTGCCAGATGCGAAATTGAAGGACCGAAAGTTGTGGGTCAGCGGTGCCGCGGTGAGGCTGATGTCGATGGGGTCCGGCCAGGGGTCTGCGGTGGATTGACGTGTCGAACGCCGTGGGATGATAGGCCTTCCACCAAGTGCCATCGAAGTAAAGTCGAGGGTCAGGCCGTCGGTCGAGAGGTTGGCACAGTTGTTGTATTGGTGCTCGCCGACGAAGCCGCCGCCTAACTTCTCCGCTTGTGACCAAGGGCTCTCACGAGACGCGCGTTCGGCGATCCATAAATCATATCCAGACCCATCGAGCCGCTGCCGAGAAAACACAAGGATGAGCCCGTCACCGGAGAGGGAGGGCTGGCCTTCTACCCGCTCGGTATTGATGGCGGGTCCCTGGTTGACGGGCTGGCCAAACGGTGAATCCAATGTCGGTCGCTCCGCGATCCAGATATCGCCACGGTTGTTTTGGCCTTCGGGATACGGGCGTGTTGAGCTGAAGACAAGGAGGAGGCCGTCTGCAGTGAGCCGGGGGTAGCTCTCGTCGTAAATCGTGCTGATCGGCGGGCCGAGGTTGATCGGCTCGGACCATCGGTAGCGATCCGATATCAGCCGGTCGAAGAACAACGCGTCTTGATTCACCGTGAGTTTGGGCGGTCGCTCGTTGTCTGTCGATATCGCTTCGGTGGTGTCCGACTCATCAAGCACCAGGAAACCGGTGACGCCGGAGAGTTCGCTGATCGCCACCACCGCAACGAGCACAAGGCACCCAAGCGCAACGTAGCGTGATCGACGCAGGGCGGTATGTTGCTGAGGCTGTATAGGTGGCCGGTCAGCTTGAACCGATCCTCGGTCGCCCCGCCTCTCTCCGGCAGGACTGCTCACGCCGTGATCTGCCGCAGTTCGATTCGATGAGCGGAGTTGCTGGATCAAATCATCCACCACGTCCTGCGCGGATTGGTAGCGCTGCTCCGGGTTCTTGGCCAGCAGCCTGGTGATGAGGTCGCTTAAGCCTTGGGGGATCGTTGCGTTGACCTCGGTAAGCGGCTGCGGCGTTTCATCACAGAGCCGGCGGATCGTCGCGATCGTCGTGTCTGCCTTGAACGGAGAGGTGCCGGCACACATCGCGTAGAGCACACAACCGAGGCTCTGGATTCGGTCACTAATTATGACGGCAACTTCATAGGGCCCGATACGATTGGTGCTTTCACCGTCTTTACCGACGGCAGTACGCATTCGGGGGATTACTTCGGATTCGACTTCGGCCGATTCGGAGATGTTTTATTGATCGAGTCCAGCTACGTGTTTGGGTAGACGATGAGTGGCTCGACGACGTTCGAGAACAACACAATCGCTGGGCTCGGTGTCGATATCGGGTCAGACAGCTACGTTTGGGAGCTCGGCAATACGGCCGGCGATACGATCACACTCATCGTCGTCCCAGAGCCGAGTTCCCTGGCTCTTGGCTTCATCTGCTTTAGCGGGCTAATCGTTCGTCGACGACGACGCAGAGAATTCTCCTGTAGCTGAAGTAACTCCAGCTAGTCCTACCCTTTGAAAAACAACAGGCCACAAAGCCTGTCGTTTCAAGCTATTAGATGATTGATAGCAGGGCCAGCTGAGCTAATCGCCCTCAATACTTCTCTCGAACTGATTTCGCTGGATTGGCAGGCGGATAAGTATTCTATTGGGCTCCACGCCGCCCGTTGCTCGGCGTGGTCGGGCTGTCATTTGTCAGAAATTCTCCATTGGGGGCTAACGATTGTGCCCCTCCTAACGAAATAGTAGTGTCAAACGCCAGCTTATTTACCTCTCGCTATGTACCCGCAGGCATGAAACCCGACGAGCGATCCGAACTCACGGCTCACTGGATGCAGGCTCAGTCCGCGCTGCAGGCCTATATTCTCTCCTGCGTTGGTAAGTTTGCCGACGCCGAGGACATCCTTCAGCAGGTCGCCCTTGATGTCTCGGCGTCATATGAGAAGTATGACTCCAGCCGACCGTTCATCCCCTGGGCGATGCAGATCGCCAAGCGGCGTATCGCCGATTTCTATCGCAAGAACAAGACCGCGGCGTGCCTATTCGAGGAGGGAGACCTTGAGTTGCTTGCCGACGCACACGCCAAGCTTTCTAAACAACAGCCCACGAGTGGGGAGGTCGCTGATCTGCTCGAAGTATGCCTTGATCGGCTGCCTGAAAGATCGCGGAAGCTGATCGATCTGCGCTATCGCGATGGGATGAAGCCGCTGGAGATCTCAAAGACCACGGGCCGGTCATCCGGGGCGGTCCGTGTCGCACTCAACAAGATCCGCAACGCGTTGGCCCGGTGCATCGAGTCCGCGACCGAGGGGGGGCGTGCCCGTGGAGCGTGACCCCGCCGACCTGATCGAGGCCTACTTCAGCGGCGAACTGGAAGAAGCCGGCGCCGTTGAGCTGCGCACCTGGCTGCGTGAGGACCCGCAGCTGTTCGAGCAGATCGCCGCACAGTCGCGGCTCGAGGCGGTGCTCAACCATGTCTATCAGACCAGGCAGCTACAAGATGTGTTTGAGACCGCCGACGTGGTTGACGAGTTGCATGATAGTCAAGGCCCAAATCTTGACGAGCCATCAATACCGCAAATCGAGTGGAGTCGTCACAGCGGATCAAGGCAACACAACAAGACTCTGGGTGTTATCGCGTACGTCGGCAGGCAGGTGTTTCAGCGTTACGCGGCCCAGATTACGACTGCCGCCGCCGTGCTCGTGGTTGGGGTGATCCTGATGTTTGTGTTGAGGGAGATGGGGGACAACCCGATTGAGCCTGAGGTTGTAATCGATACTCCGCCGGTCATCATTGATGAGCCAGTGGTCGATCCAGAAGCCGCTGAGCCTGACGAGGCTCCGGCACTACCTGCTCCGCCGGCACCACCTGCTCCCATGGTCGTCGCCACTCTCTCCGCCGAGCACGACGCGACATGGGACCGTCAGCCTGGGCAATACCTCCACGCCGGGGAGCGCTTCACGCTGACCCAAGGCTTCGTAGAGATCACGACCAACCGAGGTGCGATCGCGCTGCTTCAAGCCCCGGCCAGTATCGAACTGCTCGGCAACGAAAATGCCCTACACCTGCACACCGGCAAGCTCGTCGGCATCTGCGAGACCGAATCCTCCAAGGGTTTCCTGGTCCACACCCGGCATTTGGAAATAACAGACCGAGGCACGAGGTTTGGTGTTGATGCATCAATTCCCGGCGTGACCCGCGTGCAAGTCTTCGAAGGCGAAGTCGCTGCCGTGAGCACAAACGCCGATGCCGGCGTGTCCCCGACCCGTCTGACCGGGGGCTCTTCCTCCCAAGTGAAATCTGGCAGCGGCCTTGTTGAGCCGATCACCTATAACGATGAGTTATTCGTTTCACTGCTTGGGCGCGTTGCCGAGATGGTTGACGGCTACTCGCTGTCAGGCAGTATCGAAAGGGTCAGCCGTCTTCCCGAAAGCGGTTTTGGGATCGATCAGGCCGAATCCGATCGGGCACAGCTTTATCGGGTCTCGCATGGCGTAACAACTGACGAAGCAGTCCAGCTTCACCTCGGTAAGCCGGGCATGTTCGTTTCCCCTCCAACAGATGCATTCGGTGAGAGCCGATCCATGCTCCCGGCAGGGGCCCGGTTCGATCTCTACCTGGTTCATTTTGATCCGCCGGGCAATAAAGAAACCTTGATCAAGCAATCGCGCATCGATTTTGAAATAACGTTTGATCGTCCCATTTATGGTGTTTTTGCCGACACACCCTTCCCGGCCAAGACATCGGTGAGCCTCGATCGGTACCAGAACGATCTGATAGACGCTGAAGGACCGGGGCTCTTGACTTATGGCGACAACGACCGGCTGGAGCTATCCAGGAACAGGCGCGTCCTGAAGGCCACGTTGAACGCCATGATTTGTGACCGTTTCTGGGTGTTGGTCACGCACGAACCTCGGGACAGAACGGATTGATCTCACTTGCTTGGGGCGGTGGTCGCTCTGAGTTTTTCTTTTGTTGACTTGATTTATGGAGAACAGATTGATGGATAAGACTCTCAAACAGACTTGTACGGCATGGCTTGTCGCCGGATCACTAGGCTGGATGCCTTTAAGTGTTTCAGCGGAAACGATCATTAACTTTGATTTTGGCCGAACCGATTCAGCGTTCTCCGCTTCTGATGGGGCGCAGCTAACAACCGTGGCGGGTTGGAACAACGTGACATCGACGGACAACGCCCTTGCTGGAAACACCTCTCAAATCGCCGATCTGGTTGATTCCACCGGGGCGGCAACCGGCATCAAAGTTGATTTTACATACGTGGGTGCCGCATCTGTTGCGGGTGATGGAGCCGACTATTCTGGCCCTTATCCCGCGGCGGTCGCGAGCCTGCCCTTGACCGCACTCTCGGACAGCTTCTTTACCAACAACTCAGGCCAAGCCACCATGACCTTGAGCGGCCTGGACGACGGAATGGTCTACGACTTCCTGTTCTACGGTGCACGTGGCAACAACGATTCAATGGCCACCTATGCGGTGACCGGCAGTGGCGATACCGTCGAAGTGACTATCGACGCGGTGTTTGAAAACGCGTCGTCGGCTCCGACGATCCTCGGTGTCTCGCCCGACAATGAAGGTGAAATCACTGTTGTCATCGGTGGTGGTACTAACCCCCGAGTTGCGTTGAACGTGCTACAGATCACCGAAAGGGTCCCCGAGCCCGGCTCCCTCGCGTTGTTGGCGTTGGGGGGCGTCCTGATCGCCCGCCGGCGTCGCTGAATCGTTTTCTCTTTCCAGTGGCGCCGCACCTCGAAAGAGGTGAGGTGCCTTTGCTTGCCGACCTGTAAAACGAAAGGAAACCTTTGATGCGGCGCGGATTTACCCTCATTGAACTCCTGGTTGTGATCTCGATCATTGCCCTGCTGATCGCGATCCTCCTGCCAGCGTTGAGCAGCGCCCGCGAGGCAGCACGCCTGGTCCAGTGCGGCAGCAACCTGCAGCAGATGGCTACCGCGGCGACGAATTTTGCCACGGAACGCAAAGGCATCGCGCCGCCCGGGGTCTTGCAGCGCGCCAATGCCTTGCAGGGCCAGTACGCGGTGCGCGGTAGTGCAGTGGTGAGCCTGCACCCGGAGTACGGCTACTCGGCCGCTCACGCGATCCTGGTCGATGGGGGCTACTACAGCGAGCCCCAAGCCCTGTACTGCCCCGCGTGGACGGGGGAACCACTCACAGGTGACGGCGACTCGAGCCTGTGGCAGGACCCCCAAGCGCTGCTGCAGACCTCCTACCACTACCGCACCACATTCAACGCGCTGGACGCCCCAAACACCGTCTCAGAGTGGCGCTCCGCGGATTTCGATGTGGACCCAGGCGACGAGCCCTTCATGTCCGACACGTTTTCCGACTTTGTTAAAAACCGCAGCGTCCCGGCCCACCATGTCAGGGGGCTGCAGGTGTCGTACCTCGACGGCTCGGTCCGCTTCCACCAAGACGACGAAG
>JBCDKD010000124.1:0-6447 GCA_039024275.1 Planctomycetota bacterium | reverse complement strand
GCGCTGCCGCATGAACGCGCAAATGACTTTCGGTTTGCCGAACGATCGAGTCGCACCCGAGCGGTGCGAGCTTCTCCCAGCATTTTTACGCGGGCCAAAAAAAGTGAAACGCAGCACTGGCAAGTTCTTAGGGCATCGCAGCTGCGCATCACCCCAGAACGCTGGGGAGGCGCAGGATCTGTTTGTGCAGCCATTCCGCTACCTCTGCTGCGCATCACCCCAGAACGCTGGGGAAGCGCAGGGGAGCGCCCAGGCCCAGGTAGGAAAGGCAGCTGCGCATCACCCAAGAACGCTGAGGAAGCGCAGGCGATGGTGAAAGAAAAAGAGAGTCCTGAAGCTGCGCATCAACCCAGAACGCTGGGGAAGCGCAGGCCTGAATCGTCTGTTGCCACACTGCTCGTGCTGCGCATCACCCCCGTAACGCATCGCCGCCCGACCGGGAAACCGTCTCGGGTGGATTAAGGAACCAACCATGAACAACGTCACCGACACCGAACTAGACCGCGCCTGCCCCACCTACGAGGAAATCCTCGTCGAGCGGATGCTCGGCAACGACGGGCCGCTTGTCCGGGACATCCTGGACGAATCCATCCCCGGAGAAACCGCCCCCGCGTGGCTTGACCCGGAGATCGATGCTGCCCTGTCGTCGTTTGAGTGGGAGCCGCTGCTGTGGGGGCTGCTGGTGATCGTGTCGTTCTTCATTGGCCTGGTGCTGGGCGTCGGGGCCATGCACTGAATGGTGGACGGGCAGGACCGCATGCAGAGTCAGGATATCGACGTGTTAGAGACAAAACCATTCAAGAAGGGAGCACCCGTGTCAGATACCAAACCCCGCTTCACCGAAGAGCAGATCAAAGCAACTGTCAAGTGGCTCGAAGAGCATAGCGTTGAGTGCCATCGGGGCAAGGAGGGCCTCGTTGCGACGAGCCGGATTGAGATAGTGACAGGCGATAGGGTGTACCTACCCGCGCTGGCGGAAGTGTCCGACACCGTCTATGTTTACAGGGGCGCGACGTTCGAGGCTCCGTCGCTGACGGCGACCGGCTCCGTCGATGTTTCCAGGGGCGCGACGTTCAAGGCTCCGGCGCTGACGACATCCGGCCTCGTCGATGTTTCCAGGGGCGCGACGCTCGAGGCGCCGGCGCTGACGGAAGTGTCCGGCCCCCTCTATGTCCAAGAGGGTGCGGCGTTCGAGGCTCCGTCGCTGACGGCAGTGTACGGCACCGTCTGTGTTTACAGGGGCGCGACGTTCGAGGCTCCGGCGCTGCGAACCGCCGCGCACTTGATCTACGCAACAGAGCTTTGTGGCCACAAGGTCGAGGTCTTTGACTATATCGGCACGGTCACGCAGGGGTCTAAAGTTCTCGACGGCATCACGGTCAGAAAGTGTCGCAGGGCATCTTTTAAGGATGGTGTCCTAGTTGGCGACCGGATGTACGTGGTATCGCGCGGCGAGCATCACGCACACGGCGAAACGGCCAAGGAAGCCATCACCGACCTGATGTTCAAGGAGGCTGACAAGGACGAATCCATTTACCGCGGCATGTCGCCAGACACAGAGAAGACGGTCGAAGATTGGATCGTGGCTTACCGCGTCGTGACTGGTGCTTGCCGCCTTGGGGTGCGGGAGTTCATCGAGCGGCTCACCAAGCATCGCGGCGAGTTGAAGGAGTCCTACACCTTGTCCGAATTGCTTGAGATGACGCAGGGCGAGTACGGTTCCGAACGATTCAGAGAGGTAGTGGCAGCGTGATCCACGGCAAACACAAGCAGGCCCTGGGCGACTACGTCAAACAGGGCATCCAATCTATGCAAAGAATCAACAGGTGCGACGGCATGATGACCTATGACAACACCGAGACCATCGCAGACACCGCGGATGAGGGGCTGGGCCTCACGACATCCATCGGGGTCCGCGAACACTTTGGGCACGACTACGCCAACCCCATGGCCGAGGTCAAGGCCAGCGTCGGCATTGCCTGGCCCGTGACAGGTGACGAAGACGACATGCACCTGCTCCGCACACACTTCATCGCCACGTTCCGGGCGAGGCCCGCGATGTACGACGACGGCCGGTCGATCGAGAAAGCCAAACAGCAGGCCAGCCGCTGGGTGGACAGCACGGTGGCGGTGCAGTTGGCGGCGCGGGACCGGCACCTGCAAACAATCACGGAGGACGCGACCGGCACGGACGCCGATTTTCGCAAGTGTTAAGCCATGGAGCGAAGCGAATTCTGGCAATACTGGGAGTCGGGCGATTGTGCCTAGTGAGGGCAAAGATGGCAGTTAATGCGTTAAAAGTTTTTGAGTACGGGGGGAGGCGTTACGCAGGTGGCCTTGGCACCTTGCACGCGCAGGAGGGGTTCCCCCTGGCCATTTCGCTGGACGAGTGCGTTCGGCGGGGGCTAATACCGTGTTTCTCAACATGCGAAAAAGAGCTTATAGATGCCGGGTCGGCGAATGGCTTGCGGACTGTGCAGTCCGCAATAGCGGACATGATATTCGGGCCGCCCCCGCAATCATGGCTTGCGCTTGGGTCTAACAAAAACTACCTCAAGGGCGGCAAATGGCACTAAAGGCGCGGCCTTGGCTGCGACTTGAACCGGCGATAACCGCCCCTCCCCAGCGGGGCCAAGAAGGCGATTGGAATCTCTTATGTCACAATTTCGACAATTTATTACACAAGCGAACGTGAGCGCCGGATCTGCTGAGCCATTCGCTCGGCTCCTGCGCGGGTAACTGGCGGGGCAATGAAAGGCCCGTCATACGGGCGAGCTAAGTGGTATTGAAGCACTTAAACAATACTTGGCCAGATGGCGCGAAGTGAGGCTTGTTATGGAAACCACTATTGATATTGATTTAGAGCGCGCTCTGGGCGGCGGGGTTACTGCCAGCGAGTCTGCTGGGGGGAAACTCGCCGACCCCTACACGGACGAAATTATCTTGTCGCCGGGCGTCTATCCCAATATGCCCGACGCCGAATATCGCCGCGTCCAAGCCGTCAGCAAGTCTGACCTGGACAAGTGGGCGGGGGGAAGCGACATCGACCCGAGGGTCGCCCTGCTGGGCACGGTGTTTCACGCATGCATCCTTGAGCCGGGGGTCGCCTCCGAGAGAATCGTCAGGGCCGATATTGACCGTCGCAGCAAGGCCAAGTGGGATGAGTTGTGCGAGGCCAATGCTGGTAAATGGGTTCTCACTAAGGGCGAATACGCCGACGTGTCAGCGTGGGTGGATGCATGCATGCGGGATGCAGTGCTGTCGGCCACCCGCGACCACGCCCACGCCAACCCAGATCGAACGGAGCTTGTGGTGGTGTGGCGCGACTCGGAGACGGGCCTGGTGTGCAAAGCCAAGATTGACCAGAACGCTACGAGTGTGCTGGTGGATTGGAAGACGACTTCCTGCAGCGGCCCGGACGACTTTGCTCTGTCAGCGGCCAAGTTTGGCTACGGCATGCAGGCAGTCCATTACCAGAGGGGGTTTAAGGCCGCGACCGGCGAAGAAAAAGCTATGGCCTTTGCTTGCATTGGCAAGCGCAAGGATCACGGCAATCCGACCTGGGTGTATCGCCCGACTGCCGCGGAGATTGCGTCTGGCGAGAGGCAACTCCGCCAGTTGATCCACCTGTTCTGCCGTTACCAGCCGGATCATCCGGCGCTCATCCCCTTTTAAGGAGTCCGTAATGTTTTACGACGGTGTCATATCGGAACTATCTAAGCCCTTGGACGCGGGGCGGGTTCTCGTGCGATCTCAGGCGGGGCAAAAGCTGTTCTACATCGAGGGGTGGTGGGCTATCCGAGAGGCCAACCGCATCTTTGGGTTTGGCAACTGGGAGCGCGAAACCCTCGTGATGGAGCACGTTAGCAGTGAGCAGAACGACCGGGGGACTAACCTGATCGGCTACCGGGCCTTGGTCAAGGTCACGGTCTACCCTGACGATCGCAACGCCCATTCGGTTATCCGGACGGGGTCGGGCTTTGGCATTGGGGCGTCCCAGTCGCTTGGTGACGCCCACGAGTCAGGGATCAAAGGGGCGGAGACGGATGCCATGAAACGCGCCCTGGTGACGTTCGGCAACCCGTTCGGCTTGTCGCTATACGGCAAGAAGAAGCCCGACGTGTCGGGAGACGTGGAGTCCGACATGAAGCTGTCTTCTTCAAGGGGGGCGAGTGCCCGTGGAAATCCGTTGTAGCAGCATGTCGCAGCTATTTGATTATGTCGAGGAATACCTCAACGGCGGGTTCGCGGGGTTGCGAGCCGCCATACGCACCAAAGGAAAATTACCGATGACAGAGCATGACAACAGCAATCGAATCTCCCTATGGGAAAAAGCCGACGGGATATACCAGGGGTATGGGGAGTTTTGCGGCAAGAAGGTGTTTCGCGCCGTCGTGCTACGCAACGCCCGTGATTCGGGGCCGGTGGCCTACCTCCTATTCTCCGACGCGGATGGCGATGCCCGTGAGGTTTCCATCTGGCAGAATGAAAAAGTCGTGGACGGCCGAACTGAAAAGTTCCTGGGCGGGTCCACCGGCGACTACTGGGTCAACGCCTACCGCAACGAGTTGGAGGAAGGCTCGAAGAAGCCCCACCTAAGCATCGTTTTCAAGCCCCAGGCACAGCAATCGGCCCGCAGCGAGCAGCCTGCCGCGTCGGGTTCGCCGCTCTAACAGCTCCTGCTGCTCCGGCCCGGTAACGCGTCGGAGTGGTTTTTATACTTTTACATTTAGAAAGGTGGGTGTTTTGGCAAAAGCACGAGAAATACGAGACTTGAGCGGGAAGCAGTGGGACAAGTTCGACGCATCCTTGCAAGGGTTGCTGAAGAGCGACAAGGATGGGGATGATCGCTATCTAGCCATCCACGCCCTCAACCTCACCTGCGGCCGCTGGCGATTCAAACCGGGGGCGGGGGTGCAAGACCAGTCCGGGCGGACTCTGGTGCCGCCAAGCGGGGGGTACGGGTCGGATTTGGTAGACGGGGCCGTGTCATTGGTTCAACATCGCCGAAAGTTTTTTAAGGAGATGCCCCATGATTGAAGCGCCCATCCCAATGATCCTTACGACTCGCGAGCGGGATCAGGCCGAGTCAGCATACCGCGAGTGGCGGTCCGCCTGGCCTGGCTGCGTCCGCATTGCGCACGACTTGTTCCGCCTGGTCGAATATGCCGAAGAAGCGTTTGGCCCGCACGTTCAAGATATCGCATGGCTGGATGCGGCCGAGCTACGTCGTCACGCCTACGGCCCAGTTGATCCGATCGATCTCCTTCTCAACGCTATGGATTTCCCCCCAGAGTCGGCTGAGCTGGCCAATGGGTCCGGCGTAAGTCGGGAGTGGGTCAGGCGGGGGGTGCGGGGGCTGATTCAGGAAGGCATGAGCACCGACTTAACCGACGATTACATGCCGCGCAGCATTGTAATGGGCTGGATTGTGCTGGCCCACCTACATGTATTGCAGGGGGTTGATATGGCAACAGGATGATGTCACAGCGGGCGGCCAAGGATGGTCTGGTGCGGCATGGAGGCCGCCCCGCTCTTTTATGCAGCACACCCATGAAAGGACTTATGGATGAAATGGATCACCATTCCGGAATACTCACGGAAATACGGCGTCACACAGAAGGCCGTCGCGGGGAGATATAGGGCCGGTCGCATCGCATTCCGGCGGCGTCCAGACGGTGCCGGGCCGGACGACCTGTTCGAGGGGCGTCCTTGGGGCCGCAGCTTGTGCATGGTTGAGGATGCGTTGCCCGTCAAGCGAGGGTCGCGAAGTAAGTCGAGTGACGTGGGCATGTCTCCCCCCCACCCGGCAGATGTCGTGGCGAACAACTCGATCCGCGCTATCAGGGAGCGTCTCAAAGACCCCGACCTAGAAGACCGGGAGCGCCGCATCCAAGCCCATGCTACGAGAGTTGCGCTGCTGGCAATCGACGAGCCCGCTTTGCGGGGTGACGGGAAGTCGTGGGTGCATGATGACGCGTAATCCCCGCCACAACAGCCGAAGCAAGGGCAAGCGGGGTGAGCTGGAGTGGCGCGATGTATTGCGCGATTTGGGATACCTGAGCGCCGAGCGGGGGCAGCAGCGGGCGGGCGGGGCTGACGCCCCGGATGTGAAGAATGGCATTCCCGGCACCCACCCCGAAGTCAAGCGAGTCGAGGCCCTCAACATCCACAAGGCGATGGCCCAGGCGGTCGGCGACGCGGTCGACCTGGTGCCGTACGTCGCGCACCGCCGCAACCGGACCGACTGGCTCGTGACGATTCGGGCTTCGGACTTGGTCGAGTTCGCTCGCCTTGTGGCCAACTCACAACAGGAGATGACATGATCACCGACGAAACCCGACAGAAGTTCGTAGAACGCCTGGTCCTCGAAACCGCACGCCGGGTCGTGCCTATGGCCTTTGATGCGGCCGCGAGTCGGGCCGAGGCCGATTCGAAGGCTGCCCT
>JBCDKD010000123.1:0-7011 GCA_039024275.1 Planctomycetota bacterium | reverse complement strand
GCGATGTTTGCTGGTCAGTACGTCCACGAAGACCTGATCTCGATGGCGGGTGCCTACCTGTTCCATCTCGCGAAGAACCATGCTTTCGTAGACGGCAACAAGCGCATCGCGTTTGCGGTCACGCTGTATTTCCTTGATGACTATGGATATCGGCTTGATCTGACGCATGAACAAGCCGAGCAGTTTGTTCTGCAGGTCGCGGCTGGCGAGATATCGAAAGACCAAGCAAACGCTTTCCTGCGACGATGCACAATCAAGCGTTAAAATATTAAATGATGACAACCACGCCTTCCCGATCAATGGATCGTTCAGCCGTTCTTGCCCTATCCCTGCCACTATCCCGCGCCGCCAAGCATGCGGATGAGCAGCCGATCAGCGAACTCATCAAGATCGCGCTGGACGATCCGGAGCTGATCTCGCTTGCTGCGGGGCTGGTTGATTTCGACACGCTGCCTGGTGACGCAGTCGCTCCGATCGCACAGGAACTGCTTCGCGAACCCGCCAGCGCGAAGGCCGCGTTGCAGTATGGCACGACCGAGGGTTTCGCCGCTTTCCGTCAGCAACTGTACGAACACCTGTGCTCGCTCGATACCTCGGACCAGGATACCTACCCCGGAAACGCCGATGATGTTGTCGTTACTACCGGCAGTCAGCAGTTGCTTAATATCTTGGCCGAGGTCTTGCTCGATACGGACGACATCGTCATCGCGGGCTGGCCGAGCTATTTCGTCTATACCTCGACGCTGACGGCGTACGGTGCGACACTGCGCTCGGTCGATCTCGATGACCAGGGGATGATCCCTGAGCAGTTGAACCGATTGCTTGCCGGGCTTTCTGCGGCGGGTCAGCTGCACCGGGTCAAGATGCTTTATGTGGTGAGCTACCACCAGAACCCGACGGGGATCACGCTGTCTGCCCAACGCCGCGCCCAGTTGCTTGACATTGTTAAGCACTACTCCATACAGGCAGGCCACCGCATCGTGCTGGTTGAGGACGCCGCGTACCGCGAGCTGACGTACCAAGGCGAGCCCCCAGCATCGATCAAGTCGTTGGATGAGGACAACCTTTTCGTCGCGTTGTGCCAGACCTTCAGCAAGCCGTTCGCCCCCGGGCTGAAGACGGGCTACGGCCTCTTGCCCAGCGACCTGGTTGAGGCGGTCAAACTCAGCAAGGGCGGGCGGGATTTTGGTTCGAGCAACTTGAACATGCACCTGATCAGCCGGGCGATGGCGAGTGGTACCTTCGCGCATCATGTCGAGGTGCTGCGTGATGCCTATTCCAAAAAGATCCAGGCGACACTCGATGCGCTTGAAGAGCACTTCGCCGATCTGGAGGATGTCTCGTGGACGCACCCGACCGGCGGGCTGTACGTCTGGCTCACGCTGCCCGAGGCGGTGGATACCTCCAGGCCGGGGCCGCTCTTTGGCCACGCGATCAAGCTGGGTGTGCTCTTTGTGCCTGGCGTCTACTGCTACCCGACCGACCCCACCCAGACCGCCCCGCACAACACGATCCGTCTGGCTGTCGGCGTGCCCACCCCCGAGCAGATCCGAGAGGGGATCGCCCGCCTCGCCAAGGCGGTGAAGCAGGTCTTGGCCTGAATCTATGCCGGCTTGTCGCGGTATCATGTCGGTATGCAACAGATCAAGATCTTCATCGGCCGGGAAGACCACACCGCGGACTTGGAAAATGATGTCAATGCCTGGATCGCCGAGTCGGGCGTGAGGGTCTTGTCGATTTCTGGGAACATCGCAGCACAGTCGGTGCTGCCGGTCAAGGACGCCGGGGGAGGCAACCTCTCCGCGTCAGGCACGCACACCCGCCGATTCGCGCCGTCGGACATCTTTGTCCTGGTGACCTACGAGAAAGCCTGATCGGCATCCGCATGGGCAAGGGCCTGACGAACAAAAAGGCGTTGGTGGTGACTGGTTTCGGCAGGGACCAGGACGAGCTGCCACCTATTCCGGCCGAGCCCGGGTCTGGCTTTCTGGACCTGCGCGCGTGGTTCGGCTTTGAGCCTTGGACGGGTGAGGGGGCCGATCCTCGCACCCTCGAACTAGAGTTCGGCTCGGGCAAGGGCACGTTCCTTGCCCAAGAAGCGCCGCTGCACCCCGACACGCTCTTCATCGGTATCGAGTGGGCGAGCCAGTTCTACCGCTACGCCTCGGACCGGATGCGCCGCCTGAACCAGACCAATGTGCGGATGCTGCGTGCCGACGGCGTGGCGTTTATCCGAAACTATGTCGCCGACGAGACCGTCAGCCGGTTCCACTGGTACTTCCCCGACCCCTGGCCCAAGGCGAGGCACAACAAGCGGCGGACCTTTCAGGAGCCGTTCCTGCGAGGGCAGCTGCACCGCGTGCTTAAACCGGGGGGGCGGATCCACGTCGCGACGGACCACCCGGACTATTGGCTGTGGATGCAGGAGCACGCGACGAAGTTGGCGGACCTGTTTGAGATCCAGCCGTTCATATCCCCCCGGTCTGCTGGCGAGGGCGAACTGGTCGGGACCAACTTTGAGCGGAAGTACCGCAAGGAAGGGCGGGCGTTCAACGGGATGGTTTTAGTAAAGAAGTGACGGCGTCAAGGCGTTACACTATGTGACCTAACCCCATAGGGAGACAGACGAATGCGAATCTGGAAGATGAACTTTTTGCTTGTTGCCGTGCTGGCGGGCGTTATTCTGACCGGGTGTAAAAGTGATGGTGATGGTGACACAGGAGGTACGAGCCTTGCACAGCCGGTGACGATACTAGAACGCGTCAGCGGCGACTCGGCCGCCCTTAAGGAACTGGGCAGCTACCACATCGAAACAAAAGCGCAGTACGAGGCGCTTGGCGACGCCGATATCTTCCCGGGCGAAGTCGACTTCGATACAAACGACCTTGTCATTGTGTCCCTTGGCGAGCGATCCACTGGCGGGTTTGCCGTCAATATCGAGTCGATCCAGCTTTCCGGGGGTGAACTTGCGATCACTGGTGAAGCGACCACACCCGCCGAAGACGCGGCCGTAACGCAGGCACTGACCTACCCCTACAGCGCGGTACTGATCCCGAACACCTCCGCTGAGGTGGTGGTCCCGTACATCGATTGACCAGCGTCAAATAACAATTGATCTTCGTTCAACACCCTATCCAACGATGGGGTGTTGTCATTTGGGGCACACCGCGACGCTGGGCCGATGGTTAGGGTGTGTCAATCGATGCACGACAACCCGGTCGGGCCCGTCCGCGGGTCTTGATGCTGACGCACCGCGTGCCGTACCCGCCGGACCGCGGCGATCGGATCCGCGCGTACCATCTGCTTGAGGCACTGGCGACGCGGTTTGATGTGACGCTCGCCGCGATCGCAGACGAGCCAGTGACGCCGGCTACAATGGTGCTTCTGGAGTCGCTGTGCCAGCAGGTCCTGCTCGCCCCTATTAAACCACTGCAGCGTCGCGCGGGTGCGGCCAAGGCGCTGCTTACCGGTCAGGCGATTACCCCTGCCGCGATGTACGACCGCGCGCTCGATCGTCGGCTGGTTCGCCTGCATCAGCACCAACCCTTCGACACCGTGCTGACCTACTGCACCGGCATGATCGGGTACGCCGGGTCGCTGCTGGGCCAGCCGCATCCACCGAGGCATGTGCTGGACCTTGTCGATGTCGACAGCCAGAAGTGGGCGCGGTTTGCCGCCGAGTCGACCGGCCCGATGCGGCTGGTCTATCAGGCCGAGAGCCGGCGTCTGCGTACGGTCGAAGCAGGCCGTTCTGTGCCGTTCGATACGGTGACGGTGATCAGCAATGCCGAGGCAGAGCGATACGCCCAGC
Organism: Planctomycetota bacterium; assembly: GCA_039024275.1. Classification (GTDB taxonomy): domain Bacteria; phylum Planctomycetota; class Phycisphaerae; order Phycisphaerales; family Phycisphaeraceae; genus JAHQVV01. The sequence goes on along the minus strand of JBCDKD010000123.1, from coordinate 3,200 downwards.
ATGTGACAGGTGAACATAGCCCGATCGTGATTGGAAACGGCGTCGACCTGGAACGCTTCAAACCCGCCGAACCGACGCATCAGCCGATGATGGAGCCGGCATTGATCTTCACCGGCGTGATGTCGTACAAGCCCAATATCGATGCGGCGGTCTGGTTCGCCCGACAGGCCATGCCGCGCATCCTTGCGGCGGTACCGGGGGCGAGATTCGATATCGTGGGTAAGTCGCCGTCAGCGCAGGTGGCGGTGCTGGATGAACTGCCGGGCGTGCGTGTGGTCGGGCCGGTTGACGATACGGCCGATTCGTTGCGCGGCTCAGCGGTTGCGGTTGCGCCGATGTTGATTGCGCCGGGGGTGCAAAACAAGGTGCTCGAGGCGATGGCCTGCGGGCTGCCGGTTGTTTGTTCGTCTGCCGCGGCGAGCGGGATCGACGCGACCGCGGGCGAGCACCTGATCGTTGCGGATAAGGCCAGCGAGGTCGCCGCGGATTGCGTCCGGCTGCTGTTAAACCCTGATGAACGAGCAGGGCTAGGAAAAGCGGCGCGGTACCGTGTGCAGGATCGTTACGATTGGGCCGTTGCCACCCAACCGATGCTGGACCTACTCGATCAAGAAACACCCACCCCCATCGGTCCAAGGCCATGACTTACAACGAAGAATCCCCGATCCTGACGAAAATTATCGCGACGCTAGGGCCCGCCACAGCCAACGTCGAGACCCTCACCCGTATGGTCGAAGAAGGGGTCCGCGTCGTCCGCATCAACTTCTCGCATGGTAAGGTCGAAGACTTCGAGCGGATGCTCGATGTCGTCCGCGAAACCTCCAACGCCACCGGCGAACCGCTCGCAGCGCTGGGCGACCTTAGCGGCCCAAAGATCCGCTGCCTCGGCGTCGAGGGCGGCACGCTCGAACTCACCAAGGGCGATCAGGTCCGCTTTGTGAAAGACCCGATCGATGCGTTCCGCGATCCCGAGACGGGCGTCGTCCAGGCCGGCACCACGTTCCCCGACATTATCGACGACGCCGAGCCCGGGCATCGTTTGCTCGTCAACGACGGCGCGATCCGCATGCTGATCATCGATAAGAGCGGGGGCGACCCCGCCTCGCTGCTGTGCTCGGTGACGGAGGGGGGCATGCTCTCCCCGAAGAAGGGCATCAACCTGCCCGATTCGACTCTTCACGCACCGTCGCTTACCGACTGGGACCGCCAGTGCGCGGGCTTCGCTTTTGAGAAGGGCTTCGATTACCTCGCGCTGAGCTTTGTGCGGAAGGCCGCAGACGTCGAAGAACTCAAGGCGCTGCTCTGCGAGCACAAGAAGACCAAGCCCGAGCCGGGCATACGGTCGCCCATCCCCATCATCGCGAAGATCGAGATGCCCCAGGCGATCGAGGAACTCGACGGCATTATCGATTCGGCCGACGCGGTAATGGTCGCGCGGGGCGACCTCGGCGTCGAGATGGACCTGGCCCGCGTACCGATCCTGCAGAAGCAGATCATCAAGACCGCGCACAACCACGGCAAGCCGGTCATCGTTGCGACGCAGATGCTCGAATCGATGATCGACAACGCCGCACCAACGCGGGCCGAGGTCAGCGATGTTGCCAACGCGATCCTCGACGGCGCGGACGCCACGATGCTCTCGGGTGAGACCGCGGTCGGCAAATTCCCCGTCCCGACGGTGCACTACATGTCCTGGACCGCCCGGCGTGCCGAGCAGCACCTCGAAGACAACCTGCTGCGTGATGTCATGCCACCTAAGCACGCAAGAGAGTCCAAGCACCGGCCTGCCGCGCTCGCGCACGGCGTCTCCGTGATGGTCCGCGATATCGAGGCCAGGTGTGTTGTTATGTGGACCGCGTCCGGCGGCGGTGTGCGGTACATGAGCCAGAACCGCCTGGCCGTGCCCATCGTCGCGCTGTCTGAAAAACCCGAGGTGCTCCGGCAGATGGCGCTGATGTTTGGTGTCCGCCCGGTCTACGCCCAGACGCCCAGCGACCCGAAACTCGTCCTAGAAACCGCCGACCAGATCCTGCTCGAACGCGGCTGGGCCGACCCCGGCGACCCGATCCTCGTCGCCCGCGGCTTCCCGATGGGTGTGATCGGCACGACCAACACGGTGCAGGTGCATTACGTCGGGGATATCTGCCGAATCTGAAGACGCTGCAGCGGGCGACGCACAAAAAGCGGACCGTCCGGTGGTGGGATCGGACGGCCCGCATGGGTGGGGTCAGGATTTCAATTCAGCATCAGTTGATACGGAACCGGGCGATCTCAACGGCCCGGTCGCCAACCTGTTTCACATGGGCCCGCGAGAAGATGATGATCAGCCGGGCCGCTTCACTCGCGCCGGCGGTGAAGTCGTCGGCCGGGTAGCCCTGCACCAGGATGTAAGCGGCGAAGATATCTGAACGCGTATCCGCCACTTCGGTCAGCCACTTGGCGAGCATGATCTCTTCCTCGCGGTCGTTGACAACACCGTCCGCCAGGCCGGGGTACTGGGCACCCGCGGTCAACGGGTCGTAGTCGCGTAGTGCGTCTTCGTAGTCGTTCAGGTCGACCCGGACGCCGCTGGTGAGCAGCGTCGTCGTGTCGCCGGCAGGGTTCACATTTGTTTCTGCGCTGAGCTGCTCGTAGAGCCCGGTGGTATAGGCGATGCCGGGGATGCCGTTCATGCCCATGCCGTAGCCCGTTGTATTGGGTGCTGCCGGCGTGAACGCGGCGGCACGGTTGGTGCGCTCGCGGCGGGTGATGATCGCATCGGCGATCGTCTGCCGTGTGTTCAGGTCGGGGAACGGCAGCAGGCTGATCAGCGTCCCACGCGAAGCGGTGTTGAGGTTCAGCCGGCCGGGCACGAGGACCTCATCATCGTCATCCGCGCTGCCATCGGTTGTGACGTTTTCGCTGCCGCTATCGCCCTGACCGTCGCCGTCCTCGCCGTCCGTCGCGGGGTTGAACGTCGTGAGCTGTTCGAGGATGAGCAGGGACTGCGGGTAGTTGAGCGAGCCCGCGCCGAGGTACGTGCTTGTGGCGTCGGACTTGTAGGGGAGCAAGAGCCTGTTCACACCGTTGCCGGTCGTCGCATTGGAGAGGGTGGCCGCGCCGTTGCCCGCCCGCAGGAACGCGTTGGCCATCGACTTGTCGGCCGCATCCGTGTCATTCGGTCCGATGATCGGGATCTGCAGGACGTCACCGATCCAGTG
>JBCDKD010000122.1:0-7325 GCA_039024275.1 Planctomycetota bacterium | reverse complement strand
GGCAGCATTAAGTCACTTACAGGCACCATCGCGATCGTCGAGATCGCCGTGCTCGATGCCGAGAAAATGGCGTTTGACGAGATCAATGCGTCGGGTGGCGTGCTCGGTCGTCAGGTCGATCTGATCGTCGAGGACGGTGCCAGCGACTGGCCGACTTATGCCGACAAGGCCCGCAAGCTCCTGGAGAAGGACAAGGTTGCAGCGATCTTCGCCTGCTACACCTCAGCGTCCCGCAAGGCCGTCCTCCCCGTCGTCGAAGAGCTCGACGGGCTTCTTTACTACCCGACGTATTACGAAGGCATGGAGCAATCACCCAACATTCTCTACACAGGCCAGGAAGCCACGCAGCAAACGCTTCCCGCCGTGGATTGGATGATGGACCAGCAGGGCAAGAAGACCTTCTACTTCATCGGCTCTGACTACGTCTGGCCACGTACCACCAACAAGATCGCCCGCACGGCGATCGAACGCAAAGGCGGCAAGGTTGTTGGTGAAGAGTACAAGCCATTGGGCGACACAAACTTTGGTGCTTTGATCAACAAGATCCGCGCCGCCCGCCCCGACGCCGTATTCAGCACAGTGGTCGGCGGCAGTAATGTCGCCTTTCTCAAGCAGATGGCCGCCGCCGGCCTCAAAGACCGAGTCATGGTCATGAACATGGCCGTCACCGAAGAAGAGGTTCGCGGCATCGGTGCCCAGAACGTCGCCGGCACCTACACCTCCATGGGCTACTTCCAGTCCATCGACACGCCAGCGAATGCCAAGTTTGTCGAGAAGTTCAAGGCCACCTACGGCGACGACCGCGTGCTTGGCGACACCCTGGCCGTGGCTTACATCCAGCCTTACCTGTGGAAAGCCGCCGTCGAGAAAGCCGGGTCTTTTGATGTCGACAAGGTGCTCGCTGCGTCCGCAGGCCTTGAGCTGGTCGCGCCCGAAGGGACGGTCAAGTTCCACGAGACCAACCACCACCTTTACAAGCACGCACGCATCGGCGAATTTTTGCCCGACGGCCAGGTCAAGATCCTGTACGAAACCGAGCTGATCGAGCCAGACCCCTTCCCCGAGGGCTTCTGATCCACACACGACATGCTCGGGCTGGCCACCCGGAACAACACGGGCCGGCCCGAGCATGATTCCGCTTCACACCCCAAGGCCACTCCCGACACCACCCCTGCACTTGGCCCCGGACAGGGCCTCTTGGAGTCCCACGCATGTACACCATCCCAAAAGAAGGCACGCCCGAGCGAGACGCCATGATCGCCGAGCACAAGAAGTGCATCGAGTCCATGAAGGGTGTCGCGGGCTGCACGATCCTCGAGTGCGAAACGCCTGGCGATACGACCTACGTCAGTGGCGGTATCCACGCCAGCAAGCAACTCGCCAACGTCCTGCTGCGTATGAGAGCCATGCCCGCGAAGGACAAGCTTGTCGTGATTTGTACAAAGGTCGAGAAGGCGTGGCGGATCGGCCGGCTTTCCGGCATCCGCGGTGTGCCGCCGACCTTCGCCTCCGACACCGTTTACGACAACGAACAGGACCCCCAGCACGACATCTTCCTCATGCGACTCGACGAGCTGCCCTCGGAAGCCGGTCGCCCCGAAGACTTCAACGAAGGCTGGAAGCGTCGCGACGACCTCTGGGTCGCCTCCTGACCACACCGCCAAACCCCGCACACCCCGACTGAACGAGGCAACACCCCATGCGACTCACCGGATACGCCGACAAACTCACCGCCCAGAACGGCCAGACCATCAAGTTCTATGTGAACTGCGACGGCCCCAAGAAGTACACCGCCGAGCTGGTCCACATGATCAACGGCGACACCAACCCCCGAGGCCCGGGTCTCATTGAGAAGACCGTCGACGCCCCCATCAACAAGGAGTACGACGGCCGCCCACAGGTCGTGAACAGCGGCTCATACGCCTTCGTCCCGGACTGCAGCAACCTGCGCGTCGAGAGCTTCACCCTGCAGTGCTGGGTCTGGCCGACCATGCCCAAGACCCACGAGATGTACTGGAAGCATGGCGATCAGGGCCTTCTTTGCAAGTACATGAACGGCAAGGGCTACGGCCTGTTCATCGATGAAGACGGCTGCCCGATGCTCAAGATCAACAACCAGGTCTTGACCAGCGGCGCCCCGCTGCGTGACCACGCGTGGCACTTCCTCGCCGCGACCTACGACGCCGAGACCGGCGTGGCGACGCTCTACCACGAGCCGCAGATCGTCTACGCGCTCGACCCCGAGATCGCTCCCGCCACGGCGACGATCGAGGGCCCGATCACTCAGACCGAAGCGCCGTTCACCATGGCTTGCTTCACCAAGGGCACGGACGACGGCCCCGCGGGCTCGTCGTCGGTGCCGGCGGGCATGGTCATGACCGGCCACTACAACGGCAAGATCGATAGCCCCAGGCTGTGCGACAAGGCGCTGACGCGGCTCGAGATCGAGACCATGAAGCTCGGCGTCCAACCCGGCCTCGACGAACGCCGAGGCACCGGCCCGACGCAATCACTCAGCGAGTGCATCGTCGGCTCGTGGGACTTCTCCGACGGTATCAACACACGCTACGCCAAGGACCTCGGCCCGTTCGGCTACACCGCGGAGGTCATCAACTGCCCGACCCGCGCGATGACCGGCTACAACTGGGACGGCACCGAATTCTGCTGGAAGTACGCGGCCGAGCAGTATGGCGCGATCCACTTTCATGACGATGACCTTGACGACGCCCGATGGGACGTCGACTTCGAGTTCGACGTCCCGCCCGACCTGCCGTCGGCAACTTATGCCATCAAGCTCACCACCGCCGAAGGCGACGAGGACTACATCCCGTTCTCGGTCGCCCCGCCGCTGGGCGAGTTCCCCAACAAGATCGCGGTGATCATGCCGACGATCAGCTACATGGCGTACGCCAATGAGCACCTCGCGTGCAACGCCGGCGGTGCCGAACTGCTGGTCTACCGCGTTCCGATCATGCAAGAGCAGAACATGTTCCTGGCCGAGCACCGCGAGTACGGCGGCTCGATCTATGACACCCACACCGACGGCAGCGGCCTGTGTCTCTCGTCGCGCCTTCGCCCGATCCTGAGCATCCGCCCCAAATACGACCACTTCCTCATGCAGGCACCGTGGCAGTACCCGGCCGACCTGCACCTGATCTGCTGGCTCGAACAGCTCGGCTACGACTACGACGTCATCACCGACGAGGACGTCAGCTACGACGGGCTCAAGCGGATCGAGGGCTACAACGTGCTCATTACGGGCTCGCACCCCGAGCACAACGACGGCCCGTGGCTCGACGCCGTCCACGCCTACAAGCAGCGCGGCGGCCGGTTTATGTACATGGGCGCCGACGGGTTCTACTGGATCCACTCGTACCACCCGGCGTACGACGACCTCGGCCGCGGCGTGATCACCGAGATGCGTCGCTGCGAGTCGGGGATCCGCACCTGGCGCGCCGAGCCGGGCGAGTACTACCACCAGTCGACCGGCGAGCTCGGAGGCATGTGGCGGTACCGCGGCCGATTCCTGCACACCGTCGCGGGCACCGGCATGTCGAGCGAGGGCTTCGACATCTCCACGTACTACTCGCGCACCCCCGAGTCGCTCGACCCGCGCGTCGAGTGGGCCTTCGAGGGCCTCGAGTACGACGAGAAGCTCGGCAACTTCGGCTTCGTCGGCGGCGGCGCCGCGGGCACGGAGCTGGACATCGTCGACACGATGCTCGGCTCGCCGCCGCACACGCTGGTCGTTGCGACCTCGGCCGGCCGCCACACCGAGGGCTACCTCTTGGTGATGGAGGACTTCGGCTTCAACCAGGCCGGCCTCGACGGCACCCAGCACCCGCGGATTCGATCGGACATCGCTTACCACGAGACGCCCAACGGCGGCGCGTGCTTCGCGTTCAGCTCGATCGCGTACTGCGGGTCGCTGCCGTGGAACAACGGCGACAACAACATCTCCAAGCTCACCGCCAACGTGCTGAATCGGTTCATGCAGGACGGTCCGCTGTCCGAGCCGCCGGCCGAATCCATCGTGCACCGAGGCCGGGCCGACTACGACCCGGAGCTCAACAAGCAAGCCAAGGCCCGTGCCGTGCGCGGTGCCGCGGCGGTGTCGTAACGACGCCTCGATACTCAGCTCTCGCCCCCGGCCCGTTAACTCGGACCCGGGGGTATTCCAGGCCGCTGTGGGGAAACCGCCCGTTGTAATTGCGTGATGAACCTAGCCAGCCTTGATTTTGCGCCAAGCCTGTCCGACGAAGGGATCAACTTCGTCGATCCGGCGACCTACGCCCCGGCAGTAGCCGCTGCCCCGCACACGCACGAGATGCACGCGGCGGTGTATCGCTCGCACGTCCTCTACGAGCTCGAAGACTACCTGCTGTGGACCCGGCAGTGGGTCTGCGTCGGGCACGTCGCGCAGCTTCCAGAACCATGGGACCTGCTGCCGTTCACCGTCGGCTTCCACGGACTGCATGTGCAACGCATGCCCAATAACTCGCTGCGGGCGCGATTCAACAAAGCCCAGCATGGCGGGTGTCGATCGGTCCCTGCGCAGTGCCGCACCGGCACCCGCACCGATTGCCCCTACACCGCCTGCGGATTCAGCAGGGACCGCGATGTCATCCGTGGCGTCGATGGCCGGGATAACCTCGAGCTCAGCTATCAGTACCTCGGCGTTAACCCAGACAAGCTGTTCACCGCTCAGGTGCTCACGTGGTCTGGGTTCGTCTTCGTCCACGTCGACCCGCGAGCCGAGGTCCCAGCCTGGGGTGATCACGAGACAAGCGATGAGTCGCAGGCGATCCCGCACACGATGCGACCCTTGGCCTGGGTCGAGGTCGCGGCAAACTGGAAGCTCCTGGGCCGATGTTTCATCGATCCTGACGGCGCGTGCACCCGCTCACATGACAACGGTGTGTTCCCCGATCGCGATCGCCGACGCGCCTGGGTGTTTCCCAACCTGCTCCTCGAGTGGCAAGACGACGCGCTGATCTACCGCGTCCTGCAACCGATCAGCCCGACCAGCACCTGCGAACGATCCGGTGTGCTGATCGGCGTCGATCAGTCCGCTGAGCTAAGCAACACCCAGCGACATCTCGCGGCCGACCGCGACAAGGCGGTGGGCTACCAGTCGGGGATCGGTCACTTCCACACGATCAACGTCGCCGGCACGCCCCGCTCGCTGGCCGGTCCGCCACCCCAACTGAAAACGGCGGCGGTCGCCACCTTCCAGCGCTATTACGCCTCGCTGATGACAGACCTCCCCGCGAACCAGCCGCAGTCGGCAGGAGGCCGCACATGACGCCAATGAACGCCGCGACTCGCATCAAGCCGAACATCCTGAGCGTTCAGCAGCTCAAGTTCCAGGTGATTGCGCACGTCAAGGCTTACGGCGGCGACTTCACCCGGTGGTACGTCGGAGTGGCCGACGATCCCGAGCGGGCGCTGTTCGAGAAGCACGGCGTGGATCGCGAGCGCGGCGTGTGGGTCTTCCGACAGGCGATGAGCTTCCGAGCGGTCGAGAACGCCCAGACGTTCTTCATCCGCGCCCTCGGGATGCAAGGCGAGCCCTACCCGGCCGACCACCCGACAGACGAGGTCGACTGCTTGTACGCCTACTTGAAAGACACCGGGGGTATGCCGTGAACCAAACCGAGATGAGTCCGATCGAGTTAGGTATGCAAGCCTACTCGCGCGGCGAGTACGAGACCGCCATGGCGACGCTGCGGCCTCTCGCCGAGAGAGGTAACGCCGAGGCCCAGGCGTGGGTCGCATCCCTATATGCCAACGGCGAGGGCGTCGACGCCAGCCAGCCTGAGGCGATGCGCTGGTTCCGCATGGCCGCCGAGCAAGGCCACATCATGTCGCAGAACAACCTGGCGGTGATGCTCTACGAAGGAAGAGTTGACACCGCCGACCCTGGTGCCGCAGCCGACTGGTTCCGCAAGGCCGCCGAACGGGGCGACCCGTACTCTGCCTGCAATCTCGGCTTGATGTACAGCGACGGGTTGGGCGTCGACGCCGACCACGAGCAAGCCGCTCGCTGGTACCTGCAAGCCGCATCACAGGGTCATCCCGCAGCGCAGGCCAAGCTCGGCTACCTCTTCAGTGTCGGCCGAGGCGTCCCACGAGACCGTGTGTGGGCCTTCGCCTGGCTGCAGCTAGCCTCCAAGCACGGCATCGGCTCGGCCCTCCAAGAGCTCGAGCGCGTCGTCGGCGAGATGTCATCCGATGAAAAGCAGTTGGGGCAGAGCTACATCGAACAAATCAGCGGCGCCAAGGTTGAGGAACTGGTCGGATCGCTGTCGGAACCACTGTCGAAGGACACCTCAGACCCCCCGTCGGAGAATTAAGCCTTGGACTTCTCGATCTTCGTCATGCAGGCTTTTAGCGGGTTCAACCTCGTCTGCATCCTGCTGCTGGTGTCTCTCTCCCTCACGGTCATCTTTGGCCTGATGGGCGTCATCAACATGGCGCACGGCGAATTCCTAGCAATCGGTGCCTACAGCACGTACGTCACATCGATCGTCATCGAAGCGGTCGCTCCGGGCATCATGCCGGGCTACATTTTTTTGGCGATCCCAATCGCATTCGTGGTCGCGGCCATCGTTGGATTAGTCGTCGAGTTCTCTCTGATCCGCTTCCTCTACCGACGCCCGCTCGACACGCTGCTGGCAACCTGGGGGCTGAGCATCGTGATGCAGCAACTGCTGCGAAACATCTTCGGCGGCCAAGAAGTCACCGTCCCGGTACCTGCATGGCTATTCGGGGCCCTTGAGATCGGCAATATCTTCCTGCCATTGAATGGGTTCTTTGTGATCGGCCTGACGTTAGTCGTCACCCTCGGACTGCTTCTGTTCCTGTACAGAACGCGATGGGGACTCAAGATCCGCGCGACGACGCAGCGAGAACAGATGGCTGAGGCCGTCGGGATCAACACTCGCGGCGTGTATCGCCTGACCTTCGCGCTGGGCTGCGGCATCGCCGGAACCGCGGGCGCGGCGTTCACGCTTGTCGGTTCGACTTCACCCACCGCGGGGTCGCTGTACCTGGTCGATTCATTCCTCGTCGTCACGTTCGGGGGAATCCAGAGCATCTTCGGCACGATGTTGTCCTCGCTTCTAATCGGTGAGTCACTATCAATCACAGAGTTCTTCATGAGCGGCTCGACCTCAAAGGTCGTCGTCTTGCTCACCGTGGTCATCATCATCCTGTTCCGCCCGCAAGGCTTGATCGCCAGCGCCGTGAGAAAGTGATATGAACGAAGGAAAGTTCTTCCTCCGCCCCAACGATCTCATCGGCCTCGGCATCCTCGCGGGCGG
>JBCDKD010000121.1:0-7461 GCA_039024275.1 Planctomycetota bacterium | reverse complement strand
GTTGGTTTCATACCAATCAAGCAGATTCGTCAACGCCGCATGCGTCGCGGCGGTATCGCACCCAGCCGCAGACAGGTCGCGGTGCGCGAAGCCGAGCTCGCCACGCAGACGCATCATGGCGTAGTACGTGTCCACATCGATGATTCGCTTGTCTTCCTCGGCGGGCTCTTGGACCTGCGTGGCTTGAGCCGGGTTGCCCTGATCAATCTGCGTCATGACACTGATCACACCGAGCCCGATGGCCGAGACTGCCACCAAACTCTGGATGGTTCGGCGTTTTGCTTTTGAAGACGGGAGTTGTTTCGTCAAGGGTTGCCTCCTGTGAGAGGGTGTATAAAACCAACAGAACAGCACGCCCGTGGCATTGGCGGGTTGATGGATCTTTGTGCTCTTTTCAAGCCCGGAACCCCTCGATCGGTTCCCCAGGATGACGCTTGAAAATTACTTCTTACCGGAGTCTTTACTCCGAAGATTAGGTTAATCGTTTTGTACCGGATCGAGACCTACGCGCCAAGTACTAATCAAAAGATCAAACATAATTTATTGCTTCATGACCTGCCGCACTACAAAGCCGATGCGCGGGTTTGTGCGCACATGCAACAAAAGTCATTCCAAAACCATCTCCCTCACGCGTTGACCGGCGGTTTGGTTGCCGGCTGTTGTGCTGTTTGCTGCGCCGGGTATGCGCATACGCATCATTTTCTAACCGACCGTGGCCACGCTTTATGCTGTGATAGTCGTACGACATTTTAACCCCCATCAATGACCCGCTCGCCGCAACACCCCCATCGGCGAGCGGGCTTTACATTCAATGTGTGCCATCTGACGGCTCTATTTTGATCAGATAGTCTTGCGGTCCCTTGATGGTGTCATTCCGTGGCTGACAGGTTCACCCAGCCATCAAGCTGGATTGCCTGATTGATTAGCGCGTGAAGCCGCTCTGAAGCCACCCATTTGACTTGCGGGAGTTCATACTGCACCGGATCACTGAGTGGTATGAATGGCAGGTGGCAGGACAGCAGCACCATCGGGTGATCGAAGGTGCTGAAGGTATGCACCACGCCCCGCCGGAACACAAACACGTCCCGCTCGCGCGCCGCGATCGTCCTCACGTCCCGGCCGGTGAAGCCGCCGATTGTCTCGTCGCTGACGTGGTAAAAACCCCTTCCCTCAAGCACAATGATGCACCGGTCGCTGTGCTCGTGGCTGTGCATAGGCAGGTCGTTGGCCCGGCTCTCCCACCGCAGCTTCACCACGCCCCCGCCCTCGGAATGCGAATTGGCCCCCGGAAGTTCTTCAAAAGGTCCCTCGGGTGGTGAAATGGACCAGATGGCCCCGCCGACGCGCTCGTTTTCCTCGAACGGGTAGACCAACTCAGCTGGGTGCTGCCGCTCCCAGGCCTCTGCAGCGGCACGGAATGAAATACCCGGCCCGCAGCCTCGGAGGCGGCCCACCGCGGCACGATCACCCCGGTTGTTGAGGCGACCGACCGACTGCTGGGCCATATCAAGGAGCTGCGACGTAAGGCCGTTGGCAGGGTCGTTCAGCGAGAGCTGGAAGGCGTGGCCGTTTGTTACCGTCGTCATGGCCTTACTCCGGGCTGGGGGGTACCACAGTATATACGACGATTAGTCACTAGACGAGTAGTCGCTAGACGATTTGTCAAGAAAAAGCAAACTCGTGTCGTGGCCAAAGACCCCTTCATCCGCGACTTCGGCAAGCGTATCCGCGAGCTGCGCCTCGGGCGTGGCCTGACCCAGGAGCAGCTCGCGGATCTGGCAGGGATGCACTTCACCGCGATCGGCCATATCGAGCGGGCCAGCCGCTCTTCAACCCTGGAAACAGTGCTGAAGCTTGCCAAGGCCCTAGAGGTCCAGCCCAGTGAGTTGATCCCGGCGATCAGCCTCAAGCCTAAACGCGGCGGGCGGTCACGCCGCAAGTAACTTCCTGCTTGCGCTAGCCACAACCCTGTGCTTGGATACCCGGACTGTTCAACTTCTGAAAAATCTTCCGGGGGCGTGATGAAGGACGGGGCTGTTTCGGCTGAGACACGGGTCTCGGTGCTGTTGGCGGAGTACCGGGCGATGTACGACCTCGCCTTGTTCCGGCTCAACTCTCTGGACCGGCGTGTGCCTTTGACCGGGTCGGCTCTCACGGCGTCCTTAGCCGCAGCCCTAGTCCTGCCGATCGAGGCACAACTCTTCATCCTCATCGCGGTGCCGCTGGCCCTGGTCTGGTTCCTAAGGACGACGATCAACCACGCGCAGTCGTTCGAGGACGCCCTGCGGCGGATCGAGCAGATCGAGATCAAGCTGAATGAGCTGGCCGGCGACGAGTTAGTGCGGTTCCAGTCCCGGCACCCCAGCCGTGGGAAGGCGACCGGCGGGCGCACCGGCCGGGAGACCATTGCCGCGGTCCTGATCGCGAACGCTCTCGTTCTGATGGGTTGCACATGGTTGACGTTGAGGATCTTGGTAGAGCCGCCAACCGGTGTGTTGCTCCTGTGTTACTTCGGGTTCATCGCGTTGTACCTGCTCGCGGTCACGCTTCGTTTGGGCCGCTACCGGTACGGCCCGTTCCTGACGACCTAGCACCACCGATCCGATTCAGCCCTCTACCCGCTGCTGGGTGTGTCGATCAACTCGGCGTGTTCCTTGTCCGTGCCGGCGTTGACAACGATGCCGACGCTATCACGGCGGGCACGGCCCAAGCACAATGGCGGTTTCCACCCTTTGGGGGCGGACCCTCCGCAATTCTGCTTGGTCCGTGATGCCCTGTCCCCGCGATGGGACGCTTGCATCGTCAACCCCAACACGAAAGGAAACTAACCATGACGACACAAAACACAACCACGCAGCCTCTAGACAGCTTAAAGATCGGGATGCTGGAGGTGACCATCTGGAAGAACGACTCCGAAAAAGGGCCGCCACAGAACATCACGATCTCTCGGCGGTACCGGGACGGCGATGAATACAAGACCGCCTACTCGTTCGGCCCCGCGGATCTCGCTACGGTGAAAGTCCTCACCGACTGGGCGATCAAGCGGGTCATCGAGTACCAGCTCGTCCAGAAGACGGTCGCTAACTCGCTGCAGCGCAGCGGTGGCTAACCCCCGGGAGGGCGGCCGGCAACGGCCGCTCTCCTCTTTTTGCTGCTCTAGCCGCGTAGCACCGCGATGTCGTATTTCTGGATGTCTTTGTCCCGGGTCACAAAGACCAGGCCCTCGGCCGCGGCCTGGGCGACCATCAGCCGGTCGAACGGGTCGGTGTGGTGCGGCGGCAAGCCGGCAACCGACAGGCCATGCTTTGCTGAGATTGGCAGCGTGCGGATGCCCGAGCGTTCGACCACCTCTACAAGGTCATCAGGGATCTCCAGACGCCCGATCCCTTTCTTGATGCCGATCTCCCAGGCGGCCGCAGCGCTGACATAGACCGCGTTCGAGCTGCCGGCGATCGCCTCCCGTGCCGCGGCAGAGAGTTTCCGGGGGTCGTCGAGCCACCAGAGCAGGATGTGGGTATCGAGCAGGTACGCGTTCAATGATTCCGGCCGTCGAAGGCCGCGCCGATCTCCGGGGGAAGCGGGGCGTCAAAATCGTCTGCGAGGCGGACCTTACCCTTCCACTGACCGCCGGTACGGCTGGCGACGGGCTGGCTAAAACCCACCAGCCGGGCGACGGGCCTGCCGGCCTCGGCGATAATGATCTCTTCACCGGCTATCGCGCGGGCGATGAGCTGGGTGAAGTGAGCTTTGGCATCGCCTGTGTTTACGGTATCCATGTATCTAGTATCTCACGTTTAAGCCGTACCGATCAAGCAAAATCGTGCACCCCGGCAGGGCCTCTGCTCAGAACAAATCGAGCTGCGGACCGATGCCCGACTCCGGGTAGTCTTGATCGTCAACTGTCGGACGAGCTGATGCCTCGGCCGGTTCATTGAGGCCCCGCAAGGCGTCAAGCATCCTGAGCCCTTGCTGGCGCTGCGGCTCGCCGACGCGGTACCAATGGATGTTGGCCCAACGTTTGACAGCCTCGACGGTGAGCGTGTTGCCCAGGATGATTTCAGCAGGGATGCCCCAGAGGCTCGTGTTGATGTAGGCCATGTCGCAGGCGACCGGGTTGATGTCCTGCAGCGTCACGCGTAGCAGATCGACATGAGCGGGGGCCAACGGCTGAGCACAGGCCAGCACCATCCCTCCGCTGCCACAACATGGATCGCAGACGGTCACGACCTGCCCCGCCGCGATGAACGCCTCGGGATCAAGCGTCATCCGGCCCATCATCGTGGAGACGCTTCCCGGGGTGTAGAACTCACCACGAGCTTGCCGGTCGGCCGAGGCGATCGTTTCGGTGTAGAACGGCCCGAGCACATCGGCAAAAGGATGGCCGTCCATCTCGTCAATCAGCCCAGTCATCGCCTGAGCGAGCTGGTCAAATTCTTCTGCGGTATAGCCCTTGATTGCTTGGAGGTACTCGTCCTCGCGTGTCTGCGCGGCCAGGCAGCAGGCGGTGATCCGGCAGAAGTCTGCGAAGACCGCGCTGAGCGAGGCTCGCTCACGGGCCAAGCCCCGGAGCACCTCCCGAAAATCGATCGGTTTGCCCAGCGCGCCGTCGTGCTGATCCGTCAGGTCGCCAGGCATCGAGCGTGTCTATTTAATCGTCGTTTCATCGTGAGAGCCTGCCACGGTGCAGGCCGTAGAGTCCAGCCTGACCTCATACACCCGGGTGCAAAAAGAAGCCCGATGCCCGGCCCCTCAAGGGGGCGGTTGGCGGGCTGGGGATCGGCGCAGACCGGGTCATCTAGGGATCACAGGCGAGCACCCAGCATGCGTCAGGTTCGGGGTGCGCGGGGCCAAATCCGAGCCTAGGCTTGCAACCCATGGTGGAATACGCATAATGCAGCGATATAAGAGTAGCCAGATGTGTTTTTGGTGCCCAAAAACAGCCATGAAATGGCATCTGGCCAACGGCTCCGCCCGTTGGATCGCGGCCCTCTGGGGGCCAAGGAACGAACGTCCTTGGATGCGTTTATGGGCCCATTCTGACCCGCTCGTTGGCGGGTGCATGGACCGGCGGTGGCACAGGAAAACGGTGATGGCACGACCAACGAAGCAACCCCATGAGCGCCGCAGTGAGCGGTTCAACCTCCGATTTACGGTGGCGGAGTTGGCGCACATTGAGCAGCAGGCACAGTCCGCGGGGATTGACCCAACCGAATATCTGCGTCGCCGGGCATTGGGGTATGAAGTGCCGCCAGCACCACGCCGGGCAGACGCGTCGTTGGTCAGCGAACTGAACCGCGTGGGGCAAAACGTGAATCAAATCGCCCGCAACCTCAACAGCGGTAGGCGGGAGCGGTTGAAACTCGATCTTGTGCTGGCCGAATTGCGCGGCGTCTTGGAGAAAGTGGTGGCAAGCTATGGTGCCTAAGCTCCACAAGAAGGGGCGGTCATTTCGAGGGGCAGCCCAGTACCTGCTTCACGACAAGGGCGCGGATACGTCTGAGCGTGTGGCGTGGCATGAGACGCGGAATCTGTTCACTGACAACCCTCACTTCGCATGGCGGATCATGGCCGCGACGGCGATGGATCAAGCCAGGCTCAAGCAGGAAGCCGGTGTCAAAAGCACGGGCCGCAAGTCCGATCTTCATGTCCAGCACATGACCCTGAGCTGGCATGAGCACGAAGCCGATAGCCTGGACCGTGACGCGATGCTGGCGGCTGCGGACTCAGCATTGGTATCGCTTGGGGCCCAGGACCGGCAAGCGATGATTGTCTGCCACGACGATGAGCCACACCCACACGTCCACATCCTGCTGAACAGGGTTTCACCTGATGATGGCCGCATTCTTTCATCGAGTAAGGAGAAGCTCAAGCTCTCGGAATGGGCCGAGGCCTATGAGAAAGAGCGTGGGCGTATTTGGTGTGATGAGCGGGTCGTTAACAATGCAGCTCGTCGGCGGGGTGAATACACACGTGGTGTGCCATCAAGGGCTCGGCACCTTTATGAAGCTGAACAGCATCAGCCTGTTAATAACAACACCGCAAAAGAGATCCGTGACGAGCAAAAACGTAAAGACGCCAAGCTATCTGAAATCACCCGGCAGACTCAAGCCCGGCATGCTGAGGCTTGGGTAAAGCTCGAGCAGCAGCACAAACAGCGGGTCCAGGATATCCGTCAGGACACGAAACGGTCGGTTTTGCGAAAGATAGGTCAGGTCAGGGAGGCATATCGGCCTAAGTGGACAGAATTACATCAGGAGCAACAGGCCACAATGATAGCATTTGAGCAGCGCGAAACCACGCTGCTGGGCCGGGTTCGCAACCGGTTTAAGGCGATCGATCTGCCCCGTCTTGTCAAAGGCGAGAAGAAACAACAGGCGATTGGTGAGGCCTTCAACGCAATGACTACCAAGACCGGCCGGCTCGAAGCCTTGCAGCGTCAACACCGACAGGCCGAAAAAGCACTGCTGCGCGAGCAGCGTCTGGCCGAAGAAGCCGGCGTTGCGAACCTTCAGGAGCAAGCACAGAAGCAACTCGCTGATAATCGGCTCCGGTTCCAGGCCGAGCGGGCACAGGTCGCCCTTGATCAACGGATGGAGCTCGCCAAGTTGCGCAGCCAATGGCTGGAGCGGCATAAGGCACGAAAACGAGCCCTACACGCACCAGAGTTGGGCAAAGCGTTGCAGCACGATCGACAACAAAGCCAAGCCAGGCCCGGCGACCTGCTTCCAAAGCAAGGGGCTCAAAGCGCCGCGAAGATGATGAATGAGCATCAGAAGCGGTTGCTTCGGAAGTCTCAGCGTGATGCACGACGTAAGCGTGGGCGGCCTGATGAACGTGGGCGGTAGGCGAAGTCCCGTAATCTAGGTATTGTTGAGGTCTAGAGGGTTATCTAGCGTGTTTGTATGCGTTGATATGGGGAAATGGATAACATACTTTCTTCGTGCTTTGTTTGCTTCTCACTTGACTTTTGTAAGTTTAGTTAAATAATAAACTTAGGAAGGAGTGTGAGGAATGGATGAGCGTCTACAACAAGTGTATGCTGCGGTGGCAGATTATAGTGAGATTTGCCTGAAGTACGGTATTGACTCGTTGCAAGCAATCCAGTTTCGTAACCTTCACTCTGACAAGCCCACGTTCTTGCATATCACTAAAACTGTCCACGAATCCTTCTTAAAGAAGGCTCAGCAAGAAGAAGACCGTGACCATCAAGGCTGGGAGCCGAATTAAGCTTCTTTGCGGTGTTTCTGAACCCATTCCATAAACCGCCGTGTTTCCTGGCTGGTCGCACATTTGACCGTCAGAGGGGCGTTCCTACTCTCGTCGCGTTCAACGCTGTCTAGATTGCGTACGATCAGGATTTGTGAGGCACCGCCCTCTTGTGTCTTCAAATAAATAAACTGAGCAGTTTTAGGCTGATCGCCGCTGATTGTGGGGGGTAGACTAATTGCGGACAGGTTTTGG
>JBCDKD010000120.1:0-8687 GCA_039024275.1 Planctomycetota bacterium | reverse complement strand
TCGGCTGGTGCAAGACGATCGCGGGTCTGGCAAGGGCAAGGCACGTCGGGCGTTGGAAGATCCAGCAGCAGTTGGACCTCGCCGCCGCGGCCTACAACCTCGTGCGGATGCGGAAGCTGCTGCTAGCGGGCTGAGCGGCCGACGACCCCAACGGGTCAACAATCCCAATCATCGTGCTGGCACCGCTCGATCATCCCAAACGAGCAGTAAGGCGGGGCAAAATGAGGGGTTTTGCAGCAGCCTGCTAGGACCAGCCCGGCAATGGTTTGCAGTTGCTGCATCCACCCTTCGCCGAGCGTTTGCGTGATGACGAGCACGACGATGCCGTTCCAAACGAGCGCGACCAGCCCAAGCTTGACCAGTTGCTTGATCCGTTGGGCACGCGGGTTGAGCACGGCGGGCCCGGTCTTGCCACCTCCCATCGCAGCGGGCCGCCAGTCTGCGGGCTTGCCACGCAGGCCGGTCCTGATCCGCCCGGACCTGACTCTATAGAACACGCTGAAGGACAGGAGCAAGAACGGAAGAGGGGCCAGTGCAGCCAGGCCGAGTGACAAGCGCTTCGGCGTTGCGCGCTCGGGCTTGCTCGGATCAACCTAGCATGTCTGCTCCGAGCCAACGCGGTAACGGTCTGCGACGGCCTGCCAGGCTGCGCGGTCTGACGTCTGCGGCGGGTAGAGGCAGTAGCAGTCGCCTTCGTATGGCTTGCCGTTGTAGGTATAGCTGTAGCGCACAGCGGTGTCGTAGACCCCGCGCGTCTTGCCCGCGTGCGTCTGCACATTGACCGACACGATCACGCAGGGCACGGCCACCCACCCCGCGACACGGAGCGTCTCTACCAACGGAAGCAGGACAAGAACGACAAACAGGAGCATGCCAACGAAGCCGAACAGACCGCCGAAGACGATCACGGCCGCCGTGTTCCTGCCCCGCCGATCGTTGTCTCGATACCAGTGCATCCTTGCTCCGGCATGGAAAAAGCCCGCGCTGCGAGGCACGGGCTTCTCATGGTAATGATCGAAACAGGTATTACTTCGCCGCGGCGTAGAGCTCACCGACCTTGGTCCAGTTGATCACGCTGAAGAACGCGGTGATGTAGTCGGGCCTGCGGTTCTGGTAGTTCAGGTAGTACGCGTGCTCCCAGACATCGATGCCTAGGATCGGGGTGCACCCGTCGCAGCCGTCGAACGGCATGACGGGGTTGTCCTGATTCGGTGTCGAGCAGACGGCAAGCTTCCCATCGGGCATCACGCCCAGCCAGGCCCAGCCCGAGCCGAAGCGGGTCGCGGCGGCGTTGGAGAACGCTTCCTTAAACGCGTCCATCCCGCCCAGGTCGCTGTCGATCGCGGCGGCGAGATCGCCCGAGGGGGCGCCGCTCTCGCTGGCGGGTGCGAGGATGCTCCAGAAGAGGGAGTGGTTGGCGTGGCCGCCACCGTTGTTGCGGACCGCGGCCTGTTTGTCGGCGGGCAGCTTGTCGATCATCGCACAGAGCGCCCAGGGGCAGTCCGGGACCTCGAGGCCTTCGATCGCGGCATTAAGCTTGGCGACGTAGCCGGCGTGGTGCTTGCCGTGGTGGATCTCCATCGTCTTGGCGTCAATCGCGGGCTCGAGCGCCTCGGGGGCGTAGGGCAGGTCGGGAAGGGTGAAGGCCATGGGGTGCTCCGGTGTGGGGTGTTCAGGAATCGTGCGCAGGGCGTGTTACAGGGCGTGTTTCGGCCCGGCGTGCCACTGTAGGTGGACGATTCGGTGCGGTCAAACCGATCAAAAATTCAGAAAAGACTGAATCTAGCCCCCAAAAACATGCGAAAAACCAAATAACAAGAAAGTAAAGCGGTTTTAGAAGAAAAAATGAGACAAAACTAAGAACGTTATTGACGTTTTAGCAGTTTATAATTATTCTAAAGAAGTGGAAACAACCGAGATCACTATAGCGTTAAGGACTGTAGAGCCTCGAGCAGCACAGAGCGCCTCACAAGGAAAGGACGCCACGATGAAACAGATGACCCCAGAAAATTCGCCGCTGGCCCGTGTCGCGTCGCGGGGCGGCCTGCGTGCCGCAAGCCGGACGCAGCGTCTGTCCCCCCGCGATGAAGCGGACCTGATGCTTGTCCTCCACAACAAGTACGAGTACATCGACTCGGACCTCTTCGACCTGCCCGAGAAGCAGGCGATGGCACGCATTTTCGACGAGGCCCCCGAGATCGAGAAGCCCGACACGGCTTGGTATCACCCTGTGATGGACGCGAAGGATGCGCTCGCACGCCAGTCCCGCAACACCGGCAGCGTGCTGCTCACCGCGAAACAGGAGCAGGCCCTCTTCGTCCAATTCAATTATTGCCGCTTCCGTGTCTGCCTGATCCGTGACGAGATGCTCGATCAGCCAGACGTCGATATCGACCTGGCCCGTGGGCTGCTCCGCTGGTACCGGCAGGCCGAACTGCTCCGTGACCAGATCGCCCAGACCAACCTCGCGCTCGTCCTTGCCATGGCCAAGCGGACCCGGATGAGCGAGGTCGACTTCGCCGACCTGGTCAGCGAGGGCAACATGGCCCTGCTCCGTGCGATCGACAAGTTCGACGCCGGCCGGGGCTTTAAGTTCTCGACCTACGCCTGCCGGGCGATCCTTAAGGCGTTCAGCCGGGCGGGCATGAAGCTCAGCAAGCACCGCAACCTCTTCCCGACCGGGTTCGACCCCGAGTTCGAGCGTTCCGACTACATGGAGACCAAGCGGGCGGCGGAAGAAGACGACTGCGCCGACGAGGTGAAGCGCATCGTGGAGACCAACCGGGCCGAGCTGACCAAGATCGAGCAGCAGGTCATCAAGCACCGGTTCAAGCTGGTCGCCCCCGATGTGGCCAACGAGCCCGAGCCCGAGATCACCCGTGCCGACGGCAAGCCGCTGACCCTTCAGCAGGTAGGCCAGATCATCGGCGTCACAAAAGAGCGTGTCCGCCAGATCCAGAACGGCGCGATGGCCAAGATCCGCGAGCGGCTCGAGACCGGTTACCTTGCCTGACCCTTCCCAATCTAGACGTTTAAGAAGTACAACAACACTTGTTGTGAGACTCGCGGCGCAGTATGGGCCGCGGGTCTTTTTTTATACAGCCAGCCACACCCGCCCCAAGAAGCACGCCAGTGGCGGAGGCCTCTCAGAACGAGCCACTTCAAAGGCCCTCGCACTCGCTGGCCGCCGCTGTGGCGTGGTTTCTTAACGGTTTCTGGCTTTTTCAAAATCGGCCGACAGATCCTCTGTCCGGGCTACGGTACTTAGATAGGCAGTTGTTCTTCATCACTGTTCAGATCACCGAGACCGAGCGTGGACCGCGACAAAGTCATCCGACAACTCCTCGACGAGCGTCTCGCCGTGATGGCGTATATCAACGCCATCGTGCGTGACCGCCACCACGCCGAAGACCTGTTCCAGGACCTTTCTGTCGACGCGATCGAGAAGGCCGAGACGATCGAGGATGCCGAACACCTGACCCGCTGGCTGAGGACCGCGGCGCGGTTCCGCGCGATCGACCACCTCCGCAAGCAGGGCGGCAAGGCCATGGTCTTCGAGCCCGGCCTGCTCGACAAGCTCGACCTGGTCTGGCACGCCGCCAAGACCCAGTCCGCCGGCGACCGCGTCGACGCGCTGCGTATCTGCATGGCCCGCATGCCCGGTAAGACCCGCGAGCTGCTCCGGCAGCGCTACGAAGCCGGCCAGTCCGGCGCCCAGATCGCCACCGACACCGGCCGATCCACCAACGCCGTCTACCTCGCCCTCTCCCGCGCCCACCAGGCCCTGCGGGCCTGCATCGAACAGCGCATCGCCGGCCTGAACGCGGCAAAGAAAGGCGGTGACCCCTCGTGACGACCGCTGCCAATACCCCTACGCCCGATGACCAGTTCTCCGCCGACTGCCTCCGCTACCTCGACGGCGAGATGTCCGAGAAGGAATTCGCGGACTTCCAGTCCAAGCTTGAAACTGACCCGGCCCTGCAACAACGGTTCGTCGAGCTGAACCTGCTTTCCGAGTGCATCGCCGAGGCTTCCGGCAGCGAGCACGCCGAAGAGGCCCTCGTCATGGCCGACCTGGTGACCCGCACGCAGGTGATCCGCAGCGTGACGTCGAAAGACCTTTCCAAGGTCGGCCGACGCGAAGCCCTTCTTCTGGTCAGCCACCTCGCCTGTCAGACCGCCCGGACCCACGCCTTGGCCATCGGCTCGATCGCCGCGGTCTTGGTCATCGGCGTCGTACTGCTCTTCACGCTGACTCCCAACAACACACCCGCTCCCAGCGCCAATAGCACCAGCGGCCCGAGCGAGCCGGGCCGTGCCGGCCCGGTGCCCAACAACGTTGTCGCCACCCTCACCGCTGAGTTCGATGCGGCCTGGGATCAAGCCTCGATAGAGGGCGCTTTAATACCCGGCTCGCCCCTACGAGCCGGCCAGCGCTTCTCACTCGCCCAAGGCTTCGCCGAGATCACGACCGTCCGCGGCGCCAAGGTCCTGCTCCAAGCGCCGTGCAGCTTTGAACTGATCGACAGCGACAACGCGATCCGCCTGAATGATGGCAAGCTTGTTGGTACGTGTGAAACACCATCCAGCAAAGGTTTTACCGTCTTTGCACCGGGGGTGGAGGTGATCGATCTTGGCACCGTGTTCGGGGTCGAAGCCCGCAAGGACGGGACAAGCACGATCATGGTCATGGACGGTTCGGTCCTTGCAAAGCCGAGCGGGCTTTTGCCCGAGGCATTTGAGCCCGTCGTGATTCATCGGGATCAGGCGAGGCGTGTTTTGGCCGAGACCGGGGCGCTTGAAACGATTGCCGTTGATGACAGCCCTGTCTTCCACACCGAGCCGATCCATCCCTATGTCGCCACGGTCCGTGAAGCAAAGCCGCTTGTCTGGCTGCGTATGAACGAGCTTAGCCCAGACAGTTTGCTGGGGAGCGCTCGCTTCAGGCAAGTCAGTGAGGGTTATCAGGCAGTTGAAATCGATGGCAAAGGATGCATCGATGCTGGGGATGTGATGGACTTTGAGGCGGATCAGACGATGTCATTCGCGGGCTGGGTCAGGCTCAAGGAAGCCCAGGACGACGCGTTCGTGCTTGGCCGGATTGCACGCAACGAGGAGCGGGGTTTGCATGGCTACGACCTGTACCTGAAAGAGCAGCGCTTGTATTTCCAGCTGACGCACCGCTTTGAGGCGGCCGGTAAGCCGGATGCTCATTTGCGTGTGGCGGCCTCGGAGCCGTTGATGTCCGGGCGTTGGTACCACGTCGCGGTGACGTATGACGGGAGCCGACGGGCCGCAGGTGTTCGGCTGTACGTCGATGGCCAGCCAGTGCAGATGAACGTCCGCGACGACGCGCTCGGCGAGAACAGCATCCGCGCGGAGACGACCTTCCGGCTCGGCATCCGGGGGTTTGCTCAGCCCCAGCTAGGCGTGGACTTAGATGCCCTGGACACGGCGAAGACTGCCCGTATTGGGAGCCCATTGGTCGGGGGCATAGGCGACTTCGTGGTCTTTGATCGAGCCCTCTTCTCGGAAGAGGTTTCAGAGATTCACTCACATTCCGAAAGCGGATATTCGGAAAGATAGGCGGTTCTGCGGTGTTCGCAGAACCAACACAACCCACTCTCTTTAAGGAGAAGATCTCATGTTCAACGCACGTTTCTTGATTGCTTCTGGTTTGGTGATGATCGGCACGTCGGCCTCGGCGACCGTCATCGCTCAGGATGATTTCAGCTACGCCGACGGCACCCTGTCCGGAAACGGGTCGGCCGCAGACGCTGGCTGGGACGGCGCCTGGTTCGATGCTCAGCTTTTCTTTGGGGGTACGGTGGTATCTAATGGCACGCTTTCAAATGTAAACTCGAATGTGCGTACCCAGCGTGTTCTAAGTACAACAACCGGGGCTGATAACACCACCCTGTATGTCGGATTTGATTATGATCCGGGCACAAACTTTCACGGAGTCGAATTCTATAACGGCGGCAATGTCTCGAACGACCGTACGAGTTTTATCGGTTCTATCGACCCCAACCCTGGCACATTCTCCTATAACGTCGGTAACGACGGTTTAACCCAATCTATCGGTATAGCCGAGCCCGCCGGTGTCAACCGCTACGTCATTCAGTTTAACTTTGGGGCCGCTGACGCAGACACTGCCGAGGTTTTCATCAATGGCGCATCGGTTGCGTCCTCCACCGTTGCTAGTGATCTCAGCTTTGATCGTATCAGCCTTGGTACTTTCTCTGGTGGTCGTTTAACTACTGGTGGCATTGATTTTTTCGACAACCTAATCATCGCCACAACCTTCGAGGAAGCCAATATCCCCGAGCCCTCGTCGCTTGCTCTGCTCGGCCTGGGTGGCATAGCTATGCTGCGCCGCCGTCGTATTTAAGCGTTTTTATCTCATTCACTTGATTTTCCTTTTGGATGTCTTGCCTGTAGTGGGCAGGGCATCTTTGGCCGGCAACGACCAGCAACCCGAAGGTCCCCGATGCGTAAAGCCTTTACCCTGATTGAATTGCTTGTCGTGATCTCCATTATCGCGCTCCTGATCGCGATCTTGCTGCCCGCATTGGGTGCCGCCCGTGAGTCGGCTGTTCGTATTCAGTGCTTATCGAACTTGAGACAACTGGCAACCACTGCCACAGCGGCCGCGACGGACGATAAAGGCATCCTGATCACTTCACGCCTGGGGAACCCGGCCCAGTACGTCCAAATCGCCTTTAACGATTTCGAGTTCGAAAGGCTCGAAGACTACGGCCACAGTGTCGAATTGATGACCTGCCCCGCACGAGACTTCGAACCTTACTTCGCCCCAGGCACCGGCGGGAACAACCCCGACGCGTTTATCCACGCCTATCAGTACTTCGGCGGGATCGGTGCGGACCTGGGGTTTTGGACCAACACGGGCATCGGTACGACCGAGACGCGCAGCCCGATCACGCTCGATGAGATGACCAACGAAAGGGCGCTTGCAGCGGACCTGACACTACGCTTCAACGCAACCTGGACGGACGACCCCGGCACAACGGCCGATGACGACCTGCCCGCGCATGGTGCCAACCGCAACGGCAACAACGCGCCACAGGGCGGCAACCACGCCTTCGCGGATGGGTCGGGTTCTTGGATCGAGTACAAAGACATGTACCATCTGCACTCCTGGACCCCAGGCCGGGTGGCCTATTGGTTCCAGGAAGATCTGCCGGATGATGCGCTGGAAGCGACAAGCCCAACGGATTGAACAATCACATGAGTCCTTTACTGCCCCGGCACGACGCGGATGCGGGTCTTGTAGCTGCCGGGGAACTGGTAGTTGGCCCAGTTCTGCTGCATCGCGAAGCCGAGCTGGAGGACGCCGGACTTCTTGGCGACAAACGATTTTTTGCTGCCGATGAGCATCTCTTCGCCGGAGTCGCCGATCCGGCCGGCGAGGGCGCCCATCGGGATCTTGCCGTTGTACATGCCGTTCTGCGGGATGCCGTCCGGTCCCGAGACGGAGTTCGAGCCCCACGGGCTCATGGTGATGCGTCCCTCGGCGGAGATGATGATCCGGTCGCCGCGGTTCACACGGATGCCCGTCTTCTTGTAGCCCCGGCAGGTCATGTCCGTGCCGGAGACCTCGACGACCTTGCGCATCTCGGGTTTGTCGGTGGTGACGCGTTCGACGCCCTTGATGTCGCCGAGCTTGACGGTGAGCTCGCCGAACTTGGAGGTGATGCTGAAGGTGTCCTGCTTGATCTTGCCGGCGATGGTGAAGCGCTTGGTGACGATCTGGTCGAGCCTGGCGAGCGAGACGGACGGGCCCTGCTCGACGCCGAAGCCGTCGTCCTCGACGCTGAGTAGTTCTTCGGTGATGGTCGCGATGCGGACCTTGCGTTCGGCGTCCGCATCGTCGTTGTACTCGCGGAGCTCGGGCAGCAGGCTCGGGCCGTAGCCGATGAGTTGGGACTGGGCTTTGTCGCGCATCTTGGTGTCGGGGCTGCCGAGGTCCTGGATGAGCCGGGTGATCTCGGCGTCGATCTCGGGGTGCGAGCCGAGGCCGGGCGCGAAGTTGGTGATCGCGTTGATGGGGACGGTGAGGTCGCCGAACTCGGTGCTGACGGGCAGGGCGTCGGTGGTGAGCTTGCCGGTGATGATGGTGCCGTCCATGAGGTGGAAGCGGAGCACGCCGACGGGCTGTGGCGTTTCGGCGGGGGTGGGCTCGGCGGTGTCTTCTTCGACCGGCGTCACTTCTTCGGCGGGCGCTTGCTCGGCGGGTGTTTCTTCGGCGGGTGCTTCGGGGACGGGCTCTTCCGCGGGCCCGATGCGGAGTTCGACCGTATCGACTGCTTGCGCGGCTTGCACGGGCTCTTGCTGCGCGCGTGCGGGGGAGGCAAGGATCACAAGGGCCAGTAACGTTGGCAAGAGGGGGGCTTTCATGGCGGTGTTTCTTTCGTCGGGTTTGTGTTTCTTCGGTGGTTTTTGGTTTGGGTGTTTGGGGCTCATGGCAGCCGGATCGCGATGATGCGGTCGTTCGAGACGCCGATGAGTTGCTGGCCGACGACGTACAGCGTGTCGGGGCTGGAGAGGTCTTCGCGGTAGTGGGTGAGCTTGCCGTTGCTCAGGTCGATCCGGCAGAGGCGTTGGTTGCCTGCGATGAGGCAGGCGTCTTTGGTGAAGATGGGCCGGCCGGACTTTTCGCCGGGGTG
>JBCDKD010000119.1:0-9547 GCA_039024275.1 Planctomycetota bacterium | reverse complement strand
CGTTCATACGCGAGGGCACGCCCAGCGGGTTGAGCAGCACGTCGACCGGCGTGCCGTCCTCGAGGAACGGCATGTCTTCGATCGGGACGATCCGGGCGATGACGCCCTTGTTGCCGTGGCGGCCGGCCATCTTGTCACCGACCGATAGCGGCCGCTTGGTGGCGAGGTAGACCTTGACCATCTCGAGCACGCCCGAGCTCAGCTCGTCGCCACGCTTCATGTGAGCGAGACGACGCTGCTTCTCCTTCTCGATCGCATCGATACGCGGCCAGAACTGCTCGTAGAGTTCGTTGGCCTGCTCTTTGATGTCCTTGGAGCCCTTGATCCACTTGGCGTTGAAGGACTCGATCTGCTCGACAACGATCTCGGTGATGTCCGAGGCCGCGACCTTCTGACGCGTCGACGGGTCGACCATCTCGCTGCCGGTCAGCTCGTTGACCATGTCGACGAACTGGGTGAATAGCGCGACGCGCTTCTCATCCATCTCGGCCTCGTACTCGCGCATCTCGCGGCGCAGGGCCTTCTTCTGCTCGTCGTTGAGGTGCATGCGCCGGCTAAACCGCTTGGCGCCGATGACGACGCCCTCGGTACCCGCGGGCACCTCGAGCGAGTCGTTCTTCACGTCCTCACCCGCACGGCCGAAGATCGCGTGCAAAAGTTTTTCTTCCGGCGTCAGCTCCGACTTGGACTTGGGCGACACCTTGCCGACGAGGATGTCGCCGGGGGTCACATACGCGCCGGTGCGGATCACGCCCATCTCGTCGAGTTGGCCGAGCATCTTCTCGGAGACGTTGGGGATGTCTCGGGTGAACTCCTCACGGCCGAGCTTGGTCTCGCGGATCTCGACGTCGAACTCCTCGATGTGGATGGAGGTGTAGACGTCTTCCTTGACGAGGCGTTCGCTGATCACGATCGCATCCTCGAAGTTGTAGCCGTCGAAGGTGTTGAACGCGACGAGTGCGTTCTTGCCGAGCGCGAGCTCGCCCTGCTTCGTCGCGGCACCGTCGGCGATGATCTGGTCCTTCTTGACCTTCTCACCGAGCGAAACGATCGGCTTCTGGTTCTGGCAGGTCCGCTCGTTCAGGCCGACGAACTTACGCAGCTCGTACTCGTCGGCGTTGTCGATGACGATGCGCTGGGCGTCGACGTAGGTCACCACGCCGGGCCGCTTCGCGCGGACGAGCATGCCCGAGTAGCGGGGCACTTCTTTTTCCATGCCCGTGCCGACGCAGGGCGGGTCGGTCTTAATCAGGGGCACGGCCTGCCGCTGCATGTTCGAGCCCATGAGCGCTCGGTTTGCGTCGTCGTGCTCGAGGAACGGGATCAACGCCGCGGAGACGCCGACGATCTGCTTCGGGCTGATGTCGATGTGGTCGATCTGCTTCGATGGGACCTGCGCGAGGTCGCCATCGACACGCGCGAGGACCAGGCCCTTCTTCAGCGTGCCGTCCGGTTCGATCGCGTCGGTCGGCCCGAGCGTGGACTTCATCTCTTCGTCCGCACGCAGGTAATCGATCCCGCGCTTGCCGGTCACGACGGCGCCGTCTTCGACACGTCGGTACGGCGTCTGCAAGAAGCCGTAGTCGTCGATCTCGGAGTAGATGCCCAGCGAGGCGATCAGGCCGATGTTCGTGCCTTCCGGTGTTTCGATCGGGCAGATCCGGCCGTAGTGGCTGATGTGCACGTCGCGGACTTCGAAGCCAGCACGCTTGCGGTTCAGGCCGCCCGGGCCCAGCGCCGACAGGCGGCGCTCGTGCGTCAACTGCGACAGCGGGTTGGTCTGGTCGACGACCTGCGACAGCTCGCCGCGGCCGAAGAAGTGCTCGATCGCGCTGCTGATCGATTTGGAGTTGATCAGGTCTGCGATCTTGCTTAGCTCGTCTGGGTCCTTAACAGACATGCGCTCCTGCACGGTCCGCCGGAGCTTAAGGAAGCCTTTGCGGAGTTCTTCGACGCCGAGCTCATCGAGCGTCCGCAGGCGGCGGTTGCCCAGGTGGTCGATGTCGTCGATGTGGGCCTTGTTGCGGTTGGAGCGCAGGTCCAGCATGTAGTTGATAACGGCTAGGAAGTCGGGCGAGCGCAGCCGCATCACGTCTTCCTTGACGTTGATCTCTTCGAACTTCCTATTGATGCGGAAGCGGCCGACCTTGCCGAGGCGGTACCGGTTCTCGTCGTAGAAGCGTTCCTCGAAGAGCGCGCGGGCCTTGTCGACCTGCGGGGGGTTGCCGGGACGCAGACGGGCATACAGCGCGAGCAGTGCGGCCTCGTGCTCGTTGACCTGCATGCCTTCGGGCAGGTGGGCCTGCTTCTCGTCGGCGATCGTGTTGAGGATGAGCATATCGCCTGGGTTAGCGATGATGTCGATCTTTTTCAGCGGCGAGGCGATGATCTCATCGAGCTTCTCACCGATCTGACCGCCAACAGGGACGATCTCTTCGCCGGTCTCGGTGTCGACGATCGGTGCGGCGGCGTAGTGCTCGGCCTGCAGGTCGGTGACCTTGATCGACTCGATGTTGTAGAACGTTTCGAGCAGCTTCTGCGTTGAAGAGAAGTCTTCATCCAGGGCACGGAGGAAGGTCGTCGCGGGGATCTTCGTTGACTGGTCGATGCGCATCTGAAGCACATCTTTCTTGCTGACCTCGAGCTCGATCCACGAGCCGCGCTCGGGGATGATGCGGGCCGAGTGCAGCGGGCGGTCGCCTTCCGAAGACGCGATCGAGAAGTCGACGCCGGGCGAGCGGTGCAGCTGATTGACAATAACACGCTCGGCGCCGTTGATGATGTACTCGCCGCCTCCCATCATGACGGGGATCTCGCCGAGGTAGATCTCTTCCTCGGGGACCTCGGAGACATCCTTGCGGACGAAGCGAACGCCGATACGGAACGGCATGCCGTAGGTCAGGCGCAGCTCACGGCACTCGTCGGCCGTATAACGCGGCTCGTCGAGCTTGTAGTACTGGTACTCCAGCTGCATGTTCCCGTCGTACGAAACGATCGGGAAGACCTCACGCAACAGCGACTCGAGACCGATGCTCGTGTCGCGGCCGTCGTAGGGTTTGTCTAATTGGATGAATCGGTCGTAAGCAGCCTCTTGGACTTGGACCAGGTTCGGGATGGGTAGAGCGTCTCCGCGCTTCGAGTAGTCGCGCACAGAAGTCGTCTGCATCGATAGCCTCGATCTTGCTATAGGTGGGAATCGTGTTTTCGGGTGGGCAATGCGACCGCCTCGCCTGCCTGACCGTCGCTTCGTTCTAAGTTCCGCGAACCCGCCACTATAAAGGAACCAGAGAGGTCCGGCAAGTCGGCCTGAGCAAAATTTTAAAGAACCAGCGGGCGTCTGGCCCCGACTTTGCTTCGGTAGCTGATTTCAATTACGTGTATATCATTCAAGTTATTGCAAATCATAGCCTTATATTTTATTTTTGTTTCTCTCTAAGAACCTGCCAACTTATCCGTAGTGCTCTCTGAAGGCGGCAGACCCCGTACCGGATGGCAAACCATGCATCAAACCGGCTCAGAGCCATCGGGAACCGTTTTCCAGCCGCGTCGGCACCTGCATGATGCGGTCGCCCGGTACCACCGGCCGCTCGTGGCCTACGCCCTGTCGCAGACCGGCGACCTGGAGCGGGCCCGCGACGCGGCGCAGGACACGCTGCTGCGTTTGTGCCAGCAGCCCGCCGAGCGGCTGGAACACGACATCCTGCCGAAGCTCGCGCCCTGGCTATTTACCGTTTGCCGAAACCGGGTCATTGACCTGCACCGCAAGGAGTCCCACATGACCGCAACCCCCGGAATGGAACAAGGCGCCGCCGCCACCACAGAACCAGGCCCCGCCGAGCACGCCGAGGCACACGATCAGAAGCGCCGGCTGCTGGGGCTGGTCGCTTCCCTGCCAACCAAGCACCGCGAGGTCGTGCAGCTGCGCTTCCAGGGCGGGCTGAGCTACAAAGACATCGCCAAGGTGACCGGCTACAGCGTCAGCTACGTCGGCGTGCTCCTGCACGAAGCGATGGCCTCCTTAAGACAGCAACTCACCGCGCTGAACGCGTAGGCAGTAACGCGTGTAGCGGGAGACGCGAAGCGTCCCGTCCTCGAACTACCACAAACGCTTCGTGCGGGGTGCTCCGCATCACCCACTACACCGCACGAACAAACTCTAGAAAACAAGCCCAACCATGAACGACCACACCAACACCCCGATGCCCGAAGACGCCCTGCTCACCACCTACGCCCTGGGCGAACTCGATCCGCAGAGCGATGAATACAAGACAATCGCCGCCAAAGCCGCCGACGACCCGGCATTACAAGCCCAGATCGACCAGATCGCCACGCTCGGCAGCCAGCTCAGCGAGAGCTACGACCAGGCCGCCGGCCCCGGTCTGGATGACGCGGCGCTGAACAACCTCGTCAACCTCTCCGACGCGCCGATCGCACGCATCCGTCGTAAGGCCTCGCTGACCCGCCGGCTGCTCCCCTACGCCGGGGTTGCGGCATGCGCCGCGCTGGCAACGGCGGGTGTGTTCCTCCTCACCCAACCGAACACCCCCAGCGATCGCATCGCGGGCGATGATCCCGCGCAGCTGGAAACCGACAGCACCCCCGGCGACCCCGCGAAGCACAAGATCGACCAACTCATCACGATCAAGCTTGATCAAACACCGCTGGTCGAAGCCTTGCCGCAGATCGCACAAGCCGCTGGCATGACGATCAACTACGACGTGGACGACGTGTTCGACCCCGCCGAACTCATCCAAGTCGTCAGGCACCCGATCAGCCTCGACCTCACCGACGCCCCTGCGCGGGCCGCGCTCGAGTCCGCCTTAACCCAGGTCAACGCGCCCTACCCCCCAACCGGCTACACCCTCGACTACCACGTCACCGACAGCGCCAACATCCGCGTCGATAAACGCGAGGCACTCAGCAGCGCAGGCCTCCCCCCCGTCATGGGCACCGCGCTGGCCGCGATCCCGCTGGAACAACGCCTCGAAAGGATCCGCACCCAGCTGCAAACACCCGTCACGCTCAATATAGACAGCTTCCCGCTTGCTGTTGCGCTTCACCAGATCAAGGAGCAGACCGGCGTGCAGCAGCTCATCAACTGGCCCAGCCTCGAGCTCGTCGGTGTTGATCCCGACACGCTGATCAGCATCAAGCTCGAGAACATCCCCGCCCAGGAAGTCCTCAAGGCGGTCCTTCAGCAGGCCAGCTATGACGCCTTCGATGACGACAAGGCCGGGATCAGGCTACACGAGAACTACGTCCAGATCGACACGCTGCGCTCGCTCAAAGGGGACGTCGAGACCCGGATCTACGACATCAACCACCTGATCACCCAGCAGACGCTGCTGACCAAGCTCAAGGGCGACCTGTTCCGCAATCTGTATCTCGATGAGTACAAAGACGATTTTGATATCGTCGCCCAGGCGAATTCCGGCGGGGCGTTATTCGGCGGCGGCGCGGCCCTGTTTGGGGACGGCTTCGATAGCGGCCACCGCTTTAGCCTCGATGGGCTGGCGAGCACCGGCGGCCGGACAAACGGTGTCTACGACATCCGCGACCTCAATGTCGATGCGCCGCAGTTCTCACGAGCACCGGGTTTCGACCTCAACGACGCGCTGTCCAACTCCAGCAGCGGTGGCAGCGGCGGCGGCGGCCAGGGCGGGCTCTTCGGCAGCGACGACGGCGACAACGATCAATCCGGCCCGACCACCCTCGCCGGCGAAGCCCTAACCTTTGAACAACAAGCGATCCTCGGGGACCGGCAGGAACGCACGGAAGACATCGAGTACATGATCACCAACGTCGTGGGCAACCCGGACGAATGGCTCGACGAGGAATCGACGATCAACCAGCTCGACGGCAAGCTCGCGATCAAGACCACGCCTGAAAACCACCAGGCGATCCAGGACCTGCTCGACAAGCTCGCCCCGGCCGGCAAGGAAATCCAGCCAGAAGACATCGAAGCGCTGGCCAAGGATGTCGTGGACGACGTCGAGAAAGCACTGATCGCTATCGAGCAGCGACGCGAAATCCGCGAGATCGAGCGGGAGCGGCGCGAGCGGTTCGCCGAGCTCAGCGACAACCCGTTCAAGATCGCCGAGCACGAGCCGCTGTCGACCTTCTCCGTCGATGTCGACACCGCGTCCTACGCCTACGGCCGACGCGCGATCCTCCAGAACAAAACTCTGCCCAACCCCAACTCCATCCGCATCGAAGAGTGGATCAACTACTTCGACTACGGCTACACCGCCCCGGTCGTCGATCCGGACCTGCTTCCCAACGGCCGGCTGACCACCGCGGCCCTCGAGAAGCTCGAGGCCGCCGACCAGGCCTTCGCACCGTTCACAACAGACGTTGAAGTCGCCCACTGCCCGTGGGCCGAGGGCCACCAGCTGGTCCGCATCGGGATCAAGGCGATGGAGGTCGCGCAGACCGAGCGCCCCCCCGCCCACCTCGTCTTCCTGCTGGATGTCTCCGGCTCGATGAACTCAGGCGACAAGCTCGGCCTCGTGCAGCGCGGCATGCCGATGCTGCTTGACCAGCTCAACGACAACGACAAGGTCAGCATCGTCGTCTACGCCGGGGCGTCCGGCCTGGTGCTCGAGGCCGCCGAGGCGTCCGATAAGAACAAGATCAAGGAAGCCATCGCCAACCTCCGTGCGGGCGGGTCTACCGCCGGCGCCGCGGGCATCAAGCTCGCCTACGAGATGGCGGAGAAGCACTTCGTCGAGGGCGGCGTCAACCGCGTCATCCTCTGCACGGACGGGGACTTCAACGTCGGCACCAGCAACACCGACGAGCTCGTCGAGCTGGTCACATCGAAGGCCAACCCCGAGGGCGACAACAAAGACAAGGGCGTCTACTTGAGCGTCATGGGCTTCGGCACGGGCAACCTCAACGACGCGATGATGGAGAAGGTCACCAACGCCGGCAACGGCAACTACCACTACATCGACTCGGTCGACGAGGCCGTCAAGACCATGAGTCAGCAGGCCGGCGGGACGCTGATCACCGTCGCAAAAGACGTGAAGCTGCAGCTCGAGTTCAACCCGGCCCGCGTCGCGTCGTACCGGCTGATCGGGTACGAGAACCGCGTGCTGCGGGATGAAGACTTCAACAACGACACCGTCGACGCGGGCGACATCGGCGCGGGCCACAGCGTGACGGCGCTGTACGAGATCGTGCCGGTCCCGGTGCAGCAGAACAAGCCCGCCGCCGAGCAGCCCGATATCGATGAGCTGCGTTACCAGAAGCCGCGCGGGTTGGCGGAGGCGGCGGACCTGCCCGAGCTGCTGACGGTGAAGCTGCGTTACAAGCCGGTCGACGCCGCGGCCGAGCAGGGCACGAGCCGGAAGGTCGTCAAGCACGTGCCCGCCGAGGCGGTCGGGTTCGCCAAGGCCAGCGAGGCGACGCGCTTCACCGCGAGCGTCGCGGCGATGGGCATGATCCTCCGCGGCTCGCCGCACAAGGGCGACGCGACCACCCGCTGGGTCGTGGACACCGCGCAGGCCGCTAAGCAGAACGACCCCAACGGCTACCGCGACGAGTTCGTCCGCATCGCCACCCAGGCCGGCCTCCTCGAGATGCAGCGCGACGAGGCGTTCCGCAACGACCTGGTGGATTAATCGGCGGCCGATCATCAACAACAAAGGCAGAAACCCCGGCCTTCCGGACGGGGTTTTTGATTGGTTATACGCTCCCCATTTAATTCTCGCGCGTCGCGTCGAGGCGCAGCCGCCGCGTCATACGCGGGCGGACGATCAACAGGGCCCCTCCGCCCGGGCGTGGCCCGGCGGCTACCCATCTAATCAACGCCTCAGTATGTTCTGGGATGCGTATTACAGCTGCCAATACGAAACAATTTTCAGCCCCTCGAAATAACCGCCGCCCCGCCGCGGTTGTCCCCCTGTCAGCAACAGGCTGCACACCACGTAAACACCTCACACCGGAGTCGCCATCATGAAAGCCAACGTCCTTGACTACGCCGCACGGGGCCTGATCACCGTTATCTTCGGCCAGACCCTCTTCTTCAAGCTCACCTACGCCCCGGAGACGCAGGTCATCTTCGGCGACCTCGGCGGCCGACCCGCCGCGACCCTCGCCGCGCTCATCGAGCTCGCCGCCATCGTCCTGCTCTGGCTGCCACGCAAGACGATCTACGGCGCCGGCCTCGCGCTCGGCGCGATGTTCGGCGCGGTCGTGACCCACCTCGCGTTCGTCGGCGTCGCCGTGCCGAGCCCCGACGGCGCTAGCAACGACGGCGGCCTGCTCTTCGGCATGGCCCTGATCGTCATCGCCGCCGCCAGCTTCGTCGCCTACCGCCACCGCACCGAGGTCCCCGTGCTCGGCCCGAAAGCCGTCTCTGTTGCCTGACAAAAGACGCATAGACCCACAGACCCACTCATACAGCCAAGGCTGCCAACGAAAGTTTGGCAGCCTTGGCTTTACGCGCACAAGACACACGGCCCCTCCCAATA
Source organism: Planctomycetota bacterium (assembly GCA_039024275.1). Lineage (GTDB taxonomy): Bacteria > Planctomycetota > Phycisphaerae > Phycisphaerales > Phycisphaeraceae > JAHQVV01. The sequence continues at coordinate 1,070 of JBCDKD010000119.1, read as the reverse complement.
CAAAGACTCCATTAACGTACGGGCTGTACTCGATGCAATCCGGTGCACGCGTTTACGCATCCATGGATCCTGTCTTCTCCGACTGAATCAGCTTGAACCCCCTGCCCCAGTCCTGCATCGCGACGAGGATCGGCTCGAGCGAACGGCCGTAATCCGTCATCTCGTACTCGACACGGGGCGGCACTTCCGCGAACACGTGCCTTGAGATCACGCCATCCGATTCGAGCTCGCGGAGCTGCAGCGTGATCATCCGCTCGGTCGCGTTGGGGGTGAGCCTGCGGAGCTCGCCGAAACGCCTGCGCCCGCTCAGCAGGTGGCACAGCAGGATCGGCTTCCAACGCCCGCCGATCACGCTGAGCGTCGCCTCGACATCGCACCCCGTCTTCCAGCTGTACTTGCGGACCATCGTTGAATCCTTGAGGTGGAATTTTTCCTAATACTTACATTTTTGTGGGTACTTGTCAATAAAAATTTATGGAATACGATGCTCGGAACCGGCCAACAGGCCCCGGTTCATCCGGCCCTAAACAACGAGCAACGCCCTATGACCAGCCCCTATACCACCTTCACCACCGAGCAAGACGGCCCGATCATGACCGTCACCTTCGACTTCCCGCCCGTCAACGTCCAGGGCCAGGAGATGCTCTCCGACCTCAACGGCCTGGCGATGCGGCTGGAGCGCGACCGCGAGACCAAGGTCGTCATCTTCCAGTCCGCCCACCCCGAGATCTGGGTCTGCCACTACGACACGAACCTGCTCAAGGACATGTCCACCGACGCGGTCTCGCGTGACGAGGCGAAGCTGCTCGACCTGCAGTCCGTCTGCGAGCGGATCAGCAAGCTGCCCCAGGCCACGATCGCGAAGCTCGAGGGCTTCGCACGCGGCGGCGGGCACGAGCTCGCGCTGGCGTTGGACATGCGCTTCGCCGTCCGCGGCAGGTTCAAGTTCATGCAGATGGAGGTCGGCATGGGCATCCTGCCCTGCGGCGGCGGCGCATCACGCATGGCGCGACAGACCGGGCTCGGCAAAGCGCTCGAGATCATTTTGAGCGCCCGCGACTTCGATGCGG
>JBCDKD010000118.1:0-9756 GCA_039024275.1 Planctomycetota bacterium | reverse complement strand
GCAGGGCCACGCAAGCGTCGGGCTGGGCGCACTGCCTCACCACGTCAGGCGGCTACGCCGTGTCCGCCTATGGGTCGCGCTAAAGATCGTGATCTATCACCACTGGCTGAGCGAAAAATACAACACAGAAAAAGGTGCTCACGCATAATGTTGTGTTACGCGGCGGCTACCAAACCCGCTAAACTACCGCCCCACTATGGCCCTCCTTTCCGTTGCAAACCTTGTCTTTTCCTTCGGCGACCGTACGATCCTCGACGGGGTCAACCTCACCGTCAGCCAGGGCGAGCACGTCGGGCTCGTGGGGCGTAACGGCTGCGGCAAGTCGACACTACTCAAACTTATCGCGGGGATCGAGACCCACAAACCCGAGTCCGGGCAGATCCAGCTCGCGCGCGGGGCCTCCGCCGGCTACCTCAAACAAGACCACCTCTACGACCCAGATAAGACGCTGCGCGAGGAGGCGGGCGCGGCATTCGCCGGACTGGAGAAGCTGCACCGCCAACTCGACGAGGTCGCGAACGCGATGAGTGAGGCCCAGGGCGATGGGATGGATAAGCTGCTCAAGAAGTACGAGCGGCTGGAGCACGAGATGCAGGCGGCCGGCGGCTACGCGGTGGACCACAAGATCGATCAGACGCTGCACGGCCTGGGGATCACCGACGCCGTCTTCGCCGTCAAGTGCGGCGACCTCTCCGGCGGGCAAAAAGGCCGTCTTGCTTTGGCGAAGCTGCTGCTCAGTGAGCCGGATATTTTGCTGTTGGACGAGCCGACGAACCACCTGGACATCGCGGGCCGGCAGTGGCTGGAGGAGTACTTGCGGGAGTACCGCGGCGCGGTGGTGCTGATCAGCCACGACCGCTGGCTGTTGGACCGCAGCGTGAGCAAGATCTACGAGCTCGAGCTGGGCGGGATGGTCGAGTACCCGGGGAACTACGAGAAGTTCCGCGAACTGCGGGCGCTTCGGATCGAGGATCAACGCCGGGCGTTCGAGAAGCAGCAAACGAAGATCAAGAGCGAGCAGGCGTTCATCGACCGCTACCGTGCGGGCCAGCGGTCCAAACAAGCGCAGGGGCGGGAGAAGCGGCTGGAGCGGTACATCCGTGATGAGAGCCTGGAGCCGCCGATGGAACTGGACACGATGAAGCTCCGGCTTGAGCCCAAGGCCCGCAGCGGCGACCAGGTCTGCATCGCCGAAGACCTCGAGGTCAGTTACGAAGACAAGTCGCTGTTCAAGGACTTCGCCGTCTCGATCAAGCGCGGCGACAAGATCGGCGTCATCGGCCCGAACGGCGCGGGCAAGTCCACGCTTATCCGCTGCCTGCTTAACGAACAGGACCCTACAGCAGGTCTATCGAAGCTCGGCTCGCAAGTAGATGTCGGCTGGTACCGGCAGACGCACGAGCACCTGGACCTGAAGCTGACGATCGTCGAGTACCTGCGCAGGTTCGTCGAGAGCGGCACGGAGCAGGAGGCACGCGACCTGGCGGGCGCGTTCCTGTTCAGCGGGATGGAGCAGGACAAGCCGATGAACGTGCTGTCCGGCGGCGAGCGGGCCCGCGCGGTGTTGGCCGGGCTGATGAGCCGGGGGCACAACCTGCTGGTGCTGGACGAGCCGACGAACCACCTGGACATCCCCAGCGCGGAACGGTTGGAAGAGGCGCTGCGCCGGTACAACAGCGCGCAGAAGAAGTACTCCACGGCCGGCAGTGGCGGCGGCGAAGGCACGCTGATCCTGATCACCCACGACCGGATGCTGCTGGAACACCTGGTCGATCAACTCATCATCTTCGACGGCAAGGGCGGCGCGGCGCACTTCCTCGGCACGTACAGCGAGTACCTCGAATCGCAGGGCGGGCCGGATGTGCTGGTCGATGCGGACAAACCAGAGCCGAAGCGCGAGAAGAAGAAAGCCGCCAAAGACGCTAGGAGCGCCAAGCAAAAGGCGGAGCCCGCTTCAGCGGGCGGGTCTCGAAAATCGAATAAAAATAAGAACAAAAAGAACAAGGCCTTGTCCGGGATGGACACCGACAAGCTCGAAGCGAAGATCGAGTCACTCGAATCCGAGATCGGCGACATCGAGTCCCAACTCGCCGACCCGGAGACGTACAAGGACCACAGCAAGTTCAGCGAACTCCAGGACACTCACGACAAGCTGAAGAAAGAACTGGAGCCCTATGAGACGGAGTGGGCGTCGCGGGGGTGAGGGTCTGTGGAGCCGCCACGTAACACGCGGGGGTCGAATCTTTCAGAGAGCTTGTCCCCTGCGTGTTACGCGGCGACTAAATCACCCACCATTTGCCTCACCCAACCCGCGTGGCGTCTGCGGCCCTTCGGTCACGACTCCGTCGTTGTTGTTCCAGAAGGTGACGTACTGGTCGAACCAGCCGCGGTTGGGTTCGTAGAGCGTGTAGGTGTAGGGCTGCTGGTCGGCGAAGGCGTTGTCAGTCTGCCCGAACCACGCGGCCCAGGCCTGCGGATCGGTGCCCTGATCGACACCGGTGAGCAGGCGTAGCGAGCGGTGCGAGGCAGCGACCACGTTGTAGTCGTTCTGCTCCAGCGCGGTAACGAGACGGGAGAACACGATTTCATTGGCGTACTGGCCCAGCGCGAGCGCGGCGGTCGCGCGGATGTCGATATCGTCTTCGATCTCGGGGTCCAGCCGTTCGACCAGCGCGTCGATCACGGCGGGGTTGTGCAGCTTGCGGAGGCCGTCCGCGGCCTGCCAGCCGACGAGGTCGTCCTCATCGCGGAGCATCGCGGCGAGGATGGTGGCGTCGGCGACGGTGCCGTGCCGGCCGAGCGCGGTGGCGGCGGCCGCGCGCACGCCGGGGTCCGGGTCGTCGACAAACAGGCGGTAGCTGTTGAGGTACTCTTCCTCGCCGCCGAAGCCCGACGCGGCGATCCAGGAGATGCCCTTGCGGCGTTCGTCCGCGTCGTTGCGGTTGAACATCATCGCGACCGCGGCAGTCGGGGTCGGCGGGGGCTCGTCGCCGAAGAACCCCTCGTAGACCGATTCGTAGCTCAGCCCGGTCGCCTCGCAGCCTGATAAGCAAGGCCAGACGAGCAGCATCAGGGCCAGGATCAGGGCCTTGGATAAACGGTTCGGACAAGCGGCCATAGCGCAGAGTGTACCGGATGGCCGGTCTGAGGGGCCACAAGCCCTGTTGCAGACGACGCTGCGGGGGCCCTGAGAACGCGGAAATCATGCATTTTCCCGGATCAACCCCCGACTTACTCATTGTTCGCATATTGCTAGCTATTTTCTAACAATCGAGTCTTACCTTGTGCACACGCAGCGGGCGGGGGCGCCCGGCGTCAACCACCACTTCCTACACAAGGAAAGACATGTTTAAGACACTCAAAAAGACCGCACTCGTTGCAGGTGCCGCTGTCGCCCTGGCGGCCGGCACACCCGCCCAGGCCGAACTCGCAGGCGAGATCAAGATCGACGGCTCGTCGACCGTCTACCCGATCACCCAGTTCGTCGCGGAAACCTTCCATGACCTCAACGAGAAGGTCAACATCGCGGTCGGCTTCTCCGGCACGGGCGGCGGCATGAAGAAGTTCGCGGCGGGCGAGACCGACATCTCCAACGCCTCCCGCCCGATCAAGGCCAAGGAAGCCAAGGCGCTCGCCGACGCCGGTATCGACTTCATCGAGATCCCCGTTGCCTACGACGGCCTGTCGATCGTCGTCAACAAGAACAACACCTGGGCCGACAAGATGACTGTCGATGAGCTCAAGAAGATGTTCCTCGCCTCGAACAAGGGCAAGGTCAAGACCTGGAAGGACGTCAACCCGGCTTGGCCCGCCATCGAGATCAAGATGTACATCCCCGGCACCGACTCGGGCACCTTCGACTACTTCAAGGAAGTCGTCGTCGGTAAGTCCGAAGACGCCATCCGTGACGACGTGAGCGAGTCCGAAGACGACAACGTCCTGGTCACCGGCATCACCGGCGACCGCGGCGCGATCGGCTTCTTCGGCGCGGCCTACTACTTCGCCAACAAGGACAAGCTCCGCGCGGTCCCGATCGTCAACAAGGCCGGCAAGGCCGTCGCTCCCGCACCCGACACCATCGAGTCCGGCAATTACAACCCGTTCTCCCGCCCGCTATTCATCTATGTGAAGAAGAGTTCGCTGGAGCGTCCCGAGGTCCAGGCATTTGTTGACTTCTACCTCGCCGACGCCGGTGACTTTTCCGAAGAAGTTGGCTACGTCGCGCTGCCCAGTTCGGTCTACGACATCGCTGAAGCCAAAGTCAAGGGTAAGAAGACCGGCACGTCCTACACCGATAAGGACGGCAACAAGGTTGAAGGCCCCGTCACCGAGGTCTACAAATAAGCCTTCATGCTTGAAGCACTGGATACAACACGACACGCCGTCTAACCGCGGCGTGTCGTCTTCTAAGAACGCCACAGCGTTTGTAGACGGGAAAAGAATGGGGTGGGCATCCTTTGCCCGCAGACTGGGACCACGCCCACGCGATGTGGGTATAGATGGATGGACCTCCCTTGAGTGATGAAAGCGTAGAGATCGCGGACCTGCTCGGGCAGCGACGTTCTCAGGCAGCCCAGCGCTTCCGCGAGCGGATCATCATGGGGTCATTGATCCTCTGCGCAGGGATCACGATCACGATCACGCTCGGCATCGTCTACATCCTGCTCACCGAGACGCTCGAGTTCTTCAACCCCGAAGGGCACCTCGATGCGCAGGGCAATGTCTCGGTCGTCAAGCCCAGCGACTTCTTCTTCGACATGGAGTGGAACCCGCTGCTCGGCGGCGAGAAACACTTCGGCATCTTGCCGCTGGTCCTAGGCACGTTCAAGGTCGCGTTTGTGGCGATGGTCTTCGCCCTGCCGGTCGGGCTCATCGCCGCGATCTGGCTAAGCGAGTACGCCAAGCCGAAGGTCCGAAACTTCATCAAGCCGATCATCGAGGTCCTGGCCGGCGTGCCGACGGTCGTGTTCGGCTACTTCGCGATCACCTTCATCACGCCCTACGTGCTGCGGTGGGAGTGGTGGCGAGTCAAGATCCCCGACCCCGACAACCCAGGCCAGCACCTCAAGGACGCGTCTGGCGATTTCCTCACCGAGCCCGCGGGTTTGTTCGGCCTGTTCGAGGTCGATGTCTACAACGCGCTCGGCGCCGGCCTGGCCGTCGGCATCATGTGCCTGCCGATCGTGATCTCCCTCTCGGAAGACGCGCTCCGCGCGGTGCCCAAGGCACTCCGCGAAGGGTCGTACGGCTTGGGCGCGAGCAAGTTCGAAACGTCGGTCCGTGTCGTTGTGCCCGCCGCGCTCTCGGGGATCAGCGCCGCGTTCCTGCTGGCGATCGCCCGCGCAGTGGGCGAGACGATGATCGTCGCGCTGGCCGCGGGTGCCTCGCCGGTCAAGCTCGTCGGCCAGGGCGGTGTCGCAGAAAACGTGGGCAGCGCGGTCGCGCTTAACGAATCCGTCCTGCCTATGACCGGCTACCTCGTGAAGATCTTCACCGGAGATGCCGCGCACGGCACGGTCGAGTACTACTCGTCCTACGCCGTCGCCGCGACCCTCTTCGTCATCACCCTCACGCTCGTCGTCATCGGCAACATGATCCAACGCCGATTCAGGGAGAAGTACGACTAAGCAGATTGATCAGTGTGGCAGACAAGAATGTCTACCACACTTAAAGAACCATGGCGAACACACAGCCCGACAACCCGCCCGCCAAGCAGCACGTCGTCCGCTCGATCGATACGCGGATGCGCAACAACGTGGTCTTCAACACGGTCTGCTTCATCGCGACGATGGTCGCGCTGGTGATCCTGCTCGTGCTGCTCGCGTCGATCTTCACGCAGGGGATCGGCTCACTGTCGCTGCGGTTTATCGGCGCACTCAACTCGTCGGACCCCCACAAGGCCGGCATCTGGACCTCCCTGGTCGGCACCATGGCGATCTGCCTGATCTGCGCGGTCTTCGCGATCTTCCTAGGCGTTGGTACCGCGATCTTGATCGAGGAATTTAAGCCACGCAACCGCTACCTGCTCTGGCTGCACGGCATCATCGACACCAACATCCGTAACCTCGCCGGGGTCCCATCCATCGTCTACGGGATCCTCGGCGTGACCGTGTTCGCCACAATGTTCTACCAGTTCGGAGATATCAACAACGGCCGGTTCGCCATCGGACAGTCTTGGTACGACCAGTACCAGGGCGAGGACAAGCAGCTCTACTACACCGAGGCAGGCGGCCCCAACGCCCTGGGTAAAGACGCTGAAAAAGGCATGACCCTCTACCTGCCCTCTGAGAAAGGGATCGGGATCGGCGAAGAGGCGACCGACCTGATCTGGGTCACCGAGGAAGAGATCGCCCCACGTGTCAGCGCGATCGAAGAAGAACTCGACGCGTTCGAAGACGCCTTCCGTGCGGGCATCACCGGAGCGAGGGAGAGCCGGCGTGGCCCGGTCCGGATCGACCAGGCCGGGGCCGAGGCGATCGTTGAGGCCGCAATCGAGGCGGGCACCTGGAAGAACCCGGACACGACCGCGCTGCGTGAGAAACTCGTCGGGCTGGTGCTCGGACTGGACGGCAAGAAAGGCGTTGACCTCATCAAAGCCCGCAAAGAGGCGATCAACCGCGCGGTGGAGTCCGAGTACGACGCGCGGATGGAGAACATCATCACGATCGGTGCCCCGCCGGTACGCGTCAACACAAAGGCGTGGTACCACCTCGCCCTGCCGTTTGGACGCGGTGTGCTGGCCGGCGGGCTCACGCTCATGCTGGTCATCCTGCCGATCGTGATCGTCGCGTCGCAGGAAGCGCTCCGGGCCGTGCCCGGCAGCTACCGCCAGGGCGCGCTCGCGCTGGGCGCGACCAAGTGGCAGTCCGTCCAGAAAACCGCCCTGCCCGCCGCGATACCCGGCATCTGTACAGGCACCATCCTCGCCATCAGCCGGGCCATCGGCGAGGCCGCACCGATCCTCGTGCTCGGCGGCACCGGCTTCATCACCTCCCCGCCCCGCAACCTCATGGACAGCTTCTCCGCCATGCCCATGACCATCTTCCAGTGGACCAAGGAGCCCGAGGCCGCGTTCAAAGACATCGCTGCGGCCGGCATCATCGTCCTGCTGATCGTCCTGCTTAGCTTCAACGCCTTGGCGATCTACATCCGCCAGCGGTCGAGCAAGCATCAGTAGTGCGAAGCCTTAACATCGAAGCCGCCACTTCACTAACTGGTGGACGAGTCGGTAGTGGGTCACTATGAAAAGGTGGGGTGGGCATCTTGCCCGCCGCCACGGCGAAGCCATGAAGTCATGCGCGTTTCTCAGGCCTATGGCCTGACGGCGGGCTGGAAGCCCACCCCACCAGAAAATCTGATTCAAACTGACCCACTATCGACGAGTCATCGGAGTCTCATCAAACGTCCGAGCATGTTACGCTTGTCTGATTTGTCATCGTTCGTCCGCCGGTTGTGAACCGGCGGCTTCGATCAATCATCCCCGTGTGGTGCCCGGCGGCTACTCCAAAAAGCTTGCTTCGCCTTCCTTGGTCACGGTCGATGTAAACGTCTTGCCGCCCGCGTTGATGCGGAGCGTGCCTTCGCCCTGCCACGGTAGCTTGATGAGGTCGCCGTCGATCGTTTGGAACAAGGCTTTGTTCGGCTCGCTGGCCCAGTCGCGTTTCTTACCGTCGCGCCAGATGCCGATCGCCTCGAGCGTGTTGCCCCACTGAAGCCGAACGCGCCCGCCGCTGACCGCGGTCATCGCAACGGCGCCGCGGATGGCGCGTTCCTCGGTCTCCGGTCGCAGCCTCTTGGCCTTCTGGATAAAACCATCCTGGTCGTTGCCGCTGTAAACCTCGACCGCGAAGCCGTAGACCCCCTGCTCTTTGCGGTCCGAGCGCAGCACGATCGCGTGGTCCCATCGCGGCTCCTTGGTGACCTCACCGGTCTTCTTGTTCGTCTTCTCTTTGACGCGGGCCCGCTGGGTCAGCGCAACATCAGGCCGGGGCGGGCTCGTGTTGATCGGCCAGATCGCGATCACCGCGTTCGGCATCCGCAGCAGCGTCATGCCCTTCTCCATCTGGACGCGTGTGTCGTCTGGCACGAGCCAGAGGTACGGGTGGTCGGACTCTTGGGTCAGGTAGACCGCCATGCTGCCGTTCTGCCCAACCGCGCTATCGGGTGCCAGCAGTTCATCGCTGTACTGCGACGAGCCGAGCCGCAGCGGGTCGCTGATCGGCCCGGCGACGATGGTGTCGGCCCCGCGCTGGTCGTGCTCGACGAGGATCTTGAACCCGTTGATGTCCGGGTGCTGTGTACCGCGGGCGAGCGTGCCGAACTGGAAGCCTTCGCCGAAGTAGTGCGTCTCACGGTAGCTGGGCTCGGCGGTGGCGAGGTCGCGCCAGGCCTCCCAGCTGCCCTTGCTCGCGGTGATCTCGGCGGGCTTGTCGAACTCCTTCCGCCCGAGCGCGACGACCGCGGCCGGCGGGCGGTACGCGCTGGTGATGACGTGGATCGCGTCGAGCTCGATATGCTCGGGCTTGTTGGCATCGATCGGCGAGCCGCCGAACCACAACCAGCCGAAGAACGCCGCGCTGCCGCCCAGCGGGTACGGGTGGTTGTAGTCGCGTCGGCTCGGGCCGTTGTAGTTGCCGCGGTAGTACTTGAGCGCCAGCGACGCGGCCATGAAGTCCAAGCCGGCCTTAGCGAGCCGCTGCACCTCTTTGTCCTTTGCGAAGTCGTAGAGGTTCAGCAGCGGCGCGATGCTGTGGCCGAGGTAGTTCTCCGAGTCCCACTCGCCCATGCCGACGTGGTAGAGCGAGGTGACAAAGGCCTTGAGCTTGTCTTTATAGAGCAAACGCGTTGCTTCGTTGCCGGCCTCTTCCGCGAAGAGGTAGACCGAGGTGTCGCGCATGAGCTTGAGGTTGTCGGTGTTGCGGACATCGACCCAGGAGTTCTTGGCGTTGGGTCCCCAGCCGGTCGCGCGCTCGTAGGCGTGGTGCGGGCGGTTGAGCGGGTCTTGCTCGGTCCAGGTCTTGGCGCCGCGTTTCATGCGGGCCTTGTAGTCCGGGTCGAGCCGGTCGCCGAAGTAGAAGTACTTGCGGGCCTGGTGCTTGAGGGTAAAGCAAGCGTAGAAGTCGATGCCCTCGGTATGGGTGCTCCAATGGCCTGGGTTGTCGTTCTCCTGGAGGAACTTGAGCGCGGGCTCGTCGTAACCTCCGAGCAGTGAGAGCATGGCTAGGGCATAGGAGCGTTTCTCGTTCTCAAAGAAGGTGTTGCCGTAGCGGCCACCGGACGCGGTCTGGTTGATCACGGCGTGGGCACGCTGCATGAAGGCTTGCTCCATCGCCTCGGTCCAGCCGGCGTTGCGTAGGTCAGCATCGACACGGGCCGGCGTGATCTTGACCGGCTCTGCAAGAGCCGGGGGCACCAGCCCCATCAGAATCACCGCGAACAGGAGCCCAAAACGCTTGAAAACGACAAAAACCATGGCGGGTGCCTCTACCCTTCACCGCATCATACAGTTACATCCCACGGGGTTGCCACCCGCATCAACTTCGCTAAAATATCCGACCTGCCCGACGGCCCCTTCGTCTAGTCTGGTCTAGGACACCAGGTTTTCATCCTGGCAACACGGGTTCGAATCCCGTAGGGGTCATTGCTCTACCCGCCAAAAAAGGCGGGTTTTTCAATATGACCCCCTCGGAATCTTTGGTCCAGTTGTTAGGAGAAAATCGGGGGTAGTTGGACTGGATGCCGAGCCGGAGAGAGAAG
>JBCDKD010000117.1:0-10166 GCA_039024275.1 Planctomycetota bacterium | reverse complement strand
CCCCCAAACACCCCCCCCTTTCGCTTGCCTTGCGGGGTTTGCTTGGGTTTCTTTTTGGGTGGGGGGGGGGGGGGCCCCGGCGCCGGGGGCGTGGGCGTGTGGGGGGCGGGGGGGGGGCCCCCCCCCCCCCCCCCCGGGAATCCACTGCCGCGTTCCCTGAGCAGACACTTCATGTCGGAAGATGCTTACGCCCCGCTGCCGGGGGTGCTTCCGGGTGTCAGCGTGCTGCGATTGAGCTTAAGCTCGTACATGAGGTTGCCCGCCTCGCCGATCAGATTGAAGGTGACTTCCGGGTCGTCGAGTTCGGTGTTGAAGGTGAACTCGCCGAAGGCGTACTTGCCGCTGGTGCCGTACAGCTGGGTCTCCCAGGCGTCGCTCCTGGCAGGCGGCCCGACGCGCCCGCCCAGGCAGGCCGGCTCGAACTCATAGAAGCTGAAGCCCGACGGCCGGGGGATCGAGAAGACGCGGGCCCCGTGGCGGTCGCCCGACGTCAGCAGCACCCCGCCGATCTTCTCCGCCTCGATAAAGCTGAACAGCTCTTCGCGCCCCTCCGGGTCGTACCTGCCCCACGAGTCCTTGCCGTTGGAGACGAAATCGCTCCACATCGTGGAGTTGGTCATGATGATGAACCGGCCCTTGCAGCTCTTGAGCGTGTCCTTGAGCCAGGCCATCTGCCGCTTGCCGAGGTAGCAGTGCTTGCCCGTCTTCTCGCGGAAATACCGGCTGTCGGTGAGGATGATATCGACCGGGCCGACGGTGGTGTGCTGGAAGATGCCCTCGCCGGTCTCCTCGACGCCATACGACGTGTTGTTCCACGACCTGGTGTAGACCTCGCGGACGCCGCGGCGGTCGGCGTCGGTCATGCCACGCGGGATGCCCCACTGGTCGTTCGAGAAGTAGTCGTGGTCGTCCCAAGAGGTGTAGACCGGCGTCGCGGCGACAAGCTTCTGCCACGCCGGGTGCATGTCGCGCAGCGCATAGTCTGCCCGGTGCATCGCGAAGTTGTTGCGTCGGCCCTGCGCGCCGATGTCGCCGGACAGGATCATCACGAGCGGGTTGCGCGCAAGGATCGTACCCATCAGCTGTTCGTTGCCGAGCCCCCAGCGGTGTGGGCAGGTGCCGAACGCGATGCGCGTCGTCGTCGCGAGGCTCGCGTTCGGCGTTGTGATCGCGGCATTCTCCTGCATCGTGATCGGCTTGCCATCGACAAACACCCGGTAAGGCGTCCGCTTGCCCGTGGGCAGGCCCGTCACCTTTACCAGCGCGGACAGGTCGCTCTCGTACGTGCTCGCCGCCGGGCCGAAGGCTGTTTCCTTGCCACCGATCTCGGCCTTGACCGTGACGCTCGCGGGTTCGAGCGTCCGCACCCACACGGTCGCGCCGTCCGGCTCAAGACAACCCAACAACGGCCCGCCGAGGTGCGTCACCCCCAGCTCCGCCACGAGCCGACGGACCTCGGCGTCCTTGGACACGTCTTCGTAGGTCGCGGTCGGGCTCGCCGCCAGCGCGTTGTAGATCGCGGTGTAGTAGTCGTTGACGGCCTGCGGCTTCTTGCCCCACATGTTCAGGATGTGCAGCGACGTCTCGATCGAGCCGCGGTGCAGCATGTTGATGTCCTGCTTCTGCTGCGCAAGCACGCCCGGGAGCACCGAGCCCGGCAGCAGCCCCGACCCGACCCCCGCCGCAACCGCGGCCCCCGCCGAGGCTTTGACAAACCGCCGCCGTGTCATGCCACTCATTTGTTCCGCTTGATCCATGCCTCGCCTCTTTCTCTGTTAGCCAGACATTCAGTATAAGCGGTCGCAGAACAAAGACCGCTCTCACTCCGCGTTGCGACCTATCAAAGACGGTAAGAAGCGGCCATCTTTACCTCGCGCACCGCCATCATGAAACCGATCCTTGACGGTTGACCGGCGGATCATAGAGCCACCTCGGCGTCCGCAAAGGCAAGACCATCGCGATCATCAGCTGGACACCAAACACGATCACAAGCAGCGGCAGCTGCGTGTCAAGCGTGATCAACTCCGACTGGCGCAGCAGGGACAGCAACGCCGCGGAAACCAGAAACGGGCCCAGGACGATACTGCCGCGGTCAAGCCCAAACCACGCGGGGATCACGATGCCAAAGCCGGCCAACGCCATCACCCAGACCCAGTTGACGCAGGGCAAGACGCCCTGAGACGTCAGCAGCCAGCCGAGACCGATCGCGATGATGAGCAGCGGGATGGCGACACGTTTCATAGGAGGGCCTCTATAGTTAGTATATACTTACTTTATTGTGAGCCCGATCAATGGTTCTGTCAAGCCAAATATGGGTTCAGCCGCCCCGCGGCCGCTAACACAGCTCGTGCAGCCATCCCCTGGGCATCAGCACCTCGTGGCCGTGCCGCGGCCCCGTCAAATCCAGCACGCGGTCTTCACGATCCACCAACCGGTCCGCCTGCAAACCACCGCGCCACGCCCGCGCACCGATCCGCGAATCGCCCGCACGCAGCGCCACACACCAAGCACGCACCGGCCAACGCGCCTCCTTACGCGCCACGCGCTCCATCCACCGAGCCATCACCCAGGGCCTGTTTTGCAAGAGTTCGCTGACCGTGTGCCAGGCCTCGAGGAGGTTCTCATCCAGTTCATCCATCGTGCGTGCTCCGTCTGTAGAAAGGTGGTTCTACAAAGGAGCAAAACACAGGGCTGGTGCGCACAAAACATGCAAGAAAAAGTGGGTGGCGCCGACAAGACCCAGCCTGTCAGAGCAAGCCGCAGCAGGTACAAATGATATCTCGAAAATGTAATCTAGTCAGCATGGTGACAGTCGATATAGATCAATCGCTTGAAGTAACAAGCGATCGATGATGACAAGTCGGCGATACGACATCGAATGCTTATTCTCCGCCGACTCCAGGAGCCGAAACATGCGACCGCTACCTTCCTATGCCTGTCTTGTTTTATGCCTGGCCTGCTCTTTTCCGGCAGCTGCGCAATACACCGAGGTGATGGACCCCGATGGGTTGACCTTAAACGCCGTGGATGATTTTGATTTGACCGATGATGGGGGTGCTACCAACCAGAGCTCCGAGATGCAGGCTGCGATTGATGGCCTGTCGGCAGAAGGCGGCGGCCGACTGATCCTTCCGAAAGGGGTGTACCGTTTTTCCGGCATCTACATGCGGTCGAACGTGCACCTGCTGGTCGAAGCGGGCACGATCATCAAGCCTTATTGGCCGGTAGATACCAAGGTCGTCGTGTTCAATCTGGACGCGGAACGGCCAGCGAATCGCAAAGCAGCCAGGCAGGCCGAACGCGATTACATCGAGAACGTCAGCATCCGTGGGCTCGGCGGCAGGTTCACGATCGACTACTCCGACCGATCGCGCAAAAGCAGCGAAGGCTCGCGTGGCGTGCTCGTCCGCATGGCACGCAACTTCCTCATCGCCGACCTTGATGTGCAGGACAACTTCACGGTCTTCTGTGGCATCACGCTGACCGCATCGCGATCAAAGGCCGAGGATGTTTCGGATTGGGAGGTCTCTCGGGCGACCGACGGCACGATCCGGAACTGCCGTATTTTTAACGCCAGCCCTGGCTACGGCATGGTGCAGCTGCACGGGGCCCGTCGCGTCCACTTCGAAGACCTCTATGCCAAGGGGGGTGTCACGCTCCGGCTTGAAACCGGCGCGCTCAATGAGCACACCGCGGTCCACGACATCACGGCCAAGAACATCGTTGGCCAAGACGGGCGATGTGCCGTCATGTTCGGGCCGCACAGCGCGGTAAACGGCAAGGTGACGATTGAAAACGTGAAATCGATCGGGTGCACGTACGCGGTGCTGATCGAGTACGGCTCGATCAAAAAACAGGAACTGGCAAAGGACCCAGAAACCAAGCCCGGCAAGTTTGCTGACGGGTCATCGGTCAGCAATATCCACGCGGTGTTCGGCAAGCACGCCCAGATCAAGTCGCATCACATCCTTGAGATCCCCGAGCCATACCTGAAGGACCTATGGCTGCGATGGGAGAACAAGTTTTTCGACGGCCCATCCATCGGCGCTGTCAAAGATGGCTCCCGTGGAACCTACCACATCCGCTGCGAAAACATCACCCTTGAAGGCTTCACCCATAATTCGGACAAGCCCATCCTCGGCCCGGAGGACGCCCGCGAAGGCAAGTGGCCGATAGCACTCAAGGCATGGATGCAGAGGGAAGACGTGCCTGCCGCTAAGAAACAGAGTAGGTTGGAGTAGCACAGAGTCGACGGAGATAATGACACTAGATTCGATTTCACTCGAGACAGAATACGACTCGCGACCCCTTTATTCTGCCTGAGGACTACATAGGCCCCAAACTAATATTAAGTTCATTCTGATCGAGTGCCACATCGCGCCCCGAAGGGTGCTGTGTGCTGGACTGTTCTTGACTGATCAAATATCACTCGCACACAGCGGCCTGCAGCACATCGCACCGTACCTACTATGAATTATGTTAATACTAGAGCGTTTTCACTTTTCCTGTAGCGTATAGCCGCAGTGCTTGAAGTAGCCCGCTGCGTCGTCTGTGGTGATCAGGTCAAGCATCCGCTGCACATCGTTCCATAAGGCCTTGACCTCGCGGTGACCGGCCGAGCGGAGCAACTGCTTGAGCTTGCTGAACGCGTTCTCGATCGGGTTGAGGTCCAGGCTGTACGGCGGCAGGTACAGCACGCTTGCCTTCACTGACTCGATGGCTTGACGCACGCCCTTGACCTTGTGCGAGCTGAGGTTGTCCATCACCACGATGTCGCCGGGCCTCAGCATCGGGACCAGGATGTGGTTACAGAACGTGACGAAGTGATCGCCATCAACGGCACCGTTGAGCGTCATCCCACAGCGCATGCCCCGGCGGCCCAACGCCGCGATGAGCGTGGTGGTGTGCCAGTGGCCGTGCGGCACCTTCTCGACCAGCCGTTTGCCCTTGGGCGCCCGGCCACGCAGACGCGTCATGTTCGTCTTGGCCTACGTCTCATCGATGAAGATCAGCTTGCTTGGGTCGATCCCCAGTTGTTCTACCCGCCAGCGGGCCCGATGCTCGGCGACGTCCGGCCGGTCCTGCTCGGCGGCGTGGAGCGTCTTTTTTATAAGTGATCTTGAGATCACCCAGCGCCTTGTGGATCGCGGAGAGGGCGCAGTCCACGCCCAGCCGGTCACGCAGTTCGGCAAGCGTCGCGTCGGGCTGCTGTTCGACCAACTCTGCCAAACGCGTCCAACAGAATTTACGCGGGTAGTGCCCACCGGTGCGTGGCTCAAGGTCGCCGCGTTCGCGTCGTTGCTGGATCAGACGCCGGACCCACGCCGGGCTGACCGAGTACTTCAAGGCGATCCCCAGCCCCGCATCATGATCCGCAGCAACACGCTCTCTCAAATCCATCGAATAAGCCTTGGGCATCCCGACCTTCGTGTCGTGGGGATGCCCTATTCATAACCGATCGGAGGTTGTGGCGCTAGAGGGAAAGTGAATCTGCTCTAATGACATTTTTTCCACAAATATATTTTGTAATGCGGCAACGTTAACCATTCTCTAACAAATCGGTTTAGGTTTTTATGTACGAATGAACGAGGGTCTGGCACGATGCCGCTCCCGCCCTCGAAAAATTGGTACGGAGACCATCATCATGACCGACTTAATCGGCACCGCGATCAGCTCTTTGGGACTATATTTCTCATTCCGGGGGTCACGTGGCGGGCATACCAGCGGCCAGCAGCCCGGCGACTACGATCCAACCTACGCTGGGATCGCCGAGTTGATTGGCATCCTCAATGATCTCAATCCTCAGATCTTTCAGGACATCCGCCTTATTGGTCGGCAGGCCCGGCTGCAGCCAGAAAGCACGTCTCTGGCGATTGAGCGGCCATCTGCCGAGCCGATCATTCGATTTTATGAAGGACACCTGTCTCCCAACCAACGTGAAGCAGCAGCGCTGTTCTTGGAGAACAGCTACCACCTAGCGAGCCTAACCTATAACCGTAGCTGTCTGTCTTCACCGCAAAAAGAGCGGTATGCGTTTTTGTACTTCTACGACCGTATCCTGTCCTACTATCAGCAGCAAACTGCAACGCGAGGTAATGTTTCATATGTCGTCAATGAAGTACGCCGGACCTGTATCAAGATGCGGGTGAAGTTCCGGGCGGCTTTAATGCCCTGCCTTAATCAGAAAGGTGTTCGCGGACTACTGGCCGCTGAAAAGGTGCTCAAGAAAACAATCTATAAGAGTAAACTCGGGATGAAGAAGCCCGATCGTAACGAGATCATCAACGAGGCGATCAGCCAGTTGCATGTCTCCATTCGATGGGTCCTAGAACAGCCAATCACCGACCACGAAGGTACGATCGACCTAGTCGCCCGTGAAATCCGTGACAGCATTCTCCTGTCAGTCGAAAAAAGTGCGGCTGAATATTAGAGCAATTGGCCTGATTTTTCTCATCACCCGTATGAGGTGAAGTAGTTCCAGTATTCGGCGGGTGGCACTGACAATCAGCAGGGTGTCAATGATTCAAGTCTCAGACAGTTCGCACTGATAAGCAGTTAATTGTCAGTGAAATTTATATAAAAACAACCCCGCCTTGCAGCGGGGTTGTTATTAAATCACTTGTTGTCGTTCGCAACGCTGAGAAGCCTTACTTCTTCCCGTTGCTCTCATCACCCAGCAGTTGGGCGACGAGTTTGGATTCGCCGATGGTGGTGCCGATGGCGTCGGGGGCTTCGGCGCCGGCGGCTTCGGCCAGGGCGGCGGCGGCGGCGATCTCTTCTTCGACGTCCAGGGCCTCGGGCATCGGGGGCTCGGCGAGGTACTTGACGCCCATGGATTGGTAGTCCTTGAAGCCGGTGCCGACCGGGATGAGGTGGCCCAAGAGGACGTTCTCCTTGAGGCCGACCAGGTCGTCGTGCTTGCCGGCCAGTGCGGCCTCGGTGAGGACCTTGGTCGTTTCCTGGAAGGACGCACCTGAGAGGAAGGACTCGGACTGGAGGGACGCCTTGGTGATGCCGAGCAGGAGGGTCTGCCCGACGGCGGGCTTGCACTTAGTGCCCTTGGCGATCTCCTTGCCGTCGGCTTCGAGCTTGGCGTTGATCTCCTTGAGCTCGTCCTTCTCGATGACGGTGCCGATGACGAGGGTGGAGTCGCCCTGGTCCTTGATCTTGACCGAGCGGGCGGCGAGCATGTTCGCTTCGCGGAAGCGGAACTTGTCGACGACCTCGTTGGGCAGCAGCGGCGTGTCGCCGGTCTGGTCGACGCGGATCTTACGCAGCATCTGGCTGAGGATGACCTCGATGTGCTTGTCGTCGATGGGGACGCCCTGGGCGCGGTAGACGTTCTGGACTTCCTCGAGCAGGTAGTTGAAGAGTGCTTCTTCGCCCTTGATGCGGAGGATGTCCTGCGGGACCTGCGGGCCGTCAATGAGCGCGTCGCCGGCGTCGACGATCTCGCCGGTGTGGACGTTGAGGTGCCGGCCCTGGGGGACGTGGTGGTCGACTTCGAGGCCGGACTCGCCGGTGACGGTGATGGTCATCTTGCCCTTGCGTTTGTCGGATCGGATGGTGACCGTGCCGGAGATCTCGGCCATGACCGAGGCGTCCTTGGGCTTGCGTGCCTCGAAGATCTCGGTAACGCGGGGCAGGCCGCCGACGATGTCCGCGGAGCCGGAGGCCTCCTTGGGCTGTCGTGCGATCATGTGGCCTGCGTTGATGGCGTCGCCTTCCTTGACGTCGATCCGTGCCTTGGCGGGCAGGTAATGGAAGTCGAGGATCTTGCCGTCGGCGTCCTCGATGACCAGGCGGGGGTGCATCTCGCCCTTATGCTCGATGACGACGAGTGCTTCGCCGCCGCCGGCGGATTTTTTAACGCCCTTCTGCTGGGACTCGGACTCTGCGCGGACGGTCTCGCCGGGGATGATGTCCTCGAATCGGATCTTGCCGTCTTTTTCGGCGAGGATCGGGATGACGTGGGGGTTCCATTCGACGAGGGTCTGGCCTGCCTTGACGGTTTCGCCTGGCTTGGTGCGGATGTACGAGCCGTAGGGCAGCGCGAACTTTTCGAGCTCCCGGCCTTTGTCGTCGCGGATGATGAGTTCGCCGTTGCGCTTGAGTGGCTTGAGGCAGTCGTTGCCGTCTTCGTCTTGTGAGGCGACCTCGTTGGCGTCGACGATGTCGACGACGCCTGGCGCGCCTGCGGAGAAGGAGGTCTCGATGGTGTCCTTGGTCGCGACGCCGCCGGTGTGGAAGGTCCGCATGGTGAGCTGCGTGCCGGGCTCGCCGATGGACTGCGCGGCGATGATGCCGACGGCGAGGCCGGGCTCGGCGAGCCGGCCGGTGGACAGGTCCATGCCGTAGTCGAGGACGGAGATACCGAGCGCGGCCTCGGTGGTGAGCGGCGATCGGACGGTGACGGCGTCGATGCCGAGGTCCTCGATCTTGCGTGCGGCCTCGGCGGTGATCATCTCGTTTTCTTTGACGATGGTCTCGTCGGTGATGGGGTTGATGATCGTCTCGCGGGCGACGCGGCCGAAGATGCGGTCGCGGAGCGGGACGTCGACCTCTTCGCCCTTGTAGAGCGCACGCTTGGTGATGCCACGCTTGGAGTTGCAGTCGTGGTCGGTGATAAATACGTTCTGAGCGACGTCACAGAGCTTACGCGTGAGGTAGCCGGAGTCCGCGGTCTTGAGCGCGGTATCGGCCAGGCCTTTACGTGCACCGTGCGTCGAGGAGAAGTACTCGAGGACCGACATGCCCTCGCGTGCGTTGGCTTTAATCGGTGTCTCGATGATCTCGCCGGATGGCTTAGCCATCAGGCCACGCATGCCGGCAAGCTGTTGGATCTGGCTGACGTTACCCCGGGCTCCGGAGTGGGACATGACCCAGACCGGGTTGAGGTACTTCTCCGCCGAGGTGTCGTCGATCGGGGCGAGGTTGCCGTTCTCGTCGCGGCGGTCGTTCTTGAGCTCGTTGAGCAGCTCGTCCTTGACGGCTTCACGACAGGTGGTCCAGTTGTCGAGCAGCTGGTTGTAGCGTTCGCGCTCGGTGATCGCACCGGCGTGGAACGCCTTCTCGATGCGGTCGACCTTCTTCTGGGTTTTATCGATCTCTTCCTGCTTCTTCGCGGGGATACGCAGGTCGGTGATGCCGAACGACAGGCCGGAGGTCGTTGAACGCTCAAAGCCGATGGCCTTCATGGCGTCCAGCAGCGCGATCGTCGCGGGCCGGCCGCGGTAGGCGTAGGTGTCGTCGATGACGCGCGACGCGCCCTTCTTGCCCAGCGAGCAGTTGTAGAAAGGCATGCCCTCTTCGAGGATATCGTTGAAGATCAGCCGGCCGACGGTCGTGACGATCCGGCCGGACGCGGGCAGCGGCTCGACATCGCCTCGCTCCGCGTGGACGATGCCGGAGAAACGGTCTTTGGGAAGGCGCAGCACGACCGGCGAGTGGATATCGATCTTCTTGAGCTCGTACGCCATGAGCGCTTCGGCGTTGTCTTTAAACTCGGGCATCGCGCGGAGTTCGGACTTGGCCGCGTCGTCGAGCTCGTCCTTGCTCGCGGTCCCCTGCGCCGCGGCGACGACCGCCTCGCTCGGCGGCTCGGGCTGGACGGTGATGTAGTACACGCCGAGCACGATGTCCTGCGACGGCGAGATAATCGGGCTGCCGTTGGCGGGCGAGAAGATGTTGTGCGGCGAGAGCATGAGCACGCTTGCCTCGGCCTGCGCCTCGACGGACAGCGGCAGGTGGACGGCCATCTGGTCGCCGTCGAAGTCGGCGTTGAAGCCGCCGCAGACGAGCGGGTGGATGCGGATCGCGTTGCCTTCGACGAGCACGGGCTCGAACGCCTGGATGCCCATGCGGTGCAGCGTGGGCGCGCGGTTGAGCAGCACCGGGTGCTGGTGGATGACTTCTTCGAGGACGTCCCACACTTCGGGGTCGCGGCGCTCGAGCATCTTCTTGGCGGACTTGATGGTGTCGACCAAGCCGTGCTCTTTGAGCTTGCGGATGATGAAGGGCTGGAAGAGTTCGAGTGCGATCTTCTTCGGCAGGCCGCACTGGTGCAACTTGAGCGTTGGGCCGACGACGATGACCGAACGGGCCGAGTAGTCCACGCGCTTGCCGAGCAAGTTCTCGCGGAACCGGCCCTGCTTGCCCTTGATCAT
>JBCDKD010000116.1:0-10466 GCA_039024275.1 Planctomycetota bacterium | reverse complement strand
GCAGGGCCACGCAAGCGTCGGGCTGGGCGCACTGCCTCACCACGTCAGGCGGCTACGCCGTGTCCGCCTATGGGTCGCGCTAAAGATCGTGATCTATCACCACTGGCTGAGCGAAAAATACAACACAGAAAAAGGTGCTCATGCATAATGTTGTGTTACGCGGCGGCTACAGCATCAACTCCCCGCCAGCGCATCCTCGCGGATGTAGTCCAGCTTCGGGGCCGGCGGGTCTTCGGCTGGGCCACCCTCCTTCGTACACAGCACCCAGTGCTTCTCCGCGACTTCGTAGAGCCGAGCGTCCTTGCCGCCGTAGCCGCCCTCGGGGTTCTGCTGGTCGATGTGTGGGGCGCAGGTGTAGCCGGCGGGGAAGTTCTCGACGATTGCGCCGTCCATGACGGTGGGCAGGCGGTCGACGCGCCGGCCGAGCACAGGCATCGACTTGAGCAGGCCCTTGGTGTACGGGTGCATCGGGCGGTCGAAGATGTCGAAGACGCTGCCGTACTCGACGATCCGGCCGGAATACATGACGGCGACGACGTCCGCGTTCT
This sequence comes from Planctomycetota bacterium, assembly GCA_039024275.1. GTDB lineage: Bacteria > Planctomycetota > Phycisphaerae > Phycisphaerales > Phycisphaeraceae > JAHQVV01. Next base: position 9,918 of record JBCDKD010000116.1, on the reverse strand, counting down.
CCGCGACGACGCCGAGGTCGTGCGTGATGAGCATGATGGCCATCTGTTTCTCGTGCTGCAGCTTCCGCAAGAGCTCGAGGATCTGCGCCTGGATGGTCACGTCCAGCGCGGTCGTCGGCTCGTCGGCCAAGAGCAACGCGGGCTGACACGCTAGCGCCATCGCGATCATAACGCGCTGCCGCATCCCGCCGGACAACTGGTGCGGGTACTCGCTCAGTCGGCTGGCTGGGTCGGCGATCCCGACATCGCGCAGTGCTTGTTCTGCGATAGCCAGTGCTCCCTCTTTGCCTACGTCCTGGTGCAGCAGGATCGCTTCGAGCACCTGCTCGCCGATGGTGTAGACCGGGTTGAGCGAGGTCATCGGCTCCTGAAAGATCATCGCGATGTCGTTGCCGCGGACCCTGCGCATTTCTTTGTCGTTGTAATCGAGCAGGTTGACGTGCGGACGCGTCGGGTCGGCGGTCCATAGGATCTCGCCGGCGTCCGTTCGGCCCGGCGGGTGGGGGATCAGTTGCAGGACACTCAGCGCGCTGACGGACTTGCCCGACCCGGACTCACCGACGACGGCCAGCGTCTGCGCCGGGAAGATGGACATCGAGACGTGGTCCGCGGCTTGGACACGCCGGCCTCCCGCTCCGCCGGGGAAGCTGACGGCGAGATCATTGATCTGTAGAACGGGTTCTTTGCTCATAACGGTCTCTGTTTTGGTAGGACGGGCATTTCTGCCTGTTATTTGGCGAAGCCAAAACGCGTTTTGATCGGGCCAGCGCCTGAGGACAGGCAGGAATGTCTGTCCTACTTTACTAATCCACCGCCCGCGGGTCGATGACATCGCGCAGGGCCTCGCCGATGAGGTTGTAGGCGAAGACGGTGAGGAAGATGCCAAGCCCCGGGAAGATCGCAAGCCACCACGCGAACTTGCCGGTCTCGCGTGCCTGGTTGAGCATCTGGCCCCAGCTCGGCTCGTCCTCCAGGCCCAGACCCAGGAAGCTCAGGGTCGCCTCGGTCATGATGCCGCCTGCGATGCCGAAGCTCGCGCCGACGAGCACGGGTGCGACGCCGTTGGGCAGCATGTGCTTGAACAAGATCAGATAGAGCGGGGTCCCCGCCGCTCGCGCGGCCATGACGTAGTCCATGTTGCGGAGCTTGAGGAACTCCGCGCGGACGAAGTACGCGTACCCGACCCATCCGGTGAGGCCGATGACAACCATCATGAGCACAAGCGATCGGCCGTAGAACGCTACGATCATGATCAGCAGCATGATGACCGGGATCGATGCAAAAATCTCGACCAGCCGCAGGCCGATGAGGTCGACCCAGCCTGCGAAGTAGCCGAGCAGCCCGCCGATAAGGATGCCGATGACGATCGCGATGCCGGTTGAGATGAAGCCGATGTACAGCGCGATGCGTGAGCCGTGGACCATCCGGCTGGCGAGGTCTTGGCCGCTGATCGTTGTGCCCATGAGGTGCAGGCGTGTGCCGGGCTCGATCTGTGCCATGCCGTCGAGCATGGCAAGCGCACGCTGGCGATCTTCTTCAGCATAGGCGGGGATGAAGCTTTCGCTTTCCTGGTAGGCCTGCCACATCATCTCGGCGACAGCGCTGGCTTCGTCGGGTGTCATGGGCTGCGGGACGGGGTTGCCGTCTTTGCCGACGAGGTTTTGTAGCCGGACGCCGCCGTAAAGCGAGCCGGCCTGGAACTGCATCTCGTTGGCGATGTCTTCAAGGGTCGGGTGTGCGCCGGGCGGACGTGTCTTATTGGTGACGCCGATCTTGCCCGCGCCGGTCTCGGACTGGTCCTTGAGTGTGTCGTCGGGCGAATAGGGGATCGGCGTGAAGAAAGCGCTTTTCGCGGTGCCCTCGGCAAGCGCAACGCGGTACGACTCTGCCGACGGGATCTCGTCGAGCTTTGGCGGCTCGACACGCAACGACGGTGCGAGCAGCAAACCGCCCAGGACAAGGGCCGACACCGCCAGCGCCCCGATCAAGCAGGGCAGGTGCGTCCGCAGCCGAGCGATTGACAGTGCAAAGAGCCCAGCGACCACCAGCCCGACCGAGATCCAGAGCACCCACCACCAGGCAAGCGCCCACTTCGCGCTGCTGACCGCCTGCTTGAGTGTGTTGCTGTTGGTGTCGTCCTCAAGCTTGTTGACCGCGGTGTCAATCGCCTGTGCCGTCGCGCCCAGGTCATCGATGAGGTGGAACAGCATCGAGCCGATGAAGACCGAGCACATGCCCGCGAGCCAGACCCAGAACATCCTGCCGCCCGCGCGGTAGCAGGCCACGCACCCCGCCGCGAGGAGGAAGCCTAAGGCGAACATGACGTCCTGCGGCGAGAGCAGCTGGAACAGGGGGAACTGCCAAGCCCACTGCCCGGTCTCCGCGTCGAGCACCTGCCAGGCCAAGGGGCGGGAGTTCGCAATAAACGGCGCCCAGGCCGCGAGGATCGCGGTGATGAGGATCCAGGCGCCGCCGACCATGGCGCCGGTTCGGCCGAACAGACGGATCGTCGTCTGTGCAACGAGGCTTCGCCGACGGCGGACGTCGCGCTTCTGAAGCTCGGGGGCTGCCGCATCAGTCATACGTCACCCGCGGGTCGGCAAAGGCGTAGAGGACATCGCGCAACAGCAGGGCGAAGAGCGACAGGACCGAGCCAACGAGTGTCGTCGCCATGATGATGTTGACGTCCGCGTTCTTCGCCGCGTTCACCGTCAGCAGGCCCATCCCCTTGATCGAGAAGATGAACTCGACAACAAACGCGCCAACGAACAGGCTCGGCAGGATCGCCGCCGCCATCGTGATCAGGGGCAGCAGCGAGTTGCGCAGCACGTGCCGGAACAGGATATGGCTCTCGGACACGCCCTTGGCCCGCGCGGTGCGGACGAAGTCGGCCGAGATGGTTTCTAACACCGAGCCGCGCATCACCTTGGTCAGGAAGGCGAAGCCCGTGTACGTCAGGCACGTCACCGGCAGCACGAGGTGCCACGCAAAGTCCAGCAGGTACCCGCGGTACAGGACGCCGTCCTTGAAGTAGGGCAGGAACGGCCAGTTCTCCGCCTGCATGTCATTCACACCCGAGGTCGGGAACCAGTGGAAGCGTGGGTACTGCGAACTGCCGAGGTACGCGATCATCAGCGTCCCGGCGAGGATCGCTGGCACGGAGTAGAGCCCGAGCATCACTGCGCCCGACGTCACATCGAAGAACCCGTTGCGTCTGCGCGCGGCCAGCACACCCGCAATCACCGAGATGATGTAGATCAGCGGGATCGAGATCAGGTTCATGGTCAGCGTGATGGGCAGGCGCTCTTTGATCAGCCCCAAGACGTCACGGTTCTGCTTATCCGTGCCTAGATCGATTTGCCAGAACTTGACCGCGTTGAAGCGGACGCGCGACTTGTTGATCGCGCTTGCACCGACTTCACGGAAGAGCTTATCGGTCGCCTTGTCGGGGTTGTCTTCATGCGTTTCTGCCAGGTCAGACCAGAAGGCATCGCCCCCAAGTGGTTCTGCGTCGATCAGCTCAAAGAGTTCAGCAGAAGGCCCGCTGTACAAAAATTTGCCTGGCTCAGTGCCCTTGTGTTTTTCTGCAATCGGCAGCTCTGAAGCTGCTTGGAAAGTCTCCAGCACCTCCTCCGGCTCTTTCCCGGAGTAGATCGCCAGGGTCAGAATCAGGTCGCGCTTGGCTTCTTTGTCCCGCTCGCTCTTTACCCAGTCGCGCCCGGCGAGCTTGGCATCGATCTCGTCTTTGATCGCTTCGTCCCACTCGTAGTCCCCGCTCATTTTGAAGCCGACGGGCGAGACCTGATTGAGCCAGCGGAGGTACTGGACGAGGACGGGCTTGTCCAAGGCGTAGCGGTTGGTGATCTCCTGCTTGAGCCGGCGTGCCTCGACGCCCATGCCCTGGCTGCCCTCGTCTAGCGCGGAGGAGAACCCGCCGGGCGCGTTGGCCATGATGATGAACACCAACAGCGTGACGCCGATCAGGGTCGGGATCATCAGCAGCAGTCGGCGGATGATGTAGGTCAGCATCGCACGGCACCTCGCAGAGCGAAGAGGTGTTTCGCCACGGATTCAGAGCTTCCCTCCCTAGAGGGAAGGGCTGGGGAGGGTGACGAATTGTTGTGCATCTTTTCCAGCATCTTGATCCGAAACAAGCACGGCACCCTCCCCCCAACCCCTCCCTCCAGGGAGAGGAGTTTGACGAATCAGTTGCCGGTGTGCAGCTGTATGGCCTTGGGCACGTAGTAGTCCCACGCGTAGTTCAGGCCGAGCTTGGTGATCTCAACATTTTGAATCCGGTTGTCCATGTATACGATGGCCTTGCGGTTGAACATGAACGTGTAGGGCTGGTCCTCGTGCAGCTGTTCGTGGACCTTCCACCAGAGTTTCTGGCTCTCCTCGCGGTCGATGGTCGTGCGGGCCTGATCAATCAGTTCGTCGAGCGCGGGGTTCTTGTAGCTGACGTAGTTGTCCCCACCGTCCTCGGTCTGGTCGGAGTGGAACATCTGATAGAGGTCGCTTTCGAAGGCCCCGCCCCAGCCCAGCATGATCGAGTCGAAGCTGCGGTCGTCGAGCTTCTGCTGCATGACCGGCCAGTCCATCGCGACCGGGTTGCACTCGACGCCAGCCTGTGCCATCGAGGCCTTGATGCGTGTCGCGATGTCCTTGAACTCAGTTCCGCCGGTCGAGTAGATGAACTCGAAGGAAAGCGGCTCGCCCTCGGGTGACTCGCGGACGCCGTTGTTATCCCGATCCATGTAGCCTGCTTCGTCGAGCAGCTGATTCGCACGCTCGGGGTCGTAGGGCCAGGGCTTGATGTCGGGGTTGCCCTGCCAGCCCAGCGGGTGGAACGGGCCGGAGGTCGTGCGGGCGAGGTTCTCGTAGACCTGCCCGCAGATCGTGTCGCGGTCGATGAGGTGGGTCATCGCCTGCCGGACGAGCTTGTTGGCAAAGGCGGTGGGCTGGCCGTTCTTCTCTTGGTTCCATCCGATATAGAGGTACCCGCTGGAAACATAGTCGTACTCGCGGAGGGTGGCCTGCTCGCGGAGCTGCTCGTCCTTGGAGAGCTCGCGGTACATCGAGGGTCGCACGCTGAAGCGGTCGATCTCTCGGTTGCGGAAGCCGGTAAGCTGCGCGGTGGGCTCGAGGATCTCACGCCAGATGATGCGGTCCAGCGCCGGGCGTGGCCCCCAGAAATTGTCGTTGCGGACCAGCGTGATCTTCTGCGTCGCGGGCTCCCACTCCTTCGGATCGACCTCGAGCTTGTAAGGCCCCGAGCCCATCATCAGCCCGGGCATCTCGTTGTACTCGTCCTCGGTGAACTGGCTGACCCAGTGCTCGGGCAGGATCTCCAGGTACAGCCCAACCACGGTGAGCGACATGAAGTAAGGCTCGCGGAAGGTGAACTGCACCGTGTACTTGTCCAGCGCCTCGACCGACTCGACCTTGTCGAGCTGCGAGCGCATCCGCGGCGCAGCGACCTGCGGGTTCATCACCCAGTTGTACGTGAAGACCACGTCCGACGAGTCCATCGGCTCGCCGTCGGAAAACACCACATCATCCCGCATGTAAAACGTGTAGACCAGCCCGTCTTCGGAGATGTCCCAGGACTTCGCGACCGAGGGCTTGTGCTCCAGTGTGTTCAGGTCGACGGTGACGAGCGTCTCCATCACGTACGCACCGATCCGGCTCGCGTAGAGATCGCCGGCCACGTAGGGCGTCAGGTTCTTGACCGTCGCGCCGAACGAATCGATGAAGAAGTCGCCTTCGGCCTCGCTCATGTCGGTGGGCGCGCGGATCGCGACCGATGGCACGCCGCCGTCCTCGAGCTTGGTCAGGATCTCCTGCATCACATCCCATTGGCGGTCTTGTTGCCACATCTGCATACCGGCGAGGCCGGCCATCATCAGGATGAGCAGGACGAACACGATGTCTTTAATATTGAAACGGTTGTCCATCGATAACACCTTGTCTCAAGCAGTAAAGGCTAAACCTATTCGTCTTCGAGTTACGCGCCACGCTTCTTGCTGCGCGGGTCAAACTTCTCTCGCATGGCGTCGCCCATAAAGTTCAGGCTCAGCAGCGTTAGCCCAAGCAAAACGCAGGGGAACACCAGCACCCACCACTTAAACTCATCGGCCAGCTGCGGCACCGCCAGGGCGGGCAGCTCTTTGATCCCTTCGCTCGCGAGCTGGCCCCAGCTGGGCAGCGGGGGCGTTACGCCGATCCCGAGGAAGCTCAGGAAGCTCTCCTGCAGGATCGCCTGGGGCACGGCCAGTGTGGTATAGACGACGATCGGGCCGATCAGGTTCGGCAGCAGGTGGACCCGCAGGATCCGCGCGGCGTTCATGCCCTGTGCGCGGGCCGCCTCGATGAACGGCTCGGTCCGCAGGCTCAGCACCTGCCCACGGATCACGCGGGCCATGGTTAGCCAGCTCACCCCGCCGATCGCGACGACGAGCGTGATCAGGTTCACGATCAGCGGGTTCTCTTGGATCAACTGCAGCAGGAAGTGCGCCTTGTAATCGGGGTTGTCTTTTGTCTTGTCGGCGACCAGGGCGTTGAGCCGATCGATGATGCCGGTGACCGCGACGGAGAGCAGCACGACCAGCAGCAGATAAGGCAGGCCGTAGAGCACGTCCACGATCCGCATCATGAAGGCATCGACGCGCCCGCCGATATAGCCTGCGGTCGCGCCCCAGGTGACGCCGATGAACACGGCCATGAGCGCGGCGCAGATCCCAACACCCAGCGAGATCGCCCCGCCGAGCAGACAGCGGACAAACAGCGACCGGCCCTGCTGGTCTGTGCCCATCGGCTCAAAGCCTGAAAACGTCTTGATCTCTGCCGCCGCACCGTCTTCTGGCGCGATGGTGCGCGTGTATTTCACCAGGCCCGGCGCTTGCTCCTGGATCTCGATTTCGACCTCTTCTCCGTCTTCGATGACTTTCGTGTTGTAGCGCAGGTCGTTGTAGTTCTGGCCCTTGCCCTCGTTCGGCGGCGCACCCAGCGTCCAGAACAGCGAGAGGAAGCAGGGTAGCGCGATCACCAGGAAAAGGCTCGTCCCAAAGCGGCCGGCGGTAAGGCGCGGGAGTCGGGATCGCTCTTCGGGCGGTTGTACTTCGGAATCGTCCGTCGGCATCGAACCGTCATGATAGCGGATTGGCCCTTGGCCAGAGCTATCGGGTGTCTTCGTTGCATCCCCTGACATAATGATGTTGCTACGTATCAATCGACCTTATAATCCATTGATGACTTCTCGCAACACCAGTCAACGCCGAGCGATCCGCGAAGCGATTGAGCAGGCGGGCCGCCCGCTTGATGCGAACGAGACGCTGGAGGCGGCCAACATCGAGGGCTTAGGCCTCGCGACGGTCTACCGGACCCTCAAGCTCGGCGTTCAAGAAGGCTGGCTCACCACGGTCGAGCTGCCCAACTCTCCCGCGCGTTACGAGATGGCGGGTAAACAGCACCATCACCACTTCGAATGCCGGCAGTGCCACCGCGTATTTGACTTGGAAGGGTGTCTTGGCAACATTGAATCCCTGCTCCCCGACAATTTCACGCTCGAGGACCACGAGATCATCCTCTACGGCACCTGCGACCAATGCGTGTGAGCGGCACGCCGTAGCGGCTAGCCCCAGACCTCGTTGAAGACCTCTTCTTTGAAGCCGACCGTCGCCCTGCTTTCGTCCAGGCAGATCGGCCGTTTGACGAGGTAACCGTTGCCCGAGAGCAGCTTAAGCGCTTCCGCCTGCGGCATATCCGGCAGCCTGTCTTTCATATTGAGTTCACGGTACTGCCCGCCGGACTTATTGAACAGGTCCTTGATGCTGTAGCCCGCGGCGAGCGCTTGCTTGAGCTCGGCTTGCTTGGGCGGGGCCTGCGTGATGTCTACAAAGTTATATGCGATGCCTTCCGCTTCCAGCCACTTGATCGCCTTCCGGCAGGTCCCGCATTTCATGTAGCCGTACAGTTTCATCATTGCTCCATCTTGTCGATGCCATCAAGCGTCAGCCGGATCGCATCGCCGGTTTGTTTGTTTGTGAAATAGCGCAGGTGCGAGCGCATCATGAGCCCGCCTCGGAGTCGTGACCGCGTTGCTCTAACACGCACGTCCAGCGGCGCTGTTCCGTCATGTAGCTGGAAAACCTCGTCGGTCGCGAAGCCGAGCATGTCGTACTCGTCCCACACATTGGTCCATCGTTCGATCGTGCTGGGAACCGCCACCGGCTCACCCTCGAATGCGGGCACCCCCTCCCGCGGGTCGAGCAGGTGGAAAAACGCCGGCTGGCTACCCATCGTGACAAACGCAGAGAGGTGCAGTGGGTCATCCGTCCGGCAGGCCAGATCAAACGACACCACCCCACCCAGCGAGTGTGCGACTATTTTCACAGGCCGATCAGCGGTGCCCGCGGCCTCGCCCAGTTCACGTTTCACCACCTCTTTAACACGCGCGTGGATCTTCTCGCGGTACGTGTGGCTCTGATACACGATCACATCCGCGATGAAGGGCAGGGTCTGCTGGGTCAGCCAGAGGCGGGCGTCCTGAAACTTATCACCGAAGTATCCTTGAACACGCTGCCGGGCATCGGTGCTACGTCGTTTAGCAGCTTTGTCGATGACAGCGGACCGCTCACGATCGCCCTTCCGCCTTTCAATCCAGGCGCGGACCTTGCCCCGGCCTCTGGTCAACGGCCGAGCGACCGCTTCGTGGACCATGTGCGAGAAACCATCGGCACTCACAGCGTGTCGCCCGATCACTTTGTGCAGGTACGTGTCATCCGCGCCGAGGTCCCCCCAGTACACCGGCACCAGTTCGTAACGATCACCGATGAGCGCGTTCAGTGAGGCAGCATACTTCGCAACCTTCTCTTCGCTACGCATCGCGATGCCATGGATCAGCAAGACCTTCTCGGGGATCGTCATGCCTTCGTTAGCACCCATACCGGAATACGATTGTCCTCTTCCTCTTCTTCCTCTTCTTCCTCTTCTTCCTCTTCTTCCTCGGCGTCATCTTCAGCTTCTTCCTCGGTTTCTTCAGCTGGCCCAGACTCCTCCTCGCCCTCGGCTACTTCAGCAGGCTCATCAGCAGCCGATCCGGTCTCACCTTCTGTGTCTGCTTCGCCTTCAGCCTCTCTTTCTGCCTCGTCTGTCTCTTCCTCGATCGGTTCTGGCCGGGGCGTGAGCAGCAGAAGCTTGCCGTCATCGAACTTGATGTCGTACGTCACAGACCGTGGCTTACCAAAGGCATTGGCGGGTTCGAGCGTGATCTGCCCATCGGCCACGCTGTAGGTGTAATCCCAGGATTGCACCTCCCGGCTGAGGCTGTAGGTGATCTTGGCCTGATTCTCTTCGCCAAACGTCAGCGTCAGCGATACACCCGCCGGCGGCTCAGCGCTGTTGACGGATTCGACCTGCCAACGGCCGTCAACCTCCTGCGCGTCAGCGGCGAAAGAGAGGGCGGTTGCGGCAACAAGACAGAGCAGGGTGAAAGCTGTTTTCATGCGATGCATTATAGAGATACATACCGCACGAAGTCGCACACGCCAGGCCGGGCTAGAGCTCGTCTAGGCGGTACGATGCGCCAAAAAGAAGCGGCGCTGTTGCCAGCGCCGCTCCGCATCAGTGATCGGAAACCCACGAAGGGCATCCGTTTCAGGCTTGGTTGTTTAGCCCAGCAGCGCCAAGGCGTTCTGAGGCTGGCTGTTCGCGATCGAGAGGATCTGCGTCGAGGACTGGACGAGGATCTGTGCACGCGTCAGGGCGGCGGTTTCCTCGGCGAAGTCGGTGTCGCGGATCGCGGACTCGGCAGCCGAAGTATTCTCCAAGGCCACCCCCAGCGACCGGATCGTCGCCCCGATGGTGTTTTTCTGGAAGGCACCGAGCCGGCCACGAAGGGTGGAGACCTGGTTAATC
>JBCDKD010000115.1:0-10483 GCA_039024275.1 Planctomycetota bacterium | reverse complement strand
CGCCTGCTGTACTTGTTCGCGTACTTGGGCAGCGCATCCTTGCCCGCCTGGTACGCCGCTCGCGCCACATCCTTGGGCGACTTACTGGTCATGCTCATGCATCACAGATCGGCAGGCAGATAGGGTTTTCTACAGAGCACTTCTCACCCCAATCTTTAACATCCAACGAACCTATAGCCTCTGTAAACTTTGCTTCAGCTTCTAACGTAAGCGTATAGGCTTTGTCTCGCAGTGCCACAATCCGAGCAACAGACTTATTGAAGGTAGTCGCTGTCGCATCATCAATTGCAGGGATAGGGATTGCCATCAGATGGGACGGCTCAAGATGCTTAATGATATGCCCATAATGCGACGCCGTCGTCATTGCACGAGCTTGAGGCGTGTGAAGAAACGCATAAATCCATCCCTTCCACTTCGACTCTTTAGCATCGATCCTTAAAAGGTCGTGCGAAATCAAAACATTTTTATGCGCTTCAAATGCGAGTGTCGCACGGCCGACTGCACCTGAACAAGTAACAAGCACTTGACCGCTATCAACAAAACGGTTTGCTGCATCCGGAGTACGCTCAACCGCCAACCACTTACGAGGTGTAGGACGAATATCGAAAACTTGGGTAGCTGAAAAAAACGGCGTACCTGCGCCCTTAGCAACCTGTATCCCTTTTAATCGCCCCGGCATCCACACATCAGCAATATCGCCAATTGGAAACCATCCATCGCGTTGGCGCTCAATAGACTGTCGAATACTGAACCCAGATGAAAGATATGTTTCAGCCTCCATACGCCGGTCGCCACGACCTAAAATCGAAACAGAGACACCCTTGGATTTAACCGAATGCCACGGCCAAATCTCTGGAACTGGCTTAGGGAGCGGGGTTAGTCTTGCTCGGAGAGCCATTTCCGAAACTCCTGAGCAATCTGTTTCGTGTTGTCATCACGGACTTTGACTTGTCGGGCCTGCGTTGTAATCACCTTGACGCCATCTTCCCAGTCTGCCACATCGTGTTCTTCTTCACGAAAGACTTCATTCCCGTGTTCGTCACGGACATAGGTGTGATTGCCACGTTTGTCATGGCCAACATGATTCGCCACCGCCATGAAAACCTCATAGTCGTTGATTTGCCCTTTGGCTTGTTCGAGCTTAATCAACTCCGCCGTCTTACGCTCAAGAATGAGAACACTCGTCTGAATACTTACATGAGGCTGGAAGGTATCAGGGTGCAGGTCGATACTGGCAAGAACACGGGTATTACGCAAAATCCATTCACGGACATAGCCAAGCCCTGGAGAACCGAGAATGCCATCCGGCAAAACAATGGCCATACGACCGGTACCGGGCTTAAGGAACTGGACACAGCGCTCAATAAACAAGATTTCAGGCGGCTGTGACTTCTGAAGCGTGTTGTTTTTGTGCCATTGATCGGCCTCTTTGTCATAAGTCCAAGTATGGCCAAGCTCGAACTGCTCAAGGATGGTCGGTTCCGTGATCGGAATCTTTGCCCCAAATGGCGGATTGGTGAAAAGAAGGTCGATTGAGCCAATTAGTTTTCGGCTTTGAACATCATCCGGCCAAACATGCACGGCATCTGGAAACGGTTGTTTCGGCCGGTCCAGTGAATTGGCCTGATAAAGACCACCCGCCCCGTCATTGTTCATCACCATATTCATCTTTGAGGCTTTGACTAACTCAGGATTGAAGTCAAGGCCAAAGACAAACTTCTTGGCATACTGATCGGTACGTCGCTTAATCGCTTCGTTGGCACGTTTATGATTTTTTCCGGAACGCTCTCGGATTTCCCGCGTAATCTTGGCGATAACGTGATTCATCGCAGTAATCAAAAAGCCTCCGGTCCCGCAGGCCGGATCAAGCACACGCTGCTTCTCTCCGGGATCAAGCATGGCGACAGCCATCTCGCAGATATTGCGAGGCGTAAAGAACTCGCCCCGGTCACCACGTAGATTAGATCCGACGATCTCTTCGTAAGCACGGCCTTTAACGTCGATATCGCTCTCTAGGAGCGAGTATTTCTGAAGTTGGCCTACGAGATACGCAAGGACGCCGGGATTGAGCGATACACCTTCACCTGCCCCAAAGATCATTGGGTAGAGATCACGGACGTTAGCAAACAAGCCCTCGATACGCTTGGCGACTTTTTGTGGACCGCGCGTACCGTGCCGTTCGTTGCCTGCAGCATAGAACTCGACCTGATCGCTATAGTGCTCATCCTCAATCTTGCAGAAGATGAGCTTAAGTAGCTCCCAAAAGGCTTGGGACTTTTGAAGGCCTTGGTTTCCCGCGATGTAATTATGACAACGCCGAAAGGTGAACAGCAATGCATCCGAAGTCGCGGGCTTAAGGTCGTCAAAATCTGGCCGATCGACAGCAGCTTCGTCTTGGCCGAACATGGGGATATCGGGCACATCTTCGATCTTGACCTTGCCGCTCACGACAACACGGCGATAGCAATGCTGATCGTTTCCATTCGTCCACATTCCGTGGGTGACATTGGGGCAAGCGACCATGTAGCTTTTGAGTTGCTCGACGCCATCTTTCTTGTTGGAAGCCTTGACCTTGGGCGCTTTACATTCCACGATCAGCGAGGCGTTCTCGGGCGCGTGATCCTGACCAGATGGAAAAACGACAAGGTCAGCGCGAGGTTTTTTCGTACCGATAGGGACGGTGAATTCAACCTCAATATCTGACTTCGGGTAGCGATACTCACGTACCAATGACTTAGCGATCTCTTGGCGAACATACTCCTCGGGCGTCTCCCGGCGCTGCGTATGCCCATCAATAAAATCCAGCAGCTTGCCCTGCTCAACAATTACGGCAACGACCGGGGCTTCATTCTGCGGCATAGGGTCGTTCGATACTGGCGAGATTCAGGGAAGTGCTGACAGCATAACCAATTAGGTGCATATCTGCACACACAACGAACGCTACGGCTACGCCAGAGCGCAATCCCGCTGTCTAAGTTGGCAAAGTTAGTTTTTGCATCGCATCTGGCTCAATAGATAAGGGACTCCGTGGGACTCCTACCCAAATCGAAAGGTGGTACCCGGAGGGGGTAGGGGTACCCCTTAGTAGCGATAGTAATCGTTGGGGGTGTAGCCGTGGGAGCGAATGGACTCGGGACCGAAGAGACCGCAGTAGCCCCATGCCTGCTTGCCGTGGTAGCGGCGGCGACAGCGTTTGATGCCGGGAAAGACTCGACGAATGGCCCTACCAAACTGTCGCCGGGTGAGGCGTTCGGGGCTCTCGGGATCGTATCGCCAGCGATGTTCTCCGCGCCAGCGAAGATAGATGCCGTAGAGCATATAGCTGGCTACCCAGTCCGCTTCGCTCGCACCCTCAGTGATGTACTCAGCAAGCGCGGCTTGTACGTCCTGCTCTTCGGGAAGCAAGGCCGGGCTGTTGTCTCGGCTGGTATATGGTGTCATCAGGCATCCTCCTTCTCGGCAGCGCCGAGCAAAGCAAGGATGCCCATGCGGATGGGATCAGACAGTGTCGGCCACGCTTTGATGAGCCGGCGTAAATCGGAATCGATTGGGCCGTTCTGGGTATGATTTGCTGAATATTTGCTGACAAGGTCGGCATCCTCAACGCTAAACCCTTTACTTTCAAGGCTTTCGCTATCGTGGCTGCCCTCATTGCCAACGTGAATGTCGAGAGTTCGAATCTCTTCACCCGCTTTTTCAAAAACCCGCAAGATCTTGTTTGACAAGTGCTTGCCGGTTTTTATTTTACTGCACTACTTGAGACGGAGGTCGCCTCATAAACCTTTGTAGTGCAGCTTCGCTCGATTATGTAGTGCAGCGTTTCTCACAGCCGCGAGACGCACAGGATCAGCACGCTGACCTTGATGAACTACTTCCTTGTTTTCCCTGATCGGCTGACGAAGTGGGCCGACGCGCCGCTCGTCTCCAGGCCTGTCGCATCCATCGCCGCGTCGAGATAGTCGTCCAGGCTCTCCGACGCCATCGCCTCAGCCAGCGTCGCCAGCATCCCATGCATCGCGTCCATCACGCCGGGCTTGTCTGCAAACTTCTTGAGCGTCGACTAGTTGGGTAGCTTGTCCAAACCAATCGCTTCACGCAGTTCGCTGGAGACCGCCAGGAACTCGATCACACCACGGTAGGTCGTCTTGAGGTAGGTCCGCAGGATCAGGCAGGCCACCAACTGGTGCTGCGTGAAGTCCTTCCGGCTCTTGGTGCTGCCGTAGTCGGCGAGGTGCCGTCGGCCAAAAGCCAAGGATAAAGCGACGATCTTCAGTAAACGATCAGGCTGCGCATCCGTGCTCAGAACGAGCATTGGAGCGCGGTAAAGCCGGGGTGTCAAATGATTTCAACTGAGCATTTGCTACTCAATGAAGAATAGTGATCGAATCGATCTGCAGCGTAAAGGGCCCGTCTTTGTCTTCGACCAGGGTCATGCCAAGGGTCGTGGCCTTGCTGGGGTCAAAGGGGGGTGCGTCGGGGACGGCGCGGCCGCGCCAGGACGGGGCGAGGTCTTCCAGGGAGATGGTGACGGTTTGCCATTCGTCATTGCTGGCGGCTTCTTGCGTCGGAGTTAACAGGGCGCGGTGGGAGATGTTGCGGCGTTGGTAACGGGTGGAGTCGTTGAGGAGCAGGCGGTAGGGTCGACCGTCGGTCTTGATGCGGAGTTGGACGCGGGTGTAGGGGGTGGGTTGCGATCCATGATCGGAAGCTTTGCCCCCGGAATCTTGATCCGCGTCGGCGTGGGGGGTGTACATGAGGGCGTTGGGGTCGAGGGGGATCCGGACGGAGGCGAAGCCGCCGCCGTTGGTGTTGATCGAGCCGGAGAAAGTCATGATGCCGTTTTCGAACGATCGGTTGCCGATGGATCGTCCGCCCATCACGTTATCGTTGACCATGCGCCAGCGGTCGTTGCCGCCCGAGGGCTGGTCATCGCTGGAGAAGTCGGCGAACACATAAGTGTGCCCTTCTGCGGTTGTATCGTCGGAGGCGTGCTCATCTGGTGCATTTTCAGCGAATGCATGAGCAACCGCGAGTACAAGCATCAAGATAACAGAGAATATGGCAATTCGGAGATTAGGCATGATTGAATGGTAGGCGCTGGGTGCATAAACAATCAGGGTTTTGCCGCCATGACGCCTTTAGGCCTACGCGGGGTAAGCGGGGTAAGCATCATGGCGATGCCGCGTGCAGAGAAGGTGAATCCAACCGATACTGATACTGGATGTCTGCGTCGATCCCACCAACCCGACCGACCGCCGATAGCACCGATCCGCTGCAGGGCTACACCGGCAAGCTGGAACACTACGACGAGGCGGTTGAGCGCGGTCGGCCCCGCCCGGCCTGGCAGCCGCTTGCGCAGCAGCTGCTGACGCTGGGCCGGGAAGAGGTTAACACCCGTTGGTCGCGGGCCCAGCGCACGCTCGTCGACAACGGGGTGACCTACAACCTCCACGGCTGCGAGAACGGCGAGGCATCGACGCGATCCTGGCTGCTGGACCCGCTGCCGCTGGTGATCCCGGCCGAGGAGTGGTCGGCGATCGAGGCGGCGGTGGCCCAACGGGTGACCCTGCTGAACACGATCCTGGACGACCTGTACGGGCCACAGGCACTGCTCAAATCGGGCAAGATCCCGTCGGAACTCGTGTGGGCCAATCGCGGGTTCCACCGACCCCTGCACAACGTCCCGGTGGCGGGTGGCCGGCGGGTGATGCTTTATGCGGCGGACCTGGGCCGGAGCCAGGACGGGCGCTGGTGGGTCATCTCCGACCGGACGCAGGCCCCTTCGGGTACGGGCTATGCTTTGGAAAACCGTGTGGTGACGGCGCGGGTCTGGCCACAGGTTTTTCGCGACAGCCGGATTGCACGGCTGGCCCCGTTCTTTGCCGGGCTGCGCAACACACTGCGTGGGGTCGCGCCCCAGCATCGCGACGACCCCTCGATCGTCATGCTCACGCCCGGGCCGTATGCCGCGACCTATTTCGAGCACGCTTATTTGGCTCGATATCTCGGGCTGCCCCTGGTCGAGGGCCGGGACCTGACGGTTCGGGATGAGCGGGTGTACCTCAAGACGCTGTCCGGCCTGCACCCGGTGGATGTGATCATCCGCCGGGTGGACGACGACTACTGTGACCCTTTGGAGTTGCGGGAGGACTCGGCGTTGGGGGTGACGGGGCTGGTCCGCGCGATCCGGGCTGGCCGGGTGGCGATGGCCAACGCGTTGGGGACGGGTATCGCGGAGGCGGCGGGCATGATGCCGTTCCACCAGGGGCTTTGCCGGGACCTGCTGGGCGAGGCTTTGAAGATGCCCTCGGTGGCGACTTGGTGGTGCGGCCAGGCGAAGGAGCGGCAGCACGTTATCGACAACCTCTCGAAGATGGTGATCAAGCCGGCCTTCCGAGCGGGTGCCATGGAACCGGTGTTTGGTGAGGAGCTGTCGATGAGCCAGCGCTCCGAGCTGCTGGGCAAGATCAGCGCCCGGCCACACATGTACGTCGGGCAAGAGTGGCTGCCGCTGTCCTCGGCCCCGGTCTGGAACGACGGCAGCCCGATCGCGCGTCGGGTGATGCTGCGTGTCTTCGCCGCGAGCGACGGCCGGGGCGGGTACCGGGTCATGCCCGGGGGGATGACCCGGGTCGCCTCGCCCACCGCCTCTCATGTCGTGACCATGCAGCGCGGCGGGGGCAGTAAGGATACATGGGTCGTGTCTAACACCCCGGTCGAGCGGATCAGCCTGCTGCCCGCGGCCGACGGCCCGGTGCCGCTGGTCCGCGGCGGGGTCGATCTGCCGTCGCGGGTCGCGGAAGACCTGTTCTGGCTCGCCCGCTACCTCGAGCGCGTAAGCAACACGATCAGGCTGGTGCGTGAGACGCTGCGCGGCGGCAGCGACGAGTCCGACTCGGACGGCAACGAGGTGCGCTATCTGCTCAAGGCCCTGGCGATCCGCACCGGGACAGAGCCGACCGAGGACCTGCCCGATCGCATCCTGACCGACCGCGAGTTGCCGGTGGCCCTGCCCTGGCTATCCGCCCAGGCCAAGCGGCTGGCCGGGTCCGTACGTGATGTCATCAGCGACGACATGTGGCGGATCTTCAGCCGGATGGACCGTGAGATCCATGCGATCCCCACGCTCGGCAGCGAGCAGGTCTCGCTGCTGGATCTGCTCGACGAGGTATTGCTGACTGTTTCCGGGCTGGTCGGGCTGGCTCACGACGGGATGACACGCGGCCACAGCTACTGGTTTCTCGAACTGGGCCGGCGCATCGAGATCGCCCACTTCCTCAGCGTCATCCTCGTGCCGATGACCCAGGGCAGCCCCGAGCCATCGCGGCTTACCGCGCTGCTTCAGATCTGCGATTCGATCAAGACCTACCGCTCTCGATACCGCACGCTCATGGCCGAACAGCCGGTCTGTGACCTGCTGGTTCTGGACGAGACCAACCCGCGCTCGCTGGCGTTCCAACTGGCCGAGCTTCACACCCATATCGAGAACCTGCCGCGCAGCCCGGGCCGAGCCCAGCTCGACGAGCAGCAACGCATCGTGTTGGAGATGCTCAGCCGGGTCCAACTCGCCGACGCCGCCTCGCTCTGCGAGGACAACCGGCTGGGGCAACTACTCGGCGAGATCAACCAGCGCCTGTTCACGCTCTCCGACTCGCTGACCGGCCACTACCTCGCCCACGCCCTGGCCCCCTCCCAGCCCGCGGGCCCGCCCGAGCCGATGGCATGATCTACCAGCTCACCCACACCTCGACCTACGCCTACAGCGGCCGGGTCGCCCGCTCGCACCAACTGCTGCGCCTCACGCCTCGTACGACGGCGTTGCAGCACTGCACCAAGCAGCAGATCAGCATCGAGCCCGCCCCGTCCGAGCAGAACGACTACGCAGACTACTTCGGTAACCCCACGCGCTACGCCAACGTAGACGCCCTGCACGAGACCCTCGTCGTCACCGCCACGAGCCGGATCAGTGTCGATCAGGATCTTCGGCTCTTGCCGGACCCCGGGCCGACGTGGGAGCGGGTGCGGGACGCGCTGCCGCACGACCGGACGGCCGAGGGCTTGTATGCCTACCAGTTCGTCTATGAATCGCCGATGGTGCCGGTGCACCCGCGGCTGCGTGAGTTCGCGCTGGCCTCGTTCCCCCCGGGCCGACCACTCCTCGAGGCCTGCTCCGATCTGAACCAGCGCATCTTTCATGAATTCGATTACGACCCGGCCTCGACCACCATCAGCACGCCGGTCACGCAGGTCCTCGAGCAAAAGTCCGGCGTCTGTCAGGACTACGCCCACCTGATGATCAGCTGCCTGCGTTCGCTCGGGTTGGCGGCCCGCTATGTCTCGGGTTACGTGCGGCCGATCTCCTCAGCCATCGCCGCTCCTGACCCTCAAGCCGTGGCAGGATTGTCGCCGGAGCACCCGTCATCTGCACCCGATCAAGACTATGAAAACCGTGGTGCTTCGGCCTCGCACGCCTGGCTATCGGTCTACGCCGTAGACGCCGGCTGGATCGACTTCGACCCGACCAATCAAGCCCGCCCCGGGCACCTCAAGACCGACCACATCACCCTCGCCTGGGGCCGAGACTACACCGATGTCGCACCGATCAAGGGCGTCAGCCTTGGCGGCGGCGCCCACACCATCAGCGTTGAAGTCGAGATCAAGGAAGCCTGACCCAGATGCCCGCCCGAGCCGTCCGAGACAACGACCCACGCCTCACGCGCGAACAATCCCGCCTGATCGACCGCCTGGCGATCGAGCAGCTCAAGATCCCGGGGGTCGTGCTGACGGAGAACGCGGGGATCAACGCCGCCGACGTCGCCATGGGGATGCTCGATGCGGCCGGGGGCAAGGGCGTCGCAGTCGTCTGCGGCGGGGGCAATAACGGGGGCGACGGCTATGTCATCTCCCGACACCTGCATAACGCCGGGGTTCAGGTTTCGGTCTACAGCACCGTGCCGATCGAGACGCTGCTGGGCGACGCCGCGGTCAACTGTACGATCGCCGGGGCCATGGGCCTTCCAATCCGCGTGATCAGCGATTCGACGAAGCTCTCTGCCGCAGCGACACAATGGATCACCGCCGACTTGCTTATCGACGCGGTCCTCGGCACTGGATTCCAGGCCGCTCGCGGGCTGCAGGGAGAAGCGCTGGCGGTAATCGAAGCGATGCAGGGCACCCAGGCCTCGGCCACCCCGCCGATGATCTTGGCGGTCGATGCCCCCTCGGGCCTGGACGCTGAGACCGGCGAGGTGAACCCCGTCGCGGTCCGCGCCGACGCGACGGTCACCTTTGTTGCCCCGAAGGTCGGCTTTTTTGCCAATCAGGCGGGTCAGTATCTGGGCCAGGTCTTTGTCGCCGACATCGGCACCCCGCCCGAGCTCACCGCCCGTGTGATCGGGGCTGAGTCATAGTGCCCGTGCTCTAGATTGCCTGGGCTGATTCGTCTATGATGCTGGGTTCGATCTGACAGGCACGACCGCATGACCGCGAGCGCAACCCTCAACCTGGCCAGCATCAACGCCGAACTCGACAACGGCGAGGCCCCGGACATTGTGCGATGGGCGGGTGAAACCTTCGGCAACGGTTTGGCCCTGACCTCGAGCTTCGGGGCCCAGTCGGCCGTGATGCTGCACCTGGTAACCCGGGTCCTGCCCGGGGTCCCCGTGATCCTGATCGATACCGGCTATCTGTTCCCCGAGACCTACCGTTTTGCCGAACAGCTGCGCCAACGCCTGGACCTGAACCTCAAGGTTTACACCCCTCAGATCAGCCCGGCAAGATACGAGGCGATCCACGGCAAGACCTGGGAATACGCCGAGGGCCTGGACCACTACCACAAGCTTTTCAAGGTCGAGCCGCTCCAACGCGCTTTGGAGCAACTGAACATCTCAGCCTGGCTGGCCGGGCTGCGGGCGCAGCAGACCGACCACCGCGCCACGCTGCGCACCATTGAACAACAAGACGGACTCTATAAGGTCCATCCGATCCTCCACTGGTCGAGCAAGGATGTCCATAACTACCTAAAAGAGCACGACCTGCCCTACCACCCGCTGGTCGAGAAGGCTTACGCCAGCATCGGCGACACACACTCGACCCGCCCGATCACCCAGGGCATGGACGAGCGCGAAGGACGTTTCGGCGGCCTGCGCCAGGAATGCGGGATCCACCTGCCCACGAGCAAAGACGAAGAGGCCAGCCGCGACGCATCCGGGCTTTGAGCCAAAGTTTCAGGGGGACATGACCGCCGGTCGCTCGGGGATGACCAGCCGTGCGCCGACCTCGACCCCGCCTTCTCGAGTGCTTATGCGCATCCCAATAATTTCTAACGCGTGCTAGGCGCTTGCACGGCTGCGCACTGCCGCACGATCATGGGTGATGATGCCCCCGAGCAAGGAGGCTCTCGTCGACATCATCACCCGACGGCCCGACGGCCTGACCGCCCTCAACCACCGCGTCCGTGTGGAGACCCACCCCAAGGCCCGGG
>JBCDKD010000114.1:0-10559 GCA_039024275.1 Planctomycetota bacterium | reverse complement strand
TCCGCGTCGCCCGCTACACCACATGGACGGGGTCTACTCCCGGCCGCGTGGCGTGATCGTCACGGCCAGGCCCTCGGCCCACTGCTTGTGCTCGTCGGTGTAGTAGAGGTAGGCACGCGAGGCCGGGCCGGTGTACGTGCCGGGGACCGCGGCGGTGCAGCGGATGGAGAGGTCGACCACCTGCTCGGGCTTCATCTCGCGCCAGTACAGCACGACGTCCCGGCCGATGACTTCGAACGCCGCGATCTTGCCAACCGCGACGAGTTCCTTGAGCTGGTCGAAGCTGGGTTCGAGCCCGCCGGGGATACCGACGATCGCGATCGGGGTGGGCAGGCCGTCCTTGGCAATGTTCGCGATCAAAACGTTGACTTCAGTCGATTCGCCCTCTTGAACAACCGCAGCAGGTCCTGGAGGAGTGACTTGCTTGATGACAGGCTCGGCAGCAGTTAGCCGTGTCGTTATCCGCAGCTTACATTCCTCGCTGCTCGCAGGCGTATCCGCGAAGTAGTCCACGGCGATGGAGTACGGCATCTTGGAGCCGCCGGCCATCTGCACGGTGATGGTGTGCTTGCCGGGTGTCAGGTGGCTGGCGAGGTTGGGCAGGTGGATCCCGCCCTTGGTTTCCTCGTTGAATTCAACGGGCTCGCCCACTTGCTTCCCATCAACCAATACAACCAAGCTTCCGGGGGCCTTGGGTGTGGATCGGGCCTTGTCGTATTCAACGATCGCCTTGAGCGCGAGGACGGTTGACTGCGTCGAGCCGAAGCGGCCGGCCTTGCACCGCTCGGTCAGCCAGAGGATCGCTTTTTCGACTTGGTTGGTGTAGGCGTCGTCGCGCAGCCAGGCGAGGATGGCCAGCGAGGTGGTCTCGATCTTCAGCGCATCGCCGCCGGAGTTGGTGATGCTGGTGACGGCACCTTCGACAAAGCCTTCGTCGCTGAGTTTGCCAGCTAGTTTTTTACGGAGTTCTTGGGCTTTGAGCATTCGCGGGTGTGGTTCGCTGTAGCGGGGCGTTGTGTCTGCTTCAAAGACTAATTGCGCGATATTCGCACCTAGCGCGATGATGTACGCGTCTTTGCCTTCGGTTGCATTCTTCAAAACCAAGTCGATTGACTTCTGAATCTTGGCTGGATCGTATCCCGCTTCGAGCAGCGACCAGACGATATAGGCGTTGGTTGTGTCTTGAGGCGCTCGGCCGAAGCTGTCGAGGGCTTTGCTGTCGAGCTTGAACGAGCCGTCCTCATCGACGCGAGACATCAGCCAGTCGGCGGTGCGGTCGATCATCTGCTGGTCGACGTCCATGACGTCTTTCATCTCGTTGAACTGCAGCAGGCCGTAGGCGGTGAGCGCTTCGTGCGGCGGGGTGGAGCCGAACCATTCGTAGCCTTTCTCGGCGGTCTCAAAGCCAATGAGGCGTTTGTAACCGGCGTCGAGTTTCTCTTTTGACCGGGCGATGAGGTCGGGGTCGACGCCCTGGTGGCTCATGAAGTACTGCTGGGCCATGACCAGCGGGAAGGTGGTCGAGGACGTCTGTTCGAAGCAGCCGGAAGGACTGCGGATCAGCGCCTCGAGCGCCTCGGTCAGGTTCGCGAGCGGTGTCGGGTAGACGGTGACGCTGGCGGAGAGCGACCCGGGCACGGTGGATTCGGGGATGGTGATCTCGGCGTCGATCGCGCTGTCAGGGTTGAGCATCCCGCCGCTGCCGTCGTTGATCGGGAAGCCCTTGGGCACGACGCGGAGCTTGCGGTTGTTCAGGTCACGGAACTGACGCTTCTGAAGACTCGTGGAGGTAAATGCTTGCGCATCAACAGTGAACGCAAGCTCGCCGTAGGTGTTCCCAATAACGAGTTTGTGTAGCATTCTGCCACGCGTATCGGCGGGGAGTGTCAACGGGTCAGGCGATACCGCACCGGCCTTGCCGAGCTTGCTGAGGAAGAGTTCCACGCCAAGCTCGTCAGCAGTGTTGTTCACCATCGCGATCGGCAGCAGCACCTTGTCGCCAGCGGTCAGTTCAAGCGGGAGCTTCGGCTCGACATAGAACGGCCGGACCGACTCGATCAGCTCAGTCGATGTGCCTAGTGCGCCGTTTTTCGTAAACGCATCAGCCTTGACGCGGAAGCTCGTGACGCTGTCGGACAGGTCGAACGTGATCGTCGCAAGGCCGTTGTCGTCCGTCCTGGTTGCGCTGGACCAGTACACGGTCTCGGTGAAGTCGGAGCGCTGCCCGATCGGCTTGCCGGCGGGCTGCTTGTGGGCGTATTCGCGGACGAAGACCATCGGCTGCCAGGCGATACGCCGGGCGCGCGCGGGCTCCTGGGGTGCGAGCAGCCTGCCCGCCTCGCGTTCCGCGAAGGCGTCGTTGAGTGCTTCTTGAAGCTCGGCCTCGCCGACGGCGGGTTCAGGAGCGGCCGGGTCGGCCTGGCCCTGCTGCCGGTCCGGCGCGGCGTTCGGCGGGGGCACCGGCCCCTCTGCGAACCCGAGCCCTTCCTCCGGGGCATCGAACGCGGCCTCGGCTTCCGCGACCTCCACATCGGCCAGGGCCCGTAACGCCAACGCATCGTCCGCCTGTGCGCCGCGGGCGATCCCTACGTTTCGTCTGAGCTCGACGATCTCCGCCTTCACCGGCACGCGGAAGGCGAACAGCCGACGTGCGTCGTCGCCGTGCTCGCGGATAAAGTCCTCAAGATTAACCAGCGCGAACCGACGCCAGCCCTGCGTGCCCAGCAACAGATCAAGCTGCTCGGCCGCGTCTTCGTTACTCGGATCGAGGTAGACGTTCGCATCAGCCAGGTCCTCGACCTCCTGCTCCAGGAACACCATCGCCGGCAAACTCGGCGCCTGCTCGCGGGTCTCAATCATTTCAAGCACCGCGTCGTCGGTCACGGTGACACCCGCGACTGCGGAGACGGGCTTGCCGTCCTGATCGGTGGTCTTGATGGTGAGCTGGACTTCCCCGCCGGGCGTGTACTGCGCGGAGTCGGGCATGATCTCGATGTTGACGTGGTGCTTGGGCGCGCGGTAGATCAAGCGCTCGGCTAGGGGGTTGCCCTCGGCGTCGTAGGCGGTGACGGTGAGGATGCCGGTGGCGTCAAACTTCGGTTTAAGGCTCCACTGGATATCCCATTGTGGAGTGCCCGGCACGGGCCGACCGGCACCGGCAGCCGCCTTCATTATCCTCTCTCGCGTAATACGGTAGACCTCGGTCTCACGCTGCCGAAACACAACCATATCGAGTTGAGCAGCGATCTGATCGCGCAGATCATCAGGAATCTGTTCGCGTAGAACCTTCGCGTTTGTTGCACGGAATGAAATGGAGTCTTCAAAGCCAAAGACCGATCGCTCGAATTGGATCGTCCCGCCGGTCGCGTTGTTCTCCGGCAGTTCGAACACCCGTGTCACGCTGCTCGGTTGGGTCATTCGCATCACATAAGCCTCGCCCGCCACTGGCGTGAAGCTAAACCGCCCGCGACCCTCATGCGTGGTCTGAAACGCCGCGACCTCCGCGCCTCCGCGGTTCAACACGACACCCGACACATCCGCCGGCTTACCAAACGGCGTTTTCGCCTCGAAATACACGCGGTTCTCAACACCCGCGACAAGGTCGCCGCCCTCGGGGTAGATATTCAGGTCCAGCGTCTGCAGCAGGATCGGCAGGGTCTTGCTCGCCGACTCAACCACGCCGCCGTCCTCGATGACGAAGGTGAGCGAGCCCTCGCCGCGCTCGATTTGCCCCGGAAGATCAAACCGAGCCTCGGCGGAGCCGGACTCACGGATCATCGTTTGTACCCGCGCGACCTCTTCACCATCGACACGCGCGATCGCGGTGACCTTCGCGCCCTCGGGGGTGCCGCCTTCTGCTCGTGTGGCCTGGACGGTGGCGACGACGGTATCGCCCGGGCCGTAGCCGTCTTTGAGGAAGTCGATCTGGGTCTTGATGCGTGGCGGGCGGTAGGCGCGGATGTCGAAGGTGCGCTCGGCCGGGGCCAGGCCCGCGAAGGGGTAGGTGACCCTGACGGTGTACTCGCCGCCGGCCTGACCCTCGGGGACCTCCCACTTAAAGCCGATGGTGCTGTCTTCGACACCGCCGCGCCCCGAGACGATCGTCGCGCCCTTCGGGTCCTTGATCTCGATCATCGGGTTGATGCGGGCCTGCTGCTGGAGCTGCCAGCGTTGCTGGCTTAGATCGCGCAGCTGTTTGCGGCCCTCGTCGTTGATCCCCTGCTTGCTGCGGATCGCCTCGATCTGCTTGTTCAGCGCCTCGATCGCTTGCTTGTTGTCTTTGAGCGGGGTCTGGTCGAAGGCGTTCAGCACGACGCCGCGGACGTAGACGGTCTCGCCGCCGCGGTAGATCGGCTTGTCGGTGCTGACGTGGGTGAGGTAGCGGTCTTCGCCGCCGAGGACCTCGGTCAGGTTCTTGGGCTCTCCCTTAGGCCCGTCCGCGTTCCCCTGGTCCTGGGCCTGGAGCCCGGCCATCGGCCCCACCAACACGACAAGCAGCACGGCCAGGAGGGGGTAGAGCAGGGCAAAACGGACGGCTCTCTGCGCGTTGGGGCGGGTAGATCGGCGGGGCTGGCGCGGCATGGGCGGGTCCTTCTTCCTGGCGGTTGACGGTATGACAGCGGTTGAGACGCGTGAGACGGGGGAAGGTTCAAAAATATCGTAACCCGATCCGTGGGATCAAACACCGCCCTTGCGGCGCAGCGTCCCGTGCGGAACATGACGGTGACAGGTCGCTTGAACGGGACGCTTCGCGTCGCCCGCTACGCCGTTCCGCTCTAAACACGGTCAGTGACGAATCCCAAACGCCCCGGGCCCACTTGGATCCCCCAAAGCGGGGTCGGGCGCGCGTTCGGCGATGTCGCTCCCAGTGATGTTGCCCGCCATCGCACGATCGATATCGTCCAACAGTTGATCGACCATTTGTGACGGCCCCTGCACGTCCAGGCGGACCTTGCCGTTGTCGAGGTTCTGCACGTAGCCCGCGACGTCATAGCGCTCGGCGAGGTTGGCGGTGGTGTAGCGGAAGCCCACGCCCTGCACCCGGCCCGAATAGAAGACCACTCTGCGGATCATGGCCGGCCCCATGTGCCCGTGCCGATCATTCCCCGATCGTCAGCGTCTCGGCGAGGCGCTTGACCATCTGCCGGTACTCACGGGAGGCGTCGCCGCCGCGGTCGCGCGCGTCCTGCAGCCAAAGCGACATCGTCTTGCCCTTGCAGGAGAAGACATAAATCTCCTGCAGCACCACGGCGTCGGGCATATTGATGGTCAGGCGGGTACCGGAGAGCTTGCCGCCCTCGCCGAACTCGAACTCGCAGTCCTCTTCGGTGACGCGGAGCCCCGCGAACTGCGACTTCACGCCGGGGATCAGCATCGCCCGCATCATGGCGACGGAGAGGTCTTCCTCGTACGCTTGGAGCATCAGGGTCGCGTCGCCGCCGGACATATCCCACATCAACAGGGCCGGGTCCGAGTCGTCGAGTGTGCAGCTGAACTGCTGGGGGTACTCGAAGCTGAGCCCCTTGTGCTGGAACGCGATGTAGGGCTTCACGCGGAGCGTGACCTGGCGGGCCTGATCACCCACACGGACCTGGATGGGCTTGTCGACTGCGAGGTCGTACAGCTTGCCGTCGATCTCGATCTGGTAAGGGCGCTGGGGCATGTCGAACGCTTGGTCGGCGCCGCCATCCTGCACCGCGAGTACCGCCGAGCCGGCGATCAGCGTCACGACCAGGACCAGGGCAAACAGGCTGCTGCGGGTGGGCTTCATCTTCTTTCCTTCGTGGGGATCTGGCATCTCGAACAAGCGCAGTATCAGTATACGGCCGCGGGCGGGTTACCCCTCCATCTTCGCCATTTCTTCATCCGGGATATCAAAGTTCGCGTGGACCTTCTGCACATCATCATGGTCTTCGAAGGCTTCGATCAGGTTCAGTACCTTCTGGGCGTCCTTGCCGACGCACTCAACGGTGTTGGACGCGATCATGCTCAGGCTGGCGGAGTCGGGCTCGATGCCCGCGCCGGTGATCGCTTCTTTCACGGCCATGAAATCTTCCGGGGGGGTGACGATCCGCCAGGCCTCGCCGTCGTCTTCGATGTCTTCGGCCCCGGCTTCGAGCGCGATTTCCATGAGCTGATCCTCGTCGGCCTTGCTCTTTTCGAGGTAGAGCTCGCCTTTCTTCTCGAAGTTGTACGCCACGCAGCCTGACGCGCCGAGGTTGCCACCGCCCTTCTCGAAGACTTTGCGGAGTTCGGACGCGGTCCGGTTGCGGTTATCGGTGAGGATCTCGATCATCAGCGCGACGCCGTTGGGCCCATAGCCTTCGTAAAGGATCTCTTCGTAGTCTGAGCCTTCACCGCCGCCGGTGCCTTTTTCGATCGCCTTCGCAATCGTGTCCTTGGGCATGTTCTGTGCCTTGGCCTCATCGATCGCGTAGCGGAGGTTGAGGTTCATGGCCGGGTCGCCCCCGCCGGACTTGGCGGCGACGATGATCGCGCGGCTGCACTTGGACCAGACCTTGGAGCGCTTGGCGTCCTGACGGCCCTTGCGGTGCTTGATGTTGGCCCATTTGCTGTGGCCTGCCATGGGGGTGCTCCTTGTGTCGCGCGGCGTGGCATTTTATCGCTGGCGCGGGGGGTGTGCCGGGCAGATTGGTTCCGGCACCCGCTCAACTGCCCGCGTCGTTACGCCGATAACGGCCGTGATGGGGTCACCGGGCGGATCGCCTTTTGCGCTGGATGAAGACCATCACGCAGCTTATCAAGGTTAACCGGCTAGCGGTCCAGTGCATCCTCGCCGCGGTGGTCCTCTCGGTCGTCCCGCTGATCCTGCTCAGTGTGCTGGTCAGTTCACACGTCAGTGATGCGCTGCTCGCTAAATCGAAAGAAGAATTCGACCTGGCGCTGGTTGAGCTCGAGCACATCATCCAGAACAAGATCAGCGACCGGCAGCAGGACCTGCTGACCATGACCGAGCTGTCGCCGATCGATGGGATCTACCGGGCCCAGCAGAACGGCGGGGTCGACCCGGTCGATAACTCCACCTTAGAGCAGTGGCACGACCGCCTGGTGGTGCTGTTTAGTAAGTACGAGGTTTTCCACCGCGACACGCTCCAGATCCGGTATCTCGACCCCCAAGGGCGAGAGTGGCTGCGTGTCGAGCGGCACGGCGAGGAGATCCTCGTCTCCGACAGCAGCGAGCTCCAAGACAAGTCTGATCGCCCCTACTTCACCGACGCGGCCGTACTCGAGCCGGGCCAGTGCCACGTGTCTTACATCGACCTGAACGAGGAGCGCGGGGTGGTCCAGCGCGACAAGCCGGTGCTGCGGTTCAGCACCCCGGTTTGGCGTAGCGGCAAGCTCCTGGGCGTCATCGTGATGAATGTCGATGCCAGGGAGATCCTCAACGAGCTGATCCTGACCGAATCGGCGGGCCGGGTCATCCTCGCGGGTAACGACGGTGTCTACATGTTCCACCGGGACAAGGCCAAGCGTTGGGGCAAACAGCTGAACACGGAGGCCAGCCTGTTCCAGGATTGGCCGGATCTCAAGCCGTGGGCAGAATCGCAAGAATTGCGTGTACACCATGCCGAGACGAGGCACCTGAGCTCGGCCGACAACAGCGAGCTGCTGTCGGTCTCGCCGATGGTCTTCGGGGCGAACAACGACCCGTGGATCATCGGTATCGAGCTGGAGCGCAAGGAAGCGATCGCGGCGGGCTTGGCGATGCAGCGTTACGTGCTCTGGAAGGCGGGGGTGGTGGGGCTGCTGGCGATGCTGCTGGCGTTCTCGCTCGCCACGATCTGGATCAAGCCGCTGAAGCTGCTGGGGCAGGCGGCGGACGCGGTCCGCGCTGGGGACTACAGCGCCCGCGTCAACGTTAAACGCAAGGACGAGCTGGGCGACCTGGCCCGCTCGTTCAACCAGATGGCCGAGGAAGTAGGCAAGGTCATCGAGCTCGAGGAGGACCGCGCCCGCGCCGAAGCCGCAAGCCAGGCCAAGAGCGAGTTCCTCGCCAATATGAGCCACGAGATCCGCACCCCCATGAGCGCGATCCTCGGCTTCGCCGACCTGCTGGACGACCCCGACCTCGACACCGACACACGCAGCGACCACATCAAGACGATCCAGCGCAATGGCGGGCACCTCATGTCCGTGATCAACGACATCCTTGACCTCTCCAAGATCGAGGCGGGCAAGATGGATATCGACAAAACCGAGGTCGACCCCGCCGCCCTGGTCAGAGATGTCGTCTCATTAATGGAGGCCCGCGCGGCGGAGAAGGGGCTGACGCTGGAACTACAGCTGGACGAGGGCCTGGCACAGGCGGTCATGACCGACCCGCTCCGGCTCAAGCAGATCCTGCTGAACCTGATTGGCAACGCGATCAAGTTCACCCAGCAGGGGTCGGTCCGGCTGGCAGTCTCGCAGAAGGCCTCGGAAGCGCCCGACCACACCGAAATGCGCTTCGAGGTCATCGACTCGGGCATCGGCATCGAGGCGGACAAGCTCAAGCAGCTCTTCAAGCCCTTCAGCCAGGCCGACAGTTCAACGACGCGCCGCTTCGGCGGGACGGGGCTGGGGTTGACGCTGTCCAAACGCTTCGCCAGGATGCTGGATGGCGATATCTCCGTCACTTCAAAGGCGGGCCGAGGAAGCACCTTCACGCTCGGAATCCGGGTCCGGGTCGTCGAAGCGGTACGGGTGGGCACGCCACAAGACCCGTCGGCAGGCGCAAAGCTGGCGGCCAAGCCATCTGACACGCCGCTGTCCGGGCGGGTGCTGCTGGCTGAAGACGGCAAGGACAACCAGCGGCTGATCATGTTCCACCTTAAGAAGATGGGCTTGTCCGTCGAGCTGTGCGAGACCGGCCAGGACGCCGTGGACTACGCGCTGCTGCAGCGCAGCGTGGGCGAGCCCTTCGACGCTATCCTCATGGACATGCAGATGCCGATCATGGACGGGTACACCGCGACGCGGCACCTGCGCGAGCAGGGCTACCCGGGCCCGATCATCGCGCTGACGGCGCACGCCATGTCGGGCGACCGGGAGAAGTGCCTCGCGGCGGGCTGCGACGAGTACACGACCAAGCCCATCGACAAGGCGGAACTCCACGCCATCCTTAGCGCGCTGATCGAGCAGCGCCGGGCGGCTTGAACGCGGGCTAGAGCCCGGGCGCTATGATCTGTGGATGCCCTTGGTAGGCCCCGTTCAGCTCAGGCTCACGCGCAACGGGCTCTACTGCCCCGCCGGCGATTTCTATATCGACCCCTGGAAGCCCGTAGAGCGCGCGGTCATCACGCACGCCCACGCCGACCATGCGAGGCCTGGCTCCGAGCGGTACCTCTGCGCGACGCCGGGTAAGCCCGTGCTGGCGCACCGCGTACAAAAAGACGCGGCCATCGACACGCTCGACTACGGCCAAGCGAGAATGATCGGTGGCGCGACGGTCAGCCTGCACCCCGCCGGTCACCTGCTCGGCTCGGCGCAGGTTTGTGTCGAGGTCGACGGCTACCGCACGGTTGTGACCGGCGACTACAAGGTGCAGGGCGACCCGACGTGCGAGGCGTTCGAGCCAGTGGCCTGCGACGAGTTCATCACCGAGTCGACATTCGCCTTGCCGATCTACCGCTGGGGTGCAAGCGAAAAAGTGGTGGAAGACATCAACCTGTGGTGGAAAGATAACGCCGAGCAAGGGCTCAACTCGGTCATTTTCGTTTACGCGCTGGGCAAGGCGCAGCGGCTGCTCGCCGGGCTGGACCCATCGATCGGGCCGATCCTGCTGCACGGCGCCGTGAACGGGATGACCGAGGTGTACCGTGGCTCGGGTATTGAGCTGCCGCCGAGCGAGTGCGCGAGCGTCGAAGCTTGCAAGCAGCACAAGGGCGGCGCGATGGTGCTCGCCCCGCCCTCCGCGAACGGCAGCCCTTGGATGAAGAAGCTGCGACCGTGCTCGACGGCCATGGCCTCCGGCTGGATGGCGGTACGCGGGCGTCGACGCTTCCGCGCGGTCGACCGCGGATTCGTGCTCTCCGACCACGCCGACTGGCAGGGCCTGCTCGACACGATCAAGGCCACCGGCGCTTCGCGTATCGGTTGTGCCCACGGCTACACCGATGATTTGTCCCGCTACCTCCAGACACAGGGCCTGGACAGCTACACGCTCGAGACACGCTACGAATCGGATGAAGACGACTCGGCGTGATCGGGAGGGCGAGGCTCCTGCTGAGCCGCTGACTGTCAGGGCACGAAGCGTCAGCAAGTGGCATCAAATCTTCTACAGTTTGTGGCCACTCGCTTACGCTTCGTGCTCTGTTTAATCGCGGCTCGGCAGGAGCCTCGCCCTCCCGGAAGACAGCATCACCCAACAACCGTGAAAAACCTCACCGACCACTACCACCGTCACCACGCGACCACCAAGACCAACGAGAAGGTCAAGGCGATGCGGGACTACTTCGAGAACGCCCCGCCCGGGGACGCCTGCTGGGCGGTGGTGCTGCTGTCCGGCAAACGGCTCACACGCACGGTGAAGAGCGCGCTGCTTCGGCAGTGGGCCGCAG
>JBCDKD010000113.1:0-10597 GCA_039024275.1 Planctomycetota bacterium | reverse complement strand
CTCGTGGCAGCCGATCCACGACAAGCTGCGCGAAAGGGTGCGACGCAAGGCGGGCAAGAAGCCGACGCCCTCCACGGCGGTCAAACGCAGTCGCAGTGATGGCGTGAAGGGGGCTGACCTGCCCCCACGTTTCATACCAACGTCTATGTTAATCCAAGGGTGTGTTCCCTTGGGTTGAAGAGCCTGATGGAGCGTAGCGGAATCAGGCTCTTCAATGAGCCATGCCTCTGGTGCTGGCGGGCGATAGCCCAACGAACTGTGCGGCCGAACCGTGTTGTACTGCACACGCCAGCGTTCGATCAAGACCTTT
The DNA here is from genome assembly GCA_039024275.1 of Planctomycetota bacterium. Taxonomy (GTDB): domain Bacteria; phylum Planctomycetota; class Phycisphaerae; order Phycisphaerales; family Phycisphaeraceae; genus JAHQVV01. The sequence continues at coordinate 10,287 of JBCDKD010000113.1, read as the reverse complement.
GCTTCGTAGAGCGTGTCGAACACCTCACGCTCCAGCAGCTCATCCGCTAGCTTACCATTGAAGCTCTCTGCATACCCGTTCTCCCACGGGCTGCCCGGCTCAATGTACAGCGTCTTCACATCCACCTGCTTGAGCCAGTCACGCACCGCCTTGGCCGTGAACTCGCTGCCATTGTCACTGCGGATGTGATCCGGCACCCCACGCGTCGCCATCAGCCACGACAGACGCTCAAGCACATCGTCATGGTTCAGCTTCCTGGCTACGTCGATCGACAGGCACTCACGCGTGTACTCATCGATGATCGCCAGCATCCGGAAGCTCCGCCCGTCCCGCGTTCGGCCATGAACGAAGTCGTACGCCCAGACGTGGTCCTTGTGCTTTGGCCTGAGCCGAACACAAGAACCATCGTTGAACCACAACCGCCCGCGTTTGCGTTGCTTCTTAGGCACTTTCAAGCCTTCCTGACGCCAGATCCGCTCGACCCGCTTGTGGTTCACCCACCAGCCGTCCAGACGCAGCAACGCCGTGATCCGGCGGTAGCCATACCGACCGAACATCGATGCCAGCTCGATAATCCGCTTGGTGAGTGGAGCCTCATCGCTGCGGACGATGGGCAGATAACGCTGCGTCGCACGCGGCTGCTTCAACAACCTGCACGCCCGCCTCTCCGAAGCATTGAACCGATCCCGCAAAACCTGGACCGCCTCACGCTTCCTCCGCGGGCTCAGAAGTTTCCCTCAGCGACCTCCTGCAGCATCTGCTTGTCCAGGCTCAGCTCAGCAACCAGCCGCTTGAGCCGGGCGTTCTCCTTCTCCATCTCCTTGAGTCGCTTGGCCTGATCAACCTTCAGGCCGCCGTACTCCTTACGCCAGCGGCAATACGTCTGCACCGAGACCTCTTCCTTACGAACCGCCTGCTCCTGCGTCATCCCAGCGCTGATGTGCACCTCGATCGCACGGAGCTTGTTGATGATCTGCTCCGGGGTGTGTCGGGTTCGAGCCATAATCGATCTGCCTTTCCTGAATGCGTCCGTAAACCGGGAATCTTCCCATAAGTTCTGGACTAGTTTTCAGGGGGCAGGTCACAAAGATAGAGAGGGAGTCAACGCTATACCTGGAGATGGTTGAACGCGGCGTGGTCATCCACGAGGCTAACTAATTCGATGCCATTGTCCAGGGGGTATTGGCACACATATATCTCGCTGAATACCGGTTCTAAACTGGAGATTACTTCACATGATTTTCTCGAACCACATCCTCAATCACTCTGTTGACACCCCGTACCATCTGTTGGACAGAAAAGTCTTGCTCGGCACGCGCTCTACCTGCCAGCGCCAATTCATCGCCCCGAGCCGGGTTCGAACGAAGACTGGAGATCGCATTCGCCAAACACTTTACGCTGCCTGGTTCCACAAGCAAGCCATTGATACCGTCTGAGATAATCTCTTTTGCTCCACCTGCGTTGGTCGCAATCACCGGCTTACCTGCCAGCATCCCCTCAACAATCACACGCCCAAACGGCTCGGGTGATGTCGAAGTATGAACGATCACATCACATGCCTTCATTAGCTTGGGCACATCGTTGCGGTGCCCAAGAAAATGAACCCGGTCAGAGTATGAAGGACTCGCCGCACGACTTCTTAAATGCTCGGCATATGCCCTATCTTCTCCAGTAAATAGAGCCTCTCCCACAACTACCGCATGTATATCGGCCAACTCTTTACGAGCCAGCGCGTCCAGCAAGATATCTTGCCCCTTCCAAGGGGTCAGCCGGCCGAAGACTCCGACCAAAAGACTTGAATCGGGCACAGACAGTTCTGTCCGGATGGTACGGCTTGCTTGATCAGCAACACGATCAAATGAATCCTCGTCAATTCCATTGTAGATAACCGTCGTCGGCAGCTTACCCCCCGCCTTTCGGTAGGCGTCGTCGGTCGCTTGTGAATTGGAGATAACATAACTTCCCCAGCGGTTGGTTATTGCAATCACTGCACGTCGATTCGCCGAACTGAAATGATCGGCGTCTAAAAGGTCGTGAAGGAACCAGATCAACGGCCGCTTTGACACTCTACCGGCGATTGCGCCCAGAACCGCAGCTTTCTGCGTATTCGCAAAGATTACTCCGTGCTCCTTTGCGATCCCCGCCAAATATTTTGAGGCACCGAAGACCGCAGGAACCGTCATGAGCTGATCCCAAAGTCGCGAGTGCTTTTGAACACGTGTCGAAAGGGAACGGACCTGGACATCAACTTGACGCTCTCGCAAAAGTGCTGCAAAGGGCCCTTCACAAAAAAGAACGACCTGGTCACGAGAGCCGCGGCCAATCAGGATATCAAGCAATGCTAACTCAGCACCGCCCAACTCACCCGACTGATCGAGGAATAAAGCCGATATCGTGGGGGAGCTATTGGTGATGATGATCAATCGCCTCGCGATAAACATCCCAAACCCTTGGGGCAATGACCGACCAATCGTGGTGCTGGCGCACATAATCCTGACAAGCCTCACTGCTTGGCAAATCAAGCCCGCCATTCAACCCTCGAATGAGCCCATCGGCGATCGACTCCACCGCTGTACTCTCGAGGATTAGATTGGGGTCCAGGCCGTATACGGCTTCGGGCATGCCCCCCACCGGGGTCACAAAGGCCGGGGTACCGGCAGCCAATGATTCGAGGATGATCAATCCAAAGCCTTCAAGCGATTGACTGGGGACCACGCTTAGGTCTGCAGCACGGTATAGATACGGCAAATCTTTATCAGGCACAAACCCTAGTAGCTCAACAGAGCCCTGGAGGCTTTCGCGCTCAATCATGTGCTCAAGGCCCGGTGAGAGAGGCCCTTTACCAGCAATGTATAATACTACTTCAGGGCATTGCTTTTCGACCAGGACCATAGCTTGAATCAATCGCTCGAGCCCCATTCGTTTAGCGAGCCGGCGTACGCATACAACGGTAGGTCGGTCCGCGACGAAACCTAGACGTTGACGCGCTTGCTGCCGACTGATATGCGTCTGATACTCACTCGCCCGAATCGCACCAGGCACCACACGTATCCGCGATGAATCGACCCTGTATTGCTCCACGAGAATATCTGCAAAAGCTTGTGACAAGGTGACAAATCGATTGGCCGTTGCAAATACAGCATTTTCAATCTGGCGCTTACCCCAAACGGAAAATCGCCCCGCTCCTTCTGCTTCCGACTCCCCTGCCCATGGCCCATGAAAATGGACGACGTGGGACATCTTCGCCAAATGTTTTTTGAGCGGAAAGGCATACAACGCAAAGTGTGTTACTACGATATCTGCCTGAAATACCTTATTGATCTTTTGAAAAGCACTACGGAGCGCACTCCAACGCTTCAACAGTGGATCGCTTGATGAAGCAACAGCGTTGATCGACACCCCTGTATCTTGAATATCACAATCTCCCATCATGAACCAATGCTGATCAACCGGAAGATCCTGAAACGCATGAGCGATGTCCCATGTGTAGCGATTGAGTCCACCGGGCCTCCCAGACAATACCTCTGCACCGATTTGGAGCATCCGTACAGGATCTGTTGTTGTGTGGCCACTATCCATCAATTCAGTGGTTATCGATTCAATGCTGCTTCCTCAATTGCATCAGCAAATTGATCGGTTATATCGTCTAATGTATATCGTTCACTGACATACGATGCGGCTTCAATAGCGACTTGAGCCCGTTTTGAGTGGTTTGTCATCAGCGTGCGGAGCGATTCTGCAAGAGAATCTGGTTGCGATTCATGAAAGACGGCACCTCCATTGATCTCGCGAATGAGATATGGAATCTCGCCGGAATCTGAGCCCACGACCGGCGTGCCACACGCGATCGACTCTAAGATGACACGCCCGAACTGCTCCTTCCAATTCGATCGCGTCTCAGAGGGCAGCACCATCAGATCAGCAGATTCAAAGAGAGCGGGCATCTCATCCCGACCCACAAAACCTAACCACTGCACATGATCGCTCACACCGTGGTCTGCCATCGCCGCCTTGACCTGGAGTTCATAGTCGCCCCCGCCAGCGATCAACAAATCCCAGTCCAAATCCGTCAGTTGGCCAAGTGCGGCCGCAAGTGTGATCAGGCCCTTCTCTTCAACGACTCGGCCTGCATAAACAAGCTGGACCGGCCTGCCTTCTGCTTGAAGGTGGCGGGTTTCAATCGCCTGCTTCGGATAAAACTTGCGCGCGTCGTAGCCTAACGGGACAATCGTAGATCGACCCGTGTAGCCCTTATCGCGGTGGACCTGGTCGACGTTATGTGTGATCGGAAAAAAGAAGCGGCTGTGTTTGTAGACCCACGCCTCGCCCTGCCGAAACGGGGTCGGGTAGCGTTTAAGAATGTTCTGGCACGAATAGAACCCGAAGGGGCGGGCCAGTGTCCGGGCATTGGCCCAGCACCACTGGATCGTGGAGGCGGCGTAGGCTTCGTTGTGGGAGTAGATCACGTCGGGGTTGACGTCGCGGATTAGCCGGCCGAGGCGCCCGAGGTAGACGTGCAGCGGCACACTTCCGTTCCGTGTAACCGGGAAGTGGGTGAGTCGCGCGTCGAACCCCTCCATCAACCGGGCGGGTAGCCATTGGCCGTACTCGTCTTTCCACCAGCGGGGCAGGCAAAGCGTCACGTCCCAGTTCCGTTCGCGGGCCGCGTCTGCGAATAGGGCTTGATTTTGAGGCGTCGCACAGGCATGGCTGGCGATCAGAACCTTTAATCGGCGCTGGGTGATCAAGTCGGCCCCACTGCGGGAACGTATTCAGAAGTGCTTTGGCGTTGCTGTAACAACTCTTGGTACACCGATTCGGTGGCAGCAGCGATCTTGTCCCAGTGGAAGTGCTCTTCAACGTGGCCTCGGGCGCTCTTGCTGAGCTGGTCGAGGTCTTGGGGGTGCTCGGCCAGCCGATCGATCTCGGCTGCGAAGGCCTCGGCGGTCCGCGGCAGCAAAGACCCCGCTTGGCCATGGCCCACCAGTTCGTGGGCCCCACTGACATCAGGCATCAACACGGGCAGGCCCGAAGCGGCCGCTTCGATGGTGGCGAGGCTGAAAGCCTCATAAGCGGTGGGGAAGACCATCACGTCGCTGGCGGCGTAGTAGCGGTGGACCTCTTTTTGGAATCCGGCAAAGACGACGCGCTGGCTTAATCCGTCGCGCTCCAGGCCGGCCCGGAACTCACCAACGAGCGGGTCGTGGCCAACAACCAAGAGTCGCGCTCGCTCCGTTTGGGATTGGGCGACCGCTTCGGCTGCGATCCGCAGCCCCTTGCGGACCCAGTCTCCCCCACTGAAGACCGCGACAAAGTCGTCTTCTTCCATACCGTGTTGCCGACGGATGTCGGAGCGGGCCGCGGCGCGGTGGCGGGGGTGGAAGCGGTCGAGGTCGGCGCCGTTGGGGATCTCGCGAACTAGCGCTTCGACCACGGGGTACTCGTTTTCTAACTCGCCCCGCGTCCCGGCTGACACAGGCAAGTATGCCACCCGGCCGCGCGGACCGTGTGCGCGATACGCCTTGGCCTCGGTCGAAAGCACAGCACGGTCGTAGAGATGGCGGGTCAGCCGGCGAGGCAGGCTGGCGTCGGTGTGCGCACCGATCTCAAGCATGATGCGACGCTTAACCGGGTGGACGGTCTGGATCGTATAGACGTCCGCGGCCGTGCAGTTGGGGCCCGCGGCATGGACGATGTCGTAGTCCGACTGTCGCAGCAATCGATCGCAGCGCCACACAAACGAAGCAAAATCGCCTACCTCGGGCCACCCGGGCCCCGAGACCCTGCGCCAGCGGACCCGCTGGAAATCCACGTCTTCGACCGTGCGGGCCAGCAGGTCCACCTCGTGGTTTTCCGCGAGCCGTTCGGCGACCTCAAGCACCGCCCGGGAAGTCCCTTCGCGACGGTTGGCGTTGATGACGACGTAGGCGATTTTCATCAGTTATTTCGATGCTCCTTGTTATTAGCCGAGTCTTTTGTTTCTCTCCTTCTGGCTCGTGCTAGAGAAACCGCGTACGGATCGCGAATCTCTTCGTCCGTACGGTAACGACGGATTTTACCAGGGTTGCCGGTCACGATCGCTCGGGGTGGAACGTCGCCCACCACCACACTGCCCGCGCCAATCACCGCATCATCCCCGATGCTGATACCCACATGAGGCGGAGCAACGACGATGCAGTTCGCCCCTAGAGTGACACGGTCACCGATTTCGATTCGGTGGGGCGAATCGATCGCCATCTCGCCCGCGAGCGTGACGTGGTGGTAGATGCGGACACTAACCCCAATCGTCACGTTGGGATGCATCACGATGCCCAAGGCGTAGTGCTCGAGGTTGAGCTGTTGTCCGACTCGGGCTTCGGCGGGCAGCAAGGCCCGGTGAAGCAAGAAGTTGACAAACTTGATGGCCCGCGCGGTGCGTCGAAGCCCGCGACGGTGCGCCCACCGCGACCAGGCCCATAGAACTTCGGGGGACCGCAGCCTCAAGGGTGAGGCCTGCCCAAGGGGGGTGTCAAGGAACGGGCCGCAGGGCCCGGCCCCAATGTCTGAGCGGAGGGAGAGCCGGGGACGAGACACGGCACATCGGATTCGCGATCGGCCTGTTCTTGAGCCAACTGGTCCGCCTGCCCGACGACGTACCCCGCCCAGGACCCAGAAGAACGAGGCCCCCGCGAGCCAGTTGCCCGAAAACAGCACCACTATACCTGAGACAAACCAAGCCCGGAACAGGGCGGTGTTACGGTCGTTGGGCCGCTCGTCTAGAACTTTTGTGGAACTGATCCAGAGTTGACGCAGGACCATCACCATGAGGATAAAGCCGTGCCACCCGAAGGTACGTAGGGCAACCAGAAAGCCGGTGCTGTCCCCCTCGCCGCCGCCCCCCCCGACCCGTCCGGCGAGCCCGTGCGACCCCAAGCCTAGTCCCAGAGGCTCGGTCGCGGCGTGGCCCAAGGCAATGCCCAACAGTTTGATCCGCCCCTGGAACGAACCGTCGTCTTGAATCGCCCCGAGGGTGGCATAACGATCGGCCACGAATTCTTGATTGGGTAAAAACCCGAGCAGGCGGTCGCCGCCCAACACGAAGACTAATCCGATTACGACGATGATGCCGAGTCCTTTGCCGCGCGAGACCACCGGGAACGCGGCGCACGCCAGGGTGACGTGGATGACCGTGGTGCGGGAATAGGTAAAGAGCATCGCCGCCAGCACCAACGCAGCGGCCGGCCACCGCAGCGGGCCCAGCAGCCGCGGGCCGAGCAGCAGGATGATCAGCGTGCCCGCAAAGAACATCGCCGCCGGTCCTCGCTCGGGGAGGGTCGCAAATAAGGTCATCTTGGTCGGTTCGAGCGTGCCCAGGTAGCCCTCGAACCCCACCGCCCGGACCCAGAACGCGTCCCAGGGCGGGATGGTGTAAAACTGCCAGAGGCCGTAGCCCGCCACGCCGACGCCGATCAGGGCGGCCGAGAGTGTCCAACGGCGTATGACTTTGGGCTGGTCTGAGAACATCATCGCCATCCCCATCATGCCCAGCGGGGCCAGGTATCCGCCCAGCTCGTAAACGGCCCCCAGTCGGTTACGAACCAATCCCACAGCGAACGCCAATCCGATGGCAATGAGGTACCACCGGATGACCTTCCGACTGGTCCGGCCCAGACGGTGCGACTTACGCTGATAGAGCTGGAACACCAGCAGGGCCGCGAAGCCCGAGACCACGATGGGGGTCAGACTGATTGGTGAATATGGGTCGAAAAACCCTTGCTGATAGTCCACGAACCGGCGCACGCCGCGGTTGGCCGCCACCACCAGGATCAAGTATTCCATCAGCCAGGGCGAGCGTCGCGCGGCCAGGAAGAAGGCAGGGAAGCACATCGCCAGTGCGACCGTGAGCGAGGTAAGGTTCACGGGCTGGAATTCTCTGTTTGAGGGGTGTGGATACCCATCGGACGGGATTGTTTGGATTTAAACCAAGCTGCCCGGGCCCGCTGGGCCGGTCGGTCAATGAGGTGAAGCAAGACAATCGCCCCTAAGATTGATGCGGCAAAGTTCGTCAGCAAGAGCCCCCCGTTCCACCAGGCGGGCTGGGCCCAATCGACCTGACGGTAGTACCAGTCTCGCGGCAGCCAATGGAAGAGGTAGAGCGGGTACGAGAGATCACCCAACCATCGGTCCCAACTCCCAGAAGAACGGTGGACGGTACTGATCGCGATCGGAATGGATACGAGGCACAACACGAGAAATAGCCATTCACCGCCGATCACAGTTTCGGCGGTACTCGCACCGTGCCGCCAGATAAGTGGCCGAGATGTCGGAATGGCCAGCATTGCTAGTAGCACCGAGGCCATTAAACCGATGGAGGCCGCCACGGTACGTCGCCTAGGCTTCCATCCGGCCTGGTCGCACACTGCCCCGATCACAAACAACCACAAGAATACGTCGAGCAAGGGGGTTTCCAGAGACGCCGGGCCTAAGAGCCGCAAGATACCCCAGGCGGTGGCCCCCAGCGCGAGCAAGGCGAGACCCCGGGTTTTAAGCGTTAGCATCCCTGCCATGAGCAGGGGCGCCAGGAAATAGAACTGCATCTCGACGTCGAGCGACCAGGCCGGTGGTAAGAGGCGACCGAACTGAGTTGACCCCGCAACAGCCGGCTGCGTGAGCCACCACACGGGATCGTTGAGGAGTGTTTGTGAACCGCCGGCGACCCCCATCGCGATCAAACCCGCCGCCAGCAGGTGAACGGCGAAAAACAGCGGCGCGATCCGCCACCACCGGCTGAGCAGAAAGCCGGCGTAGGGAGAGGCTTGTGCGGCATACTTCTGCCTCCACATCCTCGAGATCCAGTAGCCGCTGAGCACAAAAAAAACAAGCCCACCGCCCACGCGCCCAGACGCAGTGGGAAGCTGTGGTGGATCACAACGAGGGTCGCTAAGAAGAAGCGGAAGACTCCGGGACTAATCATCAGGAACAAGTAGGAATGAGCGGGCGCGCTCTGCCGCCCGGTGAAAACAAAGTTTGTTCCGGCTGAGAACCGATGCTCAGCGTAGCAGCCTTACACGATACAGCACACCATTCCAAGACTTATGAAATCGGGCACGCAGCAGCCGCAGCTGTCCCGCAATCCGAGAGGCGTGAGAAACGCCGTCGAGGTCGGAATCGGGGTAATCGAAGTGCTTTAGTGTGCGGTGTAGGATCAGTTTAATGCTCGCCAACTCTTCCCCTTTCATGGACTCTCGCCAGGCGAAAACCCGCGACCCATCGATGGGCGAATCGACCCGTTCTTTCCAGGTCTCGTGGGCGAGCCTTACCGCTGCCCCGCCTTCCGGCTTGATCTGCTGCTGCTCGTACGGCACCCCAATAAAATCGCAGACCCGCCGGCTCGTCTCGGAGGGCTCTCGCGCCAAGTCTTCATAGCGGATGAGAAGGAAGCGGCTGGGCTCCTGTTTTGACAAACGCTGGCACATGCGTGCTCCGCGTCGCCAGTTCAGGGCGTGCCAGGTCAGGTCGTGGCCCGAATCAAGGTGCTTCCTGGTGGACAGGATGCAGTCCCGCCCATCGCGTACAAGTCCAATAATTTTCGCCGCTGGGTACCATCGCCACAATTTTTTTGTGTGTCGCAGGTGCCAGGGAGACTTCTCCGCCCAACGGGTTTTCCCCCTCTGCCGGGCATAGGTGTTCATCAAGAAATCAAACAGCTCTTGCGGGCCCCGCTTGGGCCGGGTAAGGAAATCGTTCCATGTCCCGCTTGGGTCGGATATGCCGAGATCGCGCATTAGGCGCTCGCCCTCGCCACCCGGCGTGAGGACGCCGCTGCGACAATCAGCAGAGATGGCGGGCAGGCGGTGCGGGAATAAGTAACTTGTCTCAGGCGGGACAGCGATCTGGGAGTGACGGTCGAGGATCGAGGCCAACAGCGTCGTGCCTGATCGGGGGTGTCCCACGACAAACACCGGTTGGCTGTCGCTCGTCGAGACTCCGCCGGTCATTCCGCTCTTAGGCTCCATGGTTTGATCTATTGAACAGCTGAGCACGAGAGGGCTCCCAGGCTATGCACTCCCGGGAATGGCCCTTGTCGAGAAACGGGTCACCACGAAGCCGAGCGGTTGGAGCCGTGCGCCTTGAGGCTCTCTAAGGTTGCTGAGCAAACTTCGGAGACTAGGTCCTATGGACATTCAGATCACCCCTGCCAGTCCCGCGGCGAGATAGACGAAGCCGGCGAAGTTGGCCGCCTTCTTCTCGTAGCGGGTCGCGACGCGTCGGCACTGCTTGATCTTTCGAAAGAACCGTTCGATCACG
>JBCDKD010000112.1:0-10818 GCA_039024275.1 Planctomycetota bacterium | reverse complement strand
CCGACCGGAGGATCAGCAGGCGAGGCGGCCGGGAACACCCCGGCCACGGGGTCATCTTCAAGTGACGCGGCGTAGGCCGCCGGGGCCTGCCAGTTCAGCGACGAGTGCGGTCGGCGGTGGTTGTAATCCAATCGCCATTCGTCCAGCACGTACCGGGCCTCGTCCAGGCCGAGGAACAGCTCACGATTGAGCAGTTCGTCACGCAGCTTGCCGTTGAAGCTCTCCACGTAGGCGTTCTCCCAGGGGCTGGCCTTCCGGATGTACAGCGTACGCACCATCGCCCGACTCAGCCAACGCTGCACCTCGTGAGCGACGAACTCGGGCCCGTTATCCGACCGCAGATGCTCCGGCGCACCACGCACCGCGAACAGGTACTGAAGCAGGCCGATCACGCCCCGGCCCTTGAACGAACGGGCGGGCTCGATCGCCAGGCACTCCCGGGTGAACTCATCCAGCACCACCAGCAGCTTCAGCTGACGGCCGTCCTCCGTGCGGTCAGCCACGAAGTCGTAGCTCCACACATGGTTGCGGTGTGTCGGCCGGTAGCGGATGCAGCCGTGGCCCGAATGACCCGGCAATCGCCGGCGTTTACGCTGCTTCTGGGGCACCTGCATGTGCTCCTGCTTCCATAAACGGTGGACACGGTCCACGCTCACCGACCAGCCCGACTTCACCAATTCCGGATGGACACGCTCGCAGCCGAACCGCGGCCGGGCGTCGGCGATCCGACGCATCGCCTCGATCAACGGCCGATCCTTATCCGGCTGCTTGAGCCGATACCGCTGCGTCGAGCGTGGCTGGGCCAAAGCCCTGCACGCCCGACGCTCACTGACCTTCTCGTGCCCCAAGCGATCACGCACCGCCTCCACCGTGCGTCGCCGACGCTCGGGGTTCACAAGTTTGGGCGGGCCGCCTCCTTGAGGATCTGGATGTCCAACGCCTGGTCGGCGACCAGCCGCTTGAGCCGGGCGTTCTCCTTCTCCATCTCCTTGAGTTGCTTGGCCATCAGCGGAGCGTCCAGTGGGGCGCCATCCCGCCGTACTTGGTCCGCCAGCGGTAGTACGTCTGCTCGCTGACGCCCAGCTGCTTGCAGACCTCGGGCACCCGCAGGCCCTTGCCCAGCTCAACGTCGGCCTGACGCAGCTTGGCCACGATCTGCTCGGGGGTGTGTCGCTTCTTCATCAGAGAATCCTTTCTCGGGCCGCAGGCCCGATCGGATTCTCTCACAAACACTGGATCAAGATTCGGCTAGGGGGTCAGCAGGGGACTGAGGCTTTCTTAGGCCAGACTGATTGAGAGCAACGCCACCAGGAAGTTTTACTTCCTGCAGAACCGCGCGTACTCGTTCTTGCAGTTCAGCTTTTAATGCAAGTTGATCGGCAAGCCCCACCATCCGATCGGGTTTATTTTCGATACTGCCCTCGTATGGGTAATTTCTTACATCCATGCGCAGTCTTCCACGTCCATCACATTCAAAATGTATCTGAACACCACATTCCTTATGCTCGCCCGGGTAGATCGTCCATTTTGGTTTGGCCAAGACAAGTATCGCATGCTCCGCTTTGAGTCGCCCCATTGACTCCGGCTCGGAAAATCCAAAATCATCAAGTGCATTTGCCAGCAGCGGCGTATTGAATGCGACTTGATAGAACGACTGTTCGTTAGCAACTATGGAATCTTTAATCAGCCGCCAGTCTTCTGGAGGTTCTTTCATAGATAGGATTTTATCGATGGTTTTTTGATATCGCACTCGCAACTGGGCGCCAATGTTCCATGCCTCAAATATCGTGCGGTAATCATGGGCGATGCTCGGGGCATCATCAAGCCTGCCCAGCCACTCTGTAATGTCGGAGCGAGTCAGGCAAGGTGCCCACGAGCAAGACGAAATTTCAGCAGGATTATCGCCAAGTTCGATCAGTATCGGTAGCAAGAGTTCGCCGGTACGCTTTCGTAGGTAGTAGGCCACATACCCGGTAAGTTGTTCGGTATGCTCGGTCGCATCGATCTTGTTTTCGATCAGCAGGTGCAGGGTGTCTTTGCCAAAGCGTGTACACACGACCAAGTCGATCCGACCCGCCTTACCTGCAGACTGCTCGGGTGAAACATCCAATACCGTCTCGAGTTTTCGGTCGTGTATCTGAACGAGTCGACCACCATCCGGGTTGGCTGTTTGGTCTGGGAGTTTGCTCAACGCGATGTGGATCAAGTCAGCTGTTCGCTCCCTCGATATATGCGCCGGAACACGACCGGGGTCTAGCAGCCAGCCCATGAACTGCGTCCAACATATTTCGCGACGATGTACTGCTAGCGCGATGAGTGCATTGTCTGAGCGAGCGATATCAAGGAGGCGTTGCACCTCGGTAAGGTTGAAGAAGGACTCGATGTCTGCGGCTGGTCGTGCCAATTCTGCCCCGATGAAAAAGGAGCGCCGGACCAAGGCCGCTCACAGGACCCTCGCCAGAGGGCATAGATCACAGCACCTGACCGACGCCCCATACGGGGCGTGGCACAAGTACTGCTGACCTATTTAAGAGCCAATGGCTCAGGCTGGCGATTTCCTGTGAGACAGCAGCTTGACGCACACGCGTCAATTTGGTTTTGAAGCCGGCGTAATGAGCCGGTCAGTCGGCAAAAAGCTCCGGGTAACAGAAATCTCGCGCAGGAGCCACATAGCTCCAGCTTCGATATGAGGTTACCGCTGCAATCGTGCCTTGTCACCTTGGCCCTACAAGTGCCAAAACGTGAACGAAAGCGCCCTATACGCACCAAGCCAGGGAGGCTAAGCTGTAAGAGGAGTTGTTACTTGCACTTGAAGCGTCTGACCTCCGGGGTCATTCCCCGGAGATCAATGGCTATACGTGGAACTGCTTACGATAACCCGGCCGACACCTTATTACTTGAGCGGATCGAACCTGACCTGCCCCCGCTATTGCAGCAAACGCTGAAAGGCTCGTCACTTACGACGAGCTTTTTTGCATGGGCCCGGCCCGCTCGGAGGGCTAGGGCTCGTATAGGGCTCGGTTGGGCTCGCCGAGTAGGTCGCGACACAGAGCCTACCGCGAAACCGTAAAACCTCGAAACCCCCTGCTCAAGTCTTGAGTTGGGGCATTTATCGTCGCCAAACATCGGGGTGGTTTCGAGGTATCGAGGTTTCACGGTAGGTTTGAGCCGCCCGTACTGTCGGCCTTCGCGCGTACGTCTTCATCGCCCAACTCGCTCAGCCCAGGCGGATGCCCTGTCGACCAGCGAAATCCTGAAAATTTTTGGGGTGGCGTTATTCGAGAAAATACCACCAAAACAAGGGATTATGAACGTAAGTGAACCCACATTCAAACAGGCCGACCATAAACAATTGTGGCTATTCGACTTCTGGCCGGGCAGTAGTGATTTGCTTTCAATACAACTTCATCCAAGTGATTTTAGTCCCGAAAAGTATCGCCAGGTTCAGTTTCGAGCCAATCCTTCAGATCAATTGATACGAAGTCGGCGTAGATCGGTCGCTTGTAGCTGCCGTGGTTGCTGATGACTGCGTCATGTCGGTAGATCGCAAGTAGCCGGCCCGATTGCGGATCGAAGCGCAAATCAGTCAGGATGCCCTTGAACACCGGGCCCGGTGTCGCTTCGAGCGTCTGCTTGTTAATCCGCCAGAGCTGGCCCAGCCTGTCGCAGACCACCAGTTGCCCGTTGCAATGCTCCATCCCCGCGATCATGTCGAGCGGGGCGGGCGTCCACCGCCTGTCTCGCGGCCCGACGTGCCCCCTATAGATCATGGTTGTGCGGTGCTTGGAGGCATGGTTGAGCTCGCACAAATCGCTGGCTTCCGTCATCACATACGAGCCATCGGAGCTGACAAATACCTCGCGGGCGTTTCTCGATGCGGCCATCTCGTGCATCTTGGCGTGCCCGGGAGACACTAGGCTGATGTAGCCAAAGGACTGGTACTCGCCGACAAACATCAGCGACCTGTTCGGGACGACGGTTATTTTAGATCTCTGGGTAACACCGACCTGATTGATCTGTTTGAGCGGGTTACCGCCATACTCGTGCATGTTCGTCCATTGGTTGCTCCCATCGGTGATGAATACCCACGGGTTGTTCCTGGTGCCAGCCGCAGCGATATCGAAGGGGTCGATCCCGGTCGAGTGCTCGATGACTTTCGAGAAGCCGCCGGTGGTATCGATCCGCAGGACCTTTCCACCTGGGTGGTCTTTGTTGTGCTCGAACGCGGTGGGCGCGCAGGCGAGCCAGAGCACATCGCCAGCCGGGCCTAGGCTCATTCGGTGTGTCCCGAAGGGCAGCCGGCCGGTCTGCTCCTGGATCGCCAGGGTCTGGGGGTTGATCCGGTAGACGCAGCCCGCCCCGGCATCGAGTAGGTACACCGATTTGCCGTCGGCGCTGTAAGCGATGTCGGTCAGGTCACTGCGCAGCGGCAGGCTGCGGGCGATGTCTGGATGCCCCGTCGCCCCGCCACGCACAGGCTCGGGCAGACCCGAGCGCGGCGCGATCTGGTCGTCCGCAACCAACTCGCTGAGGTCGACCCGTACAATCCGTCCGGGCGTATCATCCTCAACCAGCTTCCCGAGGTCGTTCAGGGGGGGATTGTCCAGCCAGCGTGCATAAAAAACCGGCGTCCCCTGAACGGGCCTAGGGTCAACGAGCACGCCCTGGTGGACCACATCGCTGAGCACGTCCAACTCCGGCCAACGATAGAGCTTAATCTGCCCCCTGCAGAACACGGCCAAGACCCCGAGCTCTCGGCTGACTACCGCGCCGAAGTTTTGGGGCAGCGTGTGCTGGGTATAGCGGCGCATCATCCCGGCGGGGTAGTTGCCCCGGGCGTAGAGCGCTCCGCTTTGCGCAAGGACGTAACGCCCGTCATCGATGAGGGTGTAGTCGCTGTACGCGTTGCCGTTGACACCTTCGCGGGACAACTGCGATTCGGGCAGCTCGGCGCGTGGCACTATCCCCCAGCCATCTTGGCGGGCCTTGTCGGCGGACACCGATTCAACAATGTCTAGCGAGGCCGGGTCGAGCCTGAACCGGTTACCGGATCCAGGATGCACCGCGATTACCGATCGGCCGTCATCGGAAAGCCCCCACTGCCGGGGGTTGTCGAGCCGGTCAACATCCGCCGCCACCTGGGCAAAGCTGGGCGTCTGTGACGTACGCATCTGCCAAGGGACCCGGGTCTGCTGCTCGCTGGGCCGGGTCGTGATTTCGCTATGTTTGGGCAGGAAAACATAGACCGCCTGCCCGCCACAACCCAGCAGCAACCTGATCTGGCGTTTGTTTTCCGGGTAGGGGATCTCTTGCTTGAGTCCGCGCTCAACACTCTTGAACGGCAGCTCTTCTAAGAGGTCGGAGATGTCTGCTGTCAGATCAACCCAGGCCTCACGGCCGTACCGTCCGGAGCCCCAATAGGCCCAGACCACACCGACCCCGCTGTCGGGTTGGCCCAGCAGGCGGTCGGCGCGGTCCGCCTGGTCCCGGCTCCACCGGCGTCCGGGCCCCAGCGGCGCGAGGTCCCTGGCCCGGATCTTGATGGAGAACATGCCCCCCTCGGTCAGCCTCAGGTGCACGAGCCCGCCGGGCGTGTCCAGCAGCAGCACAACATGCCCGTTGCCGCGTATCAGCGTGTCGGGCAGGCGTCGCCTGATCTGGTCGCTGTTGCAATGGATCACACCGCGGTCTTGCAGCTGTGTGTTGCAGTAGTCGGTCAGGTCTTCCCACCGGTCGCCGCTCGCAAACCCCGCCCAGCGCACCGTGACGCCCTCGGCGGTCAGTCCCTGGGACAGGTCGGCCTGCGGCCGGACCGTTGCCTGGTCCTTGGCCATCGTCGGCCAGGCACCCAACAGCAGGGCGATACAGCACCATTGCAGCAGGGTGGCAAGAACCCTCGGGTTTCTAAGTTCAGTACGCATGGTTGCATTCCTTGGTCGTGATCGCTGAGCAGGTCACGGGTTGGGTTGATCGATCGCGTGGTCTTGTTTGAGTGCAGACAGATCGATTGCGATGACATCCGCGAAATACGGGCCGGTGTACCGGTCGTGCCTCGAGTCTTCGAGGTATCGGTTGGGCCAATACAGGCCGTAGGCGTAGTCTGATTCAGGGTGGTACACCAGACCTGTCACGATCCCGCCCAGCTCTACTTGCGCAGTGGCCCGGCACGCGGGGACTTCGAAGAGCATGAGCGCCCCCTTGTTGGTGCAAGCGGCGAGCAGGGGGGGCACGCCGGTCATCGCGGTGAGCTGCCCGACGCTACCCAGCGGCTCGCCGTACTGATCGGTGGTGTTCTTGAACTGAATAACCCCACCGCTCTGCGCGGCGATGTAGTTCGCGCTGTTGGAGAAATACAGCCTGCCGAACATGTAGGCCTCACGGGTAGAGGGCAGTTTGCCTTTCTTGATCTCCCCCGAATCGGTCCCGTGGACGCGCGTAAAGTTGCCGCCATCGGTGAAGAGTGTTTCGCCGTCCGGGCCGAACCGGAGCAGGCTGTAGCCTCGGCCGCGCTCAAAAAACTTCAACTGGTTGTTGCCCTGTTCCGACCGAAGGATCAGCCAGTTGTCGTGGTCGTCGTACTTGCCGGCGACGTACAGGTCCCCGTGCTTGTCAAAGGTTGCAAGGTGCGGTGAGACCGGGCAGTGCTGGGCCTGGCCTACCTGTTTAAGCGTCTTGGCGTCGAGCCAGATCAGTAGGCCCGCGATAGGTTTGCCGACATGACGTGGCAGCTGATCCGGCGCGCAGAGCACGACGATGCGCTCTTTCTTCGGGCAGATCGCGATGTCGTGTGAGCCGTAAGGCAGCATCTCCGATGACGATTCGATCTCGAGCGTGCCCCGGTCCAGCCGGTGCACCCTGCCCTCGTCGGCGTCGAAAACCAGCAGCGCCTGGCCGTCTGCGCTGAGATGCAGCCCTTTGAGCTCGCCGCGTAGAGCAAGGCGCGCGCTAACGGTTGGCAAGCCGGTCGCGTCGTCATGCAGCGGCGCGGGGGCCGGCGGGGCGGGGCGGGCTTCTTCTTCGGAAAGAAGCTGGCTCAGGTCAACGCGCACGAGGCGGTCAGCCGACATGAGCGCGTTCTCGGCAGTGATACACTGGCGGGCAAAGAACACGCCCAAATCCCCCACGGCCTGCGGAAATTCCAGGTCCATGGCCAGCGGTACGTGCCGCATCGGTTCCAGCCCCGGCCAACGGTACAGCTCGATCCCGCCTTGGACACACAAGGCCAGCACTCCCAGTTCCCTGCTAGCGACGGCACCTTTGTTCTCATGGATGGTTTTGCCGTAGTTCCGCAAGCCGGTGAGTGGGTGGTTGCTCACTCGCAGCAGCGCGCCGCGGTAGCTCACGACAAATCGCTCGTCGTCGATCAGTGAAAAGCCGCCCGTGCCCGGGTTCCCTTCGATTGGGAAGCTCTCGCCTTGTGCGCCGGTTTCGTTGTCGGCGAAGTAGCGGGCGCCGAACCCGCCGTGCTGCGTGCTCGCGCTCAGGACGACCCGCCCGCCCGCGGTGGTCGCGTAAACATCGTCGAACGGGTACCACCTGTCGAAACGGTGCATGCCGATGCGGTAGACCTCACCGCGCGCCGTTTCGTTCAGGATGGCCCAGTGGCCGTTATCCGATCGCATGGCCCCGCTGCCCGACATTGCGGCGATATTGCCGTCGGCCAGACGCTGCAGCCCGACGATATCGGTCTGGATCGTGCTAGCCGGTCCGAGGGGCTCAAGCGATGCGAGGTCGAGCCACTGCAGCACCCCGCGCTGATTGTAGGACTCGCGGTGTTCCTGGTACCCGTGCGGGGCGGACCCGGTGAGGATGCGCTTGCCGTCCGTAGATAAAATGAAGCAGCACAGTCCGTCGGCGAGTTTGGGCGACCGGGCGACGATCTCCAGGTCGCTCAGCCGTACCTTGACCAAACGCTGCTTCCGTGGTTGAAGCACGATCAAGTGCCCGGCGTCGGGCGTCAGTTGGAAGTCCGTGAAATCATGGCCCAGGCCTTCGATCACATCGATGCCGGCATGCCCGGCGTGTTGGGGTGGTACGGCGTCGTTGTCTGGGTCTGCATATCCCGGCAGGCTGAGCAGGGTCGCCGCTATCAAGACAGCGAGCCTACGTGCGTAGGGATTAAAGACAAGGCGAGTCAGGCCAGGCATAGTCCGGGTCCTATGGGGTGTGGTCGTTGAGGCGTTACGGGTCCAGAGGCGTGCGTCCGATCGCACGCCCCGTCGGGATGCCGTCGGCGATCAACGCTAGGTGCATCTGACCTAGCAGCACCCCGCATCGGATATCGTCGGGCAACCCGTTCAACGACTCGATATCGCTCATGGCCAGCCGCCGGCCCGAAAGGATGACTGCGTCGCGCACCGCCGCCAGCCTGCTTTCAGGTTCTGTGTCGCGCGCTTCATGCGACTCGATGATGGGGTCAAAGGCGCTGGCGTCTACGGATTGCTTCAGGCGCATAGCGGACTGCGTGATCGCGTACGGCGGGGAAAACAACTCGGTCAGATGGTGTTGCTGCTGTATCAACAGGACCTGTTCATACGCTTTGTCCGCAAGTTCGAGCTGCCCCTGTTTGTAGTGGCACATCCCCAACAGCAGCCACTGTGCCACGGCCTGGCCGGGTTCAACAGACGACTCGGGCATGGCCATGAACTGCTCCACGGTTAGCTGCGCATCTTCCGCATACCCGTGGGCGAGGAGCATCAAAAAGCCATCGCGGAAAAACTGCTGGAAGGTATTGTCGTCCCCTGACTGGAGAACCAGGACACCTAGTTCGTCCAAGTAGCGTAGGACGGCCTGCTGCTCAAGTTCTTGTTCCCCGTGATGCCCCCACTCCTGCGCGAGTTCTAGCAGATCCTTCGATATTAAGGCCGGCAGCGTATTCATGCTGTCGAGGGCCCGGTGTGCTTCCCGGTCTTTCCCCGCGCAGCGCAGGGCCCGAGCGTAGCTGATCCCCAGTGCGGTCAGGTGGGTGGGCTCCCATGCCGTGGTGCCGGCGTCAGGGGTTGGGGGCGAGCCCGATCGGGTGCCCTCGCCCTCAAGCACCGGGCCACGCCTCTCCGGGGCCAGTTTTCTGTCGCGCTCCTTCAGGATCGCGAACCCCTTATCCAGTTCCCCCGCAAGCAGGTACCCCTCGGCGATGTGCAGCTGGCTAATGCCACGGAACAAGTTGCTGACCTGATACCCCTTGGCGAAGTCCTTGGTCCACTGTTTAACGGTCTGCTCATCACCCAGATAGGCGTAAAGCCCCGCGGTCTCGCTCCAGAGGTACATGCGCTCGGCGTCCTGATCCGATAGGGACCTAAAGTTATCGCTCAGCAGACCCGAAGGTTTTGTCCCGCGTTTCGGATCAAGGTTCTCTTTTGCCGCACGAAGCAGCTCGCTTTCCATACCGACTGTTTGGTGGATGAGGGTTTGAAGCAGGGATAGGTCGACCGCGCCGTCCCGCAGGGCCAGCCGAGCCGCTTCATTCGCGCCCTCGGTATCGCCGGCCGCGTATTGCAGCCAGGACAAGTCTGTGTAGATCTCCGAGAGGAGCACTCGCCGCCGCTGCGCGCCGCTCTTGCTGGGCATTTGCTCAGGCGACATGCCCCTGAGCGCATTGCTCAGTTCGGATTCGAGTGAGGAGAGTCGGCTTAGTATCTGCGCATCGGGTTTGCGCAAGGTATACCCGCCACAACAACCGGCGGTGCGTGTGGGGGCATGCTCAGGAGTGGGGGAGCTTTCCTTTCCGCATCCACCGAGAAGCAGCGCAATCAGTACCAAGACGATTATCGGTTGCGATCTGCTCATTGATACCCCATCTCTGAACTTGTGCTCTTCATCTAGTTTATAGACACTGGCCCTGAAAGAAAACATCTATTGACTCAGAATCAGGGGAAGACATTTACCCCCGCCGATTCGCGCGCGATGGGGCGGCGCTCGACGACGAGGACATCCGCGAAGTCAGGCTCCAGATCGAGCAGCTCGAAGACACGATCGCGATGAACAGCTCGCTGATGCAGACGTGCTCGATGAGCGAAGCCGACACGATGAAGCTGCAGGCGTCCAACAAACTGCTCGCCCAGGAGTTGGTGCTCTGCCGGACCGCGGTGGACAAACATGAAGGCCCCCCGGAAGTTGAAGGCAAACCGAAGGTCAGCGAAGCGCCGGCCATGACGGAAGAGAAGGTCAAAGACGACGGAGCAAGTCGGCTCGACGAACCGCGTAACCGACGAAACCTCACGCGGCCTCGTCTTCGGCCAAAACGATTAGTAGCGCCGCGGCCATCGCAGTGTAGAGCGATCGCAAACCTACCGTCTGCTACACATCTGTTTGTTTGCGCGTTCGACCGCCCAGCCCCAAAAATGCTCGCGCGAGGCAGACGCGGCTATCGCTGCCACTTCAGATCACTATTCGCGCACCCGTTGTTGGCCGTCGTATTCGTACTCGGCGATCGTGCTGCCGGTCTGCAGCGTGCCGCCGCCCCCGGAATTATCGCGGTAGGCTTTTTGGGCTTGGGTTAAGCGGTTGAAGGCGTCGTAGGTGTACTTGAGGTGGCCGTCGAAGGTGAGGTTGCCCGAGGCGTCGTGCTCGGGCTCGAGGACGCCGAAGCTGTTGGTGTCGACAAAGTCATCGACGAGCTGCAGCTCGTTGGCGTCGGTGAAGTCGTCGTCGCCCTTGCAATTTAATGTACTTATCCCCTTTTCTTATCTAACACGACTCCCGACCTGCTCTGTAGAAACCCTCTCCAATAGCGGCGTAAAACAACCATGAGGTTGTGGGTGAGGACCATCAGGCTTAGCTCGGTGTTGCGGGTTTGATTGCTGCGTGCGGTCAACGCTT
>JBCDKD010000111.1:0-10827 GCA_039024275.1 Planctomycetota bacterium | reverse complement strand
CCGCACGACGACCCCGCGACCTACGACATGATCGGCAAGGCCGACACCGTCGGCGTGTTCCAGATCGAGTCGCGGGCTCAGATGTCGATGCTGCCGCGGCTCAAGCCGCGCTGCTACTACGACCTGGTGATCGAGGTCGCGATCGTCCGCCCCGGTCCGATCCAGGGCGACATGGTCCACCCCTATCTCCGCCGACGCGGCGAGGTGGAGCCGGTCACCTACCCCGACGACACCGTGAAGTGGCTCTTGGAGCGAACGCTGGGCGTGCCCCTCTTTCAAGAACAGGCGATGCAGCTGGCGATCCACTGCGCCGGGTTCACCCCGGATCAGGCCGACGCTCTGCGTCGCGCCGTCACCGGGTTCAAGCACGTCTCGGCCATCGAGGCATTCGGCGAGAAGATCGTCGACGGCATGACCGAGCGTGGCTACGACCGTGTCTTCGCCGAGCGCTGCTTCCGGCAGATCAAGGGGTTCAGCACCTACGGCTTCCCCGAGTCGCACGCCGCGAGCTTCGCGCTGCTGGCCTACGCCTCGTCCTACTTGAAGTGCCACTACCCCGCGGCGTTCACCTGCGCCCTGCTCAACAGCCAGCCGATGGGGTTCTACGCGCCGGCCCAGCTGGTGCAGGACGCCCGCCGCCACGGCGTGGAGGTCCGCCCGATCGACGTTCACCACAGCCGATGGGACTGCACCCTCGAGACTTGCGCCGCGTCGCCGGGCGGCATGGCCCTGCGGCTGGGGATGAACCGGGTGCGCGGGCTGGACGCCGAGAACGCCGAACGGATCGCCCAGGCAGTCGCCGATCATGGTTCATTCGCCGATCTCGAATCGCTATGGCGGGCGGCGGGCTGCTCGGCCACGGCCCTGCGCCAGCTGGCCGCCGCCGATGCCTTCCACTCCATGGGTCTCGACCGCCAGTCGGCGACCTGGCACGCCCGCCGGCTCAGGGATCACGACGCGCCGTTGTTCCTCGAGCGAGAGCGCGACGCCATCGAGCCGGATCGCCCGGTGCCGCTGCCGGAACTGCCCGAGCTGAGGCACGTGACGCACGACTACGCGACCGCCGGGGTCAGCCTCCGCCCGCACCCGATGGCGTTCCTGCGCGGCTGGCTCGACCGCCGCCGCGTCACCGCCGCCCAAGACCTCAGCGACCCCGAGATCTGCCCGCAGGGGCGTCGCGTGACCGTCGCGGGCCTCTGTCTGGTCCGTCAGCGGCCCGGCAGCGCCAAGGGGATCTTCTTCATTACGCTCGAAGACGAGACCGGCGTCGCCAACCTTGTCGTCTACCCCCAAGTCTTCGAGCAGCACGTCAAGGTCGCCAGACACGCCAACGCCATGCTGGTGCAGGGTCGGATCGACCGCCAGGGCGACGTGGTCCATGTCAAAGCGTTCACGTTTGCCTCACTGGACGAGCGCCTTACCAACCTCCGTGACGTATCACGCAACTTCCGGTAAGTAGATAAGCCTATTCAGACCGTGTGCAGCACAGGCCTGTGCTTCTATCACCTACGCTCTCTGGCCCGCTGGATGAGCCTTGGCCAACGTACGCGGCCAGCCAGCCGACACCGCGGCGAGCGAACAGGCGCCCGCCGCCCCCAGCAGCAGCAACCCCACCCACTCAAGGTCGGCCCGACCGCGTCCGCCGAATGTCTGCCAGGCGGAGAACACGGTGAGGACCGCGATCGCGGCCGTCAGCCATTGCACCGCCGCCAGCCGGTGTTTGACCGAAACGGCGAGGCGCCCGAGCACGTACCCAGCAATGGGCAGGACCTGCAGCGCGTGGATCGGCATGCCGTGCACAAACTTGACCACGCCCGCGGCGCCGAAGGTGCCGGGATCTTGGCCGTTGTCGACTCGCGACTCGCCGTACCACAGCATCCAGAACCCAAAGCCGCAGCTCAGCAGCAGGAACACCAGACCCGCGCGGACCGACCACGCGACGTCAGCAGCCACGGGCTGTTCAGCAATCCGGAGCGAGCCGAAGCTGCGGACCGTGATCCCCAGCACGGCAACGGCGATGACCACGACAAGCCCATCGATGCCGTACACGATCGCCGTATCCAGCGGCGTCGCGTGATTGAAGTGAGAAGGCACCCCCCGCCAGGCCTGCAGTGTGATGAGCCCGACCTCGACCAGCCCCGCAATAGCTACGGCCAGTTCCCACACCCATCGGCGTGATCGACTGCCCGGTCGGATCAGTGTCAGAACCCAGCCGAGCGAGACGAAGGTCATCCCCGTCGAGATGCCGAAGAGGATCGGTTTTCGCCAGGAGACGTCGCCCGCCCAAGATCCGCCATCTGCCATCCACACCGCCACGTGTGCGATGCCGCCGAGGCACAGCAGCAGTCCCGAGGCGATCAGGTATAGGCCGCCATGCGACGTGCGGGCTCGGAGCTTGAGAAGCCGCTTCACCATGGTCAATGAACTAAAAGACGCTCTACACGCCATGTCGCGTGTTGAAGCCACCGCGCTGCCTGAGTGCTTCGCACGTCCGTGCGGCTCACCTCAGCCAATAAAGGGCTGAACCGAGCATTCAGCGCTTTACATTTTGCCCGCCACGCCGAAGAAGCCTTCGGGCGACTTTTCGTGGCCGTGCTCGATGACGTAGGCAAGCTCTTTCGCGAGCTTGGGGTCGAGTTCTTCGAGGGTCGCGTGGTCCGCTTCGGCTGCGTCGGGATTGTCCATCTGGACGTACAGGACGCCGCGATACATGTAACCCTCGGCGAGCTTGGGCTTAAGTTCGATGGCACGGTTGTAATGATCCAGGGCCTTGTCGTAGTGGGACTCGCCTTGCTTGCGGAGGGTGTAGGCCAAGTTGTTGTGGGCCTCTGCGAAGTCCGACTTTCGGTCCAAGGCGCGCTCAAGCAACCGCTGCGCGTCGGCAAACTCGAGATCGCGGATTTCGTCATACGCCTGGTTGTAGAGACGGACGTACTCGGCCTTGGGCTTGGGCTTCGGCCGGCTGGGCGCGGCCCAGACGGTTGCGGTAGCGAACAGCGTGAGGCACAGGGCGGCAGCAATGCAGCGAATCGGCAGGGCAGAAGCAGATTTCATGACAACACTCCATTTAACATGAGTTGCGTGCGAAAGACTAGGCGCGAACGCAGGACAAGTGTCTCGATGCTCCATTTTGTCGCAGCGATCGACTTTAGCGATTGGACCAAACCGAGACATGCAGCGCCGATCTGTCCGAGGCTCTTGGGTTAAAAAATAGCCTTGAAAAAAACGCAGCAGACCCGGACGCGCTAGGCCTAGATGCTACGTAGATTTGACCCATCGACGGACGTTATCCGATGTTGACGTCGATATCCGTCAAAATAGTGACAGGCCCAGAGTGAGCCTGTTGGTGGGCATCCGATTCGATCTTTGCGAATGAAGTGGCTGCGCCGGTGCAGGCCATGCCGTACTTGGCTTTGACCCGATCCGACGCTTCTTGGTAGGCCTTGCGGCAGATCTCGACAAAGTCATCCGTCGGGTACGTCTCGCCAGGATTCAGGTATTGATGAACCACGGTAGACGGGCTGTAGTACGAGCGCTTGGTTCGGTCGCCCCACTCGACGTGTAAATAGGTCTCGGGCATCGGGTTCCTCAGTGTGTGGCGGTTGCGGGCTGTGGTAGCGAGAAGTTCATCAAGGGTTCTGCCTCAAGGTCCCAGAAGCAAGTCGTTTGGTCGTGGAGATGAAGATCGACGCTTCGTTCGGGCTCGACGCGACCGATCTTGGCGCAGGCCAATCCCCTGTGCCCGAAACGATCGACCACACAGTCAGTATGGACGGGAGAGACCGACAGGATGTAGCCGTAGCTGGGGAAGCTATTCAACCAGCGTTCGAGCGGGACGCCATCGGGTCGTGGAATCTCGTCCAACCGCAACGACATGCCGACGCCTGAACACTCCGCCAGCATCAACGCGGTGCCGACTAGCCCCGCCATGCTGATGTCTTTCGCCGCGTGAGCGAGCTGTTGCTCCGCCAGCCAGGGCAGCAGTTCCAGGTCGTCACGCAGTCTCTGTGGGTCGGGCGTCTCGCTGCTGGCGTTCCAGAAGTCGTTCGGCTCGCGATACGCGCCGCGCAGATCTACGGCAGCCAGGAGGTCATCGCCGGCTTGGGCATCGAAGCTCGTGAGCAGCCTGCGGGCTCTACCCAGCACCGAGACGGCGAGCTGGTCGCACTGGCTGTGGACGTTGGTGTGGCCACCCACGATGGGCACGCCGTAACGCTCGGACGCGGCCTGCATGCCGGCCCAGACCTTGGCAAACCGTTCGGTGTCGCGCGCCCACAAGGCGTCGGCGACGGCGATCGGCCGTCCACCCATGGCGGCGACGTCGCTGAGGTTCACCATGACGGCCGAGTATCCGGCGAACCAGGGGTCTTGCTCGACGAAATCCTGAATCAGTCCTTCGATCGCGAAGAGCAGGTATCCATCGCCGTCCGGGATCGCGGCGCAGTCATCGCCGACTTGGGGAGTGTTGTTGTGACGATCAAAGCACGTGCCAACGGTTCTTCCGATGTCCCGCTTGGACTGGATGCCGCTGCGTCGGCGTAGCTGTTCAGCTAGCGCTTCGAGCGATGTCATCAGGCCGCGCCTCGTCCGGTCAGCACCTCGATCGGGAGGTCGTGTGCTCT
This sequence comes from Planctomycetota bacterium, assembly GCA_039024275.1. Classification (GTDB taxonomy): domain Bacteria; phylum Planctomycetota; class Phycisphaerae; order Phycisphaerales; family Phycisphaeraceae; genus JAHQVV01. The sequence goes on along the minus strand of JBCDKD010000111.1, from coordinate 6,205 downwards.
GGCGGGGTAGTGTGTCAGGTCGGCTTCCATCAGCTCGTGGGGGTGGCCTTGGATCGCGATGGGGCCGCGCCGGTGCCAGTTTAGGCGTTGGAAGAGACGGACGTTGGGGCGTTGCACGTACGCCCAGAACCGCCGACAGCCGCGTGCGTGGGCGGTGCAGACCGCTTTGCGGATTAGGTTCGCGGCCAATGGCGCGGCGCCGCGGAAGCCCGGTGTCACCGCTAATCGTGAGCCGAACCATTCGCCGGGCTCGCGCTCGTCGATCCGCACGCAGCCCACCACTTCGCCCGCCGCGACGCCGAGCATCGAGACCGCCACGATCGGTGTCGCGTGGGTATCGATCTCGTCGTGATCGCTTCCCTGAAACAGGCCTTGCTCTCCGCAGAACACTTCGCGGCGGAGGTCGTGATAGGCACGCCTTTCCCAGGGCGTCGCGGCCACCTTGCAACGGTACGCGCTGGGGCGGAAGGGCGGGGATGGGTCAAAGAACGGGGGCATGCTGGCGGCCTGTTGTAGATGTGGGGCGGGTGGCCTCGTACTGCGATAGCGACGAGCAGGCGCCGCACTTACCGCACCCGGCCTTGATGTCGGAGGACTTCATGCCCGCGGCGAAGAGCTTGGCGCCGACATCGGCGAGCAGGGCCTTCATGAAGAACGGGTTGGGGCTGGGATGGTCCGCCAGCGCCGTGCCCGAGATCGGGACGAACGGAACGACGAACGGATAGACGCCGATGTTGATCAGCTGGCCTGCGGCGTGCACGATGGCGTCGTGCGAGTCGCCTAGCCCGGCGAGGATGTACGTGCTGACCTGGCCCCAGCCGAAGACCTCGACCGCGGCGCGAAACGCCCGCATGTACTCGCTGACCGGGACCTCGGCCTTGCCGGGCATGATCCGGGCACGCACGTCGGGCTCGACGGCTTCGAGGTGCATCCCCAGCGCATCGACGCCGGCGGCCTTGAGGCGATCGAACCAAGCGAAGTCGTCCGGTGGCTCGCACTGGGCCTGGATCGGCAGATCGATCGCCCCTTTGATGGCGAAGGCGGATTCGGCCAGCACCCGGGCCCCGCGATCGGTGCGGTTGGGCGTGCCGGTGGTCAGGATCATGTGCTTGACGCCGTCAAGCCGGACCGCGGCCCGGGCGACCTCGGCGAGCTGCTCGGGCGTTTTGCGGGCGATGGTGCGGTCGGCCTTGAGGCTCTGGCCGATCGCACAGAACTGGCATGCGGTCTCGGCCGGCTGATACCGGATGCACTTCTGCATGACCGTCGTCGCGAGCACGTCTGAGCTGTGAAGCACCGCGATCTTCCAGTAGGGGATGCCGTCGAGGGTCTGCAGGTTGTAGAAGCGCGGCGGATCCGGGAAGGTGATCTCGGCGATGACCTGCCCGTCTTGTTCCAGCATGTGTCGGCCGTCGAATTCGGTCACGACGGAGTAGGGCGATCGGTGCGCCGCGCCGGTATGGACGGGGAGCATGAGCGTCTGGCCGTCGATGGTCACGGCTTTGTGGTCGGAAGGCCCGGCGCCGCCGCGCCGGCTGGGGGCGCCCGCGTCGTCGGATGGCAACCGCAAGCCGACGGCCTGCAGTTCGGTCATCAGGTCGCGCCGGTCCGTGGCGGGCGAGGTCGTTGGCAATACGGCTAGTCGCATTCGTCGCTCGCGGGGGTCAATCGGTGGGCGGTCACGTGCTCAGTGGGGCACAGCGGTCGGCTGAGATCCGGTCAACGAGGTACTCGGCGTCGCGGGCAACGCCCGAAAACCGCCCCGAGCCCCAGGTGTGCTGCCACGGCAAGCCGAGGAAGTACAGCCCGTCGATGTCGGTGACGCCGCGGTGGTGGCGCGGGTAGCCGCGCTCGTCGAGGACGTCGGCGTCGATCCAACGGAAGTTCGGCTTGAAGCCGATGCTCCACAGCACGCTGGTGATCCCGGCCTCGGCGAGGTCGAGATCGGTGATCTCCGCGTCGGGTGTCCACGGCGCGACATAAGCCGGCTCGGCCGGGGCGTCGATGCCGTGCTTGCCGATGTGCTCGTCGATCGTCTCGCGGATGCGGATCAGCGTGGCGTCGGCCTGATCGAGGTTGGCGGCGAGGTCGGGGCAGAGGGTGACCGCGGTGCCGTCCACGGACTCGAACTTGCCGTACAGCGTCATGCCCTCGAGCGCCCGCTGGCGGAGATCGATGTCGCGGCCTCCGTCGCGGCCGGTGACGTAGTGGTTGGTCTTGGCTCGGACCCGATCGCCCTGGGGGTGCTGATCGAACGGCAGGTCGTAGTAGCCCATGTCGTCGAGCCACGAGACGACATCCTTGCCGCGATACGTTCGGTTGACGCGAGGGGCGTTGCCCACGCAGAGGTGCACCTGGCGACCGGCAAGGTGCAAATCTTCGGCGATCTGCGTGCCCGACTGGCCCGAGCCGACCACCAGCACGCCGCCTTCGGGCAGCTGGTCGGCGTTGCGGTAATCGACCGAGTGCATCTGCACGATGTCCTCCGACAGGCGATCGGCGCCGCGAGGGAGGATCGGGTCGTGATACCCGCCGATGGCGACGACGACCGAGTCGGTGGTGAGCCGGCCTTCACTGGTTGTTAGCTCGAAACCGCCCCCAGCGCGTGGCGTGACCCGATGCACCGCGACGCCTTCACGGACGGGGGCCTCGAACGATGCGGCGAATCCTTCGACGTACTCGACGATCTCGTCCTTGAGCATGAAGCCGTCGGGGTCGTCGCCTTGGTAAGCAAAGCCGGGGAGTTGGCACTGCCAGTTCGGGGTGACGAGGCAGAACGTGTCCCACCTCTCGCTTCGCCAGGAGTGGGCGACCTGGTTCTTTTCGAGGATGACATGGGGGATGTCGCGTTGCTTGAGCAGGCAGCTGGCCGAGAGGCCGGCCTGGCCGCCGCCGATGACGATGACGTCGATGTGTCCGGTGTCGAGTGGGTTGTGTTCGGGCATGGGGTGACCGTCCGTGGGGGTGGCGGGGATGCCGCGTCAGGACGCCGAGGTGTCCGTCAGCAAAGCGGGTTCCAGAGAGGGTGGGCCGTCTAACAAAGGGTTTGGCAATGGGGGGCGACTCAGCAGCGGCTCGGCGGGCGAGGCGCTGGCGGCGGCCTGGTGGCGGGGCTGGGTCTCGGCGCTGTTGTGGTGCAGGTGAAGCAGCTCCGGGCGCGCGTAGTGGCCGACGCTGTCCATCATCCGTTTGCGCTTCGTGATGAGATCGAGGTCGAGGTCCGCGTAGACAATGCCCTCGTCCTCGCCGAGCGGCTCGGTCAGCACCTTGCCCTCGGGCGAGATAATCATGGTCGAGCAGCCGCCGGACATGGCTTTTATGAGCTTGGGGTCGTCGGTGACCTTGGCCTTCTGCTCGTCGGAGAGTCGGCCGGTGGCGTTGACCACGAAGCAGCCGGACTCGAGCGCGTGGTGGCGGAGGGTGACCTCGGTCTGTTCGGTGAAGATCGGCCCGACCAGCGACCCGGGGAAGTGGGCGCAGTGGATCTGCTCGTGCTGAGCCATCAGCGCGTACCGGGCCAGGGGGTTGTAGTGCTCCCAGCAGGCAAGGGCGCCGACGCGCCCGACCGCGGTCTCGACCACCTCGAGCCCGCTGCCATCGCCCTGACCCCAGACCATGCGTTCGTGATACGTGGGCGTGATCTTGCGACGCTTCAGGACGATCGAGCCGTCGGCGTCGAAGAGCAGCTGGGTGTTATACAGGGACCCGTGGTCGCGCTCATTGACGCCCAGCAGTACCACGGCCTTGGCCGCCCGTGCCGCCGCGGCGACCGCGTCGACCGTCGGTCCGGGGATCGTCACCGACTCTTCGTAGAGCTGCAGGTGGGGCTTGCCTTGCAGCACAGGCGGCAAGACAAAGGAAAAATAGGGGTAGTACGGCACCACCGTCTCGGGAAATACGATGAGTTCAGCGCCGTTCCCCGCGGCTTCGGCGATGGCGTCGACGGCTTTCTGAGTCGTCAGCTCTCGGCTAAAGAGAACCGGCTCCAGTTGTACAGCGGCGGCACGGACCATCGATTGGCTTCCGTTCTTCGGGTTGAGGTCAATCCATCCCGAGCCGTGTCGGGCGCGGAATGGGGATCGGGATCACATGGTCCAGGTGTCGAGGATGAACGCGCCGTCGCGGCGGTGCAGCAGCGTGAGGTCCAGCACGTCCTGCGGAGCGATCGGCGTGATGCCCTCAATCAGCGAGGGCTCGCCGTGTCCGTAGAGCGCCTGAAGGGCGAATCGGCAGGCGTACACCTTGCCGCCCTCCGACATGAACTTCTTGATCTGGTTGTTCATCGCGAGGTGACCGGGGAAGGCTTCGTCGCCCAAGGTCGGAAAGCCCCGCTGGATGCCGAGCGTCACGCCGGGGCCATAGAGAAGGATCGTCGTCTCGAACCCCTTGCGGAGCAGGCGTGTGGCCTGGAGGAGGTTGACGAGCCCGATCGAGCCCTCGAACGCGACGGTGTGGAACGCGACGAGGGCCTTCTCGCCGGGCTCGGCCTGGACGTCTTCGAAGACCTTCTCTTCATAATTGACAAAGAAGTCGCCATCTTTGTGAGCGGGCTTTTCAACAACGGGCATGGGGCGCCTTTCGAGAGTTGGGGAGCGAGGAGCAATCGCGAGGCCGATAACGGGGCGACGCGGTTCGGCCTGCAGTTTGCAAAGGGGATGCCAACCTACCTGACGTCCGTCAGGTGAGTTGGCGTGCCTAGCATCTGTGCAATTCGCCTTTGAGTCGACGAATCTGCACAGTTGGCGCGCAGACCAGCCAGCCACCGCGATGCGGTACCTTGGAGCCCACCATGTCCGCGACCACCCGACAGAAACTGGTTGACCGAGCCGAATACCTCACGCGTCGGCACGGCTACAACGGCTTTAGCTTCTCGGATCTGTCGGATCACATCGGGATCCGTAAAGCCAGCATTAACTACTACTTCCCGCACAAGACCGACCTCTTGCTCGAGATGATGCAGGGCTATCGAGAGCGGTTCGGAAGGGCGCTCGACGGCATCGATGCCAAGCACCGCCTCGCTCGCCCGAAGCTCAAGGCCTATGTCGAGATGAATCGCCACGCCTTGGACGGCGGCCAGTCCATGTGCCTCTACGTTTCGCTCGGGCTCACCGTCGAGGGCTTGGACGGGAAGATCATCGAAGAACTCCGGGAGTTCCACGCGCAGAGCATCGATTGGCTGCAGGCACTGCACCAGCTGGGGCGGATCGATCAGAGCCTCCCCAGCCACGGTGACGCTCGGGCGTGGGCCAACCAAACCCTCTCGTCACTTCAGGGGGCGCAAGTCAGCGCCCGAGTCACGGGCCGGCTCGAAGCGTTCAACCTTGTGGCTAAACGGATCTTGACGTGCGCGACTTAGCCCTCGGCTTGCATTGCAGGTCACGATGATGAAGGCTACCGCGCTGTCGGTCGCGCGCACGCCTGTCTGTCGGGACCTTGCTCGAACATCAGATCATCCGACCTACGCGGCATTCGCGGACGTCCTGTGACTCCAACATACGGGCCCTACTCGGACTCTGTGATGCGGGTCGCACGCGAAACGCCGCCTAAAGCCAGAGACAGGTGTCACAACGTCGTTGTCTGCCCTCAGGTCTTTGAGCAACACTCCAAGGTCATCCACCACGCCAACGCCATGCTCGTGCAGGTCCGGATCGATCGCCAGGGGGAGGTCGTCCACGTCAAGGCGTTCGCGTTTGCTTCACTCGACGAACGTCTGACCGATCTTCGTGACGTGTCACGCACCTTCCGTTGAGCGCAGGAGACAGTCTTGGACCATTGACCAGCGTGATCTTGTTCGGCGCTGAGTCGCACGACGCTTGCAGGTTCGAACAAGCCCACAGGGAATCGAACCTAGTCTTTGGGACCTAACCTTCAGCATTGGCTGGAATCGCGGATTTTTCTTGTAAGGCAGGTAGAAACGCAACAATCGCCAGTTGATCACGCCTGAGTGCGTCCCTCCGGGTTATGAGACGCCACGCGATAAATGCCTAACCGCATAAACCACATGGGATTAGCGGTTTGAGCGTTCCTGCGTGCGCGGCCAAATGAGGTCAAATGCGGTCAATCGAGGTCGACCGACGCTCCCTATACAAGACCAACCTTCACGAAGACAATCGCCCCTTGCTGGCCGTGGCCAGCGGGGTTCAGAAACGTTGTCCACCGTCGTGGAGGCTGACTGATGACCGCAAGTCGAGCGCTTAGCCCGTTG
>JBCDKD010000110.1:0-11492 GCA_039024275.1 Planctomycetota bacterium | reverse complement strand
CGCGGCGGTGATGGATTGCGGCTCCGCCTGGGCGACGGAGGCCAGCTTGTGCTGGTTGAAGCCGTAGAACGTGAGGATGGCGCCGCCGACGAGTAGCGCGAGGGCAAAGCGGATCATGGAATAGCTCCGATTCGAGACTGCCTGGGGCAGTGGGTCAAGAAGTGGGGCCGGCTGACGTTCGGCCACCCCCTTATGCATATCATTCGCTAAGCTGCCATCTTAAACGACGGTTGACCGACCGGGCAAACAGTCCCACCAATCCCCTGCCCGGGATCAGCAGGCTCGGCGTTTGTTGGCGGTACGCGAGGTAGCCCGGGTCTTCCGACAGCACGCGCTCCTCGGCGTGGGCTCGGAAACACACCAGCACCACCGCCGCGGCCAGCAGCGCGAAGCCCGGCCAACGCCCCGACGCCAACGCGCAGCCCAGCAGCATCAACAGCTCGCCCGCGTACGCGGGGTGCCGCACCCAGCGGTAGGGGCCCCGGGTCACGACCCCGCGCCGTGCCGGCAGCACCGCGAAGCACCGCCCGAGCCAGACAAACGACCACGACGCCAGCACGACGCCCGACAAGAACACCGCCTGCGCTAACGCCGACCAGCCGATCGAGGGCGGGGCGATCTTGAGTGCCAGTCCCGCCACGACGAGCGCGGGCAGCGCCTGCAGGACGTCCCGAAACCCGCCGACCGACCGCGCGGGCTGCCGCACGATAAACAGCAGCCCTACCAGCAGGTTCAACCACGCGATCCCCCAGCGCACCGGCGAGCCCAGGGCCGATTCGTCCGTCGCGAGCATGCCGAGCACCGCCCACGAGCACACCGACAGCCCGAACGCCCAGTTAAACGAACGCTCTGAGACCCGCAACGAACGCCAACGGCTCGCCGTCACGCTCAGTAAATCCAGAACGACCAATCAAACAGCCAAGAGCAAAGATTGATCACCCCCAGGATCGCGATGAATCCCAAGAAGCCCATTACGCCACCACCATCAGTCATTGGAAACCCTCATTTCCAGAAAAAGAGACAAGCCGGTCCGATTCTAATCAAGTCCCCCAGAATCGCAACACCGTTCTTGGAATTTGAGGCCTGCCACGCCCGGCCTGCTAGCGCATTTGGCTGAGATTTTCTCCAGCCCCGCATGTAAACGCGGGGCCCGACGTGTCGTGATTGAATCGGGCACCGGGTTCACATCCGGTGCGATGAAGCATCATCATGCATGTTGCTCTACTTGCTCTCCAACAGCTCGCCGATCTCCTGCAGATTCAGCGGGCGGTCGATCTCCCGGAGCATCCGCGCCCGGTCAACAACGCCCGGTTTGGTCAGCCACTCCATCCGGGTGTCCCGGCGGTGGGCGGACCGGCGGTACGACACCTCGCCGTTGGCGATCTCGATCGACTGCCAGCCCGCCTTGGTGTGGAACACGCCCTTGAGCCGGAGCACCGCGTTGTCGTCGATGCCCTTGTGGCAGATGCGCATCAGGTTGACCAGCAGGATCTCTTCATCGAAGCAACGCGCGGCGTCGAGGATGAACCCGCCGGGCTGGACCGTCGGGTCGTGGCTGTGTTCGTGATCGTGTTCGTGGTGGTGGTCGTGTTCGTGGTCGTGCGGGTGGTGATGATGATGGTGATGCCCCTCGCCATGGCTGTGGTCATGATCATCGTGCGCGTGATCACGGTTGTCGTGCTCACAAGTGTTTAAGTTCAGCTCGAACACGTCGGCGGGCAACACCCCGTGCGACGTGGTGACGACACGGAGTTTGGGCGGGTCGAGCTTGTTCGCCCACTGCTCGGCACGCTCGATCTTGTCGGCCTTGGCCTGGTCGCAACGGTTGAAGACCAGCACATCCGCGGCCTCGCAGAACTGGTGGTAGTACGCCATCCGCTCGAAGGCCTCTTCATCGAAGTCGCCGATGCTCAGCATCACGATCGCGGGCTTGACGCTGATGTCCAGCTCCGCCTGGTTTGCCCGAAGCACGTCGATCACCTGCGACGGCGTCGCCATACCGCTGGGCTCGATAATCAGCCGATCGAGCGCCTGCTCCGCGAGGAGTCGGCGGATGCTGCCGGGCAGCTCGGCCAGCATCGTGCAGCAGATGCACCCGCCGGGCACATTGAGCACCTTGGTCTCCGGGGCCTCGGCGGCGAGCGTGGTGCCATCCAGCCCGACCGGGCCGAAGTCGTTTACCAGCACGCCGACACGCTGGCTTCCCGCGTGTTCGCGCAGGTAGCCGAGGATGGCGGTCGTCTTGCCCACACCCAGCGGGCCGGCAACGATGTGGCAGGGGATCGGTGGGGGTTCGTTGGTCAAGGTGTTTCCTGTCTGGCAGATCGACCGGGCCATGCTTGCGGGGCGCCACACACCTTGGGACCCATGCAGCTCACATCACCAGCCGGCCGCCCCACGCGAGGATCAGGGCGAACACCACCGCGAAGCCGACCTGCCGCAGAAGCATCTTAGACGTCGGCTTCCACCCGGTCTCTTTGCCGATGGTCAAAGCGGTAACCAGGCAGGGCAGCAGCACGCCCGCGAGGTAGACCGCCGTCAGCGCCTGCGCCGCGGTCATCGGGAACGAGAGCCCATTGTCCGCCGCCAGTAGGAAGATGCCGTCCTTACGCACGGACGAGAGGATGACGGCCAGCGCCGAGTCGGCGGGCAGATTGAAGAGCGCCATCACCGGGCCCAGCACGCGGGACGCGAGTTCGAGCACGCCGAACTGCGCCAGCAGCGACGCGACAACACAGATCACGACGAAGATCGGCATCGCCTGGAATAGGAACTGACGGACGGTCCCGGAGGCTTCGCGCCAGAGCGCGGAGAGCGTCGGCCACTGCATGAACGGCCGGCTAGGCGTCATCAGCACGTTGAGCGAGCTGCGCGCTTGCTTGCCCGAGGTCAGCCGGAGGTAGATCAGCGTCGTCAGCAAGAGGTAGCCGAGGAAGACCACCGTGAGCAGCGCGGCGGAGGTCCCGGTCGCGAGCGCGACCGCCGCCAACACCGCCAGCGTGGCGGGCAGCTGGTAGCTGCAAGCCGACCCGAACGCGATGGCCGAGATCGTCGGCCCACGCGAACAGCCCGAGCAGGACCGCGTGCTGATCACCGCCGGGACGTTGCAGCCGAAGCCCATCATGACCCGCACGATGTCGCGCCCGCTCAGGCCGAACGGCCGGACCAGCGGGTGCAGCGCGACATTCATCCGCTCGATCAGCCCGCTTGCTTTGTACGCGCCGAGGATGAGTGCGAACAACAGCACCGTCGGCAGGGCCCACACCAACAGGAACGGCCCCATGTTCAGCAGGCCGTAGCCGAACTCGCCCTGCTCCGCGGTGAGCAAGACGCTCGCCCAGGCAGGCCAGCCGGTGTTCACGGTTTCGATGGCCGGCTCGAACCAGCCCGCGACGATCGGGTGCAGGAGGTCCGCGACCGCGTTTGCGCCGTAGATCGTCGCCAACGCCGGCAGCAACAGCAACAGCATCGCGAGCACCGGCCCGGCGATGCGGTGCTCCAGCCAGCCCGGCCTCGGCTCGATCCGCCAACCCGCCTTAGCCGTCAATGACGCCTTCTCGAACCGACCCGGCGACTCAACCGCCGCTTGGACCAGCTGCTTATCACGGCCCGTCAGCCGACGCCCATCCAACGGGATGAACGCAACACCCGCGTCCGCGGACAGCCGCTCGATCGCTTCCTGCGAGGCCTCGCCCGGCTGGACCTTGTCCCAATACGTCACCACCACCGCGCCGCGCTTGCCCGCGACCAAAGGCAGCATGTCGCTGAGGTCCTGATCCAAACTCGTCGCCTGCACCACCAGCAGCACAAACTCTTCGGAATCCAGCGCGTCCAGCGCGAGCCGGGTCGTCTCCGTGTCCGAGCTGCGCAGGATACCCGGCGTGTCGATGTACTCGGTGCCGCCCGACTTGTACCGCTCGACCACGACGGTCGAGCCGCGGAAGTTCGCCTCGCCCGCCGACCGGCCGGTCAGCGACGACACCAGCTGCGACTTGCCGACACTCTCCTTGCCGACGACAAGGACGGTGCGCGTCTTGCGTGGTGCGACGATGGCTGGGCTCATGGGGTTTCAAGCACTAGAAGTTTGTACGCGGTCGGTCGCTCTCTCGGCCGGTCAGAGCTGGGTCGGGTTCGGCGCGTCGCCATAGACCGCCTTGGGGTCGAAGACCTTCTCGGTCTCGGTGAACCCGAGCGGCCCGCCTGCCTTGTCGCCGCAGGGCACCGCGCGATAAAAGCACGAGCGGTACCCGACGTGGCAGCTCGCCCCGCCCTGCACATCGACGCGCAGCCAGACGCAGTCCTGATCATCATCGATCCGGATCTCCTTAACGACCTGTACCAGGCCGCTCGTCGCGCCTTTATGCCAGAGGCACTTGCGGCTTCGGCTCCAGTACACCGCCTCGCCGAGCTGGATCGTCTGTCTCAGCGCGTCGGCGTTCATGTAGGCGTGCATCAGCACCTCGCCGGACTCAGAGTCCGTTGTCACCACCGGGATCAACCCGTTCTCATCGAACTTCGGCGCGAGCTGGTTGCCTTCTTCGACCTGTTCGACGGAGTTTCGTTCTGAAAAAGCAAGCTCGGTCATGGTTTGGCTCTCGGGTCTACCCAGCGGGTTGCTTCCAGCCGAACACATCGGCCGACGAAACGTGTCATACCCATTCCCGGATACTTCAGTCATCCGATCCAGCGGGTCGGGCGCGACGCTGTGGCACTATATTATGATAATCGAATCTCATTTATCGGGAATAGGCCTATTTCAGCAAGCCAAAGTGTTTGGCTTGGCCTAGCCCGCACCCGCGGGTCGCCAAGGAGCGGCTGCATCGCGTGGCCGGAATAGGCCCGCGGCAGTAAGATACGAGGGCAAACACCGCGGCATCGGCTGAAATCGACAGCGGTTCGGTACAATCATCGGCCGAAACCCACCCAGCCACGGGGCGTAGCTCAGCTTGGTAGAGCGCCTGCTTTGGGAGCAGGAAGTCGTCAGTTCAAATCTGGCCGCCCCGATTAATAAAGCCCGTTTTTTCCAAGATTCATCTCTCTTGCACGACTTAAGAACAATAGCATGCACGACATAAGGCGCCACACCGGCGCTTCCGAGGTGTGCAGCTATGGCTTCCAAGCGTCGTCGAATCCCAAAGCTCTGTTACTCATCCAAGCGCGGCCTGGGCTATCACGTCAACTACCGTGACCCAGAAACAGGCATCGCGAAGAAACACAAGTTCGGCATGGTGAGCGAAAGCGAGGCTCGCGTTCAATACCATCAGTGGGTTGCGGACAGCCTGAACGGAGATACACCAACTTCAAAGCCTGAATCCCCTCCTCCACAAGAACCAGAGCAACCTTCTCCACCAACTCGGAAAGCTCTGGTTGTTGAAGGTTGCCTTGCAATTGTTGCTGGCAGCTTCTTACGTCAAGAAGAATCTCGCGTCTGGGATGGCAACGGCACGAAAGCCAGAGGCATGATCTCGGCCAACGTCTATACAGACCGCAAGGGGCATCTGGGGCAGTTCCTTGAGTTTCTTAACGAGCAGCATGGCCACGGCGCCGTCGGCAGCATGCAACTCGCAGACCTCACGCTGACGGACATCGAGAAATACAACCGAAACCTAGCTCAAAAAGGCATGAGTGAGTCGGCTGTCAGCAAACGTATGCAGATCGTCAAACGGCTTATCGACCATGCCGGACGCCCTGAGTTCGGGCTACAAACCCTCACATGGAATTGGGATTCACGCCAGGCCTACCACGGCAAGCCAACCAACGCTCGCAAGCTCCCTACTGTCAAACAGCTCAAACAAATCCTTTCACAATGTGGCCCAAGGGAAACGGCCATGGTCTGGATGGCGATCGGGTTGGGCTTCGGCCAAGGCGACCTTGCGGTTATCCGCACCAACCAGATCGACCGGAAAGGCTACGACCTTCGCCGTGGCAAGACCAAGGTAGAGCGCTATGGCGATACGCCCAAGCTGGTCTGGGACTGCGTGCAGCAATATCTCGAAGCGATGCCACGTCCCAAAGATGACCTGCTCTTTGTTACCCGAAACGGTTTGCCGATTGTCCGAAGACAATCTGATAGTGTCTTGCTGTGGTGGCAACGGACCAGAACATCGCTTGGGTACAACAAACAGTCTCTAAGCGGGTTCTACACCTTACGCCACCTCGGAGCGACAGAGTTCGGCTCACGCCTTGGCGCTTCGCTCAATGAAGTCCGGGGTTGGCTTGGACACGCCGCGGGCTCCGCGATGGCGGATGTTTACATGAAGCCCGTCTCGCCTGAGTATCGCGAGGTTATTGAATGGGTACGCAACGCCCTCCAAACCGGCGAAGTTGATCTCAGTACCCACACATCTTGACAACCACAATCAAAGGAACTTTTCAAGATCGGGATGGATTGCGACCTGTGCTGCCGGACGCGGCTTAGCCAAGCGTGCTTGCTCCCATGCTTCGACATCGCAGACACGGGCGTAACGAATGCGACCACGACGCTCATAAGGCAGTTCACCGGACTCCATTGCCGTAACGACTGTTGACCGGCGGCAACGCTGTTGCTTACGAATTTGCTCAATGCTCAGCCAACGGGATTCGGATTGTTCCGATTTAGCCTGCCGGCCCTGTGTGGGCTTGTTGTTGAACAGCGGCGTTTGCTCGGCGGAAGACACGGTAGAGATTCCTTGCGTTGGGGTACGGGTTGTTTGATCCCTTCACCCGAAGGCAGGGAGCAAAAACCCGTGCCTCAACAGCGAGGTTCAGCGTGGCAACAAGAGCAATCGAAACGTCCAAGTCAAAACCCCCTGACCCACCCAAGGCTTGGTAGCACCGGTGATGCGGTTGATTCTGAGGTTCTGGCGCCTGCATGCGTGGACGACTGCGTTCATGCCTCCTTATGTGCGTGTGTGCCTGAGAGCGTGACTGTATGAATGCATGCTCGCCTGTGCTCTTGCGTGCACACCCTCATGTGTTCTTGCGGGCATGACAGCATGAACGCCTGTCCTCATGTCAGCACGCCCACGTGCGTTCGTGGCTAACTGCTTCCAAGCCCTCTTGTGCGCCTGCATGCAGTCGTTTGTGGATAACAGTGTGTCACCCCTTGATTCCCGGGGAAGGGATGTGATGTCCTATAGGTGAGGGCGACCCATCGCTTGCTTGCGTGCATATCCCCATGCATGCAAGCCCCCGAAATATCGTGAGTTCACCAATGAAACGAAGAAGCAGAGCTAACAAACATAAACCTCTCGGGGCGGTCATCGCCATCGGCAACCAGAAGGGCGGGGCAGGGAAGACCACGGTCACGGTGAACCTCGCCGCGGCGCTGGGTGAGGCTGGGCATAAGGTGCTCATCATTGACCTGGATCCCAGTGCGGGTGCTACCAAGCACTTGGGTGTCGATCCATACGCCTACGAAGGAACCGTCGAGCTGTTGACGCATCAATGCGATCCCGTTGAGCTCGCGATCACCGAAGAAATGCCTCGGAACGTCTCGCTGATCGTGGGAAGGGACGAGCTGGCCAGCGCGCCCGGGGACCGGATCAAGCAGCTTAGAGCCAGACTGCCATCGACTCGCAAGCACTTTGATTTCGTGTTGTTGGACACACCACCGAACCCCAAGTCGCCGAACACACTCGCGGCCTACATCAATGCGGAGTGGTTCTTATTCGCGACCATCCCTGATGCCTTGTCGATACTGGGTCTCTCAGAAGCACTACGTGATGTCGGCTCGATACGCCAGAAGCACAACCCCGACCTTGAAATCCTCGGCGTGGTCTTCAACGCTGTCAACACCCGGTCACTGGCTGTACAAAACACCCGAGCGTTCCTCAAAAAGCACAAGAACCTGCGTCCGTTCGGCCTTCAGGGGTTTATTCCGTATTCGGTGTACCCCGACCGAGCAGCGGCACAGGGCAAAACCCTGTTTCAGATCACAGGCAACCGCCTTCCGCCGCTTATCAAACGGTTCAGGTACATCGCCAAGACGATCTCAAAACGCTGTTATGAACGTGACAGCTTCCTCACATCAGTCTCGACGGGGCAGGGGACTTCCAGAAAGGTGCGGGCATAGTTATGGCAAAAACCCTCGGTAAGACCCGCCCCGCAAGCACGATCGCCGATATGCTCGACGACGACCTTATCCAGCAAGCTACTCAAAACACAATTCCAGAAGCCTTTAAGCCCCTGGAAACGATCCCAGGTGTTGTTGCGCCTGTTGAAACACCTGTGCATGAGGCGTCGCAAGAGGTTCCTCCCGCTTCAATGCCTTCATCACGTTCCACCTCAGTCCCAGTTCAAGACGTAACCGCAGTGAAACATTCCGGGGGCAGGACGGGGGAGCATAGTGATATTCAGAAGATGTACCGGCTGACGCCAAGGGCGGCCAGAACACTGTTGGAGCTATCAAGGTGTTTAGGCGGTAATCTCGGTTTTGAGGTCAGCAACAGTGTGATCATTCGCTCGATCCTGGAGGTGATCCGGCAAGCCAAGCCCGAAATTCATCAGCTGGTGGATGAGCAGATCAAGCCACGCCGGAAGCCATCAACTGCGATCGGCAGCGAACACCTCCGAGACGCACTGGAAGCAGAACTGGCAGGCGTCATCCTCGACGGCATACAGCAGTATGCCGCCAAAGAAAACAAGTGATCGGTAGTTCAAAGTGGCGTGAATCGCTTGTGAACCCTAGGAATGGGAGTGGGGGCTAGGCATCTTGTCGTTGAACGAAGACGAAACATCACAAATGGCGCTTTCAATTACCGCGCAGATGCGCTATTCATAAAACTGTCGGATACCCCCAATCCGACCAGGTGTCGAAACCTACAGACATTCGGCCTGAGGGCCGGATCGCATCGAATACGGGTCGGATTCTGGCCTTAATAAGGTGCACCTGCGTCTGTGGGTTTCGACGGTCCGGCCCACCAGACGAAGGAAAAACTCATCATGAACAATGAAGATATCTACCACACGCTTGATATCGTGATCAGCGACATGCACACACTTGTATTCAATCTCACGAAGATTCGGCGCGAGATGGCTAAGCGGCGACATGAAGAAGAAGGAGGCGGTATCATCGAAGAGTGATAATTTATCTTATGGAAAACAGTTACAGCATATTGTCTGCGTACTCAAACACCATTGATGTAAAGCAAAATGATTGCAATTAAGAACTGGCGTTACTCAGCTTTTTGAGGTGCGCCGGGAGGCGACTGGATTATATAGATCGACACTAAACCTAGGGCAGGACACGCTCCCCGTCAGCGTCATAAGTGATTGTTTGTGGATCGGCTTTAGGGCCCGTGTATTCGACGAGTATCAAGTTTCTACGCTCATCGAATCTCAACAACGCCTATGCGGAGCGGTTCGTGCGATCGATCAAGCACGAGTGCCTGAACAAGATGATCTTCTTCAGTCAGAAGCAGCTACGGCACGTCGTCAATCAGTACGTCGAGCACTACAACACCGAACGGCCGCACCAAGGCATCGGCAACGTACCGATTGATTCTTCGGAAAAGGTGACCGTGGTGGGGAAGATCGAATGCAAGCAACGCCTCGGCGGTATGCTCAAGCACTACCACCGCAAAGCGGCTTGATCCAGTCTCGATACCGACAACCCAGAGCCTGCTAGTCCTGGCTGTCGCATGGATCGGCGACGAAATCGCCTCAACATCGTCCGGCAATCTTCACATTTTGAAGAGCAGAGCGATTCGTTTTCGCTGATTCAGTCAGCAAAATCAGGTTTACTCATCGTCGGCAGTTTTTTGGACCCTACGGGAGCGGGCAGTGTGCCTCAGTTAATAGGGACTGTCCCTTTTTCATGTTTGATGTAACCGATGAAGCCGAAGAGCGCAACGACCCTGACGTGCGCCGAACATTGAGAGGGTCGTAACAGAGCCGGACTATCCCCTTTTTCCCTCCCCTTCCAGAGCCGGATTGTCCCTTTTTTCTGTCCTTTTTTACCCGGCTGCATTGTTTCTCATAGTTTCTTTTCCTCCCATAACATTATTTTCGCTGTGATAAATCTGGATACATATCACCGGAAACAGCTAGTTTAGATTTTCTAGCGATAGCTTGATTCAAAACTTTAGATAAAAGATCGACTTGTGGGTGCATAATTGCTCTCTTCTCTTTGATTCTGTTTAAGTCATCAAGTGTATCTTTGAGATCATCCCAATCAATAACAAGCTCTTGGTCGTAACTGATAGTAACCATATCTCTGAGTTTAGAGTTAACACTTATCTCACTAAAGTATGTATAAAGTAACTCATAAAATTCTTGATCGATATACAAGCATTTTTTCGTCCAATCAGCAACACTGTTAGGTGCCTCTAGATAACATATCGAAAGTGCCATATCATTATTCCTTTTTAGGTTTAATTTCAATCTTTGGATCATATGTTGGCCTATCAACAGTACTGTGTTTCGTACTTGCATTTCCAGCTCCACCACCAACATTATTGACCTCTTCGATAATTTCATCTGCCTGAGGATGGCTTGTGTCAATTCGAGTATCAATATCACTTCTTGTCAAACCCTCATCTGCTTTACCTACTGGTAAGTCAAGATTATCAATGTTACGCCCATCACCAGCCGCTCTACTACCAACAACATCAATTTGCGTTTCATACTTATCAGCAATTTTCTGCAACTCATCTAACTCAGTAGGAGTCAATGTGCCTGGGCCTGGAACTTTCGGCGTCGGACAATCATCCGACTTCCTAAGCCATTTGATCAGCCACTGCCCGCCCTTAAATATCTTCTGGCCAGCCTTAGCAATTGGACCAGCAAAGATCGCTACGACAGCGGTAATACGGTCACCCGCGGTCAAAACCTCACCCGTCACAAGGTTTCTGCCTGTACCCGCCTCTTGAACGCCTTTTGCATTACCCAGGCCAGGAGCAAAATCAGCAACTATATTAGCCGTGCCTTTGAAATCATTCCATGACTCCATTAATGCTTCGACTGTGGTTTCTCCGAAGCCTACCCCACTGGGGCCGCCCCATTGCACCGTCTCAAATCCACCCCGCACACAGATGTAGGGGTCTTGATTGATCTGATGGAGCCTGCGCTGAACTTCGTCAAACTCCTCTTGTGTCATCAATCCAAATGGATCCAGTAGGCCTAACAGCACGTGGTACGCCACATACGTGTTCATCCCGTCCGGGTACAGGCCCCCGCGGATATCACGGCTGATGAACCGCCCCGTCACCGGGTCCAGCATCCGGGTCCGGTTGTAGACCAGCCGAGACTCCACGTCGTGGTACAGCCCCTGGAACCCGAACCGCACCCCGTATGCGCTCTGACCGATCACCGCGTACTGCGCGTTGTGCACCTCACGCTTACCGTACAGCGTGTACTCATAACGCTCCACGACCGCGCCCGTCGCGTCCGCCAACGCCAGCACGTTGTACTGCTGGTCCTGCAACGCGTACAGCTTCTGGTCCGTCGTGTTGTCCACGCTCGGGTCCGTGTTGTTCGACACCTCGGCCAGCGAAGCGATGTAGTGGCCACTT
>JBCDKD010000109.1:0-11899 GCA_039024275.1 Planctomycetota bacterium | reverse complement strand
TCTGCGCGATCGAAAACCTCGACCCGATGGGCGTCCACACCGGCGACTCGATTACGGTCGCCCCCGCCCAGACGCTGACGGACAAGGAGTACCAGCGCATGCGCGACGCGTCGCTGGCGATCCTCCGGGCCATCGGTGTCGAAACTGGCGGGTCCAACTGCCAGTTCGCGATCAACCCCGACGACGGTGAGATGGTCGTCGTCGAGATGAACCCCCGCGTCTCGCGCTCGTCGGCGCTCGCGTCGAAAGCGACCGGCTTCCCGATCGCAAAGATCGCGGCGAAGCTTGCGGTTGGCTACACGCTCGACGAGCTACCCAACGACATCACGGGCAAAACAGTTGCCTGCTTCGAGCCCTCGATCGACTACGTCGTGACGAAGCTGCCGCGCTGGACGTTCGAGAAGTTCCCCGAGGCGGACGAGACACTGACAACGCAGATGAAGTCGGTCGGCGAGGCGATGTCCATCGGTCGGACGTTCAAGGAGTCGCTTCAGAAGGGCATCCGCTCGATGGAGGTCAAGCGCTTCGGGCTGGGCCTGGACCAGAACGACAAGTACCTGCAGAATATCCGCGGTGTCGAGTTGGCGGACGGCTCGCGCGTGCAGTGGCCGATCGATGCCGACCGCCTGGAGCGCAAGCTCCGTGTGCCGAGCCAGGGCCGGATGTACTACGTGCGCTACGCCTTCAAGATGGGCTGGACGATCGACGAGGTCTTCCAGGCGACAAAGATCGACCCGTGGTTCCTGGATCAGCTCAAGCAGCTCGTCGACTTCGAGGCCAAGCTCGAGGCCGTCGGGTCGCTAGAGGACTGCCCGCGTGACCTGTTATTCGCGGCCAAGCAGCTCGGCTACTCCGATCCCCAGCTGGCGAACCTGTTCCTCGGCGCGATCACAACGACAAACATTATGGCCGTGCGCAAGCATCGTAAGAAGCTCGGCATCGAGCCGGTCTACAAGCTGGTCGATACCTGCGCCGCCGAGTTCGAGGCGGCGACGCCTTACTACTACTCGACCTACGAGACGCCTTTCACGATGAACGGCGAAGAGATCCTCGACGACGAGATCCGCGTCAGCGACAAGAAGAAGATCGTCATCCTCGGCGGCGGGCCCAACCGCATCGGCCAGGGGATCGAGTTCGACTACTGCTGCGTGCAGGCCGCTTTCGCTGCGAAGGAGCTCGGCTACGAAGCGGTGATGGTCAACTCGAACCCAGAGACGGTCTCGACCGACTACGACACGAGCGACCTGCTGTTCTTCGAGCCGTTGACGATGGAGGATGTGCTCAACCTCTGCGAGCGGCTGAACGGGAAACCCTTCGGAAGTAACGATCTAGTCCGTGATTTTACGGGTGCGAGTGAAAATCCAAAACCGATTACGACTACTGGTATCAATCTCACAAATCTAGAGTTTTCTGTACCTCGGGAAGTTTCGTCCGCAGTTAAAGCAGAGATCCATAAGAAAAATACAGGGCCACTTGCAATTGTTTGGCAGCTTTTATCTCCTGCAGATCCAAGCAAGACGTGCAATATTTATTACTTCTTGGATCGAAGTAATGATCTTTGGACAATGGGCTTTAATGCGTTGCAGCCCTGCTCGCCAACATTTGAGCTAATTCGTGTTGATGACCAATCAGATATCGATTTCGTATTACCAAAGATTGGTAAGCAACGGTTAGATGATGCTGCGGTTTGGCTCAAGGACGCAAGTTCTTCAGGCCACGTCCACGGCGTCATCGTTCAGTTCGGCGGCCAGACCCCACTCAACCTCGCGAACGGCCTACGCGCCGCGGGCGTGCCGATCATCGGCACCAGCGTCGACTCGATCGATCTCACCGAAGACCGCGACAAGTTCAAGGCGCTCTGCGATGAGCTCAACGTCCGGCAGCCCGCCAACGGCATCGCGTACGACGTCGATCAGGCCGTTGAGATCGCCAACGAGATCGGCTACCCCGTGCTGGTCCGCCCGTCCTTCGTGCTCGGCGGCCGGGCGATGGAGACGGTCTTCGACGACGAGCAGCTCCGCAAGTACATGGTCATCGCGATCGGCGCCAGTGATTTAGAGGGCCAGCCGATCCTGATCGATAAGTTCCTCGCGGAAGCCACGGAGTGCGACATTGATGTCATTGCCGACTACGGGCCCGTCACGCCGGGTGGCTCGGCAAGCGACGACCAGCGGGCGATCGTGTGTGGCGTGCTGGAGCACATCGAAGAGGCCGGCATCCATTCTGGCGACTCGGCCTGCTCGATCCCGCCTTACTCGCTGCCCGCCGATGTCATTGCGGAACTCAAGGACAGGTCGCGCGCGATGGCCAGGGCGCTCGATGTCCGCGGCCTGATGAACGTGCAGTGGGCGATCCGCCACGCGCAGGATGGCAATGGCTACGAGATCTATGTCATCGAGGTTAACCCCCGCGCCTCGCGGACCGTGCCGTTTGTCGGCAAGGCGACCGGCGTGCAGTGGGCCAAGCTCGCGGCAAAAGTCATGGCCGGACAGCAACTCAGCGAGCTCGGCGTGATCGAAGAAGTCATCCCCACCCACACGTCGGTCAAGGAATCCGTTTTCCCGTTCAGCAAGTTCCCTGGCGTCGATGTGGTGCTCGGGCCGGAGATGCGCTCGACCGGCGAGGTGATGGGCGCGGACGCGGACTTCGGCATCGCCTTCGCCAAGGCGCAGATGGGTGCGGGGCAGGTGCTGCCGACCGAAGGCAAGGTCTTCATCAGCTTCCGCAAGAACGACAAGAACCATGCGGTGGGCATTGCCAGCGAGCTGACCGAGCTGGGCTACGAGCTCTGCGCCACCGACGGCACGCACAAGCACCTCAAGGAGCACGGCATCGCCTCCACCCGGCTCAACAAGATCAAAGAGGGCAGGCCCAACGCGATCGATCTCATCAAGAACAACGAGATCGCCATGATCATCAACACCCCGACCCGCAAAGGCGCGGGCACGGATGAGGGCAAGCTGCGCGCGACGGCGGTTCGCTTCGGTGTCCCGATGATCACCACCGCAACAGGCGGCGTCGCCGCGGCCCACGCGATGCGTGCGATCAGGCAGGGCGTCTGGGATGTGCATGCCTTGCAGGACTATGCGAAAAAAATCGAAACCGTGACAACATGAATCCTTGCGGTGTAGCGGGCGACGCGCCGCGTTACCCGCTACACAGGTCAACGTGATGGTCCGACGAATCAAAACTATCCCGAGTCGCGCGCTCAGCTGGTCCTGGCGGCACAAAACCTGGACCGCGGTCATCATCGTGCTCGCTATCCTGTCGATTACACCGATTGTCATCATCACCCGCACCTGGTTCATCGTACACACCGACGAGCGGCCGGCCGCAATGCCGGTAAGGTTCGCGCTCGAAGAACAGACCGAGGGCTTCACCTGCGGCGTGCACTCGCTTAGCACGGTTTATAAAGCCTACGGCCTCGACCCCGAGGCCGAGCGCATCCGTTGGCGGCTGGGCGTTGATACCAAGGCTGTGTTTTATGTGTCTGATTCAACCGGCGCGCTGCACCCGGACATGTACATGGTGCTCGCGCAGGATTTCTTCATCATCAACCTGCCCACTGACTACGCCGAGGCCGGTTGGGACGAGATGCGGGAGCACCTGGACACCGGGCACCCGGCGGTCCTGCTGATCAAGCGTCGCGAGAACCGCAGCCTGCACTGGGTCGTCGCGACACGCACGCTGGACGAGGACATGATCGAGGTCTACGACTCGCTCTTTGATGAGCCCTATGCAGAACCGCTTGGCTTCATGACCGACCACGTCGTCACCGCGATGCTGGTACGGCCATCCACCACCGGTGAACAGGCGACTTCTTCGATCGATGCTCATCTGGCAGGCATGGACGCTTTGGCTGATGCGACCAAGCGGATCAAGGCATTGGAGAAGGACTGACGAGCAGAATTGCAATGAGATACGGAGGTTGTGCGTTCGCACCTTCAGACCACCGATTCGTCTTGAAAAGGAATCATTTATGCGTGGAATCGCTTGTTTGGTCGTAACCTGCCTGGCCGCCGCGCCTCTTTTTGCTCACCCCGGGCATGACGCTGCGCCACTCAAGGATGAACAAGTTTTCTACGTCGCTGCGTTCGCGAAGATGCAGAACGAGGTCTCGATTGTGGTCAAGGACGGCAAACGCCACATCACCTCCAACGGCATCCCGGCCCACAAGACCGGCAGCTTCCCGACCCGTGGCAACCCCAACGCGATCCGCGAGCAGAGCTACCGCTATCAGGTCCCCGCGAACCCGAAAGTGGCGGATAAGACCACGAGCGTCTACGGCCAGCCCTTCGGCGTCGCGCTCAACGGCGTGCCCTTCGACCCCGGTACGGCGGAGGTCTGGTCCAAGAACGGCCGAACCCAGGTGCGCGGCGCGCACAACAACAAGAACACCTGGAACTACGACGCCCTGTCCGGCAAGATCAACCTCGGCATCGACTCGAGCAATGCCCACGTCCAGCCCAGCGGCGCCTACCACTACCACGGCATCCCCCACGGGCTCGTGGCGATCCAGCAGAAAAAGCAAGGCAAGGCCCAGATGACACTCGTCGGCTACGCGGCGGATGGGTTCCCGGTCTACTCGGAGTACGCCTACGACGACGCCGACAATGCATCAAGCAAGCTGCGTAAGATGGAGCCGAGCTTCCGCCTTAAGAAGGGCACGCGTCCGGGCGGTGATGATGCGCCTGGCGGCAAGCACGACGGCACGTACAACCAGGACTTCGAGTACGTCGAGGGGCTTGGCGATCTGGATGAATGCAACGGCCGAACGGGCGTGACGCCCGAGTACCCGGACGGGACGTACTACTACGTGATGACGGAGGGCTTCCCGATGATCCCGCGTGCGTTCCGCGGTACGCCGGACGAGAGCTTCGAGCGTCGGCGTGGCAGCCGAAACGGCGGCGGTGAGCGCAGCGGCCCGTCCGGTCGGGACGACGATCGGCGGGGACCGCCGCACCGCGATGGGCCGCCGCCACGCAGGGACCGTCCGCCACCACGGTAAGGGGATGGAAACAGTCTATATCGAACGGTGTAACGGGTGACACGTAGCGTCCCATGCTAATCGTGATACACCGGACGCACGGGATACTGCACCTCACCCGCTACGCCGCTGTGAAACGGTTTAGTAGATGTACCGCCGTGGAATCCCCGGCGACAGACGACAGAGGAGTTCGTACACATTCGTCTTAGCGATCGATGCGAGGTTTGGCAACGCGTTCGGGGCGCGGCGTTCGGGGCTGTAGATCTCGGCCCACGCATCGAGGAGGAAGCTGTTGTCGCCCTTGACGTTGTCGCAGAGGTCGGTCAGATCGACGACGATCTGGTCCATGCTGACCGTGCCCAGTACCTTGCAGTTGGTGACGGGCTTGCTGCGGTCTTTCGGGTGGATGCGGACCTCGGCTTTGTTGGAGAGGGCGACGGGGTAGCCGTCGCCGTGGCCGACGGGGACGATGCCGAGGACGGACTCGCGTTTGAGCTTGTGGGTGCTGCCGTAGGAAACGGGGGTGCGTTTCTTGTAGTGCCGGACATGGATGATGCGCGAGCACCAGCGGACGGCGGGCTGGAGTTCGGGCAGGTGGCTGAGCCAGGGCCCGGGGCCGGGTTCGTCGGGGACGCCGCCGAAGCCGTAGAGCCCGATGCCGAAGCGGACCATGTCGAGGTGCGTGGTCCCGCTTCGCAGGAGTGATTTGGTATTTGCCGCGTGGCGGATCGCGTCGGGCGGCAGGGCGGGGCCTGCTTCCTGGATCGTCTCGTTGAACTGGTCGAGCTGCTGGAACGTGAACTCGGGGTTTTCTTCGCTGGAGGCGAAGTGGGTGAAGACCCCCGCGATACGGACGTACTTATGCGAGTCGGTCGCGCGGAGCACGTCGAGCGCCTGCTGCGGCGTCAGGCCCGACCTCGACATGCCTGTGTCGATGTACAGGTGGCAGGGCAGCTTGATGCCCAACTGCTGGCCGACCGTGTTGAGCTCTGCGAGCTGGCGGGTGTCGTGGATCGAGAGGTGCAGCTTCTCGGCCACGGCGTGTCGGTACAGCCCGTCGGTCCGGTTGAGCTCGCGCATCGGCATGAGCACGAGGATCGGCGCGGTAACCGCGTTGCTGATGAGGTGCTCCGCCTCGTCCGGGCTATAGACGGCGAGCATATCGACGCCCTGCTTGACCAGGCGGTGGGCGATCTGGACCGAGCCCAGGCCGTAGGCGTCTTTCTTGACGACCGCGCAGAGCATGGTGCGGGCCTGCTCGGCGGGCGGGAGCGGCCGGCCGTGCGCGTCGACGGTCGAGGCGTGATCGACGGCTTCGCGGATCGCGAGGAGGTTCTGGTCGATCTTGCGGAGGTCGACCTCGAGCCAGCTGAGTTCACCCAGGCCCGGGGCGTCGAGCTTGACGGGTTTGGAGATCGAGAGTGGGCTGGACATTTGTATCACCAGCGTACTCCTTCTATAGTTTGGCTGTCGGAGGTCGCTTAGGGGAAACGAAGCGGCCAGGCCTCGGCACGATTGCCGGGGCACCGGTAAGACATCGGCCCTGACCGGCCTGCCTTGCCACTATTGCCGCGAAACCCCCGCCGATCCACGTTTCTATCGGCCTAAGCGAACACGATTTATGTCAGATACGCTCCGAACGGACATCACTTTCGACGATCTCGGCCTGCGCGAGGACGTCCTGGCCGGCATCAAATCCTACGGCTTTGTGCACCCTACCGACATCCAGGCCGAGCTCATCCCGGTCGCCCTCGAGGGCACGGACGTGATCGGCCAGGCGAAGACGGGCACGGGCAAAACCGCCGCGTTCACGCTCCCGATCCTCCACAACGCGGACCCAAAGATCAAGGGCCAGGCCCTGATCCTCGCGCCGACGCGTGAGCTGGCCAACCAGATCGCCAAGGAGATCCAGGACCTTGCGCAGGGCACCGAGATCAAGGTGACCTCGATCATCGGCGGCGAGTCGATGCGCGACCAGAAAGACTCCATGGACAAGGGCGGGCACATCATGGTCGGCACGCCCGGCCGGGTGATGGACCTGCACGGCCGGGGCATGATCAATTTCGCCAACATCCGCTACGTCGTGCTCGACGAGGTCGACCGGATGCTCGATATCGGCTTCCGCGACGACATCAAGAAGATCCTCTCGAAGATGCGCGGCAGTCACCAGACGATCTTCGTGTCGGCGACGATGGACAAGGAGATCGAGTCCCTAGCCCGCGCGTTCATGCACGAGGATGCTACGAAGATCACGACCGTGGGCGCGGCGTTAACCGTATCGATGGTCGACCAACTGCACCTCCCGGTCGAGCGTTGGGACAAGAAGCAGCTCTTGCTGCACCTGCTGACACACGAGGAGCCGGCAACGACGGTGGTGTTCTGCCGGACGAAGATGACGGTACGGAAGGTCGCGCAGTACCTGAAGCAGAAGAACATCAACGTGCGTGAGATCCACGGCGACCTGCACCAGAGCAAGCGTAACCGCGTGATGCAGCAGATGCGGGACAACAAGCTGGATGTGCTGATCGCGTCGGACCTTGCGGCCCGCGGGCTGGACGTCGAGCACATCACGCACGTGATCAACTACGACCTGCCCGAGGACCCTGAGGTGTACGTGCACCGGATCGGGCGCACCGCGCGGGCCGGTCGCCGGGGAACGGCCTGGTCGTTCGTCTCGCCCGATCAAGGGCAGATGCTCAGCGATATCGAGAAGCTTGTCGGCGTGCTCATCGAGCAGAAGCACTACCCGGACTTCAAGCCCGGCCCGGTGCCAAAGGATGTACAGGAGGAGCGCGCGGGGCTGAAAAAGGTGATGGAGGGCAAGTCCACGACTGCCGACCGCGTCGTCAAGCCGGACCACGAGGCGTCGGGCATGAGCGATGAGGAGCTCAAGGCCATGTTCCCGGACGGCAAGATCCCGAAGACGATGCCCAAGCGCGGGATCGGGGCGAAGTTCCGCCGCCGAGGCCGGTGACCAGACGGTTTTGATGGTTGTTTCAAGCCCACGCTGTTAGAGCGTGGGCTTCTCTCTATACGGCGTTTTTTAAAAACTACGTGTACGTTATTTTCTAAAACACGTAATAATACGTACCCGTATTATTGTGATATCGCACGCCATAGCCCATATTTCCTTATAAAACAAGGAAAATAGTCTTGCATGGGTAAGCGGTGCCGCTACAATCGCGTCATTGCGGTGTGGCGGGCAACGGTTCCGAGTGGAGCGGCCTGCCCCGCGTTGGGAGCCGGGCGGCGTGCCTGGCGCGCCGTGTCACCCGAGGCCTCGTGACGCGAAACTCCGCTCATCCATTTCTCTCCAAAGGAGTGCACCATGTTGAGTTCGAAACGATTGCAAGTGTTTGCCTTGTTCCTCGCGGTGGTTGGTCTGGGCCTGGCCCCGGCCGGCGACGCGTACGCGGGGTCGTGCAAGAGCCGTGGTTACGACCGTGGCCACAACTGGTCTTATGACCGGGGCCACCACCGTTCCCATGTGTCCTACCACAGCCGCAACTACTCGCACGGCCACTGGGGCCACCGCAACTACAACTGCCGCAGCTACGGGCACAGCCGGTCCAAAGTGTCGTATAAAAACGACAACTTCCGGTTCTCGGTCAGCGTCGGCTCGGGTCGTCACTACGACTACCACCAGCCGCGGCACTACAGCTCGTGCAACAAGACGGTGGTCTACCACAAACCGCAGCCTAAGCCGACCGGCTACTGGAAGCGGGTCTACCACAGCCCCGTCTATGAGACCCGCTACGACAGCTGCGGCCGGGCTTACCGGGTTACCGTCCGGGCCGGCTACTACGAGCGGGTCTGGGTCGATACCGGCTACCGGTACTAAGCCCAACCCCGCGCGTTGATTGTTTTTTACCAGCCGCTCTGTGCCGCTTCTGGCAAGCACGGGGCGGCTTTTGTATTCGCGGTTTTGGAACCACAGATGCGCACGCATGGACTCGGATCAAGGCCAACTAAGCAAGGCAGGAATCTAGTTAGATACCCAAATCGATTGGTTTTTTTTAATACCGGTTTCCTCCTGGTTTTTCCACTTCCTGCCTTCGTAAAAAATATCTGTTTCCATCCGTGTGCATCTGTGGTTGCCGCGATCACCCGATCGCGTTGCTTCGTTGGCCAGACCGGGTATCATGCCCCTCTTATGCCAGCGAACATCCGAGAAATCAAGGGACGTATCAAGGCCGTCGGTAACATCCAGCGCATCACCAAGACGATGCAGCTGATCGCCTCCGCCCGGTTCCAGAAGCTGCAGAAACGTGCGACCGAGGCGCAGGCCTACACCCGCAAGGTGTCCGAAGTCGTCGGCGAGGTCGCTTCGTCGCTGGGCGGCGAGGATGTCAACCTGCCGCTCGCGACGCCGCCGAGTTCGCCCTCGGGCAAGGAACTGATCCTGATCCTCTCGGCCAGCCGCGGCTTCTGCGGCTCGTACAACGCCAACGTGATGCGCCCCGCGATCCAGCACATCCGCGACAGAGGGTCTGAGAACATCACGACCGAGGTCGTCGGCAAGAAGGGCGTCGCGCTGCTCAAGTTCTCCCGGCTGGAGCTGGACACGTTCCACGCCCACATCGGCGACACCCCGGACTACGACGACGTCCAGGCGCTGGCTCAGCGGTACATGGACGACTTCATCGCGGGCGAGTACGACGCGGTGCGTGTGGCTTACATGCGGTTCGTCTCGATGAGTAAGCAGACCCCCGAGGTCATGACGCTGCTGCCGCTTGAGCCCCCGAAGACGGACGAAGCACCCGCAGGTGCGGCCGGCCCCGATACCAACTATGAGTTTTCCCCTAGTGCGGAAGACCTGCTCGGCGAGCTGCTGCCCATCACCGTGAAGTCGTCGCTGTATCAGGCGTTTAACGAGGCCGCGGTCAGCGAACAGCTCGCCCGCATGGTCGCGATGAAGGCGGCGACGGACGCGGCCGGCAAGGTCGGCAAGACACTCAAGCGGCAGTTTAACCGCGCCCGCCAGGCCGCGATCACGACCGAGCTGAGCGAGATCATCGCCGGCGCGGCGGCGCTGGAGTAGCCGTGCGCTCCCGGGTTGGCTTGCGATGGAGCCCGCGATGCCAGAGCCAAGTAGCCCACTCTCAAGCAGCCGGCTGAAACACATCGCACTGGGCAGTGAGCTGGCTGGGGAGGTGCTGGTCCCCGTGCTGCTGGGCCTGTGGGCCGACAGCCGCTTCGAAACATCGCCGACGTTTGTGCTGATCGGGACTTTCCTCGCCCTCGCCCTGGTGACGGTCACGCTGCTCAGGGTGGTGAAAAACAGGCCGGACTGATGGACGAGACGACTTCTCCACAACCCGTTGCAGCCGCTTCGGCATCGCACGGCAAGAGCCTGGCCTACATCGTCGGTGCTTGTGTGGTTTGTATCGGGCTTTCGTTTGGCGTTGGCTGGCTGGTCGGTGGTCCGCAAGTAGCGCTGGCATCGCTGGTTGGCGCGGTCGCGTCGTCGGCGGGGGGGCTGGTGGCGTGGGGGTTGATCGCGTTGATAGCCGGGCCCCACACCGCGGTGACGGCGATCCCGACGCTGGGCCTGATGATCCGCTTGGTGGTCACCGGGGCGGGTGTTGGATTGGCGGTGCTTGGGCTTGGGTTTGAACAGAGGCCCGTGCTGTTCGCCGCGCTGTTCGGATACCTGGTGCTGATGGCGACGGAGACGATTTTGCTGTATCGTTTCGCTTCCTCTGACCGCCCCGAGACGCGGTCAAGACCCGCAGAAAGTGATAGCGAAGCCCGATGACCCCCCTGATCGCCGCCGGTAAAACCCCGCTTGAAAAGGTGCTGCCGCAGTACATCGAGTTGCCCGGCGGCATCCCGATCAGCAACCACCTGGTCATGCTGCTGGTCGCTGTGATCATCGTCGCGGTGCTCGCCAAGTGGATGGCCGGCAAGATCAACCCGGTCGGTAAGACCCAGGCCGCCGACTTTGTGACCCGCGGCCGGTTCGCCCAGCTCATCGAGACCCTCTGCGAGTTCATCTACCTCTTTGTCGCCAAGCCGCAGCTCAAGCACCTGACGGACAAGTACATCCCGTACATCTGGACGATCTTCTTCGTCACGCTGACGTGCAACCTGCTCGGACTGATCCCGATCCCGTACATCCTGCAGTTGGTGACGCTGCCGTTCCTCGGCATCGAGGGCTCGTACGGGATGAAGTTCTTTGGTGGCACGGCGACGAGCAACCTGGCGGTGAATGTCCCGCTGGCGCTCGTTTCGTTCGTCGCGATCATCTATATCGGGGTTAAGGAAACCGGGGCCAAGCACTTTGTCAACCACTTCAACCCTTTGGGTTGGGACGATAAGGGCTTGCTGCCCATCGGGATCATGGTGTTCTTCATCGAGTGGCTTGGTTTGTTCATCAAGGCCGGCGTGCTTGCGCTGCGTTTGTTCGGCACCATGTTCGCTGGGCACCTGGTGCTGTACGTCCTCATCGATTTGATCTTCCAGGCAGCGGATGCTCTGGGGGCCGCGAGTGCGTACGCCGTCGGGGTGCCGATGGTGATCCTTAGCGTGGGCATCTTCCTGCTCGAAATCTTCGTCGCGTTCCTGCAGGCGTTCATCTTTACCTTCCTGACGACCCTGTTTATCGCGATGACCGCGGTGAGCCATGACCACCACGACGAGCACGAACACGAAGCGGAGGGGCACGGAGCCCCTGCCGCCGCTTGATTTGGACTTTTGAAACCTCAACTTCCTAACTGGAGATTGTTCCCGATGCGTAAGCTCTTCTGCCTGATGGCACTCACCGTTTTTGCCTTCTTGATTGCAGGCCCCGCGTTCGCGCAGGATGCGCCCGCCGCTGTCGAGATGCCCAACTGGGGCAAGGGCATCGGCCTTGGCCTGATCATCCTCGGAGCCGGCCTGGGCATCGGCCGCATCGGTGGCTCGGCCGTC
>JBCDKD010000108.1:0-12220 GCA_039024275.1 Planctomycetota bacterium | reverse complement strand
TCTCGTCCCCGATCTGCTGGATGCTGGCCTCTTCGAGGATATTGCGGTCGAGAAAGCCCACACGCGTGACTTCACCGTCCTGCTCAATCACCAGGCGTGATTCCTGATTTGCCATCCGGCACACTCCATAAAGGGTTGAATCCACGGAAATTAGCCGCAGCAGCGTGAAGTGTCAAGCGTTGCAACACCCCGGTGCAGCATCCACTGCGGGTTTCGCCCGAGCCCTTAATGCGGTTAAGATACGCTAGACAGGCAAGGAGCCGGACCATGAACGCGTCTTACAAAATTGTGTTGCTTGGGGTCTTCGTGCTCTTTGCCGTTGTCGTTGGCTTTGTTGTGCTCTCGGCGGGTGATGAGCCCAGCGAGACGCAGCCGCCCACGATCGAGTTGGCAGATGCGGCCGGCCAGCCAGAACCCGCGATTGAGCCGCCGATCGAACCTACGCGAAGGCCTTTGGTAGAGCCCGAGGCTCAACCCGATGAGGACAGGCGCCCCGGCCTTGAAAACCTGCTGCCCAGCGGGGGAGCAGGTGAGAGCCCGGCCGCTCGGGAAGAGACCATTGGGGAGACACTAAACGACCTGCCCGAAGCACCGGTTATCGAATCGCTAACCGATGAAACCCTGGCCAGCGCCGATCCACCAACCGACCTGGTCCGGCCCGCGCCGGAATCCTCAGCTGATACGGTGACTGAGGACAGTGAGACGCCCGCGGAAGAGGCCGCCGAACCGGTTGAAGAGCCCCGCCCCGCCCCGGGCGAGGAAACGGCAGGCCCTGTAGAAGAAACACGCGAGCCG
This sequence comes from Planctomycetota bacterium, assembly GCA_039024275.1. GTDB lineage: Bacteria > Planctomycetota > Phycisphaerae > Phycisphaerales > Phycisphaeraceae > JAHQVV01. The sequence goes on along the minus strand of JBCDKD010000108.1, from coordinate 11,425 downwards.
GCTTTAGAACCTGAAACCGAGCCTCCAACTCGTCCAATCCCGCCAGACCCCGGCACGATCCCCAGGACCTACACCGTCGAAGCGGGAGAGACCTTTGCCTCGATCGCGGAAAAGTTTTACGGCGAAGAGCGCGCTTGGTTCGACATCGCACAGGCCAACCCCTCTGTCGACCCCAAGCGGCTGCAAGTCGGCCAGACCATCGTGCTGCCTAACCGCGAAACGCCGGTACGTGAACGCGAAGAGGTTCTGCCGCCCGCTCCCGGCAAAGACCAGAACTACACCGTTCGCCCAGGCGACAACCTCTCCAGGATCGCCCAACGCTTTTACGGTGAAGCGGAGAAGTGGGACCTCATCTACGCCCGCAACCGCAACCTGATCGGGCCACGACCCGACGCGCTCAAGGTGGGCATGGAACTGGTCATCCCGCAAGCCTTCAACGGCGCGGAGTAAACGCCGCAACCAATAATGATGACGCGAAAAGATTGGCCCGCTCATGTTGGCGGGGTAGAATGGACGAAGTAATGAAGTCGGCTGCACAGGTTTCGAGAGGCCGGTCCTAAGGCCAAATGCTTCTGAACCTGTCGATCCCCAAGGGAGCGGGTATCGGGCGCGACGGCCATGCCTCCACCGAGTGGAAGGCCCGGACGACCCGGCGACGCACCCACCTCGAATTGGGGTTCGGGACATCCGCCTTACGGCCTCCCGAAACCGTGCAGCCAGAAACCCACTCAACGAGTGGGTTTTTCTTTGGAATCTCCAGAAGCCGACGTGCGTCGTACACGGGCTTCATGCACGGTTAAAATGCCTGCAATGTCTGCAGCCCCCGACCCACAACCCGATCTGACGCGTTCGACCAAGCTCAGTGATGTCGTCGACGCCCTGATGGCGTCCTACCCAAGGGACCCGCGCACCCAGCATATCGACGCCACCTTCCTGCCCAGCCGGGACGAGGCGATCCGTATGATCGAGTTGCTCCGAAAGATCGTCTTCCCGGGCTTCTTCGATCACCGGCGGATCACCTCGGACAATGTGCGATTCCACATCGGCGAACTGCTCGCCCAAGTCGACGAAGCCCTTTACGACCAAGTCCGCCAGTCCCTACGCTATGGGCAGAACGAGAAATTCCAAGGCACTGAACGGGGCGATGATTGCAACCAGCATCACATCGATTGCGATGTTGTTGCTCGAGAAAAGACAGACGCGATGCTGGCTTACCTGCCGGACCTGCGGCACGCGATCTCGCTAGACGTGCAGGCCGCGTTCGATGGCGACCCCGCTGCGAAGGGTACGGATGAGGCCGTCTTCTGCTACCCCGGCATCGACGCGATCTTCACACACCGCGTCGCGCACAAGCTCTTCACGCTCGGCGTACCGATGCTGCCGCGCATTATGTCCGAGTACGCCCACAACGAGACGGGCGTCGATATCCACCCCGGGGCGACCATCGGCGAGTCCTTCTTTATCGACCACGCGACCGGCGTCGTCATCGGCGAGACCTGCGTCATCGGGGACCGGGTCAAGGTCTACCAGGGCGTCACCCTCGGCGCGTTGTCTACCAAGGGCGGGCAGTCCTGGCGCGGCCGGAAACGCCACCCCACCATCGAGGACGACGTTACGATCTACGCAGGCGCGACGATCCTCGGCGGGGACACCGTCATCGGGGCACGCTCGACGATCGCTGGCTCGGTCTTTGTAACGACCTCTGTCCCACCCGACCACACGGTCGTGGCCGACCTGCCCACGCCCAAGCTTAAAGCCCGGCGAAACGCCCAGAAACCTTCGCCAGAAGCCGATCTGGGCAGCGGGATTTAAGAGAAAAAACGGTGTCACATGCCTACTATTCTTGGAGGGCGGACATGTCCTGCATAGAGAAACCAGCCATTTGATGCCGCACACTTTGACCGTCGATTTCAGCAAGCCGATCCGCCTGTTCCCGCTGGCGAGCTGTATCCTTTTGCCGCACGCGACGGTGCCGCTGCACATCTTCGAGCAGCGCTACCGGGCGATGACCAAGGATGCGCTTGACTCAGACGGTCTGATTGCGATGGCGACGTTCGATGGCGATGCCTACCAGCACGACTACGAGGGCACGCCGCCGATCCGGCCTGTCGTGTGCGTCGGCTACATCGTGCATCATGAACGGTTGTACGACGGCCGGTACAATATGCTGCTCCAAGGCATCGCTCGCGCGGCCGTGAAGGAGGAGCAAGACCTCAACGAAGCCGGCTACCGCAGCGCCATCCTCCAGCCGACCGAGCCCAGCGTGATGGAACTGGATCTCGAAGAGCAGCGTCAGACGCTGGATGCTTTGCTTCAGGATGAGCACCTGGATCAGCTGGCGAGCATCCGAAACATCCGCAGCTGGTTGAGCCCGGACCTCTCCACGCCGGTCATCATCGATCTGGCCTGCCACGCGATCTCGCGGGACAGCGAGCAGCGCTACGCGTCCCTCGCCGAGCCCAGCGTATTCGAGCGATACCAGCACCTGCAGCATCAGCTCTTGCAGACACGTAAGACCCTGGCGCTGGCGAACCAGATGGGGCCTTGCGTCAGCGAGACCGGGCTGCCCTTAAATTAGGCCGCACCTGCTAAACTGCAACGATGTCGATGGACCCCCAGCCCGTCACGGAAGACTTGAACGGTGTCACACCGACGGACCCGCTGCTAAGCGGGCTGACCGTGCCGCAACAGGAGGCGGTCGTGCATCTCGACGGGCCGCTGCTGGTGCTGGCCGGGCCGGGCTCGGGTAAGACGCGTGTCATCACCCGGCGGGTCGCGCACCTGATCCAGCGCTGCGGGGTCGCCCCTTGGAACGTGCTGGCGATCACGTTTACCAACAAAGCCGCGGCGGAGATGCGCGAACGCGTCGGCACCCTGCTGACCGATCGTCAAGCAAGAGCCGTGACGATCTGTACCTTCCACAGCCTCTGCGCGAGGCTGCTGAGGCAGTACGCGGAGAAGCTGGGCCTCGCACCGGGCTACTCGATCTACGACACCGCCGACCAGAAGCGTGCGATGAAGCAGGCGCTCGAGGACCTCGAGATCAGCACCAAGAACTTCCCCCCCGCCAACGTGCTTGGCACGATCAGCAACGCAAAAAACGAACTCATCGGGCCCGAGCAGTTCGCGACCAACGCGGACAATTTCTACGACCGCACGATCGCCAAGGCCTACACCCGCTACAGCGCGATCCTCAAGAAAAACCACGCCCTGGACTTCGACGACCTCATGCTCAAGACCGTCGAACTGATGCGCAAGCACCCCGATGCGTTGGAGGAGCTACGCAGTCGGTTCCAGTATGTCTTGATCGACGAGTACCAGGACACCAACCACGCGCAGTTTATGATCGCCAATGCGCTGGCCGCCGAGCACAAGAACATCATGGCGACCGGCGACCCGGACCAGTCGATCTACGGCTGGCGCGGCGCGAATATCCGCAACATCCTCGAGTTCGAGGACCACTACCCGGACCCGACGATCGTGCGCCTCGAGCAGAACTACCGCTCGACGAAGCAGATCTTGAACGCCGCCGACGCGTTGATCCGCAACAACCGCGGGCGGAAGCACAAGGAGCTCTGGACCGAGAACCCCGATGGCCAGGCGGTGCAGGTCGTCACGCAGTACGACGAGCGCGGCGAGGCCCGGTGGGTCGCGGACAGGTTCCGCAGCCTGCACGACGAGTCCGGCGTCCCGTGGGGGCATATGGCTGTCTTCTACCGGGTGAACTCGCTGTCCCGTGTGATGGAAGAAGCGCTCCGCGACGGCGGGGTCCCGTACCAGATCGCGCGGGGTACGGCGTTCTACGACCGCAAGGAAGTGAAAGACGCGGTGGCTTACCTGCGAGCGATCGCCAACCCGGCGGACGAGGTCAACCTGCTCCGCATCATCAACACCCCTGCCCGCGGCATCAGCGCAACGACGGTCAAGTCGATGCAGGCCTACACGCTCGCCGAGGGTGCCGCGATCGATGCGGTGCTCGCCAACCCGCTGGCGCTGACCAACCTCAATACCCGTGCCCAAAACGCGATCACAAAATTCGACAAGATCCTGCAGGGCTGGAAGGCGACCGTCGAGCGGGACGGCGTCGATGACACACAAGGCCGTACCAGCCTACGCTACTTCGTCGAACGCGTCTTGCGTGAATCAGGCCTCGAAGACCACTACCGCAACGACAAGTCCGACCCCGATGGCACACGCTTCGACAACCTCGGCGAGCTCGTCAGCGCGGCGCAGCAGTTCGAGCAGGAGTACATCGTCGAGATCGAGGCTGATAGCGATGGCCGAGAGACCGATGCACCGCTGCACGCCAAGCTTCTTGCTTTCCTCGAGCGCATCGCGCTGATCGCGGATATCGACGGGCTCAACTCCGAGCAGGGGCAGGTTACGCTGATGACCCTGCACGCTGCGAAGGGCCTCGAGTTCCCCGCCGTCGCGATGATCGGCTTCGAGGATGGGCTGCTGCCGCACCAGCGGGCGAACACGGACGAGAACGAACTCGAGGAAGAGCGACGGCTCGCCTTCGTCGGGATCACCCGCGCGCAGGAGCACCTGTACCTGACGCACGCCAAGTCGCGGACGATCTTCGGCCAGACGCAGTCTACGATCCGCAGCCGGTTCTTTGATGAGTTGCCCGAGCACGCGGTTGAGTTTGCCGAGCCGGAGAGCGATGGGTTTGATGAGAGTGATCCGTTCGTCGGCCGGGAACTGCGTTCGACCGCGGCGAAGCAGGCGTCGCTATTCCCGAAGGGCACGAAGGTCCGCCACCCGCAGTTCGGCATCGGCGAGGTGCTCGACGTCCAGGCCATGGGCTCGATCACCCGGGCCTCCGTCCGTTTCAACACGCACGGCCGGAAGACCCTGATCCTCCAATACGCCAACCTCGAACGCATTAACGGCCCGCCGGAGCACGACCCGTCGTTCGATTTCGACGATAATATCCCGATATGAGCGGATTGCTTTGACACATCGCCGCGGCGTTACATGTCGCTGGCGAATCACGTATAGCTTAGGATGCCTATCCTGCGACGCGTAGCGTCGCGGCTATTCAAACCGTCCTGCTCAATCAACGATGGAACACACACGCATCAAAATCTGCGGGATCAAGGAACGCGAGCACGCACAAGCCGCTGTCGATGCCGGGGCGGACGCGATCGGCCTGGTGTTTGTTGAGAAGTCGCCGCGCTCCGTCACGATCAAACAGGCTCAAACTGTTGCGGAATCGCTGCCTGACTCGGTGGTGTCTGTGGGTCTGTTCGTTGACGAACCAGGCCAAACGATGCGGCAGATCATGCAGAGCGCGGGCCTGGACGTCGCCCAACTGCACGGCCACGAGTCCATCGATGATCTGGACGACCTGATCGGCTACCCGGCGTGGAAGGCCCTGCCCTTCGACGAGCACTTCCAACGGCTAGCGAGCACCTGGGACCACGACCCGCGTGTTGAGGCGCTGCTGGTAGACACCCCGCCAACCGGTGATCTGACCGGCGGCAGCGGTATCACCTTCGATTGGTCCGGTCTCGCCGCGGTCAAAGAGCACTTGGCCAAACCCGTGATCCTTGCCGGCGGCTTGACGCCGGACAACGTCGGCCAGGCGATCCAGACCGTCCGCCCCTACGCGGTCGATGTCTCCAGCGGTGTTGAGTCGTCGCGTGGGGTTAAAGATGTAGGTTTGATCCGGGCATTCTGCGAGGCCGTCCGCGCTGCAGACGATACAATCGCCGCCCTATGAAACGCGTCCTCTCCGGCCTCCAACCCTCCGGCCAATTGCATCTGGGCAACTACGCCGGTGCGATCAAGCAGTTCCTGCGCATGCAGGACGACCACGAGATGTACGTCTTCGTCGCGTCGTATCACGCGCTGACCGCGGCACGCGACGCCGAGCAACTGCGGTCAGACATCCGGCAGGTTGTGATCGATTACCTCGCGTTTGGGCTCGACCCCGCCAAGACCCATATCTACCTGCAGCAGGATGTGCCCCAGGTGACCGAGTTGGCTTGGCTGCTATCGTGCGTCTGCCCGAAGCACCTGATGGACAAGCAGGTGGCGTTCAAAGACAAGGTCGCGAAAGGGCTGCCCTCGACGATCGGGCTGTACAGCTACCCGGTCCTCCAAGCGGCGGACATCCTCAGCGTCGACCCGGACCTTGTGCCTGTCGGCGAGGACCAGCGGCAGAACATCGAGATCATGCGCGACCTGGCGCAGAAATACAACCACCATTTTGGCACGGAGGATGAGCCGGTGTTCAAGGTGCCGGTCGCGCAGATCCGAGGCGACAGCGGTGCGACCGTCCCGGGGACCGACGGGCAGAAGATGAGCAAGAGCTACAACAACGGCATCGACCCGTTCATGGAGGAGAAGCCGCTGCGGAAGCGCATTATGAAGATCGTGTCCGACGCGACACCGGTCGATCAGCCCAAGGACCCGGACCGGGATACGACGTTCCAGATCTTCGCTGCGCTGGCGGGTGAGGACGACCAACGGACGGTCGCACTGCGTGATAAATACCTCAACCCCCCTGCCGCTGGCTTCGGCTACGGGCACGCGAAGCATGCCCTGTTCGAACTGATCCTCGACGAGTTCGGCCCGGCTCGTCAGAAGCGCGTTCAACTGATGAACGACCCGGCCTACGTCGAGCAGGTGTTGAAAGACGGCGCGGCGGCGGCAGGCGAACAGGTCGCGGCGGTAACGGCCCGCGCCCGCGCGGCGGCGGGCCTCTGATCGATCGGTCAATCGGCCCGCTTGTAGATCTCGAATACAAGACGAAGCGACTCGATCACCTCGCCGGCAGAGCGGGTTTCTTTAGCCCAGTCCACTTCGGCGAGCGCTTCGCGTGAGGCCGCCGCCAGTGGCATCCGCCAGCGGTCCACGAACAGCGGTGTCAGGTCTTGCCCGGCGGCGAGCGAGGCCGAGACGAGCCAGTTCGCGGTCTGCTGCAGGGCTGAACCGGCATCCCGCGGCCGGATCTTTGGGCATGTCAAAATATGCTTATAGAAGGCTTTGAGGAAATCATCCCCGCCGTATGCGCTACGCAACTTGAGCATCACCGAGGTGTACATCACGTTCTGATCGGATGGGCCGCGGAATCCTTTCAGGCGATTTCGCTTCTCACTGAGCTGGCCGTGCGTGGTAAAAGCGTCGAGGAACGTCAGGTCGCTTTTGGCGTAGAAAGCTTCTGCCTGTTCGATCTGCTTCCGTAAGTTGGCTTCGGGGTCTTTGGCCTCAACCGCGTCCATACAGATATAACGCATCAGAACGGCGAAGCCCGTCTTAAAGACCGAGTGGCGGTCACCAAAAACAAAGTAGTTCCGGCCCATCTCGTAGAAGTAGTAGTGGAGGAAGGCGTTGGGCTGTTCCTGGAGGATCGCGTAGTCGCGGTTGTAGAAGAGCGCGACCTCGATCCCGGTCGCGCCGATGTAGCCACAGCCCGCGCCGCAGGTGAGCCGGCTATCAGGCACCGCCGCGATCGTCGGCTTGTTGTTTAGCTGCTTGAACGGCCTGGGCCGCTTGCCGACAATCGATTCGAAGTGGAGCCAGCCCGCATCGAGCTTCTCCAGCATGCGCCCGATTACCGCATGGTCCAGGTCGGCGGTCGTTGTCAGGAAAACGACTTCTCCCCCCTCCCACGGCACCAACTCGGTTGACACGCCACGATCCTCCCAGCGGTCCGGATAGAACGCCAACCGCTTGTAATCGATCGGTTCCCCGGGCTTGATCACGTCGTCGGCAGTCGCTGCGGCGGCAGGCAGCACGAGAAGGATGATTAGGATGCACCGAAAACGCCGGATGTGATAGATCACTGGATTCATCATTGTCTCAAAGGGGCTGGACCCGTGGTATCACGGTCCTACGGCGGCCCTTGGGGAAGAGTTCCACCGAAATCTCTTCTGAAGACAACTTAAATCCTGGTTAGTTTTAAGTGGGACATCCCGCCGCCGAACGGTCTTTCACGCGGCGCCGCTTGCAGGAGCGCCCTTCGCCTTCTCGATCAGCATCGCCCACGTCTCACGCTCGTATTTCAGCAGGCTGACAGCCTCGTCCAGCGGCTTGGTCTCGCGTGTGGTGCTTGCATCGACCAGCAGGCGGTAGATATAGGTGTACAGCGCACTCAGCTTCTCGGTAACCTCCGGCATGACATCGCGGTTCAGGGAGTTGGAGAGCTCGAGGACGATCTTCTGGGCCTTGCTGATGTTCGTGTAGGAGACGTCGTAGTCCTTGCTCTCAAGGCCTTTTCGGCCAACGTTGAGGAAACGGATCGCGCCGTCAAAGAGCATGAGGCGGAGTTCCTCGGGCTTGGCGGAGAGCACCTGGTTGCGGAGGTACGGGTTGGCGGCGGGTTGATTCATGTTGCGGTTGAGTCGGGTGGCTGCTGAGTTTTCATGCTTCACAGCCGTTATCGGCTTGGGCGGACGAGCGGATCAATCGGCATCCAACGCGTCCAATAATCATCAAGAGCCCGCGTATTGATCAAGGATCACCCGCTGTTATTACTCTGCGGGGCGGAGATCTGCTGGATCTGGCCGAGCGCCGAGCTCTGGTCCTGCAGTTGTGCCAACGCGGCCTCCATGGCCTGGAACTCGGCGAGCAGCCGCTGCCGCTTCGCTTCCAGCCGGATGTCCAGTTCTTCGATGCGGTCCTGGTTGAGCTGGACCTGCGAGTCGAGCGTGTCGAGTTTGGACTGGACCAGGCCATCGATATCGTCGGTCAGGCGGTCGAGCAGCTTGCTGATCTCGATGCCGACGCCCTGGGCCGCGATGACGTCGGTATCTTCGCCGGTGTCGGGGTCGACCTCGAACTGCTCGAAGGTCAGCAGCGCTTCGACCGCGTCCCGATCGGTCTGCAGCGCCTCGGTAAACTTGTTCTGATCGAACTCGACCCTGGCGCCTTGGCCGACACGGATGCCGATCTGCGACAGCGAGGTGAACTGGCCGGTGAGCTCGTTGTTCGGCTGGATCAACGCGTTGTAAAGCCGGCTTCGGATCTGCTGCACGGTCGAGTCGCCCAGCAGCAAGCCGCGTTCCTCTGTCTCGGCATTGAAACTGTCGTACCGGTCGAGCGTATCGAACACACCGTTGAGCGAGCTGACCAGCGAGCTGGCGTTGCTGACAATCGACTCGTCATCAAGGGCGATGGTGACGGTCACGGGGTTATCGCTGACCGAGAGCAGGCTGATGTCGGCCCCGGGGATGATCGACGAGAGCGTATTCGACTTAGACTCGACAACAAGCGATTGGGACGGGTCGTTACCGCCGTAGAAAACGACCGCATCCTGCGCCCGGCTTAGAGTGATCGTATCCAGCCCCAGGCCGCCGTCATCGAAGACGAAGGCGCCGTCGGTGCCCGCGTCATCGGAGCTGATGCTCAACCGGAAAGGCGCACCCGGTGAGCCGTCGTTGATGACGGATGCGGAAACGCCGACATCCGCATCGTTGATCTTGTTGGCCACGGCCTGCAGCGTATCGGTGGCTTCAATCGTGATCACGTTTTCAAAGGTGCCCGAGATATTGGCGCCAGCGCTAGCCGCGGTGCCCGCGATGCCGAGTTCCGCTGCAGTCGTGGAGCCCTCGTCTTCCACGCTGATCGCGACGGTGCCGGGGCCGTTGTCGATCAGATCGATACCGTCGCCGTTCGCGTTGACCTGCGCGGTGATACGTCCGCCGGGGCTGGCGCCGTTGATCTCGGTGATCACGTCATCGATGGTTAGCTCGTTGCCCTGGGTGAGGTCGACCGTGAAGCTGATGCCGGAGCTATCGGTGATGGTGAATCGGCCGCGGGTGATGCCCAGGTCGTCGATGCGTGTGCCGCCGGTAACGTAGGCGTAGTCGAGGTCGCCGGAGTCCGCGACGCCGTCATCGAATGTGCCGGTAAGCCCTAACTCGAACGCGGCGTTGCCGACACTGTCCACGATCGTAAGGTCGTTGTTGCCGCCGGCCGTATCGGTGATACGGATCCCATTGCCCGCGTTGTTGAGGCCCGCACTGACGCCAATGCCTGCCGCGTTGATCGCGTCGAGTATGTCCGCGACCGAGCGGGCACTGGTGATATCAACTGTTGCGGCGTTGCCCAGCGAATCCGTAAGCGTAACCTCGGCGCTGGTGCTGGGTGTGCCAACCGGGTCGAGGTCGATGCCCCGGACGCTGGTCACGTCGTCATCCACGGCGATACCCAGTGCCGTCGCGGTGGTGGCCCCGCCCAAGCCGTCGGTAATCGTGAAGTTGCCGCTCCCGCCGGAGTTGTCGGTAACGACAAGCGCCCGGTCCACAATCGCGGCGGAAACCTGCAGGAACCCATCGTTGTTGATCCGGTCGACCAGGTCGCCCACGGTCGTCAGCGCGTTCACGTCGATGAAGGTTGATGTTCCCGACTTGTCGGTGATCTGGAGATCGCCGTTGGACCCGATATTCGTGGAAGGACCGGCCCCTTGCAGGATGTCCGCCAGGAGTGTGCTGCTGTTGACCGGGACACGGCCCTCGCCGGTGATCCCGCCGACGCCGTTGCCACCGAGCAGGTCTTTGACCAGCTTCGAGTTGATCCCGGCGACAATACGTTCGCCGCTAATCGTGCCGTCGGCGTCATCGTCGGCCTGGCCATCGGTGAGCCCAAGGTCAACCAGCGCATTGGATCCATTGCCGGACGTGACATTGAACCCCGCCCCGCTGCCGCCGGTGTCGGTCAGTGAAATGCCTGTGCCGCCTGCGCTCTGCTGCGCGGTGACGATGCCGGCTGTCGCGGTGTCGATCGCATCAAAGACGTCCCCAAGTGTCAGCAAACCCGAAAGATCGATCGCGGCGGTGCCGCCGGAGTAGTTGATAAACAGGTCGTTGCCGCCGTCGGTACGGATGCCCTTGCCGTCATTGAGCGAACTGAGCAGCGAGCTATCGCCGACGGTGTTGATGAGCGTGCCGGTCAGGACCGTGTTATCGCCGTCCGCATCGAGCGTAGCGTTGCCCGCGATACCGAGGGCGGTCGCGGTGCCGTTGGTCCCCACGTCGGTGATCAGCAGGTCGCCTGTGCCACCGGAGACATCGGTAATTGTCAACCGATCGCCTTCGACCTGCGCGAAGACGTTAGTACCTGTTGAGGTGTTGATGCGGTCGATGACCTCGTTGACACTGACCACCGCACGCAGATCGACCAGTGCGGTCGAGCCCGAGCGGTCGGTGATACGAATAAACCCGCGGTTGACCCCTTCGCCACCATTAAGGTTCGAGAGGCGGGTCTCGCTATCCAGCCGAGCCTCGCCACGATCGAAAGTCAGCGTTCCGCCGTTCGGGGCCACGGGCGTCGCGTTGGAATCCTGGAAGCCCCTCGTGATCGATTGCTGTGCCGCGACAAGCCGGCCGACCGTGAACTGGTAGGTGCCCGGGGTCGCGCCGACGCCGGAGCTGACGCTGACGATCGACTCGTCCGAGCTGTTGGAGGTCGTCGT
>JBCDKD010000107.1:0-12487 GCA_039024275.1 Planctomycetota bacterium | reverse complement strand
CGCGGCCTGCAGCACATCGCGCACCTCGCGCAGCACGTCTTTGTCTGCCGTGCACTGCTCACCGCCCACATATTTGATGGCAAGCCCCATGACGTCGCTCATCTCAGGCACCACATTGATCTTGCCCTTGAGCTCTTCTGGCGGATCAAAAATCAGCCCAGCGGTGTTGATGTCGCCCCCATAAACAGAGGTGTTCACCGTCACACCGACCGTGCCCCACTGCCACGGCACCGTGTAATTTCTCCCTGGATCAAACGCCACGTCGACCCATTGCGGATCCATATGCTTGAAGTTTTCCATCTCATTGGGCTTGGATTCCATCAACGGCCCCTCGCCCACGAAAATCGGAATATAGGTCCCCGACGGCACCACGATATCAAACCCATGCCCACCGGCCTTGATCTTGGCCAGCGCGGTATCGTTGCTGTCATAGTCGGTGATCGTCACCTTGATGCCCGTCTCGGCTTCAAACTTCTCGATCATCTCGGGGCTGGTGTAGTTCCCCCAGTTGTAGATATTCAGCTCCCCCTCGGCCAACGCAGGCGCGGCGAGAAGGGCAAGGACTGCTGTAAGTGTCTTTTTCATATTTAGTCTCCCTTAGTTCTTGATTTTACTCAGCAGAGTGAAGGCGATCACCATGGTGACCGAGATGCCCAGAAGGGCGGTGACGCGATTCCCACATGGTATGGGTCAGCGGCTTCTGGGTGTAGGCGTGCTTGCCTTCCATCATCGCGATGATGGTCGCGGGGTAGTGGTGGTGGTCCGGCGCGGCGATAGAGACCGCGTCGATATCGCCCATGTGCTTGTCGTACATCTCGCGGTAGTCGGTGAAGCCCTTGGCGTCGGGGTAAGCGCCGGCGGCTGGACCGAACCGGCCCGAGTCCGCATCGCAGTAGCACGGGCAGCCGAAGCCCAGGCTCTTGAACGGCCCGACGTGCTGGCTCCGAGCGATCCCGCTGGTGCCGACGTGGGCGATGTTGACGCGTTCATTGGCGCCGTACACACGGCTGTATGAGCCGATGCTCATGGTCGCGACGGAGGTCGCAGCAGTGGCCTGCAGGAATTTACGACGGGTGAAGCGGATTGGGTTGGACATAACGTTCCTCTTGGGAAAATTGGTTGGGCAGCTCTCGCTGACCTCCTTCTTCAATACAGAGCAGATGCTCTGGTTTACAACATCTTACAGCATCCAGATCGGTGCCTCAGCAGGCCTCATGCTCGGCTGGCAGGTCCGGTGTGTTATTGTGCACCACCTTGTTGGGTGTTGCTTAGCGCGGCGGATCAACGCGGGCGAGACCTTGCGCATGGATATGGGGAGCCTGCAGAGCCTTGGGCAGGTCTGTCAGCGGTATCGCCGATGGCGTGCAACGAAAAAGCCCACGGACTCAAACCGTGGGCTTCGAAATTGTTGCCTGCTGTTGGAAGAATCAGCACCCGCCCATATCATAGAAGAACTGCTCGTGGACGATCTTGCCGTTCTCGACGGTGTAGAGGGCCGTCTCTTGCATCTGCATGCGCTGGCCGGCCATGGGGCCGCTCTTGGCGGTTGTATCCATCTCGAAGATGACAATGAACTTGTTGCCGTGCGGGAAGGGCCCGGTGCACTTGCTGCCGTGGACCTCGTGGTTGTCGTACCACCACTGCCACTTGGCGCGCACAGCCTCGATGCCTTGGGACACACGCGGTAGGCCCGTGCCCGGCATCGTGGCGACCTCCTCGCTCACGATGTCCTCGGCGTAGTAGGTGTCGAGCACTTCTTCATCTTTGCCTGCGTTGCAGAGCTCGACGAGCTTCTTGCCCACGGCAATAGTGTCTTCACAGATCGCACTTTCGGTTTCGGCTGACATGCTTGGGTCTCCGGAGGGGTTGTTGAGGGCCGGCCACCAATACAAAGAGGCAGTTTATTATTTGTTTGGTTTTTGTCAAGTAAGTTTTGACGAGCAAGAATTATGGATTGTTTCCCGTTGTCTGCCCGTACATCGCTTCGCGTGGGTCGATGTGCCGAACGAAGTAGCCCAAAGCCTTGAGACAGCCCCACCATCCACCGGTGTGTTCGGAGCGTTCGACGGGAGTGTTCAGGCCCGCGTGGGTGAGGACGATCTCGGTCGCGGGCCCGTCGCCGTAGGGATTTTTGGCTTCGTAGAGGTCCATGATGACGGTCGACCCGGCGCCCATCTCCGGGTTTTCGACCCAGCCCCAGGTGTAGGCGATGCGTTTGCCTGGGACGAGCTCGGTGAAGGTGCCGATGCCGGTGTGCGTGCCGTTGTCGGATTGCATGACGACGCGCATCTGCCCGCCGACGGTTGGGTCGATCGAGACCTCCACGCAGCGGACGGAGGGCTCCGGGGCGAACCACTTGGCGTAGGACGATGCGTCGAGCCAGGTGTTGTAGACCTGTTGGGGCGAGGCCTGGACGAGTTTGTTGAGACGGACAGCGTTTTCGGGTTCGTTGCGGGCCATTCTTTTGCCTTTACTTGGAAGGTTTTGATTCGAGATAGTCGGCCAGCGCATCGAGCCGATCGGACCAGAATTGCTTGTAGAACGCGACCCATTCCGCGGCTTGGCGCAGCGGCTCCGCGTCGAGCATGCACCGCCGGACCCGGCCGTCGCGTTGCTGCTTGAGCAGGCCCGCACGCTCGAGTACGCGGACGTGCTTGCTCACCGCGGGCAGGGACATCGTGCCCATAAAAGGTTCTGCGAGCTCGGTGACGCGGACCCCGTCCTCGCCTGCCGTCGCCATCCGAGACAGGATCGCCCGCCGGGTCGGGTCCGCGAGTGCCGCGAAGGTGCGGTCCATCTCCTGCTCAAAGGCGGGTCGGTGTGGCTCACTTAATTTAACCATATAGTTAAATATAATACGAACACTCGGCGCGTGTCAACCTTGTGCCCTCCCGAATGCCGTTGCAATAGCCGCATCCCTGACACGTTGTCTTGGTATCCCTTCTGCGTCGCAGGCCGGAGACCGCTATGCCGATCAACCCATCGCTCAGTCCAATACACGAAGCCGACTTTGGACCAGCACAAGCCCGCCACCTCTTAAGCCGGGCCGGCTACGGGGGCACGCCTCAGGACCTTGTCGAGTGGCACGGCAAGGGGCTGAACAAAGCCGTCCAGCAACTCGTCCACTACAACGACATCCCGCTGGGCGATCTTGAGATCGCGGACCTGGACCCGGACATTATCCGCAAGGCCACGCCAGAGGAGCGGCGGGAGTTTCTGGCCGCCCGCCGGGAGGGCGATCAGAAGACGATGGACAGGTTCCGTCGCATGCGTGTCGCGGCAAACGCCGAGGACCGGCGGATGCACGCGTCGCTGCAGCGGTGGTGGGTCGAGCGTATGGCACAAACGCCGCGCCCGACCGAGGAGCGCCTGACCATGCTCTGGCACGGCCACTTCGCGACCCGGCATCGCGATGTCCGCGACGCCTACCTCATGGAAAAGCAGAACAACTTCCTGCGCGAACACGCCAACGGCTCGTTCCGCGAGCTGGCCAGCGGCATCGTGCAGGATCCGGCGATGATCAAGTTCCTTAACAACGATCAGAACCGAAAGCAGCGCCCCAACGAAAACCTCGCCCGCGAACTCATGGAGCTCTTCACCCTTGGCGAGGGCCACTATTCCGAGGACGACATCAAAGCGGGCGCCCGCGCACTGACCGGCTACCACATCGAGGACAACGATTTCGTCTTCAACCAACGCCAGCACGACACGAGCAACAAGACCATCCTCGGCTCGACCGACACGTTCACCGGCAGCAGCTTCGTCGAGCTGCTCCTCGCACACGAGGCCTGCTCCCGGTTTATCGCGCTCAAGCTGTACCGCCACTTTGTTGCGGATGTCTCCGATGATTGGGACCTGCTCGACAGCGGCACACGGCAGGTCGTCGATGACCTCGCCAGGCTGCTGCGTGACGAAGACTTCGAGCTGGTGCCGGTGCTGACAAGGTTGTTCAAGAGTCGGCACTTCTACGATGAGGGGATCGTCGGCAAGCAGATCAAGAGCCCGGTTCAGATCGTGGTCGGCACGATCCACCAGACGCATGCGCCGCTGCGTAGTGACCGAGCGATTGCAACGGCCCTGCGCGGGATGGGCCAGCAGCTCTTCGAGCCCCCGAGTGTGGCGGGCTGGGAGGGCGGCCGGGCCTGGATCAACACCTCGACCCTCTTTATGCGGCAGAACACCTGCGCGTACCTGCTGACGGGCACAACCCCGGGCAAGACGTTCAAGAAGAGCGATGTGGATTACAGCCCGATGCCGCTGATCGCTGAGTTTCAGGACGAACCGGCCAAAGTCGTTGTCGACCGGCTCTGCGACACCATGCTCGGCCACCATGTCGGTGCGGCACGCCGCGAACCGCTGGTCAAGTTCATGGCAGAACGCAACAAGGGTGTGACCGCTGATTCGCTTGTCGCGCTGCTCCTGTTGATCACCGCGATGCCGGAGTACCAGTTGTGTTGAAGTGACTTCTTGGGGAGGGCGAGGCTCCTGCTGAGCCGAGAGCCCTCTCTAATTCGCGGCTCGGCAGGAGCCCCGCCCTCCCGGCCTTCTTCAAGAGGTAGAACCCATGTGTGACCATTACCACCCCCTGAGTACCGACACCCCCAAGCTGCTGGACGCCGCGTTTACCCGCCGGCGGTTCCTGGGCGGCATGGCGATGCTCTCCGCCGCCGCGAGCGTGCCGGGCTTCGTCGGCTCCACATCGGACGCTTACGCCGACACGAACTGGTACACCAGCAGCAAGGCGGGCGTCCCCGAGGGCCGTGTGCTCGTTGTTGTGCAGCTGTCCGGCGGCAACGATGGGCTTAACACGGTCGTGCCCTTCGGTGATGACAACTACGGCCGGGCCCGGCCGGGCATCCGCATCAACAACGCGATCAAGCTGGACGGTGCGGACGGGCTCGGGCTGAACCCCGCGCTCCGGCCCTTGCATGAGATGATGGGTGACGGGCGCGCTGCCGTGATCAACGGCGTGGGCTACCCCAACCCTAACCGCTCGCACTTCAAGTCGATGGACATCTGGCACAGCGCGAAGACCGACGAGAAAGACATGCGCGGCAAGGGCTGGGTCGGCAAGGCGATGGATACCGCTTACCCGCTGGACCGCAACGGTATCCTGCCGGATGAGGCCGGGATGGCCTGCGTGTCGATCGGCAACAACACCCCGATGGCGGTCAACGGCAGCCACGTCCAGCCGGTGGCGTTCCAGAGCGCCAACGCGTTTCAGTGGGCGGGGCACGGCGTTCATGACGCGGTGTCCAAGGGCTACAACCAGATCAACGCGAACGCTGCCGAGGCAGACCCCGCCGACCCGATGGCGTTCATCCAGCGGACCACGCTCGATGCGCAGGTCGCCTCTAGCAAAGTGCGTCAGGCAGTCAAGGGCAGCACCGAGACACGCTTCCCCGCGAACCCGCTGGCCCAGCAGCTCGCCATGGTCGCGAAGATGATCAAGGCCGAGCTGCCGACCCGTGTCTACTACGTCAACCTCGGCGGGTTCGATACCCACGCCCAGCAAACCAACAAGCACACGCAGCTGCTCACGCAGTTCGCCCAGTCGATGCGGGCGTTCTATGACGAGCTGCACAAGACCGGGCACGACGCACGGGTCGTCTCGCTGGCGTTCTCTGAGTTCGGCCGTCGGCTACGCCAGAACGCCTCGGCGGGGACGGACCACGGCGTTGCCGGGCCTTGCTTCGTCTTCGGGCCGCCCGTCAAGCACGGCCTGCACGGAAGCTACCCATCGCTTGACGACCTCGATCATGGCGACTTGGTCCACACCGTCGATTTCCGAAGCGTCTACGCCGACCTCCTCGACAACTGGATGGCGATCGACTCCCGCAAAACACTTGGCGCAAGGTACGACCACGTCGGCCTGTTCGCCAAGGGCAAGCGCGCCTGAGGGCCAACCGTTTTCCACGCACCACGGCACCCCCGGCTCGATCTGCTGGGGGTGTCGTTTTCGTTTAGCTGAATGCTGTCGGGCGCACCTGGCTATTGCGTTTCAGGACGCTCACGCAGGAAGCTATAGTCCGGCGTATATGCACTGCCGCGCTCGATCTGGACGTACGACGCGTGACCATCCAGGAACGATAGATTGACCTGGTCGTGATCGTTGTGGAAGTGCGCATCCCAGTGCGTGTTGAGCACGGCGTAGTACCACTGCACATCGCCCGATGCGGCGACCTGGCTCGGCGGGAGCCGGACATCGCTCAGCCGAACCCGCTGGATCTCGCCGCTCTCGTCTTTTTGCCAGAGCAGCGAAGCGTTCATCATGTAGCTGTTGCCGAAGTAGGTGTAGGTCGAGTGGCCCTGGGTGGGGCCGGTGCCGCCGGTGTTGCCGTTACGGATGTCCCGGTCGGCGGTGCAGCGGAATGAATCGAGGCCGGCGGAGTCTGTCTCGGCGAGCCCGACGTACGGGTTCAGCGGGCGGTGGTCGGCTTGGAACGCGGGGATGCCCAGCGCGGGCTCACGGCCGCCGTAGAACCACTGCATGTTCTTCCGGTGCTCCGGGAAGGTCTCGTCGTGTTCCTGGAGGTACATCGTCCAAGCGACCGCGATCTGCCGGGTGTTGGAGGTGCACTGAAGCACCCGCGACGAGTCCCGAGCCGAACCAATCGCAGGCAGCAGGATCGCGATCAGCATCGCGATTAGCGAGACGACAACAAGCAACTCGATGAGCGTAAAGCCGCGGCGTTTGCAGGGGCTGGATTCTCTTCTCGTTTGTTGGTCTTGTTGAGGCATGGCTCACAAATCCATCGCTCTTCAGGCACGGCCCAGTATAGGCCCCATATCAGCAGGTCCAAGCCTGCTACAATCTTCTAACCCATGGCCCACGTTCGCCGAACGTGGGCCTGTGACTTGATTAGCCCGCCTACTTACGTTTATGAGCGCCCAGAAGCACATCCGCAATTTCTGCATCATCGCCCACATCGACCACGGCAAGTCGACCCTGGCCGACCGCATGCTCATGGGCACCGGCGCGATGGACGAGCGGACGAAAAAGGAGCAGGCCCTCGACAACATGGACCTCGAACGCGAGCGTGGCATTACGATCAAGTCGTCTGCCGTGTCCGTCGAGCACGAGTACGAGGGTATCAATTACGAGCTCAACTTCATCGACACGCCGGGCCACGTCGACTTCCACTACGAGGTCAGCCGGGCGCTCGCCGCGTGCGAGGGCGCGATCCTGGTCGTCGATGCGACGCAGGGCGTCGAGGCCCAGACCGTCGCGAACCTCTACAAGGCCGTCGAAGCCGACCTCGAGTTGATCCCGGTGGTTAACAAGATCGACCTTCCCAGCGCGGAGCCGGAGAAGCGGGCGTTACAGGTCGAAGAGGTGCTCGGGCTCGAGGCGGACGACTGCATCTTCACCTCGGCGAAGTCCGGTGCGGGCGTGAACGAGCTGCTCGACGCGATCTGCGAGCGCTTCCATCCGCCCAAGGGCGACCCGGACGAGAAACTGCAAGCGCTCATCTTCGACGCGAAGTACGACGACTACCGCGGCGTCATCGTCTACTTCAGGATGATGAACGGCACGATGAAGAAGGGCGACCGCATCCGCATGATGGGCGTGAAGCGCACGTTCCACGTCACCGAGCTGGGCAAGTTCCGCCCGGAGATGCAGCAGGTCAGCGAGCCCTTTGTGGCGGGGGACGTCGGCTACATGGTCGCGTCGATCAAGACGCTCGAAGATGTGAACATCGGCGACACGATCACCCTCGACGCGAGTCCTGCGGACGAACCGCTGCCGGGCTACCAGGAGCCGCAGCCGATGGTGTTCTGCGACTTCTACCCGTCCGGCGACACGCAGTTCGACGACCTCCGGGAAGCGATCGGCAAGCTGCACGTCAACGACGCGTCCTACACCTACGAGCCCACCAACTCCGAAGCGCTCGGCTCGGGCTTCCGCTGCGGGTTCCTCGGCATGCTGCACATGGACATCATCCAGGAACGCCTCGAACGCGAGGGCGATGTCCAGCTCGTCCAGACCGCGCCCACGGTGACGTACGAGGTCCTCTCGCAGGGGAAGATGGGCGAGCTCGAGACGATCTACATCACCAACCCCGCCGAATTGCCCGACCCCTCGAAGGTACGCGAGATCCGCGAGCCGATCGTCAACGCCGAGATCATCGTGCCCAACGACAAGATCGGCGACATTATGAAGCTCTGCGAGCAGCGCCGGGGCGTCTACAAGCAGCAGAAATACCTCGGCGAAGACCGGCAGATCCTCGAATACGACCTGCCGCTCGCGGAGATCATCTACGACTTCTTCGACAAGCCCAAGTCCATGACCTCCGGCTACGGCACAATGGACTACCACGTCACCGGCTTCACGAAGGACAACCTCGTCAAGATGGACATCCTCGTCAACGGCGCGAAGGTCGAAGCGCTCTCGCTGATCGTCCACCGCGAGAAGGCCGAGTACCGCGGCCGGCATTTGCTCAAGCGCCTCAAGCAGGAGATCGACCGGCACCTCTTTGAGATCCCCCTGCAGGCCGCGATCGGCGGCAAGATCATCGCCCGCGAGACCATCAAGTCCGTCGGCAAGAACGTCACCGCCAAGTGCTACGGCGGGGACGTGACCCGAAAACGCAAACTGCTTGAGAAGCAGAAGGCCGGCAAGGCTCGGATGAAGAAGATCGCCTCGGTCGACATCCCGCAGAAGGCCTTCATGGCGGTGCTGGATACGGGGGAGGGTTGAGCCGCTCTGTCGTTAGAATAAGTTCATGTCCTACCGCTCATCTTCCGGCCAAAAGCTCGCAATCTGGATCGGATCTACCGCGTTTTTTCTACTGATCGCGGTCGGTCTGGGTCTTAAGATGTCTTGGGATAATCGCTTCGTTTCATTAGTTCAGGCCAAAGCAGATTTCTTAGAACAGTTCCCAGATCTATGGTCTGATTTTCATCAACACTACGAGAAGGTCCTGAAAGACATTAAGGGAAAACAAAAAACACCGGATGAAATTTCCAAGATCCTCGGAGGCAATGTCGTGCATGTTGTCGACAGCGAGTTCGTACATCGCTTTTACGATGATGATTGGCCTGTAGGCATGATGGTGATTTTTGAAGGAGAGATTGATACAGCTTTAAAAACGATAGTTCATACAGGCGTTGTTAAGGGTGGATTGGTTGACAGTGGAGATGGCTCTGGTGGTCGCTACACATATGACATGCAGGCATTAAGAGATCATCTCGGGCCAGATGTAAACAGACTCCCGATAGAATCGAAGTTTGAATCTCTCGAAAGAATACTGAGCTTGCGCGTTTCACCTATCGGCATCCCATGGGTACTTGGGGCTTGGCTCGTCATAATTGCCGCATTGGTTTTGTTAAAGCCCTACCGTCCGCTTGTCTTTAGTTGTTCGATCTGGGTGCTGCTGCTCAGTATGGCGTTGATATTGATGTCACCAAGCCAGTTTCTTTCTGATCATTTCACCGAAAGTAGCACACTTTTTGTCTTGGGACTATATATGATGGGGACGGCGATCATCATGACACCTTTTGCTATTGGTAAGAAGAAAGATCTTTCGCTTTGCATAGCGTGTGGCTACCGCTTGGTCGGAAACACGACAGGCGTGTGCCCGGAGTGTGGCGAGATGATCGCTGAATCTCAGCGTGAGTATCTTCAGCAGTTGACATGAAAAGAAGCCCACGCCATGACGGCGTGGGCTTGGGTGTTTGATTGAGTTGTCTCTCCACTCACGCGATCAGCTTATCGATCTCGTCGGCGTAGGCCGCTTCCGGCTGCATGCCCTGGAAGGACTTTACGGGCTCGCCGTTCTTGATCAGGATGACGGTCGGGATCGACGAGATGCCGTACTTCACAGCGGTGTCGCGGTTGCCATCCGTGTCGAGCTTGCCGACCTTGACGGACTCGCCGTACTTCTCGGCGAGTTTGTCAATCACGGGGGCGAGCATGCGGCAGGGCATGCACCACTCGGCCCAGAAGTCGACGAGGACGGGGGTTTCGGACTTGAGGACCTCGTCCTCGAAGTTGTCGTCGGTGAACGTGTGCACAGCATCGCTTGCCATGGCTGACTCCGATCCGGCGGGGTTCCGCCAAAGGTGGGGTTTCGAACGGGCGTGCCCCTGCTGGTGGGGAGGGCCGATTCTAGGCCTGCCAAGGCGTCGCGGCAAACACCCTCATGTGTTTGCTGGGAGGCGTTGGGGGATAAAACCGGGTTGTTGCCCGTGCCCGGCGACGTGCCGAGCCAGTGGATAACTCGGGGCTCAAGGGGATTATTCCTTGATCCCGTGTACGCGGTGCGCGGGGCCCGGCTGTTGCTCAGGCTCTTCGGCGTCTTATCAGTGCGGCGTTAAGCAGGAGCATCGCCGCGGCACTGCTGGGCTCGGGGATCAGGATCGGCTGCTGGCGGAGTGTGAACTCGCTGATGCCGTCGGGTACGTCGAGGTGGAAGACAAAATCGGTGCCGCCAAACTGCCCGTCGAGTAGCGTCCCACCGGTCGCGACGATTTCGTCTTCGGATGGTCTCGTAATGACCGTGAAGTCGGCCGGAAGCGGGGCGAAGTTGATCGGCGAGTTGTCTTCGTCGTCAAAGTCCAGCCCATCCCCGGGCGTGGACTGCACGAAGCTGCCGCCGACGCCGAAGCCCAGAACGACCCGGTAGCCGATCCAATCGACGCCCGTTGAGTTCTGTACGTTTTCGATGACGACGTACTCGGTCGTCCCGACGCCGGTGTCTGTCACCGTTAGCACAATGTCGACCGGCGCGACCGAAGGCCCGGGCAGGGCTGCAAAGTAGTGCTTCTGTAAGATCGACAACTCGTTCAGATTGCCAACGCCGACGAACTCGCCGTTGTTGGGGTTGGGTGTCGCGACAGACTGGCCCGCGATCGAATAAATGCCTGGCTCGGGGGCGATCCCTGTGATGGAACTTGCGTTGGCCTGCTGCATTGCGAAGAGCGAGACGAATGCAGCGCAAGCACACAAAAGCGGTTTGGTGGGAGTGGTCATGGCGTTTCCTTTCCAGATAGCGAGGTGGGGTTTGATATGACAGCACGCAGAAAGGGCGGATTCGCGAGCGTACTGACCCGATGCTAGTGTTGAGATGAGCGCGCACAATCCTCACAAAGGAGGAGTTTGGGGCGTATTCCCACTTGAACGACCAAAATCACCCGCAGGCGTTATGAGGTTTCGGTAGTAGGGCGGGTGTCAATGAGTGCTTGGCCTGAGGTCCAATACGTGTAGTTCAGCAGATCGGTTGCCGCGCCAGTCGTTGATGGCCGGTTGGAACACCACGTCGATGACCGCGCCTGCCGGCAGAGTATCCGCCCGCTCGCCCATGCCCCAGGCGACCGCGCGGATCGAGCGGCTGCCCTGTTGGAGCTGCATCGAGAGGTGCCGGCCCTGCCCGCCCATACGCTGGGCCGGGCGGTTGAGGGTGAGCCCCTTGAGCATCAGCCTGGGCTTCGGGTTGCCCCGGCCGAACGGCGCGAGGGACTGGACCAACTGGAAAACCTCCGGCACGCAGTCGCCGAGCGTGACCTCGGCATCGACGCGCAGGTTGCGGACAAGATCACCCGGCGCGAGGACCTGATTAACCTGATGCACCAAGGCGTCTCGGAAAGACCCGATCTGGTTGGCCTGCAGGGATAGCCCGGCCGCCATGGTGTGGCCCCCGAAGGTGGTCAGGTGCTCATCGCATGCCGAGATCACATCGTATAGGTTGCATGCATCGACGCTGCGGGCCGAGCCTTTGGCGGTGCCGGTCGATGGATCGATGCACAATAGAACCACGGGTCGGCAGAACGCTTCGACGAGCCGGCTGGCGACGATCCCGACGACGCCCGGGTGCCAGTCCTCGTGGGCGAGCACGATCGCGCGGCTGTCTTCCTGGTCGTAGCCAAGGTCGAGCACCCTCTGCGTCGCCTGCTCGACGATCTCACGCTCGGTCGCCTTCCGCTCATCATTGACATCGTGCAGGTACTCGGCCAGTTCCTTGGCCCGCTCGCCCGTGGCGGTGGTGAGTAGTTCGACGGCTTCTTTTGCGTGCCCCATGCGGCCGCAGGCGTTCAGCCGGGGCCCAAGCACGAAGCCGATGTGGAACGCGTCGATCTTCTCGCTGCGCAGGTTCGATGCGTCGATGAGCGCGTTGAGGCCCTCGAAGGTGGTGTGGCTGATGCGCTGCAGGCCGAACGTGGTGATCACGCGGTTCTCACCCACGAGCGGCATGACGTCGGCGACGGTGCCCAGCGCTGCAAAAGCGAGCAGGTCCAGCAGCAGCTTGCGGTAAACGTCGGGCAGCCTGCCGCCCTGCTCGCACCCGGTGTATTCGAGTGCGAACTGCCAGGCGAGTTTGTAGGCGACGCCCGCCCCGCAGAGGTCGCGGTTTTCGTAGGTGCTGGTTGTTGGTTGCTGGTGGCTGGTTAATCCCGGGTGGACGAGGGCGTAGGCATCAGGCAGGTTGTCCAGGTCGAACTCGTGGTGATCGGTGATGATGAGGTCGACGCCCAGGTCTTTGGCGAT
>JBCDKD010000106.1:0-12488 GCA_039024275.1 Planctomycetota bacterium | reverse complement strand
GGGGTGGGGGGGGGGCCGCCCCGCGGCCCGCCCCGCGCCCCCCGTTGGCGGCGCGCGCCCGCCGCCCCCCCCCCCTCCCGGGAAAGCCCCGGCAGCGCGTTGGCGCCGCCGAGGCCAGGAGGAAAGAAGCAAATCAAGCCACCGCGAGGTTGTGGATCACGCCGTGGGCGAGCTCGTTGCGCAGCTCCAGCGTGTACTCGCCGATGACCTGGCCGCGTTCGCGGTCGCCATCCGCGCTCAGCGGTTTGTAGTGGAAGCTCCGACCGCCGAGCGGCAGCACATCGATGCGCGAGCTGTCCAGCAGCACAACCGTATCGCTGGGCACCCACCGGCTGAGCACGACCCGGCAGACGCCGAAGTCGCTCTCGTACACACTGACCATGTCGCGGTACCGCGTGTTGCGGGCGTCGTACCCGCGGGCCGAGGCGATGAACTGGTTGATCGCGCGCTTCTGCAGCCCGCCCACGAGGATCGTGTCGACCCCGGCGTTGGACTGCTCCCACACCGAGCGGAGGCTCGCGTTGAGCACATCCTCGGTTAGTGCTGCGCCGCCGGCGTCTTCAACATGCGTCGTGATCGACGGGATGATGCCCCGCATCGTCCGCCGGACGGTTGCCGAGCCCTGCTGATCCGCCTCGCGTGCGACGCCGTTGATCACGCAGTTCTCTAGGTCGCGGACCAGCTCGCGGAGGCGCTCCTGCTTCTGGTAGTCCAGCTCGTCGGCGATCGCGGCCTGCTTCGCGGCGAGCTGGCTGCCGGAGACCTCGACCCCCGCGGTGAAGATCTGGGTGGCGTTGCTCTGCCGGACCCGGTTGGTAAACCGCGCGGTCGGGGCGTCGTCGCCCTCGAGCGCGGCGTTGCCGAGGATGCGCAGCACCTGCGTGTCGCCGATCGCCTCGGGCTCGGTCCCGCCGTAGCCCCGGACGACGGTGAGGGCGTTGCTCGAGACGCCGGTGACGAACATGACCTCGCCCGAGCCCTCGCCCCGGACCTGGTCGCCGACACGGAAGCGGTCGCCGTTGGCGACATCGAAGCTGGTCTCCGCCGTGGGCGAACCGATCGAGCCGTCGTCGACCGCGTCGGTGTTGGGCAGCAGCTGGTCCTCGAGCCACTGGTGGACGGTCGAGGTAGCAGAACGTTGTGGGTCGCCGAGGTGGTCGAGCAGCGGGGTCTCGTACGGGCTGACGATCCCGACGATGTCGCCGACGTCCTCGACGAGTTCGGGGAGTGTGGCGCCAGCGGAATAGGTGGCTTTACCTGTAAAGCTCATGGTGGGTTCCTTTGTGGTGATAGATTTGTGCTCGCTGTAGCCCCGCATGTGAATGCGGTGCCCGGAAGTGAGGTGGTGCTTCGAGCCCCGCATTCACATGCGAGGCTATTGCTCCACACGCTCGCGGCGTTAGGGCCGCCGACGGAGCCGCAGGTAACGCAGCAGGTCACGCCGATCGCCGCTGTGTTGAGCCTGCTCGGCCGCCTGGGCCAGGGGGTCGTCCTGACCCCCGGTCTGTGGCGCGAGCGCCAGGCCCTGCGCGGAGCTGCTGTCCTGATGGAACAGGAACGGCTTGTGTCGGCGCAGGTCTTGCACCGCCTCGGCGATATCCGGCTCGTCCATCGACTGGACCGCCGCCTCCGTTAACAGCCGCGCCGCGTCGAGGTCGATCGCGTCCGCCTCGGCCAGCAAGGCATCGATCTGCCGGCGGCGCTCGAGCGACGTGATG
The DNA here is from genome assembly GCA_039024275.1 of Planctomycetota bacterium. Lineage (GTDB taxonomy): Bacteria > Planctomycetota > Phycisphaerae > Phycisphaerales > Phycisphaeraceae > JAHQVV01. The sequence continues at coordinate 10,770 of JBCDKD010000106.1, read as the reverse complement.
GTCTGCTCGGCCTGCTCGGCACGCTGCTGCGCCTCATCGAGCCGCGCCTGCAGTCCAGCGAGCTGCTGCTCCGCCGCCTGCGCACGCTTGCGGTAGCGGATCGCTTCGTTCACCGGCACGAGCCGGTCCTGGCCCGGCTCGGCCGGCTCTTGATCGGATGGGTTGTCTTTCGCAGGTTCTTCTTGCAACGCTTGTTCCTCTCTGGCTAGGGGTGGTTCTGTGACAACGGTCATGGGGAGATTCCGCGTGCTGTTGGATTCTTCCGGTAGGACGGGCATTCCTGCCTGTCGCTCGGCGCAGCCGATACGCGTTTCGAATCAGGCCTTCGGCCTGCTGACAGGCAGGAATGCCCGTCCTACTTGTTCTTCGGCGCAGTCGCCGTAGCCCAGCTCGTTGAGCACGACCTGCCGGGGCACGCCCAGCTCGATCTTGCTCTGCGCGAGTTCGAGCTGCTCGCGCTGGTTCTCGGGGACGGGGTCGGGCCAGTCGATGCGGACCCGGCGTTCGTCGGGGGTGTTGGGCAGCACGCCGTAGACATCCGCGGCGTGGAGGACCAGTTCGCACAGCTGCTTGAGCCCTTCGCCGTAGGTGACGCGCTTGCGTTCGACCCGGGCCAGCAGGCCCATCAGGACCAGGCGGACCGCGTTCTGGCTGGACAGGTTGCCGACCTTGCCGCGGATCACGCCCGCCGCAACGGGTGAGACGCCTGAGGTCTTGTCCATCGCGTCGCGGATGTCGTTGATGTGCGCTTCTTCGGAGGGGTTGTCCGCGTCGCCGCCGAACTCCTGGATCGACGCCTCGGGGTTGTCGGTCTGCCACATCTGGCCGGGCGAGACCGGCCGCTCGGTGAACTGCTCGATGCCCTTGCCCAGGTACATCTTGAAGGCCTGCATCGTGATCCGGTTCGCGCGGTCGGACAGCCGGGTGTTCAGCTCGTCCTGCAGCGGGATCAACGGCTCGACCTCGCTCAGCCCGCTGTAGCTCAAGGGCTGGGGCAGGTTCTGGATGTGCACGACCGGGATACGGCCCAGCCTGTTCCGCGCTGCGCCGATCCGGCGGCAACCTTTGCCCGGCGTTTCGATATAGTCCGCCACCCGTCCATGGTCCCAGACCTGCACACGGTACTGCTTCGCTTGTTGCGCCGGCGGCGCAGCATCATTGAGCAGACGCCCCTTGACACGGTCCATCAGCGAGGGCTTTGTGTCCGCGCTCGCCGACTCGACCCGCAGCATATAGCCACTGAGCCGCCGGTAGTCGTCCTCCGCCAGGACCGGGATGCCGCGGCGGGCGTCCACCGGCTCGATGACAAATCGGCTGGCGGCGTCCGCGGGGTCGGCCAGGTTGAAAGGCCCGCCCCCGCGGACACGCACCATCAGGTCAACGTGCCCGTAGACCGTGCCGAGCACAGCGGCGTTCTGGAGCAGGTTGGCCCCGCCGTTGACCTCGATCACCGCGGAGAGGAAGCGGCGGATCAGCGCGCTGCGCTGCGGGTCGGGGGTCTGCGGGGTTATTTCGACGGGCTTGCCGAACATAAAATCGACCAGCGTGTCGACCCGCCAGGCGATGTCGTTCTCGATCACGATCTCCCGAGACCGGCCTTCCGACGGCTTCAGGCGGCCCGGCAGCCCCATCATCTGGGCAGGGTGCACGGCCCCGCCCACGGGGACGGCGGGATTACGGAAGTACCGCCAAAACGTCGCAAATCGGGGCAGCCCGCAGGCGACGTGATCGGCGATCAGACGCTCAAGGCTATGCCGAAGGGTCTTGTCGTGATCGGTCGGGGTCATTCGGAGGCGTCCTGAGAGAGTCAAAACAAGGTTCACAGGGTTGTCCTGCCTTTTACACCCCAGGCCCGAGCACCGCAAAATTGCGCACAAAGGAGCGCAGAGCGGCTTTTAAGCGACATAAACCCCGGGAAGACCGTGTTCAATGAATATTGAATCCCGGTTGTTCCCCCGCATTGACTGCGCCGGGCGTGCGCACACGCTAAAGTAGTCTTCGATCCGGCCTTGCGTCTGGCGGAATTGATGATCTAATAGGCAGACCATGGATCGCCCTGAACAAGAATTAAACATCATCGAGCAGATCAGCCAGATTCTTGGCGGTGGGCTCGAACTAAGCGAAGTCTTTCAGCGGGCGATGACCCTGCTGGAGCGCGAGCTATCGATTGAAAAAGCCGCGCTGGCCCTGCTGGACCCCGCCGCGGGGCAGCTGAGGATCGTCGCCAGCATCGGGTACACACCCGAGGAGCAGCGCCGGGGCCGCTACGACGTCGGGGAGGGGGTCTCCGGGCATGTCCTGGAGACCGGCCAGCCGGAGGTGATCCCCGATGTCGCCAAGCACAAGGCCTTCCTCAACCGCACGCAGACGGCCGACGTCAACCCCGACGCCGAGCAGCCGCACAGCTACATCTGCGTCCCCGTCTTCGACGGGCTCAGCCCGGTCGGCACGATCGGCGCGTTGAAACGTTTCACCGATGAGGCCACGCTCAAGGCCGATGCACGCCTGCTCAAGATCTTCGCCGGCCTGATCGCACAGACCATCCGCATCCACCAGCAGATCCGCCTGGAACGCGACCACTGGCTCGAAGAACGCCAGCAGCTCACCGACGACCTCCGCAAGCGGTACACCTTCGACAACATCATCGGGTCCAGCCCGGCGATGCTCGACGTGCTCGGCACGATCGCCCAGGTCGCCACCTCACGCGCGACCTGCCTGATCCTCGGCGAGACGGGCTGCGGCAAGGAGCTCATCGCCAAGGCCATCCACTACAACAGCCCGCGCAAAGAAAAGCCGCTGATCCGCGTCAACTGCGGCGCGCTGTCGCCACAGCTCTTAGAGTCGGAACTCTTCGGCCACATGAAGGGCGCGTTTACCGGTGCGCTCCGCGACAAAGTCGGGCGCTTCGAAGCCGCCGACGGCGGGACGATCTTCCTCGACGAGGTCGGCACGCTCGACCCGCAGCTCCAGGTGAAGCTGCTGCGCGTCCTGCAGGAGCGCGAGTTCGAACGCGTCGGCGACCACCGCACGATCAAGGTCGACTGCCGGGTGATCGCCGCGACGAACCTCAACCTCGAGAACGAGGTCCGGGCCGGCACGTTCCGCGAGGACCTGTTCTACCGGCTCAACGTCGTGACGATCCTGCTGCCGCCGCTGCGTTCAAGGCGGGAGGATATCCCGTCGCTGATCGACCACTTCCTGCAGCGGTACAACAAGGAGAACGCGCGGAACGTTAATAAGATCAGCAGGGACGTGATGACGACGCTCTTGCGGTACCCCTGGCCTGGCAACGTGCGCGAGCTGGAGAACGCGATCGAGCGCGCGGTCGTCTTGAGTAACGGCGAGGAGCTGACGCTGGAGCTGCTACCCCTGCAGGTGCGCATGTTCGCCGAGCAGACCCGGGGCGAGGTCGCCGACGAGTCGATCGAAGCGCTCTGCGGCAAGCTCGCCGAGCACGCGGTCAAGCAGCTGCAGGTCTACGACGGCCAGGTCTACGAGATGGTCGTCGGCGAGGTCGAGCGCCAGCTCATCCGCGAGAGCCTGAACTATTGCGGCGGGGTCAAGCTCCGCGCCGCCGACTTCCTGGGCATCAACCGCAACACGCTGAACAAGAAGGTCAAGGACCTGAAGGTGCTGGCGTAGGGCAGCACCATTATTTTCCCAATAGCAAACAGCAGTCGTTGTTATTTTCTTAAATCGCGATTTGTTACAATAGTGTGCATGGAATTGGCGTAAGGGAAAATACCATGCAACCCTTTGATTTTAATGATGTTAGGCGAAGCAGTCTCCATAAAATTCAAGATGATGCTTGGGCATATGTGCCGCCAAAGCTTCCTCGAGACGGTGTGATGGATCAGGCGGTTTGGATTAAAAATTCTGAGGCCGACCGAGCGATCGGCAGGCTTGCGGGTTTGGGAGAAAACCTGCGTAATCCTCATCTACTCATTCGACCGTTTATTCGTCGTGAGGCTGTAGAGTCCAGCCAAATTGAGGGGACACAGGCTGAGCAACAAGATCTTGTGCTCTTTGAAGTCGATCCAGAAGAGCCAACAACATTCGATGTGCAAGAAGTCAGAAACTACGTCAAGGCATTGGATTACGGATTAGATCGCCTCAACGATCTGCCTGTTGCCCAGAGATTGATCAAAGAGATGCATCGTGAATTGATGACGGGTGTACGGGGTGGAGATCAGTCGCCAGGTGAATACAGGCGTGTACAAAACTGGATTGGAACACCAGGATGCACAATTGCAGAAGCTACATATGTTCCGCCACCAGTGCCAAAAATGATTGATGCACTGGGTGAATTAGAAAAATTTATTCACAAGCCACCAACTGGCCTGCCGCCATTGGTTCGCTTGGCGATGATCCACTACCAATTCGAAGCGATCCACCCATTTATGGATGGGAATGGCCGAATCGGCAGATTGCTTCTATCTCTTTTGCTATGTGTAGAAAAAATTCTACCCCAACCATTGCTGTATTTAAGTGCCTACTTCAACAGGCATCGAACCGCTTACTACAGGTTGTTATTAGATGTGAGCACGAATAATAATTGGACGGATTGGATTCTATTCTTTTTACAGGGTGTCATAGATCAGGCCAGCGATGCGATCGATTGTTCGCGCAGACTAACTTCTCTTCACCAGGAATTTACAGAAAAGTTACAGGCGGAAGACCATAGTGCCACAGTTTTCCGCTTGCTAGACCAATTGTTTATAAGACCGGGAACAACCGGGGCGTTAGTTGCCTTAGATTTAGAGGTGTCGCCAAAAACCGCTTACAACACAATAGAAAAAATGGTTGCTGCAAATATTCTCTACGAAGTGACGGGGAAGAAGCGAAACAAGATCTATCTTGCACGACCTATCCTACAAGCGGCAAATAAAGGTTGAGAGTCTAACCATGCCTGACCTCGACCCCCTCGCCTACTTCCAACTCGCCGGCCTCGGCGTCACCTGGCTTGGCGCGGTCCTCGTGTGGTTCTGGCGGGTCAAGGTCGGCAAGGGAACCGACAAAGACATGCTCGTCATGCTCGCGCTCGTCGGCTGGTTTATCTTCCTCACGCTGGTCCAGTTCATCCTGCTGATCTACCGGCTCGGCTAAGACGCCGTTGCTGCGGCGTAGCGGGCGACGCGCAGCGTACCGTGGTTCGGCGGTCTCATTGTGTGGTTCATACGCGATGGTTCGCACAGGACGCCCCGCGTCGCCCGCTACGCCGTTCTGTAAATCGCTTCCGATAAGGTCCGGCTTGAGCGCGATTCTTGGCGATCGCCGCCGCGGACCGATCCACCACCGGCCGCGGCTGCCAACCCACTGACACAATGGGCGCCCGTCCGTTTTGGTTATGTTGTGCGGGAGGGCCGTTCTTTTCCTGTTGTGCCGGTTAATCGTGCCGTGCCGATGTCCGATGGTTTCTTTGGAGACGCCTGATGAGTAAGGCGGACCGAAGGGATCCGGAGAGAGGCACCACACATGGGACGACAGAAAGACATCCTCACGACCGGCGAGGTCGCCAAGATCTGCAACGTTGCGCCACGCACCGTCAGCAAGTGGTTCGACTCCGGCCAGCTCAAGGGCTACCGGATCCCCGGCTCCAAGGACCGGCGGATCCCCATGGCCAACCTCATCCGCTTCATGAAGCAGCACAACATCCCGCTCGACGGGCTGCAGTCGGGCAAGACCCGCGTGCTCATCGTCGACACCGCCTCCGAGGTCGTCGACGTCCTCACCAAGGTCCTCTCCGAGCAGGCCGGCTACGACGTGCAGGTCGCCAACTCCGGCTTCGCCGCCGGCATCGAGTGCGAGAAGTTCCGCCCCCACTGCATGCTCCTGGACATGCACCTGGGCGACGTCAAGGGCGAGGACATCCTCAAGCTCGTCCGCTCCAACACCGACCTCCAACTCACCAAGGTCATCGCCATGTCCGGCAAGCTGACCGACGGCCAGGCCCAGCACCTCATGCACAACGGCTTCGACGGCTACCTCAAAAAACCATTCCACGTCCGGCAGGTCGTCGAGACCGTCGAAGACGCCGTCGCGATCGTGTACTGATTCAGGGAATCGGGAGCAGGGAATAGGAAATCAAACGAAAGAAGCCCACGTCGTTTCGGCGTGGGCTTTTTCTCGCGCACAGCTACTCCGCGATGTGGCACAGAACGTTCGCATCACACGGCTTGAATCCCCGGTCGGATTGGCCACGCCAATGAATGACGCCCACACGCTTGGGCGCGGGCGTTTCGACTACTCATCGTACTGAACAAAAGACGGAGGATGACTTATTGCCTTAGCCTTTCCAATGGGAAAAGTCTGGTTTCATCGTCGGGCGACCGAACAAGGACCGGGCGGATAAAAACAAACAAGCGTGTCGCTTTCTGCCTGTCACTCGATACGACTTGCTGCGTGATTGATTGGGGCAATGAGATGAGCCATGTCATCCTGTCAGAGCCGCTGAAGCCAAACGATCTCGCTGGCCAAACATCGAGCTGCCTTGTCTCGGTTGGCTTGGGTCGGCTTACCCAATCGTGACCCGTATACGCGGCTTCGGAGAAGAGCAGCCCGGCATCAACACCCAGCCCGACCATACCCGTCTCGACAATGTGTTGCAGGTCACAGCGTACGCGAAGCTCAAGGTCTGCGGGAAACATCACCTCAACGGGTTCGCGACGGACAGCGAAATTCGGCTTGCCGTAATACAAAGCCTTCGACTCAAAGACTATTTTTAGTTCGTCGCGACCATCGAAAAGCCTGCGTTGAGTTCGCCGATACGACGCGGTCGGGAAATTCGAAAGAATTCCGTCCAGCAAAAGCGACATCTCAACATCAGTCATCGTCCGCGACCAGTCCGAAGGCTCGTCATCTTCTAGTTGTAAAGCCCGCTCGCTATTGTCGAGATCGAACGCATCCACCATTTCTTGATCCATCAAGAGTACGCCGGCCTCCAAAGAAAGCCGCGGCCAGCTTGATCGGTCTTGGAGTTCAGAGCTGTGGCATCCACTAACCGCTACAAACACCGTGATGAGCGCGAATGGGATGCCGATGTAACCGTGATTGATCATGTCAAGAAAGTCGTTGCGAGGATTTGAAGTCAACGATCGACTTCGTATTAGACGCTGGCCCGAGTTACCGCCTTACCAAGCAGCTCCACCGCCTCGCTCCTTCCCATATCGTAGCCCTTGTCCTCGGCCCGCTTGTTCTGCTCGGCCCGCCGCTTCGCCTCGCCCGGCCTCGGCACCAGCCACATCCCCAGCCCCGCGAGCAGGGTGGTCAGGACCGCCCCGCCCGGGACCGACGCCAACCCGGGGACCGCGGTGTCGATGCCGGTGTTGACCGCGCTGCCGACCAGCGACTCGATAAACGCGCCGTCGGCCAGCTCGGCGTCCAGCGCATCGTTGCTCGCGGCGTGGTCGGCGAGCTGGGCCTTGACCGACGCCTCGATCCGCCGGTCGCCCTCGCTCCGCAGGACCCGCGCGTCCCGCAGGCTCATCGTCGCCGGCACGTCCGTCGCCAGCGCCTCGCGGAAGTGGGCCCGCGTGCTGGGCGGGACATCGACCGTGATCACCTCGTCGAGCGAGCACCCGCCGGCCAGCGACATCCCAGCCAGCAAACCGGCGATCAACAACCACAGCATCAACGCCTTCATACCGGTTCTCCAAGAAGTAAAAGGCTCTACCGGGGGGCCGATGACGGGCCGGTGCGCACAGGCAGCACGTTGTCTTGTGCCGTGGCTATAACCCGGTGTTGATGCTTGCGCTAGGCGCGGCGGGCTTGCTCTTCGCCCGCCGAAGGACGCATCGCTGCGCGCCAACCGTGCGCGTGGGGTGTTGCTAAGAACGTGTATAAGAACCGCCTTAAGCGGGGTAGGCTTCCAGCCTGCCGCCGCGACAACGCCATGAATCAACCCATTTCGAGCTGCACTCGAACGGCGGGCAAGATGCCCACCCCACCCGCTCACACACGCCCTAAAAGCAAGCCGACAACGGCATCGGCGGCCCCGCCCAGGTATTCGTCGGCGTTACTGAGCACGCCGCCGACTCGCCGGAACACAGGCCCAATCTCCCTCCCGGGGAGCGGGCAGGCTGAGTGCGGGGAAGCCAAGCAGACCAAGGCTTGCTCTGTGCTTCACCCTGGGTGCCACACCGCGTCTCAAAGAGCGCGGTATGCGGAGCACCCTTGATCTATGACAGACAGCCCGCACACAGCGGCTAACGGCACGCAGTACGGCATCTGACTTCCATTCGGTCGTGATTAAGTTCGTCGATAACTGAACAAGCAAGGACGGAGTTAGTACACACAAGAACTAAATGAAGCATCTTGAAAACGGTCTAACACTAAAGTTGTGTTTTATCTCGAAACGACCAATCAAGCCTTGATTATAAAAATTGATTCATAAACTGCAGATATACAGCAGGGCGCTCTATGAAAGGAAAAATAATGTTTTGTTCCAGGTTGATTCTTACAATCTTTACCGTGGTAGCATCTGGTATCGCATCGGCAGATATCCTCCGCGTCACAGCAACAGGGGTTATCGCAAATGATCGGCCAGAATTAGACGGCACACCATATGACAACACGAATAGTGTGTCGCTTACATTCGATTATCGCCTCGATGGTGGTGAATTCGTATCCATCAATTCGAATAGAGCGCGTTATGACAACATGGCCGTAGGCACGATTGTTGTTAACAACACCGAGACGCTATTCATTAACGAGAGCGTGGTCACACTGAGTACTGGACCGGCACGCGATGCGGTACAGACAGCTTTCCTTGCAAATGCGGTGGCTGGCTTCACAACGATGCCTGGGATTGACCGTATTCAACCCGACGCGATTTTTACTGTCCCAACGAACGCTCTTGGCGATTTGAGCCCGGAGAATGTAGTGGCTCTAGACCAGATTACATTTGGCGAACTGTTATTTAACTTTCCTGGCAGCACCCTTGTACCTGTGCTTGTCCAACTTGATCTAGGGTCATTCGAAACCAAAATCATCCCCGAACCATCGACACTAGCCGTTCTACTGATTTCAATGGCGGTGATACATCGCAGAAAGTGGCATCGCTAGTAAAAAAATGCTGACTTGCGTTATTAGTCTGTAGCACTTTAAAAAATAACTCAGTACAAGCCGCGTAGACCAAGTGCTACGCTGAAATCACTTGTTCTTAGGTTCATCAATCAGTCATACAATAAAAGTGATATCGATACGCATAAAAAGATAAAACAAATATTAATAATGCAACTGCTAAATGTGAAGAAAATATAAACAGTATACTTAATAGAACTTCAGCTTCCCAAGCTAGACTACACAGGAATTATAAAAAACATAAATTCGTATACTTGTCAATTCGATATTGGTCTTTATCAACAAATTGCCACTCAAATATATATCGACGCGAGCAAATTGAAAAAAATCATTCGGACATTGCATCGAGGTAACCTTCGACTGGCAATAAATCAAGTCTCATTTTTTCTCGTATTGTATTTATCTCATACATTGCATTTTCGCTGACTTCGTCGCTATCCTTGTGAATACCAAGCTTTCGATTCACATATCCAATCGCATCAGTACTAACTTTTTCTGTGCTAGTCAATCGATCAACAAAATTATAAAATGATGTTGCAAGAATAATCGCGCGCAGGTAATCATCTACAGAAATTTTTTCTTTATTTGCATGCATAGTACTATATATTTCTGATTTAAGTACTAAAACAGGGTCAATCAACATCGATATCTGGCGAATCTCGGCTTCTGACATATCTTGATGACTGGCTAATTCTCCTTCCTTTTCAGCAGCCGCAAGCTCTTTTACTACTGCTGCCTCCTGTACTTCCGCTGCATCCAAACGCTTTTGATTGAGCTTCTTACGCTCATCTTCTAATCTTGATTTTGCCCGCAGCTGAGAGTATTTTAGTTTATAAATAGGCGTTTCTCTACTTTTAGTAATAGCGTAATCAAGCCAAGGGGAGATATAGACCAGAGCTAACACAATCAAAAGCGGCATGCCATAAGCCAATGGCCAAGATAGAGCTACTTCAGTCATTACATCGTATCGATCTAAAACTGGCTTATTACTCAAAATGAGCACAAGTCCAACTTTATGATTTACAATAATGAATGAAGCAGTGTAAAGCCCTAAAAATATAGGACGAGAGCGCTCTTGAATCGCGGTTATAACTGTATCAACTATTTCTTTCATTACAAAATGCTACCTAATATAAAAGTCCTATAGTCGTGATTATGAAGTGTTTGAATATTTATATGTATCTTTATTAAGGAGAAGAAATAGAGACAGGTCCTAATATTTACGTAGCACCTCATATTAGCTTTCGCTTGAGCGTCAGTTCACATCCGGAAACAAGGCGTTGGGCTTGCATGGCTTGAGTATACAACTACGTAGTATCTTGTTTGGGCACGCATAAAACAGGTTAATCTGTTTGCCTTTGTAATCCCCCCTCTTGTATGCGAGTTTGCTGGGGGGTTGGCGGGGTTGAGTCCAGATCCTGGCAGAGTCAAATCAGTTCGATGAAGTCGATCCAGTGGGTCGCGAGGGCAGAACGCCGTGATGCCCCGGAGCGATCTGCTCTTGATGGATCAGCTGTTTGTGGTTCCGGGGCTTCGCTTTGCTCAGCCGCCGGCCACCCGGTGTTTTATGTCGCTTGCGTCGTGACGACAGGCGGGACGCCTATCCCGGTTAGGGCGCTTAAGGCGCTTCTCGTACGCGTGCTGGCGCTGCGTGCCTGGGTTGTGCGCGCAGGTGGTGCGCGGGTGGGG
>JBCDKD010000105.1:0-12544 GCA_039024275.1 Planctomycetota bacterium | reverse complement strand
CGACGGATCAGGTTGGCTTCCGCCTGCTTCTGCGCGAGGATCACCTCGTTGAGGATCGACTTCATATCACCCGGCAGGATCACGTCACGCAGACCCGCGCCTTCAATCTTCAGGCCGAACTCGGCACCACGCGACGCCAGCGCGTTACGCACTTCGCTACCGAGCTGGTCCTTGTCGGCCAGCAGCTTGTCGAGCGCCCGGCCACCAACCGCCTCACGCAGCGCGAGCTGCGCCTCGCGGTATAGCGCCTGCTCGTAGCTACCCACCGACTCGGCCGCCTTCCGCGCGTCGGCCACGCGGTAGTTCACCAGCAGGTTCACACGCAGCGTCACCTTGTCCGCCGACATGATCTCCTGGCCAGACACATCGAGCACCTGCTCACGCAGATCAACGATCTTCCGCTCGACCCGACCCGCGCCCTTCCAGTTCACGAACAGGCCCGGGCCCAGCTCACGCTCAAGCTGGCCGTCGCGGTAGAGCAGGACCTTCTCGCCCGGCTCGACCGTGACGCCGTCGAAGTAACGCGACGCGATCGGCAGCGCGAGCACCGCGTCCAGCTTCTTGTGCGTGAACTCGAAGTCATTGACGTTGAAACGCTCGACCTCGATCTTCGCCGGGCCACCCCAGTACACGTGACGGCCCGTCGAGAGGATGCCCGACAGTCGGCCGTCCTTCCAGAGCAGCGCCCGCTCATCATCGGCGAGTTCGATACGGATCGTCTGCTCGGTGACCTGCGGGTGATCGATCATCGTATCGATCAGCTTGTGATCGAACTTGGCGTCAAGTCGGTTAACGACCTGAACGGTTTCCTTGCCGAAGTAACGCCCGGGGAGGATGTATGAGCCCGGGTTGAGGAGTCCCTTGAAGTCGCCGTGGCGGAACCACAGGCCGACTTCATGCTTACGGATACGAAGCTTGTTAAACATGGTCTGTGCTCCTTTTGAGACAGAGGAAAGAAGACCCGGCGTGACCACCACGGCGGGGAACAAAAGAAAACAATCAAATGCGAGCCGAGGGCGTGTCCGCCCGGCGTGCTCCCCGGGGGTGTCGGCGGGGTTGGCTTGAGGATCGACAGGGAGTGTGCTGAATCAGACGATGCCACGCAGTGCGAACCGCGTCGAGCAAGGCTGTGCCCGGCGATCGAACGTGGCAGCAGCTGCGCAGTATCGGGTGATCAGGCGCCCCCGGAAATCACGAAGACTTCCGGGGGCTCACACTTTGCCGACCCGGTATCCGCCCAACCGCATGGCCGATGAACCGGTGCCGACCCGCAGCTGCAAAGCCAACGCAAGCGAAGGCGATACAAGCGAGCGAATCGGCTGGAGACGCCGGGGGATCGTTGCCCCCGACCCGCGTGGTGGACGCTTGCGCGCCTTGGTGCCCATATCCGAGGGCCTTCGAGGGGAGTCGAACCCCGGGCTGAATCAGCCCTTGCCAGTGAGGCAGGATTTGAACCTGCTACCGTCTGATCCATAGTCAGATGCTCTACCAATGAGCTACTCGTGGTGGATCAACGCTACCGATAGAACCCGTGTCGCGGAACGCACGCTGCCGATCGCGGAGCTTGGGGCGTGTGCCGCCGGACGATACCGGTTGAACCCAAAAAGAAATCAAAGCACGCGCGGCAGGACTCGAACCCGCACCTGATGGATTTGGAATCCACCGCTCTACCGTTGAGCTACACGCGTGTGGCATATAAAACTGCACCGGCTGGGATCGAACCAGCAACCCTCTCCTTAACAGGGAGCCGCACTGCCTTTGTGCTACGGTGCAATAGTTATTTGAAATCACCCCGGCTGGATTCGAACCAGCACAAACCGGTTTAGAAGACCGGTGCCCTACCAATTAGACGACGGGGTGCCCCCGCCCCGGAATTAACTACAGCCACGAATACGGCTACACGAGCATCGAAAGGCTAAACAAATTCCGGGGGAAGCTGACGGTCGGAGTCGAACCGACGCGCGCCGTATTACGAGTACGGGGCTCTGGCCACTGAGCTACGCCAGCGTGAAGAAACGAATGGCCCCCGCGGGATTCGAACCCGCACCCACCTGATTAAAAGTCAGATGCTCTGCCTTCGAGCTACGAGGCCAATCCTTAAAAATGAAACGGGTGGGCCACGATCCCACAACCGTCCGGTTAAGAGCCGGGTGCTCTGCCTGCTTGAGCTACCGTTTCGTGAAAAATCGGCCTGACGCGCACCTCACGCGTCGGAACCGGGTTGGAGAATCAAAATCAAATCAAACATCGCGCTGGACGCGTTCAATCCTTGTACGGATCGAACTCGTCCTCGCCCGCCATCGCCACGCCGATCGGCGTGAGCGTGTGGACGATGCGCACCGTATCGCCGTGGGCCTCAAGCACCTCGGGCAGGCGCTTGTAGCAGTGGGGCGACTCGTCCGTGCCGGCGCCGCGCAGCTCGACGCCGGCCTTCTTCACCCACGCGTTCATCATGGACTTGGTGATCTGGCCCTCGCTCTTGCGGACAAAGCCCTTGGACTTCTTGTCCCAGCGCTTCTTACCCGCCGCCTGCGTACGGCTCATCACTCGGCCTGCACCATGAACGGTTGAGTACAGCGTAGTCTTCGAGTCTTCACTCTCGACACCCTCAAGGATGACCGAGATGTCGCCCATCGACCCGCCGACGAAACCACGCTGACCGGGGAAGGCCGGGGTCGCGCCCTTACGGACCACCCAGACCTCCATCTCGTGCCCATCGATCGCGTGCGTTTCCTTCCAAGCGAAGTTGTGGTGGTTATGCACCTCTTCCACGATCTTCGTCTTCAGGAGGTGCGCGACCTTCTGACACACCCAGTCGCGGCCCGCGTAGGCGTAACGACCCGCCAGGTTCATGCAACGGATATACGACTCGCCCAGGTACGCGTTCTCGTGGAACACGACCGGGTCGACGTGCATCCCGTTGTCGCCGCCGCCCTTCTCGATGAAGTGCGAAGCGAGCTTGTGACCCAGGCCACGCGAACCGAAGTGCACGCCACACCACACGTTTTCCTCTTCATCAACGAACAGGTCCACGTAGTGGTTGCCCGAACCGACGGTTCCCAGTTGTTGCCGGGCCAGCTGCTTCAAATCACGGCACTTGTTCACACGGATCCGTAGCGAATCGACCAGGTCCCAAGTCTCGTCGTCGAACAGCTCATGATCAACGTCTTCCTTGTTCTTCCGGCCGACGCCGAACGAGATCTCGCGGTAGACCATGTCCATGATCTTGGCGATGTCGCGCTTCACGTCGTCCGCCTTGACATCCAGGCGCACGGCCTTGTTGCCGCACGCGATGTCGTAGCCAACACCGGAAGGCGAGACCATCCCGTGGTACGCCACGACGCCGCCGATCGGCATCGCGTAACCCAGGTGGTGGTCGCCCATCAGCGCGCCACCCGCTGCGTCTTTGTTGCGCAGACAGGTCTTGATCTGCGTGATCGCGCCCGCGTCCGGGGCGCCCCATACCGGAACGCCATCAATCATCTCGTATCCCATGAGGCACCTCTCTTTCTTTTATACCAAGGGATCCATGAAAAGCGTCGTGCCGGTGTCGAACCGGCTACCTGCTGGGTGGAAGCCAGCCGCTCTGCCAACGTGAGCTAACGACGCGTCGTTATGTATCTCTAGTTTTCTCAGTCACCACTTAACAGACCAAAGCCTTCGAGCAGCCCAAAATTCTGTTTCGTGTTGCCGTCGCTGAAACTCTGGATAGGCAGTGGTACTGTCAGATGACGACAATTGTCTGTCTATTGCAAGTTGCTGTTGAATTTCGTTGTAGCGCGATTCTGCTTCTGGGAATATAGGATGGTCATCAGGCAGAAGCCTCCCTATCTCAGGACACGGTGGATGCCTGAAGTAAATCTCATAGGCCTCTAATTCCAACCGAAAGCTTGACTCGGAGACTGCCCTGACAAGGTAAGTTGAACTGTAATCGTCTTTCTTTTCATCAAATTGACAACTAAATCGAACCGGCTTGCCTTCTTGCATAGCAATGCCGGAACGTGGCTGATCCCAGTAATCAAGTACTAAAAGAACTGGGTTAAACCCATCTTCAAGCACAGCCGGAAGAATTTGAATATTCATGCATTCAATTTAGCAAATCAGCCTGGCAGGATTCGAACCTACGACCTCTCCCGCCCGAGGGGAGCGCGATTCCAAACTTCGCTACAGGCTGAAAAGCCCGACAATGGTGTTCGTCGGGGTAAGGGTTTGATTAACGTCTGGGCCTTCGACCGCGTTTGGTCTTGGTGCCCATGTCCGAAGCGATACGCTGCTTGGTGTGCTGATGCTCAAAGAGACGCATCTTGTCTTTCGGAACCGGAGTGCCAACCGATTCGACACGCCAACCACGGTCTAGGCCGCGAGCCAGTTCAAGGCCCAGCACATTGCCCACGATCGCGGCATTGGCGGGGATGAAGCCGACGGTCGATCGGTTGCCGTTGGTCAATAAACATTGACAGTAGTACTCAAGACGGGTCATCGCTTACTCCTTTATGAGATAAGAAAAGGTTGACGCACGGGACTCGAACCCGCTTCCCCCAAGTCCACAACCTGGTGCCTCGACCACTTCGGCTTGCGTCAACATCAATCAGGGCAGCGGGACTCGAACCCGCACCTACCTGCACCCAAAGCAGGTCCTCAACTAATCGAGATCCACCCTGTGTTAAAAGCGCCCGACCGACCCGGAGATCGGCCGAGCGCCCATCGTTAGTCCTGCAGCTCCGTGTTCCAGTACGCCGCGTCGACGAAGTGCTTCCACGCGTCGTGCCGGGGCCGACGGGCCGCAAACACCAGCTGCGCCGGGTCCGGCTTCTTCGGCTCACGGATCAGCTTCAGGCCCGCCTCACCCGGCGTGCGGTCGCCCTTCTTCGAGTTGACCTCGATGCAGCAACACACCACATTCTCCCAAGTCGTCCGACCGCCCCGCGAAGCCGGGACAATGTGGTCGAGGTTGAGCTTGCTAGCCGGGAGCTTCTTGCCTGTGTACTGGCAGGTGTAGTTGTCACGCAGGTACACGTTCCGTCGGCTCATCCGAACCGTCGGCCGACGCACCTTGTCGAACGACAAGAGCCTAACCACCGCCGGTACAAGCACCGCGTCGGTCACGGTCTGCACAAACCGGTACGGCTCGGGCTCAAACTCATTCTTGTAAGCGCTCAACTCATGCCATGTTGCGAAGTCGTACGCCTGGTAGTCGGTGTCGATCGCCTCGACACGGCCGACGAAAAGGTCTACCAGCGCCTCCGCCGCGGTGATGACCCGCAGTGCCGACCAGTTCTTGTTCAGAACCAGCACGTCCGTGTTGAGTGCCAATGACATGGTCGGCCTCCTTTCTGAATGGTTAAATTGAAAAGTGGAGCCGCAGGGAATCGAACCCTGATCGCCCGGGTGCAAGCCGGGTGCTCTCCCGATTGAGCTACGGTCCCAAGGAAGTAGAAGACAAAGTGGAGTCGCGGGGATTCGAACCCCGAACCTTCTGGTTGCAAACCAGGCGCTCTTCCAATTGAGCTACAACCCCGATGTTTTGAAAATGCCGGCCCGGGCGGGAGCGAGTCGCAAGAGTGATCCCCTTGACGCCTCAAGCCCCGCGCGCCCGGGCAGCGGCCGTAACTGAATACCACCGAGAGGATTCGAACCTCTAACTACCAGCATCTCGGGCTGGCCCCTCTGCCAGTTGGGGCACGGTGGCGTAAATGATGCAGTACCGTCGGTTGGATTCGAACCAACAACCACCCGAATTTGAATCGGGGCCCTCTACCGATTGGGACACGACGGCGTGATACCCCCTGCTGGATTCGAACCAGCAATGCCATGAAGGCGCCAGGGCTTAAACCCGGTGCGTCTACCGATTGCGCCAAGGGGGCGGAAAGAGAAGTACCGTCGGCAGGAGTCGAACCTGCACATTCACCGATTCTGAGTCGGCTCCCTCTACCAGTTGGGGTACGACGGCGCGTTTGAGTGATGAATCACCCCGACAGGATTCGAACCTGCAGCCTTCGGCTTCGGAGGCCGGTGCTCTTCCGTTGAGCTACGGGGTACTGAAAACTGAGCCGGTAGGACTCGAACCTACAACCTGCCGGTTCAAAGCCGGCCGCTCTTCGCACTTGAGCTACGGCTCATCATCAAGCCACCTCGGCAGGACTCGAACCTGCACCCTCCGGATTCGTAGTCCGGCGTCCATCCTGCTGGACCGCGAGGTGTGGGGCCACGGGCCGGTATCGAACCGGCAACCTGCTGTTTACTAGACAGCTGCTCTCCCGGAATTGAGCTACCGTGGCATAAGCGACGCCGACGGGATTCGAACCCGCACCTTCCTCATCGACAGTGAGGCGCTCTGCCTTCGAGCTCCGACGTCATCGGTCGATGCAACGCTGAATCGACACGGGTGGATTCGAACCACCGGCCCCTCAGTTATCAGCCGAGTGCTCTGCCGCTGAGCTACGCGTCGAAAAGTGGCGGCCCAAGCCCCGGCGCACGATTGCGCCGGGGCAGGCCGTCACGTCTACCCCCGAAAAATTTCCGGGGGCGTTTGCATCTATCCGCTCTTCACTTGTCAAAGATCTTGACACGGAACATCCGTGTCCAGAGGCTTGCACTTGCTTACCTCACCAATCGCTGGTCCAGGAGTTGCACCCGGGTCTCCCGGGCTTCAACCGGGCGCTTTACTGGCTAAGCGAACCAGCGTGTTGTTGACGTAGATGCTGCCACGTCGTCTTCTAATTACCGCGGCTGGACTCGAACCAGCGACATCCTCTTTGTAAGAGAGGCGCTCTAAGCCAACTGAGCTACGCGGCATCGTTGACGCACCGATCGCGCCGACGGCATGTGACCGCCTGCCCGCCCGAAACGGTGCGCCACTTTCGGGTTGTAATAGCGGTGGTGGGACTCGAACCCACGTCTCCGGGCTATGACCCCGGCGAGGACGCCACTCCTCTACACCGCACCTTGTTGTCAATCACGATGGCTGGGCTTGAACCAGCAACCTCGCCCTTATGAGGGGCACGCTCTGCCGTTGAGCTACACCGTGGATGGCGTTTTTCCTTGTTTTCAAACGTATTTCATGTTTCCCTCGGAATCTGTTCAGACCGCTTCACGCAGTGTTGCACAACAAAGCCATCCCGATAAAGGTGGCAGTTCTTGCAGCAGGTTGTGGGTCGGAGGTGCCGGCTTATGCGGAGATCGCGATGCTCGGTATCACGGCGGATAGGCCATGGCTCCCGAGCATGCCGGCGGTGGTACCCGTCACCAGCCGTGAGCTCAAATCGAGATAATCTCGATCGAGTCTTTGCTGGCCGGGTAAACCAAACAGCCCCGACGCACAGAACGTACGTTCGACGGGATTCAAATTGTGCTGTTTGGTGTTCATCGAAGTCATCTACCTCGGTACGAGGTTCCTTGTTCGAAAAACATATCGGCTAATCCCGATGGATGCAACAGTAAATACGCATGAAGTTGAAGATTTATTGCATCGCGCTACGATAAGTCTTGTGATTGGAGATTTTTAATCGAACAATTCTCTGCAAATGATTCGCGGTGGTGTATATGTCTCGACGTTTTCCACAAGTCGCCTTCATCTTGCATACCCGTGGTGACCAAAAAGTAAATCAGCTTCACATCTATAAACCACCTCGATATAGAAAACTCATCAGTGCCAATCGTCTCTATTCTCTCACTCAAATGGAGCATGTTGGCGCGCACTACCTTAGTTTCGCGTGACGTCTCTTCCGCTTACAACAAACGTTCTCCAAATGACTTAGAGACGTTTCGACCGACGAACGCAGAATGCCCCGCATTTGCGGGGCTTTTTGTGTTTCGAGGAGCGTCTCTGTTCGCCCAACGTGTCCTCGATGGGGCCAAATCGAGGCCGAATCGACCAAACGTCTCTTTCGCCATTTCGTGAGGTTAGTTTTGGTGGGTGCCGTCAGCCAGGAAGGCTTGACGGGTCGAGATTTAGGTACTCGAACTGGGCCTGCCAGTCGAGGTGATCCGCGGCTTTGAGCAGATCATTCAGCGTAATCCGCGGTGGAAGATGCCCAGAGAGGGCAAGCTTCAAAAGGTCTGGGCCGAGGTTGATCAGGCGGAGGTACTTGTAAAGCAACTGCTCGATATAGCCTTCTTGCTTTGCAAGTTTCTTGATCGACATCTCTGGCTCCATGAGCCGCTCGCGCCAGCGATACGACCGCCCGATCGCGGCGACGATATGGTCCTTCGGCTCCGGCTCATCGGGCATCATCAAGTCCTGGCCGTCGGGAGACAGCAACTGGCGCTTGCCATCGAGCCGTTTGATCTGGATATCCAATGTCAAGACTGTCTTGCTGCGGCGTTCCTCTACACCCGGTGAGTAGATGCAGGCAGGCACAGCATCCTTGTCCGACTTGAGGTCGGGCCAATCAACATCCTTACACGCTTCGATCCGCTCATTATTCAGCTCGACCGTTATCTTATCCGGGGCGAGTACAACCCGGTCGATGATCTCGCGGACCCAAAAGTCTCGAACCTCTTGATCACGTTGTCGCAGATGCTCGAGCGATTCATCGTCAAGGCGGTCATGGACTAAAGCCCGAATCAACGCGTCAATATGCGTCGCATTGATCGTCTTGATCGGGCAGTGCTTGTACCCCTCACGCATCGCCTTCTGGCTAATGTAGTACCGAACTAGATGCTTCTGCCCCTTGACCTTCCCCGGGCGATGAACAGCGCCGGGGCTCATCGTCTCGCCTTCATGGGTCTTTAGTTTGCTCTTAAGCAGATGCGGGTGGTCCCAGCGATGTCGCGTCTTCTTCTCTCTCTTATCAATGGCCTGCTGAACCTGATCCCACAACTTCCTAGGGACGATCGGCTCGTGCTTGCCGGGCCAGACCTTGTCCTTGTGCGTGATCTTCCCGATATAAACCGGATTGGTCAGGATACGGTGCAGATACTTGGGGATCAGCGGAGTCCCGCCATGCCAACGGTTACGGCTACTCAGCCAGCGCCTCGTCGTGTATCCCGCCTTATTAAGCTGAGCCGCCAGTTCAATCAAAGACGCCTCTCTTAGGTAGCCTTCAAACACCTTGCGCACCAACTCGGCCTCGTCGGGGATCGCGACCAGTTCCTTATCAACAGTCTTGTAGCCCAGCGGCGGCTGGCCCGTGATCCACAAGCCCTTTTTCTTCGTGGCGGCGAGCTTGTCGCGGATACGTTCGCTCGTAACCTCCCGTTCGAACTGCGCAAAGCTCAGCAGCATGTTCAGCGTCAGCCGACCCATCGACGTGGTCGTGTTGAACTGTTGTGTGACCGAAACGAACGAGACCTCGTGCTCCTCGAACTTCTTCATGATCTGGGCGAAGTCGTGCAGCGAGCGTGACAGACGATCGACCTTATAGACCACGACGACATCGACAGCCCCGCGTTCGATATCACTCAATAATTCTTGAAGCCCGGGGCGTTCCATGTTCCCGCCGGTGAAGCCGCCATCATCGTATTGCTTGTCGATGACCTGCCAGCCCTCGTGCTTCTGGCTCTTGACGTAGTCGACCC
This sequence comes from Planctomycetota bacterium, assembly GCA_039024275.1. Taxonomy (GTDB): domain Bacteria; phylum Planctomycetota; class Phycisphaerae; order Phycisphaerales; family Phycisphaeraceae; genus JAHQVV01. The sequence goes on along the minus strand of JBCDKD010000105.1, from coordinate 3,025 downwards.
CGGCCTCGCGCTGGGCATCAAGCGAGTTGAACGCTTGATCCAGCCCCTCCTCGTGAGACTTACGAGTGTAGATCGCGCATCTTCGACCCGACTTGTTCATCCAGTCGACCTCACGCGGTTTAGGCCGAAGAACCTCGGACCAGACCAATGGGCTCCTGTGATCTCCTGCGCGATCGTGCTCAGGCTGCGGTATTCCTCACCCGCGAACTGGTATCGCCTCTTACCCTTGCTATTCTCGACCACCTTGACCTTGTAGGTCTTCCCCCGCCACTTACGCACCAGCGTCACCCCAGGTTGGAGTTGCGGTTTCTTGGATTTAGATTTGCGTTTCCCGGAAGTGCGACCGCTCCTTGGTTCAGCGGCCTGATCCGCCGACTGTTTTACCGCAGCACTCAGCAAGCTCTTGGTCTCGGCGTCCAACTCACGACGCCTTCCTTGCTGGGCCCACCAAGCCAGATCCCGCACAAGTAAAGCCCGCACACTCGGGGGTTCTTGCCCCTTGGCTCGACGCCCTGCCCGCTCCCGCCATAGCCGCCGCAACTCGGCCACGGTCAGGCCCTTCATAGCCTCAAAATCGCCTTTATTCAGAGACTCATCCATCACCCCTATACACGCATGCACCCGGCATCAGATCAAGTCGTATTTCAGTGTTTTTTAGGATTTGCTGTGTAAGGTTTCTCGTCGAATTCCCCCGCTTCACGCGCCTTCTGCATGTACTCTTCTGCCCAAGCAATAAATCCTTCATTGGATTGGAACGGCACAATACCCGGCATAATCTTCATGCGCTCGCCGAATACCTTGTCGCGAACAAACTCCTCTTCGGCGATATGGCCAAAATACCAATCGTTCCGACCCGGATGCGGCTCTTCATCGGGATGCCTTAGTAAAGTGATTGCACCGTGGTACCCGTTCCCTTCGCCGGGCTTATAAGGCGACTGTTGATACTGGGCCATGAAATCTTTCGCGCCGATCTGATGCATCAGCTTGTACAGCTGTTCACGATTCTCGCGATTAGGATGAAACACCTCGCCAAGCTTACGACCGACCCTCCTGCCATCGGCAAGTGTGTACGACTCATCAGCTGTGGCGACAGCAGGCAGGCTGAGTACTTCCCAACCCTCTTGCTTGAGCAGATGTCCGGTCAGATCGTCAACGTGCAGCCGCTGCATTACCACGATAATGACCCCGTCCTGCTTGTTGTCCAGACGCTGATACACATTCTGGTCAAACCATCGATTGATCCGGTCTATCCCACAATGTTGGCGCTAGGCAGATTCCTTGAAGTACGCCTCGATCAAAAGCAATGTACCCGCTTGGTTGTGCGAAGCAAGCCATTTTTCAGTTCGGCGCAGAAGATCGCCTGGCTCAAGAGGCCTGACCCGCCCTTTGACATGTAAGGGCACGTGATAGACCAGCAACGAATCGGTAACTCAAGCAGCACGCTGGTAGTAATGCTTAAGTAGCCCACCCAACTCTGCCCGACACCCGATCTTCCCTACCGAGTTGGTTGATTGGGTCAACGACAAGTCAGGTTTGCCTGCCGAATCAATCACCCGATTACTCAGCCCTTGGTGCGGCCGATGTTCGTTGTAATGGCTGACAAACGTCTGCGTAATGTGATCCGTGTGGCCCAGGCTGAAACACATGAAGTGATCCAAACACTCACGCTTAAGAGTCGCGATCCAAGCCTCGGCATGTGCGTTAGCGTTTGGTGCTTTCACCGGTGACTTCACGATCTTGATCTCGGCCGATCGCATCAGCTGGTCGAATGCCTTGGTGAACTTGGTGTCCCTGTCGTGGATCAGATGACTGGCTTGGATACCCTGGTCCTCGAGCCACATCAACGCATTGCGACCCTGCTGCTGCACCCACTCCGTGTCGGGGTGATAGGTCGTCGGAGAGACCCAGACCTTTCGAGTTCCAACGTGGATGAACATCAGTGCAAAGGCCTGGCGCTTGCCAAAGGGCGTCCAGATCGCCTTGCTGAAAAAGTCGCAGGCCACGAGCGTGTTCATGTGGAGTTTGATGAACTGATCCCACGGCTGGTAGTCCGCTCGGTCAGTACGATCGGGCCTCGTGGGAGTCGGGTAGATGCCTTCTTCGCGCAGGATGCGGCGGACGCTGGTCTTGCCCACCTTGCAACGCAGTTTGAGCAGCTCGCCGACGATTCGCAGGTAGCCCCAGCCGGGATTCTCCTTAGCCATCCGAATGATGGCCTGCCGGACCTCTTTGCCTATCTTCCGCGGGCGGCCAACGCGGCCTGGCTTGATGCCCGATTCCTGCTCCTTCACCCAGCGCTGGTAGGTCCTGAATTGGACAACGCCGATTAGGCCTTTAACCTGATGCTTCAGCTCGGCACCGATGGTTAGGAGCCGGGTTCGTTCCTCGGGATCGAGGATCAGGCGTTGGCTGGAGATGCGTGACCGGAGGATTCGGTTCTCCTCTTTGAGGAACCGGATCTGGGCGTCACGGTGGGCTGAAAACGACTCCAAGAGGAGGTGAACGAGGGTGTAGATCCATTGACTCATGACCACCATTATGTCATCCGTAACTCCAGCAATCGCAAGGCGCCGACAATACGGAACAGCCCTAGATGGGGGCCGGATTACGGCCAATCTCGGCGAGCGATTTCCACCAGGCTCACCCCAACATCAAGCCCGCCGAACCCACCTCCTCTCACCTGTTAATTCCCTGCTCCTTCCCTGTTACGTTGAGTAGGGAATTCGAAAATGAGTGGCCGTAAGTCCCGATGTTTCAGCCGTTAACAACGGCCGACCAACCGCCCAGACCCCCCAATTCCCTGCGAAAACAAAAAGATCCCTGTTTTTCGAGAAAAAACAGGGAATCCGTACTGAGACTACTTGATGTATGGAGGAGAACACACCGGTGTGGGCTGCCGTCTGATCCAGCGTCTGCGTCGCGAGCTTGGGTTGGCGGTGCCGGCGAAGAAGCCCCGGCGTCATCGCCGGGGCAAAAGCACGGGCCTGCCGACGAAGGCGACGCATCGTGGGCACGTCTGGACGTG
>JBCDKD010000104.1:0-12636 GCA_039024275.1 Planctomycetota bacterium | reverse complement strand
GACGCTTCGCGTTGCTCAGCGTCGGCGTGAGCGCTGCAGTCGCTCACAACACAGGTCGGCCGGCTCGCCCGTGCGTCGCCTGGTTCGGGGTTCTCCCGCCTCGCCGCGACGCCGTTCTTACCGACAAAGGCATTATCGGCGCGGGATGGTGGAGGTCAAGAAGAATTGAAACGAATCATAGAGATTTTTGACAAGACGCTTTTGCAGCCATCAGCCTGGATTCGGTTTCGTCTTGAACTGATCGAGCATATTGAATAGGTCTCGCGCCTGGTTGGACAGATCGTTGGCCGCTTGCATGGCTTCATTGGTGCCCGTTGCGGCCTGCTCTGTCACCGTGGTAATCTCACGGATATTGGAGTCCAGCCGCGTGCTCACGGAGGCTTGGTGCGTCGCCGCCGCATGGATGCTCTGGATCATCTCGGAAACCTGCCTTGTTGACTCAACGATCTTACCCAGTGATTGTCCGGCCTCGGTAGCGTGTTCGACGCCCGCTTCAACCTGCTGCGTGCCCGACTTGATCTGCTCTACAGCCTGTGTGGTCTCACTCTGGATGGTCGAGATCGATTCGACAATCTCATGGGTCGCCTTGGTCGTGCGGTCGGCGAGCTTACGTACCTCGTCTGCGACAACCGCGAAGCCCCTGCCGTGCTGACCGGCCCTTGCCGCCTCGATCGCCGCGTTCAATGCAAGCAGGTTCGTCTGGTCCGCGATGTCATTGATCACCGTAATGACCGCACCGATCTGCTCGCTGCGTCTACCAAGGTCCTGGACCGTGTCTGCCGAGTCAGAAACAGAGTTGTGGATCGCCTGCATACCCTGGACCGTCTGCTCCACTACAGAGCCGCCTTGCTTCGCGATATCTCCCGACTGGTCTGCCGAGCGTGTCGCTTCTTCGCACTTGACTACAACCTCTTCGACGCTCGTAGCGACATCTGAAACCATCGCGGAGAATGCATGGATATGGTTTTCGGTCTGGGACATGCTGTCAGCGATCTCGCTAGACGAAGCAGCGATCTCCGTCGAAGCGCTCACTACAGACTGCGTCGCCTGGCGGACTTCAACAATCAGTCGCTGGACACGATCCACGAAGGCATTGAACTTGCTCGCCAAATCGCCGATCTCGTCTTTTCGGTTCGACTCGACTCGTGCGGTCAGGTCCGCTTCGGTCTCCGCCTTCTCCAGCACAGCCATCATTGACTTCAATGGCTTGAGGATGGATCGGATCACCCAGAACGTCAATACAGGGATCAGTAAACTCACCGCCACGATCGGGAAGATCATCACGCGCTTGAGTGAAGCCTGGCCGTATTCGGTTTCTGCAGAGGTAATCAGCTGCTTAGCAAGTGCGTCTTCAAACAACTTAAACGCATTGATACGCTTGGTGCTTGTTGTAAACCATATGCTGGCGTCCTGAGCGAAGCCGCCTGTATCGGCCTTGGCCATCGCGATATCACGATAGTCTTGCACCTGCTTGAAGGCTTGTTCGCCCGACATCGCGGTGTAGTCCGCGATCTGATCGGGCTCTGCAAAGACGAGAAACTCATGCAGGTAGGTCTTCTGCTGATCAACAAGCTCAACAAACTTCCGGTAAAAACCAGGTGCAAAATGATCTTTCGCGAAGGTATTCGAGAGCACGGCACGCTCAATACCCGCCCGTTCTTTGCCTTTCAGAAAAAGAGCAAACGCGAAAAGCTGGCGTTTGATCGGGCCGTATTCGGTCTCCTGACTGATGCTGCTGATCGTATCGAGCATGCTCCCGTTGAAGCCTGTGTAGTACCCCAAGGCTTCAACGGTGGGGATAGACAGCGAACTGACATGCGAACGGATACTGTCAAGGTTATCTAAGCGGGCCATGCCCGACTGGATCGCTATAAGAAAGTCTGCACTAAAGCTGCTTTCACGCATATCCGTCATGAATAGCTTGAGCTCTTTGTGCCTCTCATCTACAAGCTTGCGTTGCTCAACAAGCTCGGTGGAGAAATTCGTGCCCGCGCTGCCGAGGTAGCCCGCGGTCATTCCGCGTTCTTTCTGCGTCTCATGCACCAATGCACTGATCTTGCCGGCAAGCTTCGCCATCTCCTTGACGCGCGACATCTCGATTAAGTGTGTGGTGTTTTGCTGATAACTGTTAAAAGATAGCCAGCCTATCAGTACTACAGGAAAAACCAAAAGCAGCAATAGCTTGCTTCGAATCGTCATGTAAGAGCCTCTCTGCTCAATTTGTCCGGAAGGAGACAGCACGTCCTCCTCAGCGCAGGTATCGGCTGACAAAGAGCGGAACTTCAGTTCGGGGATCAACTGCTTAGCAGTTCTACCGCTTCTTGCCGGTCAGCAGCTTCCACTTGCGCTTGACCAGGTCCATCAGGTGGTCGACTTCGGTCTGTGCAGAGGGCGACCACTTGCACCAATGGATTTGGACGGAGCACTTGGCCGAGCGGATCTGATCGCGGATGAAGCGGTTGACGCGGCGGAGGGGGATCTGCTCGATCTGCTCGTCGTGGAGCGGGATGACGAGCATGGGCTGCTCGGGGTCGGGGATGATGTAGGCCATGGCGTCGGGCTTCTCGGCGCCGGTCTCGTGGGTGCCCTCAATGACGTACTCGATGCACCACTGCCAGCCGTCGCCGAGCCAGAGGATCCGGCGTTCGATGCCCTCATAGCCCTCGATCCCGGCCATGACGTTGTTCAGGGCCTTGTAATGGGCTTCCTTGGGCTTGATCGGGTCCAGGAGCTGCTCAAGGGTCGGCTCGGTCCAGCGGTCCTGCCAAGGCAGACGGGTCGGGTAGGCGGTCTTACTCATAGCATTTTTCGGCTTCAGAGGCGGGGAACCCGGCGTTCGGTATCGCCTTAGGCGAATCCACGATTATACCCTAGAAAGGCCATGCTGGCAAAGATGACGCACTCATCAAAACGCGGATTCAGAGGCTTTGATCGCGGTTCAATTCTAAATCCGATGTGGCATTTCGGCGGTACACTATGGCTTTGGCCGATCAGGAAAGCATGATGGATAGCAACCCCCAGGCCGCCACGATGAGCGATACGAGCTTCGACCCGACCGGATCCGTGATCCTGGTGGTCGATGACAACGAGCAGAACGTCGAGCTGCTGCAGGCTTATCTCGAGTCGATGCCGGTGGAGGTCCACGCGGCATACGACGGGGTGCAGGCTTTGTCGATGATTGAAGCGGGCCTGGCTCCTGATCTCATCTTGCTGGACGTGATGATGCCGAAGATGTCGGGCTTTGAGGTCTGCCGGAAGCTCAAGGCGGACGACGCGACGTCGGGGATCCCGATCATGATGGTGACCGCGTTGAACGAGCTGGGCGACATCGAGCGTGGTGTCGAGGCGGGTACGGATGAGTTCCTCAGCAAACCTGTGAACAAGCTCGAGTTGCTGACGCGAGTCAAGTCTTTGTTAAGAAGCGCGCAGCTGCGTCAGGCTGGGGATGATAAGGATGCCTACATCCGCGACCTGGAGCGCATGCTCGGGCGGGACGGGTTGAATCCTCAGGGGTGAGGCCTCTAACACGAATCGAACCCCTTGAAACAGCCGCGATGCGACGTATCGCAGGCGAGTGTTAGTCAAGTATGTATGAATGCTGACCTGCGATGCGTAGCATCGCGGCTGCTGCCTACTCCCCACCCCGATCCTCTATTGCATCGATCGTTATCGGATGAAGAGCTTTGCCGCGTGTGCCGGTTGCGCCGTCTGTGTGCCCGGCAAAACGGGTCGGGTCAACAAAACAAGATGTAAAGGCTGGACTTGCCTATCCCCCCACCCGATCCAGCATGCGGCGGATAGGTGTGTTGCCTTTCCGCAAGGAGTTCGGCGGGTGCCCGACTCCGACCTGCCCAGGGGCAGGGCCGCGTCGGGACGGCGCAACATTTGGCGGGGTTAGGGTAACACCGGCCTGTCGCCGGCCCAAACGCAACGGAGGTATTGAGATGAGCCGGATCAACAACAACATCAACTCTCTGATCGCTCAGCGCGTGACGAGCCAGCAGAACGCGGCCCTGAGCAAGTCGCTTGAACGACTCTCTACAGGTCTGCGGATCAACCGAGGCGGGGACGACCCGGCCGGCCTGATCGCCAGCGAAGTGCTCCGTGGCGAGAAAGCCGCGCTCACCGCTGCCATCGGCAACGCGGAACGTGCCGAGCAGTTCGTCGCTACCGCGGAGGGCGGCCTGCAGGAAATCAACGCCCTGCTCACCGAGGTGCAGTCGCTCGTCGGCCAGTCCGCGAACGAAGCAGGCCTCTCCACCGAAGAAAAAGAAGCGAACCAGCTGCAGATCGACAACATCCTGACGACGATCGACCGCATCGCTTCGACCACCAGCTTCCAGGGGACCAAGCTGCTCAACGGCAACTTCGACTTCCAGGTCTCTGCCGTCGACAGCGACGTCGATGGCCTGCAGATCAACGATGCGAAGATCGGTTCGGAAAACGTCGTCGTGCAGGCGCTGGTCACCCAGTCGGCACAGAACGCAACCCTGTTCGTCTCGGCCAACGCGGCGAACCTCGATCTTTCAGCCTCCGATGCGACCTTCGTCTTCGAACTGGGCGGCGCGCTGGGCACCCGTGAGTTCAGCTTCGGCTCGGGCACGGCCCTCGCCGACATCGCGACATCGATCAACACGTTTAAAGACGTGACCGGCATCTCGGCCACCGTCTCGACCAACGTGCTCGAGCTCAAGTCCACCGAGTTCGGCTCGGACGAGTTCGTATCGTTCAACGTGATCGACGACGCCGGCCTGACCGGCAACGTAACCGTCGCCAGCGCCACGAACACCAGCGTGATCGAGAACGGCACCGCCGGCACCGCATTCACCGCCATCACCTCGGCCATCCGCGACGAGGGCCAGGATATCGCGGGCACGATCAACGGGATCGCCGCACGCGGCCAGGGTAAGCAGCTCAGTGTGGCCAGCGACGCCTTGTCCGTCGAGGTGCTGCTGAATACGGACGCCGCACAGGACGCGGGATCGACCAACGTCGCAACAATTTATGGCGGCGGCGCAGAGTTCAACCTCGGTGCGGAGGTCAACCTCAACAACCAGGTCCGCCTGGGCATCGGCTCGGTCGCCGCCCGCGAACTAGGCCGGTTCAACGACGGGACGGTCAACTACTTCCTTGACGACCTCGGCTCGTCGGGCGACCTCAACGTCGTTGATGGCGACCTGACCAAGGCTCAGAACGTTATCGACCAGGCCCTGCGTGAAGTCTCCGGCCAGCGTGGCCGCCTGGGGGCGTTCCAGAAGAACGTTGTGGGCTCGACGATCAACTCGCTGAGCGTCGCGTTCGAGAACATCTCGGCCGCCGAATCCGCGATCCGTGACACCGACTTCGCGGAAGCTACGGCAGAGCTGGCCCGTAACCAGGTCCTCGTCGCCGCGGCCAACCAGGTCCTCGGGATCGCCAACGCCCAGACCAACCAGGCCCTGACCCTGCTCTAAGTAATTGATTTTAGGATTCCGGGTGAGCAACCCCCTGTCGTGAGACGGGGGGTTTTTTCATTACAGGCCACGCGACTGAATCCGGAATCTTTGAAACCGCGAATACGACTTCACAAGGCCTAACCGTACTTAGGTCACGGATCTGTTATTCAGAATCGTAAACTCTTTGCAGATAAGGAACTTAAGATGAGTTTTCTCTCGCGTAAAATCGCCGGCTTTTCGCTCTGCGTCGCTTTCACCCTGCTCGGTGCGACCGGCTGCGCCTCGACCTCCTCGTGCGATTCCTGCACGTCATGCAGTTCGTCGGCCAAAGCAGAAAAAGACATCATCGAGACAGCCGTAGGAGCCGAAAACCTCAGCACCCTTGTCGCGGCGATCAAGGCCGCTGGACTCGTCGAGACGCTACAGAGCGAGGGGCCTTTCACCGTCTTCGCGCCGACCAACGACGCGTTCGCCAAACTCCCGGCTGGAACCGTCGAGTCGCTTCTTAAGCCCGAAAATAAAGACAAGCTCACCGCGATCCTGCTCTACCACGTACACGCGGGCAGCGGTGTCCTCGCAAAAGACGTGAAGACAATGAGCCTGCCGACCGCCAACGGCCAGCCACTTGACATCAAGGTCTCAGACAAGGGCGTCACCGTCGACAACGCAAAAGTGATTGCGACCGACATTGTCGCCAGCAACGGCGTCGTCCACCTCATCGACACGGTCGTACTCCCTGAGTGATCGTATTGCAGGCTATACCGGTCGCGTTTTTGCGATGGTATGAACAAGAAGACCCAGTCGCTTCACGTCGGGGCGGCCTCACTCCACATACCTCTAAGGAATTGTACGATGAATCTTACCCAACTCCTCGCAGTATTCTCAATCTGTGGCGTCTTGACGCTGTTCGGTACCACCGGATGCTCGTCCGAAGCCGACTCGGACGGCGAAGGAGATAGCACCGCCGCAACCGTCGACAAGAATATTATCGAAATCGCCACTGCCGAGGGCATGGATGATGTCTCTACACTGGTCGCGGCGATCACAGCGGCCGAACTGGTCGAAACGCTTCAGGGCGAAGGGCCGTTCACGGTCTTCGCGCCGACCAACGCCGCGTTTGAAGCACTGCCCGAGGGCACAGTCGAGAGCCTTCTTCTACCCGAAAATAAAGAGAAACTGCAGGGCATCCTGCTGTACCACGTGCACGCGGGTGCCGCCGTCATGGCCGCCGATGTGAGCACAACGAGCCTCGAAACCGCCAACGGGCAGTCCCTATCGATCGAAGTCACCGACGCCGGCGTCACCGTCGACGGCGCGAAAGTAATCAAGACCGACCTCGTCGCGAGCAACGGCGTGATCCACCTGATCGACGCGGTCGTGCTCCCTAGCGAATAAAAATCGAGATGCCCCTATCGCGCCGCACTGTGAGCTGTGCGCTATGCGATACGGCAAATCGATTCATCAAAGCCTCTGGCGTGAGCCGGAGGTTTTTTTGTCACTGCAAAGGACCTGGCCTGATCGAGGCACCAATTCGCATTGAGGTCGTAGAAGACCGCTTGGCTGCGGTTAATCCGAAAGCAACAACTCGTCCATGACATTCTCAAAGTCGCGCCAGTCGAGCGTCGTGGTGAAACCCAGCAGCCGGGTAACGCGTGGCGAGGCGACGAAGCGCGTAGAGCCATCGGTGAACGTCAAGTAGTAGCCCTTCTCCTTGCCGTGCGCGTTGGTCTCGAACTGCGAACCAAGGATGAGGTCGTGGAAGATGGGTCGATCCGCCGGGTAGTTGTCCAGACGCGTGAAAGGGCGGAGTCGATCGCCAAACGGGTCCTCGATGACGGTACCAAACTGGTAGCCGGACCGGACCAGAAACACGCTCCCCGATGTCTCCGTGGTGCTGATGATGCCCGGGGTACCGATCTCGCCCCAGGGCCTGTCGTAGAACGCGGGCTGCCAGGGCTCCGCTTCCTGCACGGGGCAGTAGTAAACCTCAGGTCCGGGGGCATAACCCTGCGTGTGCAACAGGCCGTGGTTGCGGGGCGTGACGCCCGGGTTGTCCGCAACCGCCAGGCGGTACGCCCATACCGGTGACGAGAGGAAGTGCTGTGCCGGGCCCGCGTCGGGATCGAACGGCATGATCTGCTCTTTGTTGTCCGCCGCCCACGCCGCGGTCGCATCCTGCAACTGGCTCTGATTAGCCGAGCACTGCGTGTTGCGGGCGGCCCGGCGGGCGCTGCCCAACAAAGGCAGCAAGATCGCAACCAGCAGCGCGATGATGCTGATGACGACGAGCAGTTCGATCAAGGTGAAGCCCCGCCCTTGGGCTTCGCGAGCGGTCGATGCTGCAGGACGGTTTGACAAGCTACACATAGTGGTTAACATGATATCGTTACTGAGTCGCAATATTGTACGGCGACGATTTTCAGTCGTATCCAAAGGAGCCAGAAATGAGAAAAAACCTCTTTATCGCCTCGATTGCCACGGCGCTTGCCCCGTCGGCCTTGGCCGTAGACGTGTTTGTCAGCATCGACTCGACCTTCGCAGAGCTACACTCGGGTTCGGGATCCGGCGCGACCAGCCTCTTCCTCGACCTCGCTGGCACGGCGGACGAACCACGGGCGCTCGCGTCCGATGGCACGTTCCTCTACTTCTCCACCCAGGACGGCGGGCCCTCGGCCCAGCCCGACAACGCCATCTTCCGCGTCAACAAAGCCACCAAGGCTCTGGAGAAGTTCACCTTCACGACCACACTCGATACGACCATCTTCGACATCGAGTACGACGCCGCCACGAACGCGCTCTACTACACGGACGGTCAGTTCGGTTCGCGGAGTGTCAGCCGCATCGACCTCACCGATCTGACCGATCCAGGCACGCCGATCACCCCGACCACACTCGTCGGGGACAGCTTCTTCGGCACCACTGGCCTGCCGAACTATCTCGAAATCGTTGGCAACGAGATCTACTACACCGACTTCGTCGGCGACGCCATCTTCAAAGTCGGCATCGGCGGAGGCACGCCCACGAAGGTGCTCGATACCCCCTCGGGTACGCCGCGCGGCCTCGTTTCTGATGGCACATTCCTCTATTGGGTTGATAACTCGGGTGACGACATCAGCCGGGCGCTGCTTGATGGCACAGGCATCACGCAGATCATCGACCTCGACACCGTGCAGTCCGACCAGTCGCCTACCCCCAACGACCTCGTCCTCTTCGACGGCAGGCTCTACTGGACCGAAGAAGGCGACAACGACGGCATCTACGCCGCCAGCCTTTCGGACCCCAGCGACGCGGCGCTGCTCTTCACAACACCCGCGCGGCCCTTCGGACTCGTCGTTGTGCCAGAGCCCGGCTCCCTCGCCCTGCTCGCGCTCGGTGGGCTCGCCCTCGTGCGTCGTCGGCGGTAAAAACGCGTCAACCGGAACACACGAGATCCACGAACCAGAGCCTCCGGCGCGAGCCGGAGGCTTTTTATATGCCAGCAGGTGCACAACACAGAATCATCATTTTTTAAAAAATAGCGTTACATCGGTACAACTTCTGCATTATGCCTAGGAGAGTACCGCGACATGCCGCCAGACCCGTCGAAACAGAACACACAACAGCTCCCCGGCTTTGCCGAGCGCTGGCTCGACGCGCAGCACGCGGTCGGCGGCTACGTCTGCGTGCACGTCCAGGACCAGTCCCTGGCCGATGACATCGTCCAGGAGGTCGCCCGGCAGGCCACCGCCAACTTCGACCAGTACGACCCGAGCCGGCCGTTTATCGGCTGGCTGATCGGCATCGCCCGCCAGCGTATCGCGGAGAACTACCGCAACCGGGGCCGAAAGCCTATCGTCTTTTCCAGCGAGATCGTCGAATCCATCACCGACGCCTATGTCGAGCTAGAGCCTGAAGTCGATGACCGGCTCGATGCGCTTCGGCTGTGCATGGACAAACTCAGCCAGCGCCACCGCCGGGTCATCGAACTCCGCTACGCGCGCCAGCTTTCGCAGGACCAGATCGGCGCACAGGTCGGCTCCAACGGCCGGGCCATCAACGCGATGCTCTTCCGCATCCGCACTACGCTGCGTGAGTGCGTCTCCAAGCAGATGGAGGACGCGCGGTGAACCTGCCCAAAGAGACCGCCGAGCTTCTGGAGGCCTACTTCGCCGGCGACCCCACGCCCGAAACGATCGCGGCGATGGAGGCCTGGCTCAGCGAAGACCCAGGCCACCCACGCTTGCTCGCCGAGTACGGCCTGATCGACCGGCTGATCAGCCACGAGCAGAAAAAACAGGACGCCTCGGCAATCTTCGGGGCGCTGTTCGAGGCCGAGGAAGAACAACCCCTCTCCTTCATCCCGCAGCCGCCGGGTTTTGAGAGCCAGTCAGACACGGACGCGTTGACAAAGCAGAAATACGCGTCGGCACTGTCGTATGTGCTGCGGCACACCATCACGCCCAAGCGCGTCGCCGGGCTCGCCGCAGCAGCAGTGCTGCTGCTCGGCGTGGTGCTCGGGGTCGTCAAGTTGGTCGGGCCGGACGGCACAGACCAGATCGTGGCAGCAACCAGCAGCACAAATGACGCCAGCGGACACGGCACGGACGACGCCGTCGATCCTCCCGCGCAAAGCAACCCCACGCCAAGCAATATTGTCGCGACCTTGACCGCCGAGCGCAACGCGGTGTGGGACCGTCGCCCGGGCAGAGGCCTCTACGCCGGCCAGCGCTTAACGCTGATCGAGGGCTTCGCTCAGATCACAACCCAACGCGGCGCGGTTGCGATCCTCGAAGCGCCCGCGACGGTCGAACTGACGAGCAACGACAACGCTCTGAGGCTGCACACCGGCAAACTCATCGGCATCTGCGAGACCGAATCCTCCAAGGGCTTTCTCGTCCGCACGCCTCAAATGGACATCACCGACCTCGGCACACGCTTCGGCGTGGCGTGCGGCAGCACGAGCGGCACCTTCGTGACGGTGTTTGACGGCCGGGTCCAGTTCTCAACTCAAGACGAATTGATGCCGCCCCGAATACTCGGCTATGCCGAGTCGATCGGGGTCGACGCGGCGATGCGTGAAACAGACGATCACCCACTGCGCAACGGTGCGTTCGGTGCTCCTGCCGATATGGACCCCGCTATCGCCGCAGCGTCGGGTTCGGCCCGCTATCTTTTCGCAGCGCCTGCCGAGCTTGCGCATCACCAATACGGCAGCGACACGCACGTATCGGTCCTCGGAGAACTGCGTGGCGAGGTGCTGCCCAGCGATGTCCAGCTCTCCTTCGCCTCACCCGGTAAGTACGACCAGATGCTGCCCGAAAACATCGAGGGCGCATGGCTCGGTGCGGGCACCGCCGTCAACTCGTACGTCATCCGGGCTCGTCCGGGAACCAATGACAGCACGTACGAAGGGTGGCTGACCTTCGAGACACCGATCCTCGGCGTGATGGTCCTCCCCGAGGATTGGAACGCTTTTAAAACGCTGATGCCCGACCGGGCGATCTCGCTAGCCCCGATGTCCAGCGAGTTGCTCGAAGGGATGGACCAGCACGCCCTGCCGGACGCCAGATTAGCCGACTGGGTTCGGATTTCCGAGGACCGCAAGACGCTGAGTTTCTACTTATTCGCCTCTACCACCAAGGCAGACCACATCCGAGTTTTCGTCGAAGCGCCGGTCGCGCTCGAACCGCTTGGCCTGTAGCGGATTGGATTTCAAACCTTTTTTGGAGATAGGACATGACTCGTAACCAACTCGCAATCACCGCCAGCCGCACCATCGCCGCCGCCTGCTCGCTCGCCCTCACCGGCGCGGCCGCCGCGGCGACCCTGACGTGGACGGGGGCCGGCGACGGCTCCTCGTTCGAGGATGAAAGCAACTGGGACACCGCCCCGACCGGCGGGACCATCGTGGTGACGGGGCTGCTGGATGACTACGTGATCAGCGACGGCGGCGCAAACGTCGTCCGGACCGAAACAACGTCGCCGGGCGTCAATCAGTTCGGCCTCGACGGGAACACCCTGACCCTGAACGCGGGCTCATTAGATGTAGACACCGGCGTGGGCGGCAATGTCGGTATCGATGGCGGAGGAACCATCAACGTATTCGGCGGGGACTTGATCTCGCGTTTTATCGGCAACGACGGGGTCTTTGATATCAACCTCGACAGCGGCTCGATCACGCTGACCGGCGGCAACGACGCGCTGCCCAACAGCACCGCGGTCGATTTCGTCGGGTCGCTGACCGGGGCGCTGATCTTTACGAGCGAGACGGTAACAGATGTGATCGACGAGTATGTCGATACCGGCCGCATCTTAGTCAACGGCGTCGCTTCCGATGGCTCGAACCTGATCATCGTTTCCGACGGCGGGAGCGGCGCGATCGTCACGGTGGTTCCCGAGCCGAGTTCGCTAGCGCTGCTTTCTCTGGGTGGCGTCTTGATCGCGCGCCGTCGGCGCAGCTAAGCGTGCTTCTCCTTCATCGGTGGTGTGCCCCGAAGGGGGCCCACGACCTTTCTGCGGCCGCTTAATAACAGCTTTCTAAAAGGAAAAGCTCATGCGTCGGGCCTTCACACTCATCGAACTGCTTGTCGTCGTGTCGATCATCGCGCTCTTGATCGCGATCTTGTTGCCGGCGCTGGGCATGGCGCGCGACGCCGCGCGCAACGCCGCGTGCCTGTCGAATCAGCGACAGAACAGCATCGGACTGTATTCGTACGCGGTTGAAAACGACAACGAACTGCCCCGCTCCAACGCGCAGGTGAGTACGGGCCCAGGCGTTTTCGCGGTTTGGTTATCGACTTACCCGGTCGACTCCAAAGACGAACGCTACGTAGGACACGGGCTTCTGATTTACGATGGCCTCATGCAGGACGCGCGGACGTTTTATTGCCCGCTTAACGAAGACCCCGAACTGCAATATGGTGAACCGCGGCCGGGCAATCCGGGTGGTGGGTGGCCCCCGACCGGCTTGCTGCCACACCAGGGGGGGCTGCCCGCCGGGCAAACGATTGTTCAAACGCACTACCACTACCGTTCGTTCCTGGATGAGGCAACCAACACCTGGCGGTCGATTGATCTGGAACGTGAAAACCCTTCGGAAACCGCGATGATGGCCGACAACTTCGCTTCCCCGGCACGCGGTGTCGATATCCACCACGGAGACGGGTACAACGTCGCCTACGCAGACGGTCACGCCGCGTTTGTACGCGATGACGGATTCGAG
>JBCDKD010000103.1:0-12679 GCA_039024275.1 Planctomycetota bacterium | reverse complement strand
GGGCGGGCCGGGGCTGGGGGGTGCCGGATGTGTTGCCGGGCAAGGGATTGGTGGGGTGCGGCGGGTTGGGCGGTTCGGTTGTGCGCACGGGGGCGGGGTTGGGGGCAAGGGTATAGAGGCAGGTGTTTGTGATTGATCCCGCTGCGCATCCGGGGGCGCGGCGGGGGTTTGGCCGTCCCATTGCGTTGGGGCGGCCTTTTTTTGTTGGGTGGTTGGGGCCTGGGTGGGGCTGGATAAAAAGGCGGGAGGCCAGTGATTCCGGTTAGGGCGTAGGTGATGGGGGTGATGGGGGTGATGGTCTCTGGGTTGCGGGGCGGGGTGTTGTGGGCGTTCCGGGCCGTATCGCGGTGCGGGTTTTGTGGGCCGGGGTCGGGGTTGTGGCGTGCGGCTACACTGGGCCGAGCGCGTCGCCAGCGGGGCGGGGCGTGACGCTTTTTTGATGCGCCTGAGGCGCGACCAGTTGGAGGCCAATCATGGCAGACGGTGACACGACGGTTGTTGGGGCGGATTCGCACTTCGAGGGCAAGCTGACCTTCGAGCGGATCGCGAAGATCAATGGCAAGTTTGACGGGACGATCAGCGGGAAGGGGGAGCTCCAGGTCTCGCAGAACGCGTTGTGCAAGGCGGACGTGCAGGCCGGGGCGGTCGCGGTGGACGGCCGGGTGGAGGGCAACGTCCGCGCGGGGGACACGGTCAAGCTCAACGGCAGCGGGGTGGTGAAGGGCGACATCACCGCGGCGAAGATGGTGATGCAGGAGGGGGCGAGCTTCTACGGCCTGTGCGCGGTCGGCCCGGACGCGGCGAGCAGCGCGCCCAAGCCGCCCGCAGCGCCGCAGCCGCAGGAAGGCAAGGACGACGGCAAGAAGTAGGCCGGGCACGGTGAGCTGGATCGCGGTGCTGCGCGCGGGGTTTCGCGCGTGGCGGCGTGTGTGTCTGTGTGTTGACGTCTTGCCGGCGGTGGGACGGGCATCGCGCCTGTCATCGATCGGGTTTCCATTCAGGGCTGCGCCTTGACGACGGGCTGGGAGCCTAACCCGCCAGGGGCACCGCGCTGACGCAAGACGCGTCGTGGTTGGTTTGATTCTGATTCTTTTTGATTTGCTGCGCGCATGGCCAAGAACAAAGGCCCACGCCTGGTCCAGTGCTACCACTGCCAACACCGGTTTGAGGTGGGCGGTCGCGCGCAGAATACGTCCTGCCCATCTTGCAGCAGGCAGCTGAGGCTGGAGGACTTTGTTTTCGACAAGAAGACGAGCGGGATCGGGCGGATCAAGCTGCAGACCTGCGGGAGCGTGACGGTGAAGAAGGGCGGGCGGCTCACTGCGGAGTTGGTCGAAGCGCACGGGGGGATCGTCTGCCACGGCACGATCGAGGCGAAGAAGGTGATCAGCGGCAAGACGCTGGTGCTGGGCAAGACGGGTTTGTTTTACGGGCACCTGCAGGCGCCGGGGGTCGAGATGGCGGCGGGTGCGAAGGTGAAGCCGAGCCTGTTCGAGGTCCCCAGCGACCCGCTTGGGCTGGCGGGGATTGACGAGGAGAAGGCCGGGGGGTGAGCGCAAAAAACAACGCGGCCCGGAGGCCGCGTTGCGTGATGCGTTGGGCCATGGATCGGTTGGTTAAGCGGTCAGGTCGTCGAGCAGGGCGTTGATGGCGGTGTCGAACCGCTCGTCCGTGTCGTAGTTGCCCGCATCGATCTGGGACTTCACCGAGTTGACCAGGTCCTCGCGGACCTCGGGCAGCTGCTTGAGCTTGCTGAGCAGGAGCGCCTGGTCGGAGAGCTCGACCCGGTCGTTCGGACGCGTTGAGGCGGACGCGTCGTCGGTTGGTCGGGCGGGTTTGTTGACCGCGTCGAGGGTGGGCTGCTGTGTCCGGGCAATGGGGTTGATGTCGCTCATCGTTGTACTCCCGCGTGGCTCGCTGGCCACGGTATCTGTCTCTTTCTGTTCTGCAAGGTAGTTGGCAGCCTGTTTGCGAGCGGGTCGGGTGCCCGCGACGTCAACTGCCTGATGTATTTATCGCCAAAGGGGCGCAGCACGCTTGAAGATAGGCCTGCTTGAGCGTTCATTGACTTAAGCCATTGATATATCTCAGATTACAAATGAACACGGTTTGTCTGCGTCCGGTAATGTTCGTGCGATCTGTGCTGGTATCAGATTCATAAACAGAGGCTTACCCACAGTTTATCCACTTATGAGCTTTGTTCAGGCAGCGTGTCTTAACCGTTTGCGACGCGGGTGGAAACCCAAAAAAGTTTTCTATTTTGTTCGGTAAGTGTTTAGTTCAATCGCTTTTTCCACGGCAAGGGCCTGGCGGTGCTCGGCCACATCATGGATTCTCAGCCCGGCGACGCCGGAACGGGCCCCGGTCAAGCCCGCCGCCAGGGTGCCCGGCAGTCGGTCATGCGTGCGGGGGTTGGCAAAGCCCTCGCAGCAGGCGGCGATGAAGCGTTTCCGGCTGACACCGAGCAGGACCGGGTAGCCGGTGGCTGCGAACACGGGCAAGGCCCCGAGCAGCGCGAGGTTGTGTTCGAGCGTCTTGCCGAACCCGATCCCCGGGTCGAGCCAGACCCGGCCGGGTTGAACGCCGGCCTTGACCGCCAGCTCGGCCCGTTCAATCAGGAAGCCGAGCACGTCTTGCACGACATCGCCGTAGTGCGGGTCGTCCTGCATCGTGCCGGGCTGGCCGAGCATGTGCATGAGCACGATCGGCGCGGCGTGCTCTGCGGCGAGTTGGAACATCGCGGGGTCTTCTCGGCCGGCCGAGACGTCGTTGAGCATCGCCGCGCCGGCGTCGATTGCCGCACGGGCCACCGCCGCGCGCGTGGTATCGATGCTGATCACGACCTGCTCGAACCCTTGGCGGTCCAGCGCGGCCCGAAGCCGCCGGATCGGCTCGACTACGCGTTGGATCTGTGCTTCGGCGGGGACGCGATCGCTGCCCGGGCGGGTGGACTCGCCGCCGACGTCGATGATCGCCGCGCCGTCGCGGGCCATCTGCAAACCATGATGGACGGCGTGGTCGGCCTCGTTGAACCGCCCGCCGTCGGAGAAGCTGTCGGGCGTGATGTTGAGGACGCCCATGAGCAGGGGCGCCTGGGCTGCCCGGGGCGGCGTTGTGCTTGGGCTTGGGCTTGTCATCGCGATAAAAAGCATAGCGGCACGACGAAGTGCCATCCCGACGCGATCATTATTGACCTGAGTCTTCTTGTGCAATCCCAAAAACCTGTTTTCTAGCGGCGGATCTGGAAACGCCCAGTGATAGACTGGGAGCAGTCCAAATCAACAGGGAGGTCCGATGTTTGGGATCCGCTACCTCAAGTCTCCGCCCACAATGCATGTGGTTCAGTTCAAGAACGGCGAACCCATCCGCGATGGTGTGGGCCTTTCCTTTTTCTACTACCAGCCCACGAGCACGATTATGCAGGTGCCCGTCGGCTCGAATGATGCGCCGTTCTTGTTCGAAGAGGTGACCGCCGACTTCCAGGACGTGACGGTCCAGGGGGAGATCACGTACCGCATTATCGATCCGAAGATGATTGTGTCGATGCTGGATTTCAGTATCGACCGGCACGGGCGATACGCCAGCGATGATCCGGCAAAGCTCAACGAGCGGCTCGTGCGAGCGTGCCAGATGCTTTCCCGCTCCTACACCCAGCGTCAGAAGCTGAGCGCCGTGCTTGGTGCAACAGACGAACTGGCACAGCTCATCCGAACTGGTCTGGCGGAGTCTGAGGTCGTGCAGATGCTTGGGATCGAGGTGCTGGGTGTTTCGCTTGTGTCGATCAAGCCTTCGCCAGAGATGGGCAAGGCCCTGGAGGCCGAGGCGCGCGAGCAGTTGCTCCAGGACGCAGACAAGGCGGTGTTTGTGCGGCGCAACGCCGCGGTTGAATCAGAAAGAAAGATCAAGGAAAACGAGTTGAACACCGAGATCGCGGTGCAGGAGAAGAGGCGTCAAGTACGCGAAACCCAGATGCGAGCGGATATCACCGTCGAGCAGCAGCGCGCCGAGTTGGTCGATCAGCGCGTCGAGAACCAGCGCAAGGAATCGGAGGCGCAGGCCGAAGCGCTCAAGGCCACACTCGAGCCCTTGAAAGAGATCGACTGGCGCACACTTATCGCGGCGAACTCCGGCGGGATGAGTAGCAATCAGCTCATCGCGATGGCGTTCCGGGACTTAGCAGATAACGCGGAAAAAATCGGTGCGCTGAACATCTCGCCCGACCTGCTCCAGTCGCTGATGGGCGAATCGGGGGGGTCGCAGGCGGGCGCCCCGGTCGCTGGGTCGGTCCATGAGCAGCCGCGTCGTGGCCGGAAAGGCGGGCGTTAACCCATGCTAGGCTCGCGCCCATCGGTAGCGTTGATTACTCGAGAGACGCGCATGAGCGGGCTCAAGCGGAAGGCCGCGACGGCGGGCGCAGCCGCGTTCAAGCTTTCCCGGCACCGCGAACACATCAAGATGCGGCGTTCTGCCGAGTTGGGTGATGCGGTCAGCGCGTCGCTGGCGATGGACCTTTCGGCCGCGGACGCCGAGGCATCGATCGAGGCGTACATGGACGAGGACCAGGTCTATGAACAAGCGGTCCAGCGTGTGCGGCACGAGATCGATCTGGGCTACCCGATCCAGGATGTGCCTCGTCAGTACCTGCCCAACTTTGATTTCAGCCGGTGTGTCGCGGTAGTCGTCGTTGGGCAGGACGGTCTGGTGGCAAACACCGCGAAGTATGTGGACGGCCTGCCCATGGTTGCGATCAATCCCGACCCTGATCGGTTTGATGGCGTGCTCCTGCCGTTTAAAGTGAACCAGGCGCGGTCTGCACTGCGCAGCGTGATTAACGAGCGGGCGCACACGCGCCGGATTACGTTGGCGCGTGTTGACCTGAACGACGGGCAGCACATGCTTGCTTTCAACGACCTGTTTATTGGTGCTGCCAGCCACGTATCGGCGCGTTACACACTTCGTGTCATGCAGTCGGCCGAGCCGCAGTCATCGAGCGGCGTGCTCGTCTCAACCGGCGCGGGGGCAAGCGGCTGGATGTCGTCGGTTTACAACGCGGCGGAAGCGTTCGCGAAACAGCTTGGCCTGTCGCGATCGGCCCGGCCCGCAATCCAGTGGGAGGACCGCCGGCTGCTCTGGGCGGTGCGCGAGCCGTTCATCAGCAGACACTCCAAAGCGGGCCTCGTCATCGGCAGCGTTGGCGAGAACGAGCCGATCGTGCTCGAATCGCTGATGCCCCATGGCGGCGTGATCTTTTCGGACGGGATCGAGCAGGACTACCTGGAGTTTAATAGCGGCACGGTCGCGACGATCGGCGTTGCCCAGGAACAAGCCACGCTGGTCGTGGGTTCATCGATCTAGATTGGATCAGACCTCGACCTTCAGCCAGCCGTCGCGGAGGTAGCGGATGATGAACACGACGCCGCGGAGGAAGAGCTCGCCGCAGAGCGCGTACCAGACGCCGATCAGGCCGAGCCCGAAGCCTTGGAGCACGACCTGATCGAAGAGGGTCGTGTCAAAGATGACAAGCGGGCCGATCACGTACTCGTCTACACCAAGAATAAACGCGGCGGGCAGGCGGACGAACCAGGTGAGGGTGTTGGACAGGATCGCGGGCATGCGGGTGTCGCCCGCGCCGCGCATCGCGCCCTGCAGGACCAGGGCGCTTCCGAAGAAGAACTGGACGAAGCCGCAGATGCGGACGAGTTGCGGGGTGTTGTCGAGGAAGACCTGCTTGTCGGTGTAGATGTGAACGAGCTGCTCGGGGATCGTGATAAAGACCAGGCCCAGCACGGCCATGATGCCGGCCCCGATGAGCCAGCAGTGCCGCGCGGCCTTGCGGGCCATGGCCGGGTCGTTGGCCCCGAGGTACTGGCCGGTCAGCGTGCCTGCGGCGGCGGCGAAGGCGAGCGCGGGCAGGAAGCTGATCGACTCGATGCGGATCGCGATGATGTGCGCGCCCTGGACGGAGTCGCCGATCGCGCTGGCGGCGCCGATGAGCCCGACGATCATGACGACGATCCAGTTGCCGGCCCAGTGCCCGCCGCGGTCGAGCAGGGCGGGGTAGGCGACGCGCCAGATGCGTTTCATGGTGTGCAGGTGGGGGCGGAGCCGGTGCAGGTGCAGGCGGAGCGAGCTGTTGCGCTTGGTGACCATGCGGATCATCAGCAGCGCGCCGACCGTCCAGCCGATGCACGTGCCCCAGGCGATGCCGGCGACGCCCATGCCGATCCCGATGGCGTAGGCCGTGCCGTTGATGCGCAGCTCGACGCCCGCGAGCAGCACGGTCGCGACCAGGTTGATCGCGTTCATGACGAGCATGACAAAGAAGGGCGAGCGGGTGTCGCCCGCCGCGGTCAGGCAGTGGACACAGACGAACAGCACCGCGGCGATCGGCACAAACGCCGCGACCAGCCGGAGGTAGACCGACGCCATCGCGAGGGCCTCGCCTTCGAGGCCCGCCGCCTTGCCGATGAGGTCCGCCAAAGCGATAACGACCACGCCGGTAAGCACGCCGACCAAAGCACCCATCACCAGGGCCTGCCCGAGCCCGGCGTGTGCCAGGCGTTTGTGCCCGCCGCCCACCGCCCTTGCGATGAGCGCCGCGCCGCCGGCTCCGATGCCCATCACCATCAGGCCCATGAACCAGTTGATGTACCCGCCGACGGCGATCGCGTTCGCCGCGTCCTCGGTCGGCTGATAGCCCGCGACGATCGTGTCCACGGTCGAGACCAGCCAGCTCAGCAGCTGTTGTAAGAACGGCCAGATCGCGAGGACGAAGATCTGCCGGCCCAGCGGCATGCCCCCGAGCCGGCCCGACAGCGCCTTGGGGGCGCGGTCGCCGGCGCCGGCTGCCACCGCCCCGACGTCTTCATCGTCGTCGGGTTGAAAAGGCTTGTCCGGTTCAGGCATGGCAGAGAAGGATGATATCGCCAACAAACCTGTTACAGCGGAAACACATCAAACCGTGACACGGGCCCAGCGGTTGGTGTGGTAGTAGAACCAGAACATGATGCCGCGTATGGAGAGATCGATCACCATCGCGATCCAGATGCCTTTGAGGCCAAAGCCCATCGGGATCGCGAGCAGGTAGGCCCCGCCGAGCCGGAACACGATCAGCCCTGCGAGGTTGATCGCCGCGGCGTTGCGGGTGTCGCCTGCGCCCTGCAACGCGCCGTTGATGATCAGGTTGACCGCCAGCAGCGGCATCACAAACGCGACGATACGGAGCAGCGGCGGGGCGAGTTCAAGGTGCTCTGTGGCGTCAGGGCTCAGCAGCGCGACCAGCTCCCCGGGGATCGCCAGGAACATCGCCCCGCAGAGGCAGACCAGCACGAGCGTTGCAGCGAGGGCGAGGTAGGTCGCCTGGCGAGCGCGCGAGGGGTCGCCCAACCCGAGGTATTGGCCGGTCAGGGTCGAGGCGGCGATGGAGATGGCGTAGCCGGGCAGGAACGAGATCGCGTGGATGCGCATCGCGATGACGTGGGCGCCGTAAGCACCGGGCTCATCCAGCATACCGATGAACAAGATGAGGCCGAAGTTGATCGCCCAGAAAGAGAGCTGGTAGCCCAGGTTGGGCATGGCCACGCGGGCGATGCGTCGTATCGTGTGCCAGTGGGGGATGAGGCGGTGGCGTCGGAGGCGGATTTCTGCGCCGCCGAAGAACAACATCAGCAGCGTGGCCACGCCCCCGACGGTCCATGCGATCGCGGTGCCCCAGGCGATGCCATCGACGCCGTAGCCCAGTCCGATGGTCTGGCCTTCGCCCAGGCGCAGCCCGCCGAGGCCGACACTTGCGGCGATATTGACAATATTGACGAGCAGCATCGCGAAGAAGGGGCTGCGCGTATCGCCCGCCGCGCGGAGGACCGACCCGCCGACAAACAACACGCCGCTCATCGGGATGCCGATCGCGGTGATCCGGATGTAATCCGACGCCATCTGCGCGGCCCGGCCCTGGAGATCGAACCCGCTGACAATCCATGGCGCCAGGGCGTAGATCACAACCGCGGCAAGCACGCTGGTGCCGACACCCAAGAGCAGCGACTGGCCGACCCCCGCGTTAGCGAGGCGTCGGTGATTCGCGCCGATCGCACGCGACACCACCGCGGAGGCACCGACTCCGACCGCGGCCTGTAGGATCGACATCAGCCAGACAAAATAGATCGCGATCGACATCGCATCGATGGCGTCCCGGCTGGCGGCCTCACCGGGCAGTCGGCCCGCGATCGCGAAGTCGACGGTGCCGACCAAGAAGTTGAGCAGCTGCTCAAGCAACGGCCAAAGGGACAGGACCCAAACCTGCTTGGGCAGCGAAAGCCCGGCGAGCTTGCCGGTGAGCTGCTTCTGGTTTTGCTTGGAAGGCTTGGGTGTAGCGGGCGGCGCGGGATCGCCGGCCCCGGGGACCCCGCCACGCAGCCCGGGGATGCCGAACCATCGCTTTGGGCTGCCATCTTGCGCAGCGTGATCGGGATGCGTTCTTTCTCGTTCGGGCATGACCTGAAACGGCGATGATAGCCCGATGCCGCGCTAACGATGGGCTCAAATCTCTACAATGTTGACCCGATGTCACGCCGCTTCCAACTCGCGTTGTTGCAGCACGCCTGCCCGGTGGGTGCTTCGAAGGAGGACAACCTCGCGACATGCGAGCGTTTGATCCGTCAGGCCGCGAGCGATGGGGCGCGGCTCATCGTGACGCAGGAGCTGTTTGCAGGGCACTACTTCCCGCAGGTCGAAGATGAGACGCGCTTCGATTGGGCCGAGCCGATCCCCGGCCCGACGAGCGAGCGCCTCGCGAAGCTTGCCGCCGAGTTGGAAGTGACGATCAGCGGGTCGCTCTTCGAGAGGCGCACGGCAGGGGTCTACCACAACACCACCGCGACCTTCGGCCCCGATGGCGGGCGCATCGGCCTGTACCGCAAGATGCACATCCCCGACGACCCAAGGTTCTACGAGAAGTACTACTTCACCCCCGGCGACCTGGGCTGGCAGACGTTTGACCTGCTCTATGAACAAGGCATCGCAGCAGAAACAGCCGCGACGCTACGCGTCGCCGGGACGCGCGTCGGCACACTCGTCTGTTGGGACCAGTGGTTCCCCGAGGCGGCCCGCCTGACCGCGCTCAGGGGCGCCGACCTGCTGCTCTACCCCACCGCGATCGGCTGCTACAACGACGCCGAGCAGGGCGAGCCCAAAGAGGTACGGGAGCAACAACTCGCGGCCTGGCAGACGATGATGCAGAGCCACGCGATCGCCAACGGTGTGTTCGTCGCCGCCGCCAACCGCGTCGGCGTAGAAGACGACCTGACGTTCTGGGGCTCATCCTTTGTCTGCGGTCCGGACGGCAGCGTCCTCGCACAGGCCTCGCGTGAGAACGAAGAGGTCCTGCAGGTGGGGCTGGACCTTGGCCTGATCGAGACGCAGCGCCGCGGCTGGCCGTTCCTACGGGATCGGCGGATCGATGCCTATGATCCGTTGCTGGACCGGCTCAGCGACGAGGACGCGCCGACATGAACATCCTGTTCTTCCTGTTCCCGTTCGTGATCGCGTACGCGGTGTTCCGCGGGGTGAAGCACCTGCGCGCGGGGCGGGAGATGTGGGCGTACCAGTTCTTCATCGTGGCGGGGTTCGTCGCGCTGTTCTTCCTCTACGAGGTCTGGCTGAAGTCCGGGTCGGGGCAGGGCTGATGCTCCAGACGCACCCGACCATCGACGAGATCGAATCGATCGACCTGCCCGAGCACAGCGCCAATGAGCTCGGCTACCGCATGCCCGCGGAGTTCGAGCCGGTCGAGTGTGTCTGGGTCGTCCCGCCGCACAACGAGGAGACCTGGCCGGGGTGTTTCGAGGCGGCGCAGGCCCAGCACGCCGACTGGGTCGATCAGATGCGGCCGTACGTCGAGGTGCGGACGCCCGGCTCGATCGGGATCGACACCAACGACTCGTGGGTCCGCGACTTCGGGCCGGTCTTCGTCGTCAACGAGCAGACCCAGCGGCTCGCCTGCCACGACTTCCACTTCAATTCATGGGGCGCGAAGTACGAAGCGGTGCGCCCGCTGGACGACGTCGTCCCGCAGCACCTGGCGCACAAGCTCGGCCTGCCGCTGTGGGTCCACGACTTCGTGCTCGAGGGCGGTAGCATCGATGTCAACGGCAGGGGCACGGTGATGACCACGCAGCAGTGCCTGTTCAACGCGAACCGCAACCCGTGGGCGCGCCCGGAAGTGATCGAGCAGGCCCTGCACGACGCGCTCGGGACGAGGCATGTCGTCTGGCTGCCCGGCGGGATCGCGGGGGACGACACCGATGGGCACATCGACGATGTCGCAAGGTTTGTCTCGCCGGACTGCGTGGCGGTGGTGGTCGCGCCGGAGGGTCATGCCGATCACGCGGCGACCCAGCGGAACCTGTCGGCGTTGCAGCAGGCCCGTGATCAGGACGGCCACGCGCTGCAGATCGTCGGCCTGCCGACGCCCGAGCCGATCCTCTACGACTTCCCAACACTCCCGAGCGTGGAGACGCCCGGCCCGGCCCCGGTGCCGGCGAGCTACGCGAACTTTTTAATCGCCAACGACGCGGTGTTTGTGCCCGCGTTCGGGCAGGCCGCGGACGAGGTGGCGTGCGGCGTCTTGGAGAAGGTGCTACCAGGACGGTCGGTCGTGCCGGTGCGGGCGGAGCACCTCGTGGTCGGGCTCGGGGCGTTGCACTGCCTGAGCATGCAGCAGCCGGCGGCGGATTAGGCTTGAGGCTTGCGTCAAGGAAAACCTCAAGCCACGAGCCCCAAGCCTCAAGCCTAACTCTCCCGCGCTATAATCAAGGCATGGGTACCCTCCTCCGCCGGGCGTTGCTGCTGGTCATTGCCGTCATCCTTGTCCTGACATGGGGCGATGTCGGCACGGATGTCTACGGCCAGGCCGACCCCGACCCGGTCACCGTCACGCCCGACGAACTCGCCCCGCCCGAACCGGTTGGCCCGCAGGACAAGGTGCCGGCGAGCTCGGGCGCTGCTGCCGGCGGCCTGTCCGTGCCGACCGGCGGGAAGATCGCGGTCATCGAGATCGACGGCGAGATCTTCTACGAGAACCAGCTCGACAGCCTCAAACGCAGGACCGACCGCGCGATCCAGGACGGCGCGGACCTGGTCGTGTTCGACTTGGACACGCCGGGCGGCGCCTTGATCATCGCGCTGGACATGAGCGCCTACATCCGCACGCTCCCCGTGCCGACCGTGGCGTGGGTGGACAACCAGGCGCTGTCTGCGGGCATCCTGATCGGCTCGGCCTGCGATGAATTGGTCATGTCCGCCGGCTCGCTGACCGGCGACTGCGCCCCGATCATCCCCGGGCAGAACCTCGCGCCGACCGAGCGGGCCAAGGCGCTCTCGCCCCTGCTCGCCGAGTTCCGCGCCAACGCCGCGGACAACTACAACGGCTCGACGACCAGCGACTACGCGATCTTCCACGCCATGTGCGTGCTGGGCGTCGAGGTGTACCAGGTCCGGCACAAGATCACCGGCGAGGTGCGCCTGGTCAGCCAGGCCGACTACGCCGTAATGGTCGATGGCAAGTCCCCGGTCGACGCGGCGGGGATCGGGCAGAACAACAACAGCAGCGCGCTGACCTCGCCCGACGAGTTCGAATCGGTCGGCGCCCCGACCGTGACCGTGACCGACGCGAGCGAGTCGGGCCAGTGGGAACTGGTCAAACAGATCCACAACGGCAGCACGCTGCTGACGATGAACGAGGTCGAGGCGTTGGACGCCGGCCTCTCCCGCGCGACGGTTTCGAGCGAGGCGGGCCTGCAGAAGCTCTACGGCGCCGGGAGCGTCGAGCGGTACAAAGAGACGTGGTCCGAGTCGCTGGTCGGTTTCCTCGTGCACCCGATGGTCCGGGCGGGTCTGCTGCTCCTCGGGATCGTGGGCATCATGCTCGAGTACTTCAGCCCGGGCCTGATCGTCCCCGGCGCGGTCGGGCTGGCGGCGATCGCGGTCCTGATCGGCGCGCCGTTCCTGGTCGGATTGGCTCAGACCTGGCACCTGCTGCTGATCGTGATCGGCATCGCGCTGGTGATCTACGAGATGTTCACGATGACGACGTTCGGCGTGCTCGCGGTCCTGGGCCTGCTCATGCTGATCGCCGGCCTCGTGCTGTCGGGTGTCCAGACCGCGAGCAACGGCCTGCCCGCGGAGGGCAGCGCCCGGCAGGTGATGATCACCTCGCTCTCGTTCGTCGGGGCGATCATCCTGACGATCCCGGTCCTGTTCGTGATGACCAAGTACTTCGGCTCGCTGCCGCTGCTCAACAAGCTCGTGCTCACCGAGAGCCAGCCCACCATGGTCGCCGCGGCAGGAGGCGGCGCCGCCGTACCGCACCAGCGCGTCTCCGGCGACGAGGTCGTCGGCGGGGGCAGCATCAAGCCGGGCATGACCGGCGTCGTCACCCGCACCGGCCTGCGACCCGCGGGCAACATCGAGATCGACGACCAACTGATCGATGTCACCTCCACCGGCGGGTTCGTCGAGGCGGGCACGACCGTCCGCGTCGTCGAGGTGCACGGCAGCATGATCATGGTCGAGCCGGTGGAAGACGACGAATAATGCTCCTCTTTCTCAGCACGGTGTAGCGGGCGACGCGCAGCGTCCCGTATGAAGCATCTATCACAGCTCACGCGGGACGCTGCGCGTCGCC
>JBCDKD010000102.1:0-12901 GCA_039024275.1 Planctomycetota bacterium | reverse complement strand
CAGCGTGGCGGCATCGTCAGCCTGGCGAAGGGTGACATCCATGTCGAGTCTCCAAAAGGAAAACGCCATCATGCCGACTCAGACGCCCGAGCGCAACCGTACAAGCGCCTAGCGCGCACGAGATTTATGCGGGATGGGTATTAACGCCCCGTTAAGGCAATATTGCATGGCCGCCGTTCGCCGCGATTTGTCATCCCATTCCGCTCTGGGGGTTAAACCCATGCCCATCACGATGGCTGATCAGATGCTCGAGTGGGGGTTAATCAGAGAGCCCTCGGGCCCCGTTGACGACGTGGTCCCACTGGAAGGCCGGGCCGGGGTCGATCTTGTATTCGGTCAGGTGGTAGTGGCCCACCAGGCCGGCGTACTCGGCGAGTTCGGCCTCGGTCATCAGGTCGTTGCGCGGTCGGCCTTGCTCATCCTGCGGGTAGCGGAGTTGGATGCGGGGCAGGGCTCGGGACAGGCCCTCGGTGAGCCGGATGAGGGCTTGGTACTGCTGTGGGGTCAGGTCGTACTGGACGACTTCGCGGCGGTGGATCGGGCCGGCCACCCAGTCGTCGCGGCTGGAAAAGCCGACGAAGTCTGGGGTTCGGATCCATGTTTTTTCATGCTCGGGGATGATCAGTTGGGTTCGGCCGTCGTCTTGTTTTCGGTACCAGGAGCTGAGGTTCTGGGCGGCGGTCTTGGGCGGGAAGGCACCGATGTTGGCGATCTCGATGCCGACCGAGCGGTCGTTGTAGGGCCCGGCGTGCCAGGCGCGTTCCTTAAGGTCGAGGGTCTGGTAGATCGTGCCATCAACATCAAGCATGAAATGTACGCTTAGCCCGCGGTGGTCATGGAGGACCTCGAAGCACCGCCGGCAGGTGCCGCAGGCGTCGTAATGGATCACGAAGAGATCGATGCGCTGCTGCAGTTCTTCGAGGGTCCATTTGCCTCCGCGGTGGCGGGCGAACTGCTGGTCGGACATGGTTCGTTCAAAGCGCAGGCCGTAGCGGTTGGGAGTGCCGACCTTCTCGGCGATGTCGGCGAATCGGTGTTGGCCTCTGGGGGCGAAGCGGGCCTCGGTCCGGTAGGCGTCGTACCCGCCGGGGTCGGTCCAGAGCACGACGGGTGTGCCAACGCGGAAGGCATGGCCGGCGACGATGATCTCGTCGCCGTATCGGGCCAGGGGCTCGGCGGGCGGGCTGCTGCGGCAGGCGGGCAGGCAGCACAGGACCGACAGCAGCAGCAGATGGACCCTTCGATCTGGCATAAGTGCAGCCTAGCAGGTGTATCGTGATGGGTACACAACCGCGCGCCAGCGGCTCTAAACCATCAGGCCCGTGCGTTCGTCAAATGAATTATCAGCAGAGTGCGGTACAGATCACCATCAATTACCCATCGGATTCATTCCACAACAGGACTCACTGCTTTCTATGGTTTTGCATCTGTCTGAGGAAAAAAATCGACGGCCCACTCGGGGCCCGGGACTTGGGTTTGCCAGTTCTCGAAGTCGGACCCCAGCCTCATACCTAGCTCGCCGAGCGCGTTCATGGTGTCGGTATCGAACAGGGCCTCGGCCTCCGGGATCTCGAACTCTTCGGGGATGCAGATGTAGCGGAATTCGACGTCTTGGCCCTTCACTCGGCTCAGCAAGGTAATGGTCTCAAGATCACGCAGCGTGAGTTGAACGGAAGATCGTATCGCTGTGCTCAGGCTCCGGGCGACATTATCCAGCCAGGACAAGCCGGTGTTCTCCGGCCCCTCTGCGAGCTTGTTGTTCACGATGGCCCAGATCCGGAATTTGGGCTCGGAGACATCGCCCGGCAGCTGGTTCTGGAGCATCTCGCCCTGGATGATCATCTCGCGGGGCGCGGGCAGGAAGACGCTCAGTGTGGCTCCGCCGTCAACGTGCAAGTGCCCGTCGATCTCGACCGGCGGGAAAGCCCCCGGGACGGCGATCGAGGCTTTGAGCACGTTGTGGAAGTAGGTAAGTTCATTGGACTGGGTCGCCTCGTCGGCGATACGTGTCAGGTCAAAGATCCGCATAAAGCCGAGGTCGAGGTTCGTCGTGCCGACCAGCAGTTGGCGGTGCTCGGCCCAGCCGCCCTTGACTTTTGTGATTTTATCGATGTCGAATTCGTGTTCTAACGCTTCATGCAAGCCGCTTGGATCGATCAGAGAAGAGTTGGAAGGTAAGAAGAACAACCCCGAGCGGACCACGGCCCAATCCTCGTCGGGGTTTGTGTAGAGGGTGTAGATCTCATCGATGGCCTCGTCCGTGCCGATGAATGCGAACGGCGCTATGAGCGAGCCGGTGCTCACGCCGGTCACGATATCGAACTCGGGACGAGTCTCCGCGGGATCATTCAGGGTCCCCCACCCCTTTAGAACACCGGCTCCAAACGCGCCGTAATCGCCACCACCTGAAACAATCAGGATATCGAACACCGGCCTGATCTCCGTGCCGCTCGCTTGGGCATCGCGGTGCTCCTGGATCACACGGCGGATGGTCTTGCTATCGAAACGCTCCTTGCCGCGCTCGATCGTTGTCAGCACGGCTTCGCGTTCTGCGAGGAGTTGGGCTTGACTCTTCGGCGGTCGCTTCGCAGATGAGCAAGCACAAAAATTCATCAGCAGCGCTATGGCAAGCATCAAGCGGAGGGCAGATTGAAATGGACGGGTCATGGGTTTTCCTTCGAAGAAAGAGAGGTTTGTATCGAATTCGGCTGGTTACGAAGCGGTCCCGGCTTGGAAGCGTCTGTCACCAGAGCCGCTCAGGTAGGCGAGACACATTGAATCACTACCGCGGTCAGGTCATCCGGCTGCGGGGTACCCGAGCTAAACGCCTCCACGTCCGACAGGATCGCCTGGATGATGCTGCTCGGTTCTTTGTCGCCGTGCTCTGATAAAGACGCCTTGAGCCGTTTGGTTCCGAATTGCTGACCGGCGGGGTTGGCCCACTCGAAGAAACCATCGGTGATAAACAGCATCAGGTCACCGTCGGATAATTCATGTTTTGTCGCTTCGAAATCTTCCATGGTTTCAACCACGCCGAGCGGCAAAGCATCGGCGTTGTAACTCTCAACGTCCTTGCCCGCACGGCGGTACAGCAGGATCGGGCCGTGGCCGGCAGAAACCGTCACGAGCTTCTTTTCATTGGGTGTAACGATCACCGAGGCGAAGGTCACGAAACGACCCGACCCGAGGTCTTCCGCGAGTTCCGAGTTCAGGCGCTGCATCGCACCGATGACACGGTTTTCCAAGCGCAGTGCGGTACGTGCGTAAGCGCGGCAGAAGCATGTGATCATCGCAGGCCCTAGGCCGTGCCCGGTTACGTCCGCGATACAGATCGCGAAACGCCCATCCTCTAGCTTGATCCAGTCGTAATAGTCGCCGCCGGTTTCCTCCGCCGGCCTGTTCCACCCTACCACCTCGAAACCGGGGATCTGCGGCTTTTCACGGGGCATCAATCCTTGCTGGATCAAGGCGGCGGCCTGAAGGTCCTGCTCCGCGCGAACCCGGCTCTCTGCTTCGGCGACGGCGGTCTCAAGGTACTGGCGCGTGCGGGACGCTACCAGCCCCGCCGCCGCACCGGCGCATAAGACCAAAACGGCGGAAAAGAGCCCGAGCGAGGGCGCAATGATTACCGTATCTCCCGACACGCTATTCGTGTATCCGATCCAACCGAAAAGTCCGGCCAACCCTGCCGCCGAGATCAAGCCCGCGGTTAGGCAGACCCTCAACCTGATATGCAGGATAGATAGGACGATGAACAAGGCGTACATCTGGCTCAATGGTCCAAGCGCGACTTGCTCTAGGCTCACGACGCCCGTGATTGTGATCAAAATACAGAGCAGTGTCGGCAATGACGCCTCGATCACCGCGTTGGTGTAGATCCAGAAAGGTGGAATGGGTTGGCTATCGTCATGCCAGCGGTATAGCCAAACAAGCGTTAGTGTTTGATACACCAAAAAAGTGGTCATGGCGATTGGGATAATCACCGGTTCATCCGAGAAGCCTTGGTCTGGGCTGATTGCAAGCCTCAGCACATTAAACAACATCGTGAACCCAATAAAACCGACAACCAGCAGCGCCCGGAAACGTACCGCATCGTTCATTGCCTGAACGAGTGTCGGGTGCTTCGGCTCGGGCTTACTGCTCATCATCCTGCCCGGTCACCTGTGCTGGGGGTGTCGAGCCACGAGAAACGTAAATCGCGACAAGGCGCCCAACGATGACGGCGATGAAGACCTGGCCAAGCAAGGCCTGCGCAAGAGCGCAGGACCGTGCAAAGCCGTGCCGGGGCACGACGTCGCCGTAGCCCAGCGTGGTCATGGTCACGTAGCTGAAGTAGTGCAGGTCCGTCCTGCTGACCGTGTCGCCGCCGATGAAGAACGAGCCGGGTGAGGCAGACTCGATGATCGTGTAGAGCAATGACCAAAAAATCCCTGCAATAAGATAAACCGCGAGGGCCGAGCTGATGGTCGCCGCGGTTACGTCGGTGATCACAAAGAATCGTTTTAGCGCAACCGCGAGAACGATCATGGTTGCCGTCGCGTTGGCCAGGTCCGCCGTGTTTGCGGCCCACCCGCCCGGTTCGCTGCCGATCTGGCTCAGCAGCATCCCCGCGATCAAGAGCCCGGTGCAGATGCCGGCCAGCATGCGGTGGCGTACAATCCCGATCAGGAAAACGAAGATCAAGGCTTGAAACACGGCGTGCAAGAGCACCCACACGCTGCGGTTTTCCTGGCTCAAGAACGCTGGCGCAACAAAGAACTCGATCGTCAGCAGCACGAGAAGTGCGTGCGAACGCATCGGGCTGACCCGCGGCCTGCCAAACGGTGGACGCGGCATCGTGCGTCATGCCCCCGTTCCCTGGTCGCCGGCAGCGGCGGGCGTTGCGGTGTCGGTGGCTGGGGGCTTGATCGGCGGGGTCTTGATGCCGTAGAAAAGCGAGTAGAGCACCGGCAGGAAGACCATCGTGAGCAGCGTGCCGAAGCTCAGCCCCGCCATGATGGTGACCGACAAGCCGATCCAGAAGTTATCGCTCAGCAGCGGGATGACCCCGAGTACCGTGGTCGCAGACGCCAGGACCACGGGGCTAAGGCGGGACTGGGCGGCACGGATGAGCGCTTCGCCCCGGGGCTGCCCTGCCTCGAGTTGGGCCTCGACCTCGTCGATCAGCACGATCGCGTTCTTGAGCATCATCCCGATCAGGCTCATCAGCGCCAGCAGCGCGACAAACCCAAACGGCGCGTCGAAGATCAGGAAACCCCAGGTCACCCCGATCATCACGAACGGCAGGGTGAGCAGCATCACGACCAGCGGCCGGTACGCATTAAAGAGCGCAACCAAGAGCGAGAGGATAATGATCGCCATCGGACCCAAACCCGGTATGAGGCTCGCTTGGGCGTCGGCCGTGTCCTCGTATTCGCCACCCCACTCCATCGTGTATCCAGGTGGCAGTTCGATAGCTTCGATCTGGGCCAGCACGTCGTTGCGCAGATCATTGAGTGACGCACCGAACGCCGGTGCGGCCTCTACGGTGATCATTCGGCGCCGGTTGTATCGACCGATGAGCGTATCCTCGAAAGCGACCTCGATCCCGTCGGTCACCTGGGCGAGCGGCACCGTCACCGTCGAGCCGGAGGGATTGACCTGCAAGGAATCAAGTGTCTCGAAGGACTGGCGCTCGGCCTCGGTGCGCCGCATGATAATGGGTAGCAGGTCATCGCCTTCGCGGTACGTGCCCACCTGTTGCCCATCAAAAGACAGGGCGATCGCGTTGGAAATATCGTCGCGGCCGACCGACGCCCAGCGCGCACGCTCTTGGTTGAATCGGGGTTCTAGCCGCGGCGTTTGTTCACGCCAATCGGTACGCGCCGGGCCCGCGTACGGGCTCTTCTCGACGATCGCGACCGCCTGATCCGCGAGGCTGCGAAGTGTTTCCGGGTCGGCGATGGCGGGGCCGCTGATACGCAACTCGAAGGACCAGGTGTTCGACGGGCCAACCCCAAACTTCCGCATTGTGATGAGGCTGTCGGGCATCTCGTCGGTAAACCAAGGGTAGAGCTCGGTGATGAGCCCATCGATTTCCGATTCGTCCTCCACACTGACGATCATTTGGGCGTAGGACCCTAGCAGTGGCTCCGGCTCCACGGGCAGATAAAAACGCGGTGGCCCCTGGCCGATAAAACTGGTGATGTCCGTGATCCGGTCGTCTTCTTGAAGCCTCTGCTCGGCGCGGATGAGATCGCCCTGCGTTGTTTGGATCCGCGTTCCCTCGTGCCCATAGATGTCGATCATGAACTTGGTCATCGACGAATCGGGGAAGAAAAGCTGTTTGACCTGCCCGAAGTTGCCGAGCGAGAACACCAGCGCGGCGATCATCCCGGCGATCACAAACAGCCGCGTCTTGATCAAGACCACCAACAATTTGCGGAACAGCGCGAGCAGCGGCGTCTGGTAAGGGTCGCTGGTGGTCGACTTGGGGTCCTTCACCAGGCCGATGCATTGCAGGGGCGTAAGCGTGACCGAGACCAACCAGCTCACGAGCAAAGACGCGGCGATCACGGTAAACAGCGTGCGGCAGTACTCGCCCGCCCCCTCGGTGGAGGCATAGATCGGGTAGAACGCGATCGCGCCGATGATCGTCGCGCCAAGCAGCGCGAGCGAAGGTTCAGCGCCGGCCGCGATGGCGGCCTCACGCCGGGGGACGCCTCGCTTGAGCCTCGCGTTCATGCCGTCGGCCACGACCACGGCGTTATCAACCATCATGCCCAGCGCGATGATCAGCGCCCCCAGCGACATCCGCTGGAGATTGATATCCATCACCGACATCACCGCAAACGACCCGAGGATCGTCATGATCAGCGCGGTGCCGATGATGATACTCATCCGCAGGCCCATCCCGATCGTGATCACGATGATCACGATCGCGACCGCCAGCGCAAAGCTCTCAAGGAAGCCCATCACCGCTTCGTCGACCACGTCCGACATCCAATGCACCCGGTTGACTTCGATCCCCACGGGCAGCGCCGCGTTGAGTTCGGCGAGGCGGGCATCGACCGCTTCGCCGACTTTGACGACATTGGCACCGGGTGCATTCGTGATCGATAGCCCGATCGCCGGCCTGCCATTGAAACGCATCAGCTTCTGCGGCGGGTCCTCGTAACCCTCCCGGATCGTGCCGATGTCACGCAGGCGGATCAGCTCGTCGGGGCTGGTTGCTCCCGCGTCGGAATCGACTCCCGCAAGGTCGGACGACGCCGCCCGGATGGTCAGCTCCCCGATGTCGCTCGGCGACGTAAACGCGCCGGTTGGCGCAATCCGTAGCCGGCGGCGCTGGACATCGAGGCTGCCCGGATCGACGACCAGGTTCTGGTCCTCGAGTGTGTTCTGGATGCTGGCGGAGGTGAGCCCGAGCGCGGCCAGCTGGGTCTCGGCGACATCGAAGTAGATGACCCGCTGCCGCTCGCCCCAGAGGTCGACACGAGAAACCCCCTCGACCACGCTGAGTTCCTTGCGAAGAAAATTGGCGTACTCTTCAAGCTCGGCAGGTGTAAAACCTTCGCCCACGACCGCGAGTTGCAGGCCGTAGACCTTGCCAACATCGTCATTGACCATCGAGGTCAAGGCGCCGTCCGGCAACTCATCCTGAGCATCATCGATCTTGGAACGAAGCCGGTCCCAGATCTGTGGCAGCTCATCGGACCAGTACTCCGCCTTGATCTCGGCGGTGATCACAGACTCCCCGGCACGGGAGGTCGACTCCACATGCTTGAGCTCCGCGAGCTCCTGCAGGGCGATCTCGAGCGGGTCGGTGACCTCGAGCTCAACCTCTTCGGGGCTCGCGCCGGGGTAGATCGTAGTGATTTTGGCGGATTTGATCGAGAACTCGGGGTCCTCGAGTTGGCCAAGGGAAAAGTAGCCGAACACCCCTGCGACCCCGATCACGGCGGTAAAGAAGTATGTAAAAGCCTTGTTCTCGACCGCGAGTTTCGTCAGGGGCATAGCCAATATTCCTTAACTACTGAAGCTCCGGCTTCACGACCTGTCCGTCACGCAAAAAGCTGACGCCGGCGGTCACAACGATCTCGCCACGCTCTAGGCCAGACGAGATGATGTAACCGGTGCTGCTGAGGCTTTGAATCGTGACATCGCGCGGGCTCACCTGATTGTTCTCGGGGTTCACCACCCAGACGGCCGACCGGCTCCCCTCGGGCTCTGAAGCCAGCGCGGTGACCGGGATTACCAAGTCTGACTCGAGCGTGGTACCCTCCCGGACGGGGTCTGCGGAAGCCCGTCCCGCCATCCCCGGCAGGATCGAAACGCCCTCGGGTTGGTTCATCATCAGCGTGATGGGGTAAGTCCGTGTCGTTTCCGACGCCTCGGTCCCGACCTCGGAAATCTGCGCGGGGATCTCAACGTCCGGGTACGCATCAAACACGACACGAATATTGGTGACATCCGTGGCAACACCGACCAGCGCCTCGGGGATGTTGATCACAAACTCGATCTGCGTGTTATCGAGCAGGCGGATGACCGGGGACCCGGCCTGCACCGTCTCAAAATTGTCGATGTAGGTCGCTACGACCTGGCCGGGGAACGGCGCTAGCAAGCGCGTGTCTTCTAACGCGTCCTCCGCTGCTTTGAGGGACGCCTCCAGGGCGGTGATATCCGACTCGGCCACCGCCACCGCCTCGCGCGACTCATCGATCGTTGCCTGGGCAATTGCACCGGCGTTTTCGCTTTGAATATTGAGGTTACGCTGGAGGTCCGCCTGGGCCTGCTTGAGGTTGGCCCGGGCCCGGCTGAGGCTTCCCTCTGCGTTTCGGACGTCGGTCTCAAAGTCGCGCGGATCGACCCTGGCCACGATATCACCCCGCTTGACCACATCGCCGACACTGACCGGCAAGGTAATCAGCGGCCCCGAGATACGGAACGGCAGGTTGACCTCACGGGCAGCCTGCGCGCGCCCCGGGAAACTGCGGGAGATCAGCGGTTCGACATCGCCCACACGGACCGCTCGGACCGGTCGGATGGCCTCTTTGGTCTCGGGCTCTGTATCCTTACCGCAGGCAAAAGCGGTCAGCGCGAATGCCAGCAATAGCATCAACTTCGTTACAAGCATAGGCTTGGGGTGCCCGGTCATTCAGAGGCCTCCTGAGTGGGTTCGTCTTCGAGGTAGGTCCCCGTGTTCACATCGGGAGCTAAGAAGATTCGTGGCGATTGATCCTCGCCTTGCTTCAAAAGATCGCCGTAGTCCGTCCGCTCCTGCATCTGTTCTAACGTGGCGGAGGGCACGAACTCGTTGCCAACGCGGGTTTCCCAGCCGCCACCCAGGGCTTTGTAGGCCAGCACCAACCGCTCGGCGATCGCGCCCTTGCTTTGTGCCGCCGCATCCTGCTGCTCGGCGAGGAAGGCGTTCGCATCATTGACACGGGTAAAGTCCACGCTCCCCTCGGTGTACTGCGTGGTCGCTAGCTCGAGCGACCGAGCCGCGGCGGCAGCGCTCTCCTCGAGCAGCTCGAACTCTTCACGACTCCGCAGGAAGCCGTACAGCGCCTCCTCCGCTTCCGCGGCGGCGAGCAGCACGGTCGATCGGTAGTCCGCGACGGCCTCCTGGTAAGCGGCGTCTTGCAGCCGGACATTGTTGCGTATCCGCCCGTAATTGAGAAACGGCCAATTCACCCCCAGGCCGATAAACCCGGTAAATGATTCGGCGTCGGCGAAGTCGCCGAGGTCCGCGCCGAAGCCCGAAGGTGGGTCGGCGGTCGAAGCCCCTAAGCCCGTCGAGCCGGAGATCGAGATCGAGGGGTACAAATCAGCCTTGGCAACGCCGATCTGGGCGCTCTGGGCCGCAGCGATCCGTTCGGCTAGGCGGACGTCCGGGCGGCGGCGCAACATCTCGGCGGGCGCCCCGATCGCGACCTCGGCCGGAGCGGTCGGGATGCCCGAACCGCCCGCGAGCTTGGCCTCTAACGTGTCCGGCGTCCGCCCGAGCAAGACACACAGCGAAAGCTTCGCCGAGCGAAGCTCAGCCCGGAGGCTGGGGATCGTTGCCCGGGTATTCGCCAGCGTCGACCGGGCCTCGGTCACATCCAGTTCGGTCGTTGCGCCGTTGCGGAAACGGACCTCGGCGATATCGAGCGAGTTGCTCTGGGCCTCGACGTTCGCTTCCGCAAGTTCCAGCCGTCGCTCAGTCGTGCGGATGTCAATATACGCCAAGGCGACTTCGGAGAGCACGGTCACGAGCACATCGTCGTAGTCGGCGATCGATGCCAGCAGCAACGCGTCCTCGGTCTCGATGCCGCGCCGAAACTTGCCCCAGAAATCAAGCTCCCAAGCGACATCGAGGCTCACCCCGGTTGAGGAAAAGAACCGATCGGTCGTGGCCCCACTCTCGTTGCGACTCAGCGCGCTGCGATCAAGGTCGGCGTTCAAAGATTGCTCTTGAGGAAAGAAGTCTCCAACGGCGATCCCCCGGGCCGCCCGGGCCTGGATCACGCGCAGGCCGGCCGACTCCAAATCAAGGTTCTGCGCATAGGCATCGGCGATCAGGCCGTTCAAGACCGGGTCCTGAAACACCTTCCACCAATCGGTCAACACCGATGGATCAGATTTGAACGTCTCCTCCTCCAGCTCCAACCATTCCGTGTTTATTGCCGCGTCAGGACGGCTATAGTCCGGGCCGACCATACACCCAGCCAAAAGCGGGAGCGTGAGGCCAAGCAGGCCCAGACGTCGCTTCGGCAATTTCGATAAGCGTTGTTTAGCGGCAGTCACTTGATCTCGCAGAGGTATCGTTGATGGACAGAAGCTAGTGGTTTTATTTCAATTTTAAAGTGTCACGTCTGGTAGGCCGCGAAAGCTAGTGCCTGCCATCATTGCAAACTGTAAACAATCAAATGCAGAGTCATGTCACACGCTTGCATAAACTCAATATAACGTATCCGCTATCCGCTCGGGTAGACATTGCGAAATTTTTTGGAGTACTCTGTCGAGAACCTGAATAGGTGCAACCGGAATCTGTTGCTGTGGGTCGTGGCTGAGATGCAAATTCCGCTTTGCTTTCGCGGCCAATAGCCGATTGCGCTTGCCTTGCCGATGAGTTTGTGCTTGATTTTGCGGACAACGTTTTTGGCCTGGCGCGGCGGCCATTCGTGGGGCTGCCGATCTACACGGCGGCTAGAGGCCTTTAGGTCAGATCGTCGCGTTGCCAATCGTGGACTCAAGTATCGAGCATAGCCCGAGTCGGCGAGGACCGTGTCGATCTCTCACCTATGCCAAGCTTTATTCGCATGCCCTTCAATAGACCCGATACCAGAATTCGCCTACTGCATCGTCGATGGGCGATGTCTTGTGTAACCCATCGCCCATCGAAACCGCGAACTCAAGCCAAATCTGGCTGAGCTTCCGACCGCAACGAGGTTCCTGCCGACCGAGCCCTCATCAACAATACCGAGCCTCTCTTCAAACAGCATCAAACATCCTAATGGAGGCAGCCACTGCCGCTCAGATCTAGTGGGGGGCTGCCCACGTCACGCAAATCACAGTTTGTGAATCTTGGCGTTCGGCTAAGTAAGCAGGACAAGATGTGCAATAATCGATCACGGGAGACTGGTCGGACCCGAAGGGGCAGGCGGCCGTGCCATGCCATGCAGATCGGATCAATCAGGGCTTCTGCACAGATTCTCAGATAGTCTAGTTACACCCTGTAATGAGAACTCGCAAATAATCGAAGCAAACTTATCGATGTCTCTTCGTGTCAGCGTCCGTTTCCCGAGTCGCTTGAGAATGACACTTCGCCCGGTTCTCAGTATCAGGCACTGCGCAATCACATTGAACACAATGATCTCAAGTGTTTCATCGTCCTCTATGTCAGGCCTCATCGCCTGAATCGTCCGCTTCATGTTATCGTGCGCAGGCTTAATGACTCGGTTGAAAAATTTCTGATTGAGGGGCTGCCCAAGCTGGCCTTCTCGATCTAAGTAGGACATCGCAACCGACGGATTCTCACCAACCTTCGCTTTTACGGTTGAGAGCATGTACACTATGTCCTTGAAGAGTTCCCTCCCTTGCCTCTTCGTCATCTCTGAAACTCGAGGAATCTGGGGAAAACGCGACACAGTCACATCTTTGCAAAAGCGGTCAAGTGTCGCGTCATAAAGCGATTGCTTTGAACCAAAGTGGTAACGAACACTGCCGTGAGTCACGCCGGCATAATCCGCAATCTGGCGCAATGAAGTCGCTTTATAACCCTGCTTAGAGAATAGCTCTAAAGCTGTAGAAACTAGCTTCTGTTTGAGTTTTATATCTTTGGTAGGCATGAATTGCCACTCTTTATCTCACTCGATTAAGTCTGTGTTGTCTTTAGAACAACTACGTGACATATTATCGTTTAATTGTATTTGGTCAAAACAGAAAGGGCTGTCCTAGTGGTCCCCGCCTGATATTTAAGAACTTCTGCTGGTCTGGCGCGTAGTTTTGTTATGAAACGAGCTACCCCCATCGTGCTGACGGATGAACAATATAATAAAGAACTCCAGTGGCTCAACCGGGGTCGGCGCATGTCGGTGCGGCTAGCGCAGCGTGCGTCGATCGTGTTGCTCGCGGCCGATGGGCTGGAGAACAAAGCGATCGGCGAACGGCTGGGGATCACACGGCAGACGGCCGGGCGTTGGCGGGACCGGTGTGCCACGCGTGGGTTGGCGGGGATCGAGAAGGATGCGCCACGCGGCGGCCGCAAGCGTCAGGTCAGTGCTGCCCGGCGTGAGCCGGTCGTCCGCAAGACGCTCCATGGGACGCCCGAAGGCCAGACGCACTG
Source organism: Planctomycetota bacterium (assembly GCA_039024275.1). Taxonomy (GTDB): domain Bacteria; phylum Planctomycetota; class Phycisphaerae; order Phycisphaerales; family Phycisphaeraceae; genus JAHQVV01. The sequence goes on along the minus strand of JBCDKD010000102.1, from coordinate 90 downwards.
GAGCCGGTCGACGATGTCGGCGGCGACGGGGTTGAGCGAATCGACGATCGGCCGGATATGGAAAGAGAACGGCCTCAAGCCGCACCTGGT
>JBCDKD010000101.1:0-13431 GCA_039024275.1 Planctomycetota bacterium | reverse complement strand
GCCGTAACCGAGCTTGGTGCGGAAGCCGTTCAATGCCAGGTCGATCGAATCCGCTTTAACTCGGACGAAATCGCGAAATCCGCTGCTCGCCATAAAGGTAATTTCGTAGGTTTTCATTTTTGCTCCCTTTCACCAGAGCTTTTTGCCCATCGGCCGGGCGTTGCCGTCGATTACGCCAGCGTCGGTGTTGGGAATGAACCGGACAACAGGCCCGTCGATTGTGTAAGTTAAGTCGGGGTATTTCATGATTCTACATCCCTTGGTTAGGGTTGGTCGATGGCCACGCAGCCAGGCAATGTGTCGGCCGGGCCATGCCAAGACCCGTTGGACCAGTGATATCCGGCTTGCTTGAGAGCGTAGATAACAGAACGCTCGGGCTTCTCTGCAAAAGTCACGCGAGCCGCTGTGCGCTTGGGGCTGTAGACGACAACGACACCCCCGGCCTGCTTGGCCTGGGCTGCACGAGCCTGAGCGACCTTGATACGCTCAAGGCGCTGTCTGTCGCGCCGGATGTTAGCGCCAATATTGGTCAGCGAATACGCGGGGAATCCTATCGTCCCACACGGACCCTCTCCAAACAGGATGGGCAAAATCTCGGGGGCAAAACCGACCTCGATTAGCTTCGCATCCTTGTCTGCTGTCCGTTGGCCCTTCGGAGCGCTGCGGATAATCCGGTTAGCGGCTTTCCGCCTATCTCGCTCTTCCTCGCGCTCAGCGATGCGCGATTCAAGCTGCTCGATTGCATCGGCGTCGTCGCTGTAGATAGAAGAACCTAACTGCTCAGCCAAGCCTTCGGCCTTCCGCTCATGGTGAGCGGCCATGTCTCCGTGCTCGATCGACTTCCGCATCAAACTGTCCGCCTTAGCCAGGGCGTTGCGGTGGCCCCGCTCGCTGTGGTGGCCGACTTTAATTGGCTCGCCGCCAGGCGGCAGCGGAACGGCCAGGGCTGCATCCAAGGAAGATGACGAATTGGCGAGCCTGCCGCGCGCCCATTCCTGCCGCTTTTGCAGTTTGCGCTCCAATCGTTCTCGTCGCGTCATAACTCTATCGCTTTCTGCCTCGTGCGAGGCGTTAGGTGGGAATAAATCGACGCGGGGCAAGGCCCGTTGCCAGAACAGCAAATCAAGATATCGACCACTTTTGGATGTGTCAAGCAAAAAATGTCAGATTGGTGAAGATTTTCTATTCCTTACTGGCAAAGGACTTAGGTATTGTTGTTGTCACAACCATTAAAACAAACAGGCGTTTTAACCCGAGTCTCTATAGAGAGCGAGCGCGACACAGACGGGTTCAGTCAGGCAGAATAAAGCGAGCGAACGGCCACGCCAGACACCTGCCAGACAGCTACCCCGCCAGACACCTGCCAGACAGCGGCGACGCAACAAAGCGACGCCGCGGGTCAGCCGGTGGATGGCAAGCGGGCATTAGGCAGGCAGATACCTGACAAGTAGCCCAGAGGTCTGCCCGCAACGATCGCTTTTGACGCTGGAGGCGTCAACGCTACCGGCAGGCGGAAAGGGGTTTAGGGGAGGGGGAGAAATCTCCACTCAGCCGCCATCCCCTCCAGCATCATCCCGTAAGAGCAGGAGGCCCGCCCCTACCGGTCCAGGCAGCGACCTGACAGCCTGCGCCCCTGCACGCCTGACAGGCTGGAGGCGGCGGGGCTGACGGCCTGACAGGTTGACAGCGGCGGGGATGGGGAGACCCCCCCAAGGGGGGAGGCGGCGGGGGTAGGTTGGGAGTGATACCCCTCCCTCCAAAGTTCCAACTCCCCCAGATTCGCCCTAACCCATAAGGGTTACACGAGGCCCACGGCTCATTATTGTCATGAAGAATATTTTTTTTGCTTGACAATACTCCAGGTGGTCAAAAGCTGATATAATGACTTGGCGTCACGGACGACGTAGGCGGAAATGGATTCCGGGGTATGCCCGACAAGATAGAACTTTGCATCAACTGTGCGGCATCCGCCCTGAACGACTATGACCGCCATCTGAAGCGTTCCGAGCAGTCGTGGGGGTGTATGGGGCTAAGCCGGGACGACGCTGAACAAGAAGCTCGTCTGGCCGCTCTAGAGGCGTGGGATGGCTTCGACCCCGACAAAGGGAAGCTAACCACGCACTTGAAGGAGCGTGCTGGGTATGCGATCCGTGAGTATGTGCGGGGGGAGTTGATTCAGATGGGTCGGATTACGCCGAGGGGTGATACCACCGAAATGTGTGACCGAGAGTCGAGCGAGTTGGGGCCGGCGGAGAGCCTTGTGGAACGGGAGTCTCGTGATCTGCAAACGATGGCCGCCTGTCTGACTACGCTCCTTCCCAAGCAGCAGATGTTCATTGTGCGAGCGAGGTTCGGGCTAGATGGACCGGCGATGACTTGGCGTGAGATCGCCTCGGAACTCGATGTCCCCGTCTCGCGCGTCTTGCAAGAATACGACTCGGCGGTACGTTCCCTGCGTGCAGAAATGCGTGTGGAGGAGATTTTGAGAGTGGAAGAGTAGTGTTCGCTTCTTTGCTGGTGATTGCTGGTTCGATTCTTCTCTCCCTGTCCGCATGCGCGGTGGTTGATTGGAGTCGCGATGATGATGACGATCTTCCTTGAGTGGGTGGTATACCCCGCAGCCTTCATTCTGGTCACCTTGGCCTATGTGCTGTGGTTTGCGTCTATAGGAAAGTGATAGCGACATGAAGTGCAAAGACGGAACCGATTGCAGGTCAATCAATGAAGACGGCCAGTGCGAAGGGCCTTGCGAGACCCTGCCCGATATTCGCGGCGCGCCGCTTAAGGTCGGAAGCCTTGTCGCTTTTGCGGCGGATGGCGACTTGGTCTGCGGTCACGTTACGGCGACGGGGGCCATTTATGCCGCAAGCCTTCTCGGAGTCTGTGTGGAGGATGGGGACGGCCGCCTGCGACTGGTGCCTATTGACGGGTGCGTGGTGCTGGATTGATCCGGCTGATCCCCCTGGTACTGGTCGTGGCGTCTTGTGTCGCCGCCCCCGAGCGTGATGCCTTCCTCATCGACGAGCCGACCCGCATGGGCGTCGTGTTTGTCGGGACAGACCAGAGGCGGGGGACCGGGTTTGTGGTGGGTGACAGCGGTACGCACTACATCGTTTTGACTGCCGCCCACGTGACCAATGGGAGTGCTTCGGTTGAAGTTGATGGCGAACAAGCGACGGTGGTTCAGGAGGATCGCTTACTGGATGTGGCTGTCCTTACGCTCCCGAAGACGCGCCACCGCCGTGTCCTGAGGATGAGGGAGGCCCGCCTGGGTGAGTCGTGTCGGATTGTGGCCTACAGCTCGGACTGGCGGGATAGGCCGCAGTTGATGGTGTGGCGGGGCAACGTTGTCCATCCGAATCGAGACACCCGCATGGTCTTTAACGGCGGGGCTGTGCCAGGTAATAGCGGTGGCCCGGTGGTTGCGGAGGACGGGTCGGTCATTGGGATGGCGGTCGCGTTCTATGACATCTTCCGGACGGGAACCCCCACGACGCACTACATGACATGCGTTACCGTGCCGACGCTACAGTCGATCCTTCGCAAGGAATAAAACCTATCCGCGCCGCCCTGGTTGATTGACCGATCTAACCAAGCGCTTGAACGGGCGGCGGCGTATTCCGTCTCTAGCCATATCAGACGTAAAAAAGATGTGGCTTCATATCGGGATAGAGCAGTCTGGTAGCTCGACAGGCTCATAACCTGTAGGTCGCCGGTTCGAATCCGGCTCCCGTTATTAGGAGAAGAACATGAATTGGAAGTCGATCGGATTTCTGGCGGCTGCAGTCGCGTTTGGGGTGTTCACGCTGTATTCGGGAGGGTGCTCGCTGGACGACACCATCCAAGTGAGGGTTCCGGACAAGGTCCAGAAGGATACCGGCGCGGACCCAAAGGTGTCTCTAAGTGAAGCCCCCTATGTGCGTGAACAGTACGTGGCCGACTTTACGCGGGGCTTGTCGCAGTTCGATGAGAACTACGAAGATGCGATTTGGTTTAAGGATTTGATTGGCAGTGTCGTTGACAGCAGCATCCCGCTGATTGATTCGGCGCTACAGGGCGTGCCCGGCGGGGCGATCATTCTCTCCCTGCTTACCGGCCTCGGTGGATTGTATGTCAGCAAGCCAGGTGCGAAGGACGATATGAAGAAGAAGGTCGATGAGGCGTGGGACGAGGCTACCAAAGAGGCCGAGAGGCTCATTCGAGAGGGTCGCAATGCATCCTAAGAACAATGTTGATGACTTATTGACGGTGATGGCCATCGCCAATACCCCGGTTCAGGCCGCGCAGATGCAAGTGATGTACCTTTACGCCCAGACAGCCGACTACCCCCCCGACAGCTTGGCTCATGTTATCCAGCACGCGGGCCAGATGCGCCAGGCCCTGGAAGCCTTATGCCCGGTGCAGGGGTTGGTTGTTCCGGCCTATATTCCTGCTGACGGGGACGACGAGGAGTGGGGGCTTGATGGCGACTAATAGAGCCAAGGCCAAAAAACGACCCATTGAAGTCGGCGAGGTTTATGACGTTCCGCCCGTCGGAGCCAAGGTCTGGGTTCTACTGGATGCGGAGGTGGTGGCCAGTTCGCCACACTCCTCTCGACTGACGGTCAAGATCGGCACAGACGAATGGAAGCCGTTGTGGACGGACATCGACCATACCGCAGTGACCGAGGTTGTGAGGGATGGCGAAGAAGAAGCCGAAAAAGCGCAAGGCTAAGCGGCACGAGTTTGGCGTCCTGCACATCCCCAAAGATGTCAAGGTGCGAGACACTTCGATCGTCGATGGGGGCGCCCGCGCCGACCCTGAACAGGAGTCTTGGGCCACATGGGAAGATCGTGGAAAACGGACCCCAATACGGGCGAAAGATTCTTCGCCCTAAACGACCAGCAGAAGTTCAGCAACACGTCGTGGCGACGCCGGGAGCCGGTGGGTTGGGATGATGTTCAAACTAGCAATTCCCTGATGACCCTGTGGGCGGCGATCCGCGAGCAGGCTATGGGGAAGCGAGACCCATTCTCTGATGGTGCCTTGGGTCGCGTGACAAAGGGACTTAAGCGGACCATCCACGAATCGGGGAACCGCCGCGCCCGGCTCTATGCGTCCATGATCGTCACGGCAATTTGCAACGAACGCTACGACATCACGCTGGGGGTCAGGCGATCCCCGAGGCCTAAGAAAAAGTGAGGCAGCAATGAAGAAGCCTGTTGGGGTGTGGCTCCATACCCGAGAGAACAAGAAGACCAACCTGGAAAGCTACCCGATGTGGATGCCCGCCGAAGACATCCGTGCCGTGACCAAGAAGTCGGTCGTCCCGCTGGGCGAACTCAAGATCGTCGAAGTGACGATCGTGCACTTGCGCGGCGGCGGCGTGTTTGAGGTGAATGAACGGGCGGAAGACGTAGTGGCTGCAATTGAGGAAATCTGTGGCTGACGAAAAGATGAGATGGCCGATTGACGACGCGCTCCGAGCGAAGGCCCTGGGCGTCATCACTGACGCCATGGATGGCGACGACAAGCGGCTGGCCACGACCGCCGCCAAGCTGATCGCTGACACGGATTCTCTCAATCTTCGTGATGAAGAGTTCCGGGATAAGACCGCGAGGCTGGATGCAGGAACACCCACAGAAATTAGCGATCAAGCAACTCTCGGAGCTGCGGTCGCTGATCTTGCAGATCGGCTCGGCGGCATCATCGGCGACCGAGCCGGAGCAGATACGCGACCTGTCACGGTTGTTGAATCAGTCGAAGGCCCGGCTCGCCAGATCGAAGGTCGAACAGAATCTAGCGAGCCTGACGCCGAAACAGCTTGAGGCGTTTGACGCGTGGGAGTCCGGGGATTACGGATTGGTCGGGTGTTGCGGGACGAACCGCAGCGGAAAGAGCTTTGTCGCCTCCACGATATACGCACGCTACCTCCGCGATTCTGCTCCCAATAACAGTGAGCACCTGTGCGTCACCACCGAGCAGCGGCTGAGCGCCAAGAACCAGCAGAAGATGCTGTGGGAAAATATCCCGCACGATCAATTCGACATCCGGTGGACTGGCCCCAAGAATGGCTTTGGTTCCCGTAACCCGACGGCCATCCTCGGCGGTCCGGATCGAAACGTTGTCGTCCATTTTATGACGCAATCGGAGTTCGAGTCGAACCTGCATGCGTTTGAAGGCTTGACCATCGAGACGGCGTGGGTTGACGAAACGGTCAGCCACGAACTCTTCTCGGCCATTAAGACCCGGCTGACTCTAAGCGACGACGGCAGGATGCTGGTAAGTTCAATACCCGGTGCCGACTGGTACTGGGAGGTCATTTATAACGCCAAGCCCGAAGACGGCGTTTGGTACAAGCTCTTCGAGCCATTCGACAACCCGCTGATGACGGCGGAGAAGTGGGCCGAACTGGAAAAATCGGTTCCGCCTCATGAGCGCGAGATGAGGCTTAAGGGTGTTCCGGCTCTGGCGGGAAGCCTGGTCTATGTCGAGTTCAACGACGCCGACCACGTCGTTGCCCCCAAGGACATCCCCTACCATGACCTGACTTGGTATGCGGGCATGGACATCGGCATGGACCACCCCACGGTGTGGCTGCTGCTGGGGGTTTCTCGGGGCGGACTCTACTACGTCGTGGACGAGTACGCGAGTCGCAATCTGACGCCCCAACAGGATGTGCCCGGCATCTTGGCGATCAAGGGCAGTAAAATCTTGCGGACCTCTACGTTCATCGACCCGTCGGCCTTTCATATTACCAAGGCCAACCCTATCAGCACGGGCCAGCAGTATCGCAACGCGGGGCTTCCCGTCACGCCAAGCCGACGGACCAGTGGTGTCGGGGAAATGAATCAGGTCTACCAGATCAAAGAGATGCTGCGGTGTGGCGAGTTGATGGTCAGCGAAAACTGCCCCCAGCTTATTAAAGAGTTTCACGTGTGGAAATACAATCGGGACCGCCAGAACAAGCCGCTCTCAAGGGATGCGTTTGAGGATCGGAACAATGACGCCTTAGATGCGCTGCGGTACTGCCTCACGATGAACCCGGTCTATGTCGATTCCAATAAACCCCGCGGCGTGGAAGTTTTTTATGCCTGACATGCTGATCGGCTTTGTTGCTGGCGCGGCGGTGTGCATAGTGGTCATGCTGGTCTCTCACCGTGCCGCCCTCTGTGCGCGTGATCGAAAGCCCCTGATCTCATTTACCACCCGAAAAGACGACGAAGACATCGCAATCCACAAGGATGAACTGAACAGCCGACTCTGATGACCGACCGCCGATCCCAAGACAAGCAGGCTCACATCGACCGCGCCGTTAAAGACGCGCAGGTCGAGCGGGGGAAACATGAATCCTTTTGGGACCAGAACCACCGCCTCGCGGTCGGTGCCCACAAGGGCGCTTTCCAGCGGGGCGGGACAACCAAGCAGGGATACTTTGTCGTCAACCGCATCCAGAACTCGATCGTGGTGCAGACGGGTATCGAGACCGAACAGAACATCCGGCCGATGTTCATCCCCCGGGAAACCAACGAGCCTCCGACGGTCTTCCTCCGTCCAGAGTCGCGTGGCAAGTTCATCCAGTTCGCCGAAGACTTTGCCTTGACGCCCAACATGCTCATGGGGGTCGAGCCGGTCCCGATCGAGACGTTTGGGGCGCTTGCGGCTGAGTCGGTTGAACAGCCCCAGCCCAATCCGAACGCCGGCCGTTCGACAGGGTCATCGAACACCGAGGTCCAGCCCGACGAGATTATGGTGCCGGTCCGGGTCTTTTCAGACGACGATTTTATCCTTGTCACCGACGAGCTTGCGGCGGAGGCCCTGACTCAGGAGCATACAAGCCAGTGGGAATCCGCGGGTTGTGACGAGGATATCCGGACGAACATCTGGAATAAGAACGAGATCGGCCACTCATCTATCTTGGTCCAATGGAACCCGCAAGAAGCCCGCTTTGAGTTTACCAACCTATACCCGTACCACGCATGGATCGACCGCTGGGCCAACTCGACCCGGAACGCGAACAACTTTGTGATCCGTCAGGTCTTAGACTTGGCCGAGGCGAAGCGTGACTTCCCTGAGTTCTCTAGCGAGTTGACCGAGCAGTGCGGCGACGGATACCAGACGAGCGAGTACGTCGGGGCGATGGGGGACAAGTTTGGCGATGTGGGGGAACGGCCCGTCGTGTGTCGGCATACGATGTGGGAGCGGGACCACCCCTACCCGATGGACGTGGACGAGGCGATTGACAAGGGCTTGGTGAAGCAGGCTATCGCCGAGCCGACTTTGGACGCCGCTACCAATACGGTGGTGGATATGGGAGGCCCTATCACGGATGAGCAGGGTCAGCCGATGTATGTCACGTCGGAGGGGGTTTCAACGGTGCCGGGCGACGACGCTTGGCCCGTTCGGTATGGCATCCGGCAACTCGACATGATCGGCGATTTGGTGCTGTATGACGGTGAGACGGAGTTTGCCGACATCCCGGTGGGGTGGAACAAGAATATTCCGATCTCCGAAAGCCCCTACGGTCAGGGAGAGCCACAGCGATTGCAGGACTTGCAAGACCTAATGAACCGGCTGTACGGCATCTACTACGACCACGCCAAGTTCTATCGCTCGCCCGAGCAAATCCTGCCCAAGTCTGTGCTGGATATGCTGAAGACGGAGATGTCTACCCTGCACGCGCACGCGGGCCGAAAAATCGGCATCGACGATGATATGTGGGATCGATTCCAGGGGAACCTGATCCAAGATGTGACGGTCCCTCAGTTGACCTCCGTATTTGGCGAGATGATGTCGATGGTGTCTCGCGAGATGGACGTGCTAAGCGGTACGGGTGACGTGCTGCGGGGCGAGGCAAAGTCGGAGTGGTCAGGCGAACTTTTTGAGCAGGCCACTAACGCCGCGCGTGGGCCGGTCGGGTTTAAGGCTCGGCACACCGCCGAGATGCTTCGGTATATCAGTCGCATTACCGCGCAGTTGATTATCGACTTCCTTCCTCTGGACGAGTGGTCTAAGAGGAACTCTAAGTACCCACCGCAAATCCTCCAGGCCATGCGGTCCCGACTCAAGCGGGTGGGTTTTGACGTAAGCGTGCAGGTAGGCGGCGCGACCAGCAAGGACCGCAAGGCGGGCCAGCTAAAAGACCTCTTGCACCAGAACCCGGTGTTCGCCAATTCCCCGACATTCATGAAACAGTTGGGCGAGCAGCTTGAAATTGGCGAGATGGAAAAAATCACTCAAGAGATCGCGGCGTTGCAGGCCCCGCCGGTCGCTTAGCGAATCTCGGAGAAACTTGCATCGGGGCCGACCGAATGTTGCCCCCTGTGATTTGAATGGCCGGTTGTCGGCCCTATTCCTATCCCTCTTTGCAGCCCCCTAGCGCTATGCGGCACAGACACGCGCTCCCTGCCCCATGTCGTCACGGCCAGTAAGGATGCTAGATGAGCGACGAATATGTGGAGAACCCCGCCGATGGCGGGGACGTGGACCTGTCTCAGTATCTACCCCAAGACGAGCCGGATCAGCCGGAGGTCGAGGACCGGGTAGACGACGAACCGGAACCGGAGCAGCCGGAGGAGGATGCCCCGGAGCCGGAAGAGGCACAGCCGGACCCCGAGCAACCCAAAGACGACCTTTCCGAGAGGTGGTCTAAGGAGTTGCAGCAGGCGCAGCAGCTCAACGCGACGTACCGACGTGAGCTTGAGCGTATGCAGCAAAACCCGTCACCTGAGCAGCGTGAACGGGTGGACAAGGTCAAGAGCCGATGGGATCAGATCATTGAAGAGGGCGACGGCGTGGACCCCTATAAGGCCACGATCGACCTTGCCCAGGAGTCGAAGAGCCTCGACTCTCAGGTCCGCGAATTGAAGGAGCAACTGGCTCAGTCGCAGGCCGCAACGGTCCAGCAGCAACAGCAGATGAAGGCAGAGTTGTCCCGTCTGAGGTTTGCGGCATCTAACCCGGATGTAGCGGGCAGGTACGACGAGTTTGCTGAGCAGGCCCATTCGTACATGCAGGACAAGTTCGGGCACTTGGACCAGTCTCAACTGTCTGACGCCGCGTGGAGCCAAATCGCATCGGAGCGATTTGCCATGCTGGTGGATCAGGCGAAGTCCGAGGCGAGCGCCTCGGCGAGTGAGCCGCCCTCGGTCGAGGAAACACCAAAGCCGAAGGCGACTAAACCCATTACCAACAAATCCGGCAAGGCTCGTAAGCAAGCCCCGTCCCCCGATGACCTGGAGCAGGACTTCCTGAAACAGATGTCGGGTTACTTTGGGGGGTGATGCGGGCTAATCCGGGAGGAGATTAGCTATGGCAGTTCGTGGCATACGTGAAAACCTTCACGCTTTCGCAAATGAAGTGGTCATGCCCAAGATGTTCTCGGGCGTGTACGATTTCCCAACCCTTGCCGTGTCTCTTTGCGCGGCGGGGTCCAAGTCCGGCTCCCTGACCCCCCAGTCCGACCTGCTGATCGGCAAAAAGGTCAGTGCGGCCATGAAGCAGACCCTAACTGGCGGGTCGCAGTTCCAGGGCTTCTGGCAGAAGAATACCGTCTCTGGCGGCAAGTACATCGGATTCCAGGACACGGCTTCGTCGGCCGGTAGCGACCGTGCTAACGAGATTCCGTCGAGTTTCTACGTGTCGTGGTGCGAACGGGAAGAGCCGGTCGCCATCGACAACGAGGTGCTTGATAGTGCGGTCAGCCCCCATAAAGTTCTGTCCGCTACCGAAGTCGCTACCCGCGACGCGGTAAGCCGCCAGCTCAATCAGTTTGGCAGCGACTTCTATTCGGGCGCTCCGTCTAGCTATTCGACCGACAAGTGGGACAACTACGTCGGCTTGAACACATGGCTGCAAGACGGCAATAACATCTGTGGCGTGGATCGTAGTTCGGCGGCCAACGCCGAGTTTCGGGCACAGTACACCACGACCTCTTACGCCCTGTCACTGAACTTCCTTGACGCGGTATGTCTGGAGGGTGTGACGGCTGCGGTCGGCGGCACGACCGACCCCCTGTTCAACAAGGGGTCGAACGCTAACCTCTGGCTGACAAGCAATGCCAACTACAACAAGCTCAAACAGGAGGCGACTGCCCGACAGTTGGGTCACGTTGTGAGCGGCGACAAGCTACCCGAGGGCGGCATGGTCGGCTACCTCCGTGAACACATCAACTACGGCGGCAAGATCGTTGTTCCGGACCCGAAAATCGCTGCTGGCGATCTGTACGGTCTGGACGCAGACACAATCACCCTGCAATTTAAGGCGGGCAAGAACTTCCGCATGTCGAAGTTTGTTGACCTCCGCGAGCTGCAGCCCGGAACGGGTCAGTCCGACATCACGACCGGGGCGTTGACCACGAAGGGTCGCCTGATTGTTCATGAGCCGTGGAAGAACTTCTACGGAACCAACGTTTCCTGATCTTCACCTCGCGGGTCGGGGGCGCTCCGGCGCTCCCGGCCTTTCTTGAGTGAGCCAACAAAGGAGGCCATTTATGGCTGCATCTGCAACCAAAACCAATGACGGTGTTTGGATAGGCGGGAACGGCAAGCGTTATGAGATCGGCACGATCACGTACGACTCGGACGCGACCGTTGAAGTTCCGACCGGACTCAAGGTGATCGAGCACGTTCAGTTCGGGGAGGCGGTTTCGGGCGGTTCGGCCGACATGCCTTCGCTTGACGAGACGATTGCGAACGGCCACGTAACGGTGCCCGCGGGTCGTACGGTGACCGTTGACACCGCGTCCAGCAACTCCCGCACCTTCACCTATATGTTTATCGGCTTCTAAGCCCACCCCGCGCAGGGGCGCTTGAACGGCGTCCTTGCGCTTTTTGATGCAATTACCACTTGATGCGACCGGTATCGTAAGCCACTTCGACGCGCGGATCACTGCGTTCGAGGGGGTGGTGGCGCGCATGATCGCGGAGTCTGAGGCGAGGATCATCGCCTCGATTGACGGCGCCCCGTCTAATCCGCCCGCTGATCCGGAGCCGCCGGCGGTTGATCCGCCAAGTTCAACCGGCAGTGACTCCAAGTCGGGGGGCAACCTCGCCGACGGCTGGTTAGTCCGCGATCCTAAACCTGACGCGATCCGGCTTGAGGCGGGTCAGTCGATCCACGATGCCGTGACAACCGGCCGAGATGTCTTGCTTCCGGCTGGTTCGGTCTGGACGATCACCGAGCCTCTTGAGCCGCGCGACGGTCAGCTCATTGGCGTCTACGGCGACGGTGACCGGCCCGAGATCAACGCCAAGTCCTGCACCGGCTTCGCGCTGCGTAGTGTCTCCAATGTCCAACTCGTCGGGCTGGCGATCCGGCTCGAGCGCAGCGGTCAGGACGACGAGCGCGGCATCGACATCCGCGGCACCGGCTTGTCGGGCATCCTGATCGAAGACTGCCTGATTGAGGGCGGCAAGGACAACATCGCGGCGGTCAGCGGAACTCAGGTCGGCGACACGATCAGCAGCGGCCTGACGATCAGTCGGTGCATCCTGCTCGGCGCGTGGTCGGCCCGCACGCATGCGACCAATTTCTACGTCAACCGCTGGGACAACTGGCAGGTCATCGAGACCGTGATGGATGGGGTGCAGATTGCGCCGGACGGCACCGACCGCCGCGACGACCAGTCACACAACATCTACGCCCAGTACAACGCCGGTGACCCGCACACGACCGGCTTGATTGATGGCTGCTACCTGGCTCGCGGCTCGTCGCACGGCTTCCAGGTGCGCAGCCGCGCCCACGTTCGCGACACGATCAGCGACGGCAACGCGATCGTCGGCTCGATCTTCTCGGGCGGCAGCGTCGAGCGTTTCGTGGGCATGAATGCGGTCAACCTGCCCGGCAACAACCCGCTGGGCGTTGGCTTGCAGGCCCTTGGGGGCGTCGAGGTCGAAGACGTGGTGCTGGCCCGCCGCTTGGCCGAGACCGGCCGCAAGGTCGCCCTGCAGATCGACGGCGGCGACACGCCGGTCAATGTCCGCGTCCTCGGCCCGTGGACGACCAACAGCTACGGCCCGGTGCGGGCGGGCGACGGGCGCTACAGCGGCCCGGGTGTGTTCTACAGCGAAGACCCCGACGACTTCCGGGATGCATCGGCCAAGGTCAGCGAAGGCACCCGCGATGCGTGGCTCGGTCGGCCGCGCGGCGTCGTCCCAAAGATCAAGGCCGAGTGTGCGCGGTTGCTGGAGGCTTACCAAATTGATTAAGTCCGGAAAAATCTCATCGCTCGACGAGGGGCACTTGGTCAGGGTGGTTGCCCCGCTCGTTGACATCATCGAAGGCCCGGGTCAGGACCACCCCACCGTGGAGGGCCTGGCCGAGTCGATCGCCCGGCAGTTGCTGGCCAAGCAATGGCCCGGCGGCGGCTGGCCGTGCGACTGGGAGCCGCGATACGGGCCTTACAACCCCAACTGCCAGTTCAACGACAACGCGATGCTGTCGGCGATGCG
>JBCDKD010000100.1:0-13481 GCA_039024275.1 Planctomycetota bacterium | reverse complement strand
GTACCCGCAGGAGCTCTACGACAACGGCATGAAGGTGATCACCTCGAGCGTGATCCGTAACCACCCGGCCGCGCTCAGCCCACGCATCAAGAGCAACAACTACCTCAACAACATCCTCGCGAAGATCGAGGCCATCGACGCCGGCTGCCTTGAAGCGGTCATGCTCAACACCCAGGGCAACGTCGCCGAGTGCACCGGCGACAACATCTTCATCGCTAAGCACGGCAGGCTGCTGACCCCGCCCCTGCACGCCGGCATCCTCGAAGGCATCACGCGCAATATCGTGATCGATCTCGCCAAGCAGCACGGCATCGAGGTCGTCGAGACCGACCTGACCAAGCACGACCTGTACACCGCCGACGAGATACTATTGACCGGCACGGGCGCGGAGGTGATCGCGGTCACCGAGATCGATAACCGAAAGATCGGTTATGGCGATGGTGAAGGCAAGCCCGGTCCGTTGACGGTGAAGCTAAACAAGGCGTTCCGCGACATGCTGGCGAGTGGCGCGCCGGAGGATTGAGTGATAGCACCGCATGTGAATGCGGCGCCCGATACACCGCGGCACTTGGCACCGCATTGACATGCGGTGCTATTTTTGGTCACGAGTACCCCATGCAAGCCACCGACTCACTCGCCTACCTCACACCCGACCTGCCTGGCGTTGGCGGGGTGCTCAAGCAGATCAACGACGACTTCCTCGTGGAGGAGCAGCCGCTCTACGACCTCGCCGGCGAGGGTGAGCACGTGTACCTGTTTATCGAGAAGAACGGCCTGACCACGACCGAGGCGGTCCACCGCATCGCGCGTGGCTTCCATATGCACCGCCGAAACATTGGGTATGCCGGGCTGAAAGACAAGCATGCGCTCACCCGGCAGCACCTCTCGCTCTGGCTGCCGGGCGTGGAAGAAGACCGCGTCCTCGAAGGTATCCAGCGGGTCAACGGGAAGCAGCCGAAGGTCAAGATCCTCTGGCACGACCGGCACACGAATAAGCTCAAACGCGGGCACCATGGTGGGAACCGTTTTGTGATCCGTCTCCGCGAGGTTGAGCCGACCCAAGTTGTTCGGGCAAAGGCGGTGATGGATGTGCTGGCCCGGCATGGCGTGCCGAACTACGTCGGGGATCAGCGGTTCGGTTACCGGCAGAACTCACACATCACCGGCAAATCACTGCTGCTTGGCGACTACGAGGCAGTCTTGGAGGCGATGCTCGCGGCGGACGCGCCGAGCGAATCGGAGTACGTCAAGCAGGGACGCGGGTTCGTCCGCGCGGGGGAATACGAGAAGGCGCTGGAGGTCTGGCCCAAGACGCTGCGCTACGACCGGCAGGCGCTCGATGCGCTGCGGCAGGGTAAAAGCGCTCGCGATGCGGTGATGGCGATCGATTCGAGCCAGCGCGGCTTCCTCGTCTCGGCCTGGCAGTCGGCGGTGTTCAACGAGGTGCTGAGCCAGCGCGTTAAGGCGGGCACGTTCGACAGGCTACTGCCGGGCGATTTGGCGTGGAAGCACGACAGCCGGGCGACGTTTGAGGTCGACGCGTCGACATTTGAAGCAGACAACGCGCCGGGCGGGCGGGTCGAGCAGGGTTTGTTGTCTCCTTCGGGCCCGCTCTGGGGCGTGGAGATGCCGCGGGCGGCGGGCGAGCCCGGCCGGATCGAGTCGGAGGCGTTGGCCAACTCGGATGTGACGGAGGCACAACTCGCGGGCAACGGGGAGGACCCCAAGGCGGTCGCGGAGGGCCGACGCCGACCTTTGCGGATCTTATTAAAAGACCCCGACCTGTCGGGCGGCGTCGATGAGCACGGCCCGTATATCAAGGCGAGTTTTGAGCTGCCGCGCGGGGCTTACGCGACGATGGTGTTGCGCGAGGTGATGAAAACGTCTGCAGAATAGCCGGACAGTCGAAAGTGGGGCAGGCGTTCCTGCCTGCCATTGGTCCAACGGACCAATTCGAACTTGCTTTGGCCTGCGCCCAAACGGCAGACAGGAATGTCTGCCCCATTGAAAAACGTCGGTTTATTTTGTCTGAGGCGCGGCCTTCCCGTCGACTAGCCAGAGGTAGGCGAACGGCCCGCGCTGGCGAGAGGGGACCACCACGCGGACAACAAATCGGGCAATCGGCCGGCACAGGTAGACCGCGGTCAAGCCGCCTGCGATGGCAAACAGGACCAGGAGCAACGGGCTGCAGAAGATCCAGAGCTTGAGCCCGCGGGTCGCGTAGTCGAGCGTGTAGTTGTCTACGATCCGCATGCCGTAGAAAGCAAGCAGCGCCACGGCCGGCCAGCCCAGCGCTAACAGTACGTAGCCCTTGCGTGGCCAGTGCGGCACGAACAAAAGCAGCATCGACAAGAGCCCGGCCGCGATGGCATAGGCCGCCGTCATGTTGAGCACGAGTTGCATCGTGTGCTGCCCATCAAGCGGGCTGACCTGGTACTGGAAGTTGATGGTGCGTGTGCTGCCATCGGTTTTCTCTTGTTCGATCGGCTCGTCGAGGTACTTGGTCTCGTTGAGCATCTCGCCCGTATCGTGGGAGAGGTTGATGGTGGCGCTAATCGCCCCGGCGAGCGCTGTGCCGAGCACGGCGATCCAGACCAGCCAGAGCAGGTAGACCAGTTGGGCGAACCAGCTGCGCTGCCGAGTCATCGCCTGGTTGGCAGGCTCGAACGAGCCGCACTCCGGGCACTTGCATAGAAGCAGCCCCGTCGTGGGCTCTCTGCGCACGGGCTGCTGACGCAGGTTGTAGCCGCACGCGGAGCAGAAGCGGTCCAACTCGACCAGCCCGACCTGGGGTTGGGCGTCATAGCGTGGTGGCCCCGCGTCCGCCTCGGTTGTCTCGGAGGTGGGTTGTTCCATACCGAAGCAAGCTTAGCCCGCCCGGTCTATTTCACAACTTCACGGTCGCGGCAAACAGTATGAACAGCGTTGGGATCGCTACCCCGGTAATCCTGAAAATCCCGTCAGACAGCGGGGCCAACCAGAAATTGCTCAGATGGTCGATCTCATTACAATACCTGGCTTTAACTCGTCCCCCTTAACAAGGGCAAGCACCCATGAAAGCCAACGACCTCAAGCCCGGCAAGGCCATCAACCAGGACGGCCAGATCTGGATCGTCACCAAGACCGAACACGTCAAGCCCGGCAAGGGCGGCGCCTTCGTCCAGGCCAAGATCAAGTCTATGAAGACCGGCAGCGTGCAGGAAAAACGCTACCGCTCCAACGACGATGTCGACGGCGTTACGCTCGACCGCCGTGAACTCGAGTACTTGTACACCGATAGCAGCGGCGCGATCTTTATGGACTGCGAGACCTACGACCAGTCCACCGTGCCCGAGGATGTGCTGGGCGACGCGCTCAAGTACTGCAAGCCCAACGAGCGGATCGTCGGCCTGCACTTCGAGGGCAACGTGCTCAGCGTCGAGCTGCCGTCACAGGTCGAGCTCGAGGTCACCGATGCGCCGCCCGGCGTCAAGAACGCGACCGCGACCAGCGTCATGAAAGAAGCCACCACCGAAACCGGCCTGGTCGTCAAGGTCCCCGAGTTCATCGGCATCGGTGACCGGATCAAGGTGAACACGGACACGGGCGAGTATATGTCGCGGGCGTGACCTTGTTCGTCCACTTGAAATAGCCGGGACGCGACGCGTCCCTGGCGAATCTTGAAACACCTGTCACCCTCTTCCAGGGACGCGTCGCGTCCCGGCTATTGCTATTGTCTTTAGTCATGTGCGGACGCTATCAACTCAAGACGGATGCAGGCCGGCTGGCGGAACTATTCCACGCGCTCCACGTCGAGGGCGCGGGGCTGATCACGCCGCGCTACAACATCGCCCCCGGAAGCCCCGTGCTCGTTGTTCGTGACACCCCGAAGGGTCGGCGGATCGAGCATGTGCGATGGGGGCTGGTCCCGGGCTGGGCGGACGACTTGAAGATCGGCTACCGGATGATCAACGCGCGCAGCGAGACGGCGGCGACCAAACCCGCATTTAAGTCGGCCATGAAATACCGCCGGTGCATCGTCCCGGTGTCCGGTTTTTACGAGTGGAAGAAGACCGGCGAGAAGACCAAGCAGCCGCACCATATCACCCTGCAGGGCGCCGATGTGTTCGGACTCGCGGGCTTATGGGAGCGATGGCAGGACCCGGCGGGTAACGAGTTGGAGACCTGCGCGATCCTGACGTGTGCGCCAAATGAAATGATGGCCGACCTGCACGACCGCATGCCCGCGATCCTTCCGCCAAAGGCCTTCGACGCCTGGCTTGATATCGATCAACAGGATGCATCAACCGCTGTGCGCTTGCTCAAGCCCTACCCGGCGGAACAGATGTCGGCCTGGCCGGTCAGCACGTATGTCAATAAGGCTGGCAACGAGGGCGAGGGTTGTATCCAGCCTGTTGGGCAGTGGAGCTTGTTCGGCTGATCAGGATGCCCGCTTTGCGGTGTAACGCGAGTCGAGCCGGTCGACTCTGTACTATGTATCGCTCATACTCGAAGGTGGATGAGCCCAAGGAGCTAATCTGTATGCACTGTAGAAAGACCGTGTCGTTTCTTTTGATGGCCATGATGCTGGTCGGCCTGCCGTGGCCTTCGCAGTCGCAGGAACTCGATACGGATGGGCTCGATACCGAGCCGGGCCTGCGTTTACAGATCTATTGGATCGGTAACAAGTTCGATCAGAAGAACGCCCGTATGGCACTCCCACCAAGCACGTCTGCGAACGTGGACCTTACCGTCCCGGGCGTCGAGGTCAAGGCCGACGCGGTCTTCCAGGACGACCAGGCTATCACGGACAAAAAAGACGAAAAGATCACCGACGAGTACATCGCTGAGTGGTCCGGCTGGATCAACATCCCTGAGACGAGCCGGTACACCTTCGAGCTAAATACACGGGCCGGGGTGACCTTCACCATCGGTGACCAGAGTATCGGCAAGGAGTCGGTAGCGCTCAACAAGGGTTGGCACTCGCTCAACCTGATGCAGTTTGTGAAAGAAGAAGATGACAAGACGATCGCGCTGCGGTGGGCTAAAGGCGGCGCACCCGCTGCTGCGATCCCGACAAAACTGCTCCTCGCACCGAAGTTCTACTTCCGCCCAACCCAGAGCGGGACGAAGGAACTGCTGCAAAAAGGCGCTCGGCCGGGCCTGGGAAGGAAGCTCGTTTCTGTGCATCCGGGCTACCGGCTGACCAACATCCGGCCGAACGAGATGGAGATGCCCGTCGGGGGCTTGGGCATGCTGTCCGACGGCCGGCTGGTGGTTGCGCGTTTCGAAGCACGCAGCCTCAAAGCACCCGCTCCGACCAAGGAGCCCAACGGCGAGCTCTGGCTGATCACCAACCCCGACAGCGATGATCCGGAGCAGATCACCGGCGAGAAGATCGCGGACAACATGTTCGAACCGTCGGGCGTCTACGTGATCGATGACGCGATCTACGTCAGCCAGCGCAGCGAGCTGAGCAAGTTTGTTTACAGCGACTCGACGAAAAAGTGGGACAAGTCGGTCATCGCATCGGGCTGGGACACGAACGACTTCCACCAGATCAGCGCGGGGCTGCCCTGGATCCCAGGGCCTACGGCGGACCACCCCGGCTTCTTTTACATGTCCCGCGGGGCCGGACTGGGCAAGAACCAGAACCCGCCGAACCACGGCTCGGTATGGAAGATCGACCTGAGTAAGCCCGCGGGCGAGAACGTCGAGGTCTTGTCGGGCGGCCACCGCACGCCGAACGGCCTGGGTCTTAACAAGGCCGGCGAATGCTTTGTCATCGACAACCAGGGCGGCTGGACCCCGGCCAACGAGATCAACCACGTGCAGAAGGGTAGGTTCTACGGCTACCACCAGCGGCACGACCCGCCCAAGGCGTACGGCTCGCCATTCCAACCCGAAGCGCGCGATGGTATCACGGGTGTGACCGAGGCCGCGATCAAGCTGCCGCAGGACGAGATCGGCAACTCGCCGACCGAACTGCTGCTGTTCCCGGACGGGCATGTGTTTGATGGGCAGCTGGCCGTCGCGGACATGCGCTACGGTGGGCTCAACCGGGTGCACCTCGAAGAAGTCAACGGCGTGTACCAGGGCTGCGTCATGCGGTTTACCCAGGGCCTCGAAGCCGGGCCCAACCGCATCTTCTTTGGGCCCGACGGCTCGCTATACGCCGGCGGGATCGGCGGTCACCACGCGGGCACGTGGGCCTGGCACGACCCGCAGCGAGGCAAGCGTCGTACCTTCCAGGGCCTTGAGCGCCTTACGCCGACCGGCAAGCGTGTTTTCGAGATCCACCACATGACCGCGACCAAGGATGGCTTTGTCCTGTCCTTCACCCAGCCGGTTGCGAAAGAAACGCTCGAAGACCCTGCGACCTACGAGGCCTCCCAGTGGACCTATAAAGCCACCGGGAAGTACGGCGGCCCTAAGATTGACAAGCACAACCTCGAGATCACCTCCGCGACCGCGTCGGCCGACGGCAAGTCCGTCACGCTGACGATCAACGATCTCAAAGAAGGCTACGTGGTCTATCTGAAAACCGACCCGCTATCGGCCGGTGGCAAGGCGATCTGGTCCGGCGAGGTGTGGTACACGTTGAATCAAATCCCGGAATAACTGCGGCAATCGATCAAGCGGTATAACGGGCAACGCGAAGCATCTTGTGCAAAATATTTAGCACAGATCGCACGGGACGCTTCGCGTCGTCCGCTACACCGTTCTGTTGAAAAGTTAATTCAGCTCTTGTCGACCACTGCGAGGACCTGTAGTGGGCCCTTGGACTCGACAACGCCGCCGGGGATTTCGACGGTGATGGCAAAGGCGGCCGCGTCGCGGGCGACGAGCTTCGCGTCTATCGGGACGATGACCTCGCCCTCTACGGTGACGTCAAAGACGCCGCCGTCGATGCGGTTGGTGTTCTCGATGTCGGTGCTGCGTGAGCCGTCGACGATCCAGAGCTGGTACTGCGTCTGCGTTGGATCGTTCACGGGTAGGCCGGCGAGCTTCATGTAGCCGGTCTGCTCGTCGGCGTTCCAGATGACTTCGCCGGTCGCGTTCGCGTAGGCCTCGTCGGCGTCGTCGCCGGCAAATCCCCAACTCGCGGCAATCGTAGCCTCGTCTTTGGAAAGCGATGTGTATTGCTCTGAGAGCGTTGGCGTGGCAGGCGTAGGGGCGGGGACTTCGACGGTCGTTTCGACCGGGACCTCGACTTCCACCTCAACGACCTTCTCGACCACCTGCGGTGTGGGCTCAAGGAAGAGCACGAACGCCAGCGCGACTAACGCCGCCGCCGCCGCGTACCAGCCGAACATCCGGCCGTCGCTGAAAGAGAACGATATGTCTTGCTTGGGTTGACCGGCATCGGTGCCGCTAAGCTTCAAGGCGGGCGCGACGGCTGCGGGCGCCGCGGCCATGAGCTTTTGACGCAGGGCAGGCGGGAGGTCTTCCAGTGTCTGCTTCGTGAGCGACAGCTCGACCGCGGTCGCGGCCAGTTCGTACGCTTCGGCCTCATCGCGGAGCGCTGGTTCGGCCGTGATCGCTGCTTGCAGCTCTGCCTCGTCCTGTGGGGAGAGGCCATGCGTCGCTGCGTCGACCATCAGCTCTTCGATACGTGGCGGGATGTTGTTCGTCGTACGACTCATGACGATGCCCCCTCGGTTTGAGGGCGGATTCCCAAAGCTTGGCGGACCTTGATCAGGCCCCGACGAATATGTGTCTTGACCGTGCCTAAAGGCAGGCCCATTTTTTCCGCGATCTCGGGGTGCGTGAGCCCATGCATCAGGGAGTGCTTGATCACGTCCGGCTGGGGCGGGTCGAGTTCATCAACAACCTTCAAGACCGTTTCAGCTAATTCTTCGTTAGCAAGGGTGTCTTCGGATTCAAATTCCGGCTCAGGAGACCCTTCAATATTCTGAGTGGCGGGGCGTCGGCCCTGTTTCCGCAGCTGGTCGATCATCCGTCGGCGGGCGATCATCGCGACATAGGTTGACTCCGCCGCGACTTCAGGGTCAAACCGGTCGGCCGCTTTCCAGACCGCGATGAAAGCGTCCTGTACGGCGTCTTCCGCTTCTGCAGAGCGGCCAAAGTATTTCCGAGCAAGCGACCAGACCAGCCCGCCGTACGCATCCATCACATTATTGACGGCTTGGCTCTGGCCCGCGGCGACCTGCTGTAACAAACTACCTGTAGGGAGCTGGGTCATGGTTTGGCGATCGCTTGCCCGCTGGGCCGCTGCCGCCTGGCTGTGGAGCAACGGGCTGTGGTCGTGGATCGCTGTCATGGTAATCCCAGCTGAGTACTGCCGCGAGTCATTCAAAACGGCCAGCCTATGCGTTAGCATAGGCTGACCAGTAGGAGAAAAATGCGTTCTTCTTAGTCCTTGGGCAGGATGACCGCGTCGATGACGTGGACCACACCGTTGGACGAGTCGATGTCGGCGGCGATAACGTTCGCACCGTCAACAGTGACCTTGCCATCCTTGGCCTTGATGGTGATCTCTTGGCCCTGGACGGTCTTGGCTTTGCCGGCCTTGATCGCGTCGTGGGCGTAGATGCGGCCAGGGACCACGTGGTAGGTCAGCACGGCCTGCAGCTTGGCTTTGTTTTCAGGCTTGAGCAGCGACTCAACAGTGCCGGCGGGCAGGGCTGCAAACGCGTCGTCGGTCGGGGCAAACACCGTGAACGGGCCGTCACCCTGCAGGGTTTCGACGAGTTCGGCCGCACCCAGGGCCGCGGCGAGAGTCTTGAACGAGCCCGCTTCGATCGCGGTGTCAATGATATCCTTGGTGGAGGGCAGGATGACCGCGTCGATGACGTGGATCGTGCCGTTGCTAGTCGCGATGTCGGTCTTGACCACGTTGGCCTTGTCAACCATAACACCGTCGGTGGTGTTCAAGTCGATCTTCTGGCCGTTGAGGCTGACCAGCGGTGCGCCGCCGACGACGTCTTCGGCCTTGAGGTTGCCGGGCACGACGTGGTAGGTCAGGATCGCGGTCAGTAGTGCCTTGTTTTCAGGCTTCAAGAGCGTCTCAACCGTGCCTTCGGGCAAAGCGGCGAAGGCTTCGTCGGTCGGGGCGAACACCGTGAACGGGCCGTCACCCTTCAGGGCGTCGACCAGGTCGGCTGCACCGAGCGCGGCAGCCAGGGTCTTGAACTGGCCGGCAGCAACGGCGGTATCAACGATATCCATGTCAGCGGCAACCTGAACAGTGCGGTCAGACTTCTTGCTGTCGCAACTGTTGCAGCTCTTGCACTTGCCAGCGAGCGCGGGGGTCGTGGTGGCCAGCAGGCCAACCATCGGGAGGGCGATCAGGGCTTTCATCAGGGTCGAACGTTTCATCGGGGTCTCCGGGGGAAAAGGGGGAAGGTGGGTGCTTTTATACAACGCTGATGGTTTCGAGCGGTTTGAACGTTTAGATTCAGGCGAGGGCGATTTTTCTTGCCCGAACTGCCAAAATTGGCTGATTCACCATGGGTTGTGACTTTTTTTATAGAGCGATGTCCTAATTCGGTAACGACGAGGTGGTAATTACGTAAGGAGTTGCGTTTGCCCGTCCAAAGCGATGTGATCGTGAGAGTCTTGATGCAGCAGCGTGCCGAGCTGATCGGCTACGCCTGGCTGGCTGTCGCCGACCCCGACCTGGCCGAAGACGTATTCCAAGAGGTCTCGGTCGCCGCGATCCGCAAGGCCGACGAGATCAACGACGAGGACCACCTCATCGGCTGGCTGTACCAGGCGATCCGTCTGCAGGGCCTGAAAGTCCGGCGGGACCGCAGCCGACGCGCCAAGCTGCTCAGCAGCGATGTGCTCGAAGCCCTCGCCGACGGCCGAGAAGCCCGGCCCACCGAGTCTGCCAAGCAGGCCGCCCTCCGCGAGTGCGTCAACCGACTCCAGGGCGTTACCCGCGACATCCTCGAGATGCGCTACGGCCAAAACCTCAAGCCCGCCGCCATCGCAAAGTCCACCGGCAAGAACATCCAGACCATCTACAAGTCCATCACCCGCGCCCACACCGTCCTGCGCGACTGCGTGAACCAGCGCCTGGCCAAGGACGGGGGTGACGCATGAGCCCCCACGAACAAAACACCTTTGAATACGTCGCAGAGCTCACCGAGCTGTACCTGCGTGACGAGATCAGCGATGAGCAGCTCGCCGCGTTGGAACGGCTAGTGCGTGACGACGGGCAGGCGCTTCAGGCGATGCGGGCCGTCCTCCAGCAGGCCGGCACGATGCGTGTCGTCTTCGGCGAGCAGCGGCAGTTCGCCCACCGTATTGGCGAGGCGAATCAGAACGAATACCTCGCCTTGCTTCAAACGCTCAGCCCAGCCAGCGACCCCGAACCGGTGCACGACGTGGGCCACCTACCGAGCAATAAAGAGTCCCCTTCAAGGCAAGACCTCTTCGCCGCAGGCCGGTACCTCTACGGGCACTACCTAACGCCACGTGTGGTTGGCACGGTTGCCGCCGCGGCTGTGCTGATACTGGGTGTGGTCCTCGCGGTCGTCCTTCTGCCCGGCAGCGATACGCCGCCTGAAACCGCAAAGGCGCCCGGCCTGACCCCACCCACCACGGCAGCCGATACCAACCGCGTCGTCGCCACCATCGCTGAGCAGCACGGCGCGGTCTGGCTGACCAATAACGGCGAGGGATCGCTGCCCGGACGCACCTTGCTCGGCCCCAACCAGCGGCTGACGCTGGTTAAGGGTTTCGCCGAGATCACCACGGTCCGCGGCGCGCAGGTGCTTGTCCAGTCCCCCGCGACGATCGAGACCACCGACAGCGACAACGCCATCCGCCTGCACCGCGGCAAGCTGGTCGGCATCTGCGAGACCGCGCGCAGCAAGGGTTTTGTGGTCCACGCGCCGGGGGTTGATGTGGTGGACCTGGGCACGCGTTTTGGTGTGGAGGCGGATGCAGCGAGAGGCACCAGTGTTCTGGTGATGGAGGGCTCGGTCCGTGCCGAGCCCGCAGAGACATCGCCGCTTGCATTCGAGCCGGTGGTGTTGCTGCAGAACGATGCCCGCCGGATCGAGCCGGAGACGGGCTCGTTGGCGGAACTCGCGGTCGAGGCAACGCCCATGTTCTACGACGCGGCGCCGCACCCGTACGTCCAGGCGGTGCTCGAAGCCCGCCCCGCGGTGTACTGGCGCTTTGAAAACGACGAAGGCCAGATTATCAAGAGCGAAGTCCAGCCCGACCGTGATCACTTGTCTGTCATCGGCAATGCACGGCTCACCAAAGACGGTGTGGTCGGCAAGGCCGCTCTGCTGACCAATCAAGCCGAGCCCTACGCCTACTTCGAAACCCGTGAATCGATCGCGGCTCTGGATGCCCTGGAGGAGTACACCATCGAGCTCTGGTACCTCACCCATGAGCGACACGAGGTGGAGAAAGACAATTCCGTTGGCACGCTTCTGAGCCTATTCGACCTGGAGCAGGGTAATCAGTTCAAGGATACGACTGATGCGCGGCTGGTATCCTTCGAACTCGGCAACGACTTCTGGGTCGACAAGCCCGCCAAGTGGTGGGGGATAGACAGGCCGCCGAACTGGCGTGAGCACGCGGTCCGGTGCTTCCCCCTGCGTGACCTGAAGAGTGCAGACAAGCAAGAGATTTACTCGGCAAAGCAGTATCTGATCGGCCGCTGGCAGCACCTTGTCTTTGTCAAAAGCACCGACGGTGTCGCGTTGTATCTCGACGGGCAGCCCGTCGACCAAGCCAGCTACACCCCCCCGATGATCGGCTCCGCGGCTGTTCGGCTCGGCCGATCAGTCGTGGATGTTGTTCAGGAAATCGGCATCGACCCAGAGAGTTCGTTCGGTAGAGGCTATCAGCGTGCTCTCCGTGGCAGGCTCGATGAGGTCGCCCTCTACGCCAGAGCACTCGGCCCCGAACAAATCAAGAAACATTATGCGCTCGCCACCGGCGAGGCTCTACCAGCCCCGATTGATTAGAAGCCCGCTTCGGGCGACCCGTGCAATGTCGCACCTTTTCTACTTTTTCCCCTTTAGGAGATTTGACATGAACCGTTTCTTCACCACCGCATCGCTCATTGCCGTCACCGCGCTCGCCAGCGCCTCGGCCCAGGCCGCAACAGTCTTTGAGCTCCGCGCAACCGCCGACCACGCCGGTCTGATTCGTAATGATGGCGACCAGACAGACCAGTATGACCGCGCCGATACCCTCTGGGGTACCGCCAACGCCGGCATCTCGCAGCGTCGCAACGGCCTGATCCAGTTCGCGTCGCTCGACTCGGCCACGCAGACGGGCCTGGACAACGGCTCGCTGCAGATCGCAAGCGTGAAGCTGCAGCTCTGGAACTCCCCTAATAGCTGGGGCGAGACCACCCTGATCTTTGGGCGACTCGAAGAGGGTGACGCCGACTGGGCCGCGTTGAACGGCCCGGATGATGGTCGGGAGGGCGTCAACTCTTGGAACTTCAAAGACGAATCGGACGATACGCCTTGGTTCGCCGGTACCGGCGGCAGCTTTACCGGCAACAACGACTTCTTTAGGCCGCTTGGGTCGCTCACCTCCAGCAACTCAAACAGCACACTGGGCGCAGTGATGTATGAAGTCACCCTCGATGTCAGCGGCGACTTGGACTGGCTGACCAACCCCACCATCGACCCCAACATGCTCGTCTGGTGGGATAGCGAGGCTGGTGACTCAGCGCCCTCTCAAACCCGCTTCGCCACCATCAACGCCGCGGACACGAACGACGAGTTCGCACCGCTGCTCATCGTCGAGGTCGTCCCCGAGCCTAGCTCGTTGGCCCTCATGGGCCTCGGCACCCTGCTGATCGCCCGCCGCCGACGTGCTTCCTAAATCGATCCTCCTTCAAGGCCTTTGGCCGCCGAGAGGCGGGCAAAGGTTTTCGCGGCCGGAATCGTTCGGCCGCAGCATTTGTCTCCCCCTTGTTGGTACAGGAAAACCCTATGCCCCGCCCACGCGCCTTCACCTTGATCGAACTCCTTGTTGTGGTCAGCATCATCGCCCTGCTGATCGCCATCCTCTTGCCGGCGTTGGGTGCGGCCCGTGAGGCGGCCCGGGCTTCTGCCTGCAAGTCGAACCTCCGGCAACTCAATATCGCGATGGTTGCCTATCAAAGCGATTTCCGTGGTTTGTTCCCCCACAACAGCCACGCCCCGGAACCCCTCCACGTCTGGTGCGACCGGCTGGGCCTCGGGGGCTACGACGGCAGGTCGCTGTCGCGCGACAAAGCCGACGTAGGTCTGGGTACTGCCGGCCTGCCGATCGCGGGAACAGAAGTCTATTTCTGCCCCTCTGATTTTGTCAACCGGTCCGACAATGCTTCATTCGCCGGCAGTGCGGAGGGGGTCGACTTTACCCCTAAGAGCTATGGTCTGAACGGTTGGAGCAATGAAGATGAGTTTAACAGCGGCTGGGGGCTCGCGGGGGCGACGTTTACGTTCCCTACAAACTTGCGGCAAGGCCGAAGCATCGATGATCTCACCCAGCCGTCCGAAACGCTTTCG
>JBCDKD010000099.1:0-13550 GCA_039024275.1 Planctomycetota bacterium | reverse complement strand
CTGGTTTTGGATATACATGGCAGAGTTGGTCGCCACACATTGCGGTGGTAACGAATATCAGTCCAAATCATATTGATTGGCATGGCGGTTTTGAGCAATATGTTCTAGCCAAGTGGCAAATCACGGTCTTTCAAGATGAGCATGACTACCTGATTACTACCAAAGAACCGAAAGAATTATTTAAGTCTAGAGTTGATACGAAGGCGCAAGCTGGCCTGCGCTTTATCGATCCAAAAACCGAAGCTAATTACTCGCCCATCTCTAGTCTTCCAGGTAAACACAATGAGCGAAATGCTAGATTAGCATTTATCACATTTGAGGCTGCCTCTCGGAGTGACCCTAACCTAGCTCGCACGGCGGTATCAATAAAAGAGTTTCGGTCGTATCTCGCTGACTTCCCCGGTCTCCCGCACCGCCTGCAGCTTGTCGCCAAGAACAACGATGTCCGCTACTTCAACGACAGCAAGTGCACGACCCCCGAGGCG
This sequence comes from Planctomycetota bacterium, assembly GCA_039024275.1. Lineage (GTDB taxonomy): Bacteria > Planctomycetota > Phycisphaerae > Phycisphaerales > Phycisphaeraceae > JAHQVV01. The sequence continues at coordinate 13,065 of JBCDKD010000099.1, read as the reverse complement.
GCGATGCTCGCGGTCGAAGTGTTTCTTGAAGGCGATGACAAGCCGGGAATCCATCTCATCCTTGGCGGTAAAGATAAGGGCAGCGATATGAAGCCGCTTGCAGCTTTAGCGGCAGAGCAATGCAAGGCGGTCTACACCATCGGGGCCTTGGGCGACACGATCGCGGGGCTTATCGAGGACGAAGCGAGCCGGGCTGTGTCAGGCCGGCCCGACTCCTGCGGCGGGGTGAGCTGGCCTGCGGCAACCGCGGAAGTCGTGCGCTGCGGCGAACTCGATCAAGCCGTGGTAGAAATCCATCAACGCGTCAAGCCCGGTGATGTCGTCCTGCTCTCGCCCGCCTGCGCGTCATGGGATCAGTTTGAGAACTACGAACAGCGTGGTGAGCGGTTTATTGAGCTTCTCCAAAACCTGGACGCTCGGGCTTAGCGTAGTGTTGTAGCCGATCGACCCGCTCCTGAACCGACGGGTGTGTCGAAAAAAGCGCGCTGAGCCAATCGCCTGGCGGTGGACCGACGGTCATCAGGTGGTCATTGATCGGCGTTGATGCCATGACGGTCTGCTCGGCGATGGCCTGCATCTTAATCAGTGCGCTAATCAGGCCCTCGACCGAACCGGCAATTGATGCCCCTTCTTTGTCGGCAATGAACTCTCGCTTACGGCTAATACAAAGCCGTACCAAAGCCGCGGAGAACGGGACGGAGATCATCGCCAGATGTTGCAGACCCCAACCGATGCCTCTGCCCCGCAACGAGATAACACTGACGTTTGAAACTATCCCCGCGCTCGTTGCCACGATGGATGATACGAGCGTGTCCCTATTCCTGATATGAGCAAGTTCATGGCCAATCACGCCCGCTAGTTCATCGAGGTTCAGTTGGTCGATAGCGCCCTGGGTTAAACCGATCGTGGATCGCTTCGGGCTCCATCCAAGCGAGAACGCGTTGGGGACCATCTGCGGGCAGATTACAATCTCTGGCCCCGGCAGCCCTGCTTGATCGGCGAGGCCACCGATCAGTTTTATTAGTTCGGCGTATTTGCGCTTGTCGGCTTTGACGCCGCTCATTGCCGCGATGAAGACCTTGTCGCCAACGAACAGGATTAGAAGATTGGACAGGATGCCAACTCCGAGTCCGTAGTAGATGCCGAGAAACCCAACCAGTGATCCAAGGGTTACGAAAGCAAGCAGCACAAATAAGAGGATTAAACCAGCCTTGACGAGATTGGTAGTCTTGGTCACGTTTGCAATGCCCCCATCTTGAAATGATGCAAAATGTGTGCCTGCATTATGTACTAATGAGGTCATTCGACCTGCCAACTGCAACACAGCAATCGATTACAACGGGATCGCCGCCATCTTATATGCCGCGACAAGCATCAGCAGCACGAACGCGACACGCACATACGCCACGGGCAGTGTGTGCGTCAGCTTCGCGCCGAGCCCCGCGCCGATGATCGCGGTCGGCGCGAGTATCAGCGCCAGCATCCCCGCGACCTGCCAGGCGGGCTCGGCACCCTCAGCCGGGGGGTAGTGCTGATCCAGCGTGCCGAGCTTGAGCAGCGCCCCGACCCCGGCGCTGAACACCATCACGAACGACGAGTTCGCGATCGCGTTCCGCAGCGGGATCTTGGTCAGCACCTGCTGTAGCGGCACGGCCAGCGCCCCGCCGCCGATCCCGAGCAGGCCCGCGGCGCTGCCCATGACCGCGCCCGCCGACCCGCTGCGTGCCGGGGTAATCGTTGCGTTGTTGAGCTCGTTGCGCGGCTTGCCCGCCCGCAGGTGCAGCAGCTTGCGGATGTTCACGATGATGACGTAGACCAGGAACACCGCGAGGATGCGTCCTAGCCAGAGCCCGCCTTGTTCGTTCTTGAAAAGACTGAGGTTGCTCGCGAGGACGCCAAGGATGATCCCCACCACCGCGGCGGGCAGCATCCACCGGAGCACGCTCGGGGTCAGGGCCCCGGCCTGTTTGTGCCTCCGAGCGGCCGGGATAGCGACAGCAAGGTTCGCGGTCATCGCGGCGGCCTGGTAGAGGTGCTGGTTCTCCCCCGTCCCGAAGAGGATCGCCATGCCGGGGATCGTGATCACGCTGCCTCCGACGCCGAGCAGCCCGCCCAGCGTACCCGCGAGCAGGCCGATCAGGGCGATCAGCAGCAGGGTCTCGGGCTGGAAAGGGTCGGGCATTTTTTTAGCATACTGGCCGATTACCGGGCTCGCTTTGGCTGTTGGGGCGTGTAGAATCCCCAAAGCGCCGCGGGCAAACTCTGCGTCGCATCCGGCCGATGTTACCGAGTGAGCATCGGGCCGAGCCCGGCCTGCCACACCCCCGCGACCCGAAGCGTCGGAGCGAACCAAGCCCATGTCCCAACCGCCCGACTTGTCTGCAGGCAACCTCGCCTACGCCGAGGCACAGTACGAACGCTATCTTGCCGACCCCGGGTCGGTCGACGAGCACTGGCAAGCGCTCTTCGCGACATGGGGCGCCGAGCTTAACGGCTCGGCCGGTCGCATCGGGCCCAGCTTTTCCGCACGGAGCATCTACGACCCCGCCGGTGCAAACAGCAACGGCACGCCGAGCTCCAACGGCCACGCTATCCACGCCGTCGGCGAGGCCGCGCTGCAGCACCGTGTCGACATGCTCATCCGTAACTACCGGGTGCTCGGGCACAACTACGCCCACTTCAACCCGCTCAAGCCCGACCCCACCGAGCCGCACCCCGAACTGACCACCGAGTACTACGGGTTTACGGAAGAAGAACTCGACCAGCCGTTCACGACGGTATCGACCGTGCCCGGCAAGCCTAAGCGCACGGTCCGTGGCCTGTTCGATCAGCTCAACCGGACGTACTGCGGTCAGATCGGCGTGCAGTTCATGCACATCGACGACCTGCCGACGCGCCGCTGGCTGCAGGAACGGATGGAAGAATCGCACAACGAGATCGAGCTGTCACGCAAAGAGCAGATCCGTATCCTGACGCGTCTGACCGACGCGACGTTATTTGAGGAGTTCATCCAGCGGAAGTTCATCGGCGCCAAGTCGTTCTCCCTGGAAGGCGGCGAGACCCTGATCCCGCTGCTGGATCTGTGCTTTGAGCACGCCGGTGAGATGGGCACGCGCGAGATCGTGATCGGTATGGCTCACCGCGGCCGGCTCAATGTCCTGGCGAACATCCTCGGTAAGAGCCCGCAGAAAATCTTCCGCGAGTTCGAGGACGTCGACCCCGAGCTCTACATGGGTGGCGGCGACGTGAAGTACCACCTGGGCTACTCTGGCGACTGGCGGACACGGTCGGGCAAGAACATCCATCTGTCGCTCTGCTTTAACCCATCCCACCTTGAGTTTGTCAACCCCGTCGTACTCGGGCGTATGCGGGCCAAGCAGGACCGTACCCACGCGCAGACCGAGATGAAGACGCGTGGTGACCTTGGCTTCGCGTTGTTGATCCATGGCGACGCCGCGTTTGCCGGCGAGGGCATCGTCCCCGAGACGCTCAACCTTGCCGGGCTCGATGGTTACCACACCGGCGGGACGATCCACGTCATTATCAACAACCAGATCGGCTTTACGACAGGACCGCAGGACGCGCGATCGACCCAGTACTGCACCGACGTTGCGAAGATGCTCCAGAGCCCGATCTTCCATGTCAACGGCGAGTCGCCCGAGGCGGTCGCTCAGGTCGTCAAGCTCGCGATGGCGTTCCGGCAGGAGTACAAGCGCGACGTAGTGATCGACATGTACTGCTACCGCAAGCGTGGGCACAACGAAGGAGACGAGCCGAGATACACCCAGCCGAAGATGTACGAGAACATCGACAGCCGGCCTGGCGTACGCGAGGCGTACCTGTCCAAGCTGCTGACACTGGGTGGGGTGACGCAGGCCGACGCGGACCGTATCGCCGAGCGCCGCACCGAGCTTCTCGAGAAAGAACTCAGCGCGGCACAGTCCGCGGCCTACAAGCCGCGCTCCGACGACCCGCGGGGCCAGTGGGCGGGCTACCACGGCGGTAAAGAGAACGTCAACGACGATGTCGACACAGGCATCGACAAGACCACGCTGCAGCGGCTGCTGGAGCGGCAGCTCGAACTGCCTGTTGACTTCAACCTGCACCCCAAGCACAAGCGGCTGATGCGGATGAAGAACGAGCAGGCCGAGGGGGAACGCGCCCTGGACTGGTCCGCGGGTGAGTCGCTGGCGTTCGCGACGCTGCTGACCGAAGGCCACGGCATCCGGCTGACCGGGCAGGACTGCCAGCGCGGCACGTTCAGCCACCGCCATGCCGTGCTGCACGACGCCAGGGACGGGCACGAGTACTTCCCGCTCAAGCACCTGTCCGAAGGCCAGGCGACGATCGACATCTTCAACTCCCCGCTGAGCGAGGCCGGCGTGCTCGGCTTCGAGTACGGCTACTCGCTGGATCAGCCCCAGATGCTCTGCCTCTGGGAGGCACAGTTCGGCGATTTCGTCAACTGCGCCCAGGTCATCATCGACCAGTTCATCGCTTCCGCGGAAGACAAGTGGAAACGGCTCTCCGGCCTGGTCATGCTGCTGCCGCACGGTTTCGAGGGCCAAGGCCCCGAGCATTCGTCGGCAAGGCTCGAACGCTTCCTTACCAGCGCAGCAGAGGACAACTACCAGGTCTGCCAGCCGACGACGCCCGCGCAGATGTTCCACCTGCTGCGTCGGCAGGTCTTGCGGAAGTGGCGCAAGCCGTTGGTCGTCATGACGCCCAAATCGCTGCTGCGGCACCCACGCTGTATCTCTAGCTTCGAGGACCTGGCACAGGGCACGTACCAGCGCGTACTTTCCGATACCGAGGTGAAGCCGAAGAAGGTGAAACGGATCCTGCTCTGCACCGGCCGGGTCTATTTCGACCTTGTTGACCGCCGGGAGAAGATGGATCGGGAGGACGTGGCGATTATCCGGCTCGAGCAGCTCTACCCGCTGCCGCGGAAGATGCTGGCCGAGGCGATCGCCCCGTACAGCGAAGCTGCTCCGCTGGTCTGGGTGCAGGACGAGCCGAGAAACCAGGGGGCCTGGCCTTTCTTCTTGCAGCGGTACCTGCAGGAGAAGTTCCTCGGCGAGCGTGAGCTGCATGTTGCCTCCCGGCACCACTCGGCGAGCCCGGCGACGGGGTCTAAGGCCGCACACAAGCTCGAGCAGGAACTGCTGCTGGCACAAGCCTTTGGTGAGACGGTCGAGGAGCCCGCGCCGCCCGCCGCGTTTGCGAAGTGACGCCCGGTCGTATCTCCCGCCAACCTGCTACCATCCCACAACCACCCCAAACAAAACCGCCGCCGATCCAGCGATCGCAGGAGCCCTGCAACGATGCCAACCGAACTGAAAGTCCCCGAGGTCGGCGAGTCCGTCACCGAAGTCGAGATCGGCCGATGGCTTGTTAAGGAAGGCGAAGCGATCAAGGCAGACCAGCCGCTGGTGGAGTTGGAAACCGACAAGGTCAACCAGGAACTGCCCGCGCCGTTCGATGGCGCGCTAGTCAAGATCATGATGCAGGCGGGTGACACCGCCAGTGTCGGAGATGTCATCGCGCACCTCGAGCAGGGCGCGCCGGGCAGCGCGGCCAGTGGCAACGGCAAGGCCGCACCGGCCCAAGCCCCCAAGCCCGCGACAGAGCCCGCCCCCGCGCCGGCCCTGGAACCCGCGAAGGCTGAGGCAGCCGGCGACGCCAAGGTCATGCCCGCCGCCCAGGCCCTGCTCGATCAGCACGGCCTCAAGGCAAGCGACGTCACCGCGACCGGCCCCGGCGGACGCCTGCTGAAAGAAGACGTGCTCAAGCACATCGACGGCGGCTCGAGCGCACCGGCCCCTGCGCCTGTTGCGGCGCCCGCGCCGACGTCGGCCCCCGCACCTGCTCCTGGCGACCGCGACGAAGAGGTCGTCAAGATGACCCCGCTCCGGCGTACTATCGCCAAGGCGCTTGTCAACGCCCAGCAGACCGCCGCCTTGCTCACGACCTTCAACGAGGTCGACATGACGAACGTCATGGCCATGCGGAAGCAGTACCAGGAACAGTTCGTCAAGAAGCACGGCCTGAAGCTCGGCTTCATGTCCTTCTTCGTCAAGGCCTCCATCGAAGCGCTCAAGCAGTTCCCCGCCGTAAACGCGGAGATCCGCGACGACCATATCGTTTACAAGAACTACTACGACATCGGCATCGCCATCGGCGGTGGCAAGGGCCTGGTCGTGCCCGTCCTCCGCAACGCCGAGCGGCTGAGCTTCGCCGGCGTCGAGAAAGCAATCGGCGAGTACGCGGTCAGGGCCAAGGACAACAAACTCGCGATGTCCGACCTCACCGGCGGTAGCTTCACGATCACCAACGGCGGGGTCTATGGCTCGCTGCTCTCCACCCCGATCGTCAACCCGCCACAGTCCGGCGTACTCGGTATGCACGGCATCGTCCGCCGACCCATCGCGGTGGGCGAGCCCGGCAAGGAAACCATCGAGGTCCGCCCGATGATGTACATCGCGCTCACCTACGACCACCGCATCGTCGATGGCAGGGAAGCCGTAACGTTCTTGAAGACGATCAAGGAAGCGATCGAGGACCCGGCCCGCATGCTGATCGAGGTCTGAGCAGTTTACTTCTTGCCTTGTCGCTCTTTTGCTTCGGTGGCGAAGCCCTCATCATCCTGGCTTTTCATCCGGGCTTTCGGCTTGCCGTGCATGTCCTTGAGACGATCAGCCTGCTCTGGATCGTTGGCTAGGCCCCGCTCCGTACGGGCCATAGGCCGGTTAAGAGCTGCTGCCTCGTCGGCGCACACATCGCGGTGCGGGTAAAAGCCGCATCAAAGCCCATCCTCTGCTTGGCCAGCCGGTCGATGTTGGGTGTGCGGACCTGCTCGCTGTCCATGCAGCCCATATCGTGCCAGTGCAGGTCGTCGGCGATGACGATGAGGATGTTCGGCGGCAGCGGCGGTATAAGTCCAGACCGATCTGCATGATGCTGGCGAGCATGCCGAGGCACCGGGTGAAGGCATCGCTGCGTCTCATGTGCTGTTGCATGACCAAAGTGTCACACTGGTGGTTTGAGTGAGGTGTTTTCAAAGAAACAGACCACCGCTGGTGGAACGGTGGCTTGTCTATGTGTTCCGCTTGGTTATCCCGTTCGTAGATCACGCACGTGGAGATGCCTTAGTCGCGTCGTCGACGGCGAAGACCCATGACGCCGAGCAGGGCCATGCCTGCCAGTGCGGCGGTCGGCGAAGGAGCAGAGGATGGCGTGACCTGCTCGGATACCACCTTCTGCTCGGATACGCTTTCTTCAGTGAAATAGACATCCGCGAGTTCGCTGTACACCAACTCTTCGGTTTTTGTTTCCACTTCGGCAGAACCACCGCCACCACCGCCGCCGCCTACACCACCAGCGCCGCCTGCGGACGCACCGCCGCCTGCACTGTTGGTGAACACCCCGAACTCGACACGCTGATTGGTCGCGATCTTTTCGCGTTCTGAATCAATGCTCGATCCGCCACTGGCCACGACAGGTTCGATCGCTTCGAGCAGCGTGTCGGCACCGGCCGCGTCGTAAACCGCTTCGAAGTCGCCCGATGCTTTCGCCGCTTCGGTACCTGCAAAAAGCAGTGTGCTGCTAATCGCCTCGGCGTCGGTGTCCGTGGCTTGGTCCAGGTTGAGGATCGGCGTGAGTTTGGAATCGAAGGACTCGATCTCGTCGCCGGCATTAAACAGCGAATCGCCGTTGAGCGCGGTATCGAGCGAGGCCCCTCCTATCGCTGGCACAGCCACTAGCAGCGACCATGCTGATACCACCATCCGATTGGTTTTACACATGTTCTTTCTCTCTTCCCTTTTCTACGCTGAAGCGGTGCAGGCACTCCGTAATCTATTGTACCGAAAATAACGGTTTTGTCACGTACGTCGGCATTTTATCGGCCATCGAACGCAGTTCAACTAAACATGCAAATATTTCGAACGAACAAAAACCGATCGCTGGGCACCCGAAAGCAGTCGGGCTATGATGCGTCGCCTTACCTCTTTTGACATCTTCGATTGCCATGCCTGAACACTCACACGAACTGCTTGTCATCGGCGCCGGCCCGGCCGGGTATGTCGCCGCGATCCGTGCCGCCCAACTCGGCCTGGACACCGCTATTGTCGATAAAGAGGCTCAGCTAGGCGGCACCTGCCTCCGCATCGGGTGCATCCCGTCCAAGGCCCTGCTTGAGTCCTCGCACAAATACGAAGACGCGACCAAGCACTTCGCGGGCCACGGCATCCAGGTCGGGGACGTGTCGCTGGACCTCAAGGCGATGCTTAAACGCAAGGACAAGGTCGTCAAAACCCTGACCAGCGGCGTCGCGGGCCTGATGAAGAAGAACAAGGTCAAGGTCTACCACGGCACCGCCGCCTTCAACAGCGACAAGTCCGTCACTGTCGGCGGCGACACGATCAAGGCGACCAACGTCCTCATCGCCACAGGCTCGGTGCCATCGACCATCCCAGGTATCAGCCTCGACGATGCCTTGATCGACACCTCGACCGAAGCGCTCAGCTACGACAAGGTCCCTGAGCACCTCGCCGTTATCGGCGCGGGTGTCATCGGCCTGGAGCTCGGCAGCGTCTGGCGTCGGCTGGGTGCGAAGGTCACCGTCATCGAGTACCTGGACCGCATCATGCCCGGCATGGATAGTGAACTCGCCAACTCCGCGCACAAGGCCTTCAAAATACAGGGCATCGACTTCATGCTCGGCTGCGCGGTGCAAGGTGTGGCCCAGGACAAGGAAGGCGTGGCGATCGACATCAAGGACGCGGGCCCGGTCAAGGCCGACCGCGTTTTGGTATCGGTTGGGCGCAAGCCGAACACCGAGGGGCTTGGCCTGGAGCGCATCGGGGTCACGCCGAACAAGCGCGGGCAGATCGAGGTCAACCCCCGGTTTAAGACGAGCGCCGACGGCGTCTACGCGGTGGGTGATGTGATCCCCGGCCCGATGCTGGCGCACAAGGCGGAAGAGGAGGGCGTTGCCTGCGTCGAGATGATCGCGACCGGCCACGGCCACATCGACTACAACACCATCCCTTCGATCGTTTATACGCACCCGGAGATTGCCAGTGTCGGCAAGAGCGAGGAAGAACTCAAGGATGAGGGCGTGGATTACAAGAAGGGTAGTTTCCCGTTCCTCGCCAACGGCCGGGCACGGGCCAACGACGATACCGAGGGCTGGGTCAAGATCTTGGCGGACGCGGTGACGGACCGGGTGCTGGGGGTTCACATCATCGGCGACAGCGCGGGCGACCTGATCGCGGAGTGCGCGACGGCGATGGCGTTCGCCGCGTCCAGCGAGGACATCGCCCGGGCCTGCCACGCCCACCCGACCCTCAGCGAAGCGGTCAAGGAAGCGGCACTGGGTGTCTCGGGTCGGGCGATCCACATCTGATTTCGTGTTCAACAACCGCCTGTAATCCCATCCATAACTCCAGCATCATTATGGCTTAAGGAAGCATCGCGATGCCGACACACCCGACAAGACGCGGACTGATCGCTGGGGCCGTGGCTTCGGCTGCGACGCTGGGTGGATCGTCTGCTTCAGCCGACGACAAGACTAGGGAGTGGCGTATGCCGCAACCGCCGATGAACCACCGTTACCTGCTGTCCTGCAAGCTCGGCATGATCACCAAGAAAGGCCCGGGCGGCGAAACGCTTTCGCTAGCCCAACGGCTCGTGCTCGCCAAGGAAGCGGGGTTCGACGGCGTGGACCTCGACGAAGCCGCCGGCTTCACGCCAGAGCAGGCCCGCTCTGCTGCTGCTAAGTCCGGTGTCTTCGTTCACAACGCGATCAACCACGACCACTGGAAGAAGCGCTTCACCAGCGGCAACGAAGCGGATCGCGAGCAGGCGTTGAAGAACCTGGAGCACTGCATCCGTGTGTCCCATGCGGCGGGTGGCAGCGGCGTATTGATCGTCGTTGGGCGAGGCGCGGACGGGCCGGAATCAACGATCACCGAGCGCTCGATTGCTGAGATCAAGAAGGCGGTCCCGCTCGCCGCGGCGTTGGGCCAGCGCATCCTGTTCGAAAATGTCTGGAACCAGATGTTCTACGACCACAACAAGGGGCCGGAGCAGTCTGCGGACCGCTGGGTCGACTATGTCGATGCCTTCGACAGCCCGTGGGTCGGCATGTACCACGACATCGGCAACCACTGGAAGTACGGCAACCCCGGCGACTGGATCCGCAGCTTCGGGCCCCGCGCGGTGAAATTCGATCTGAAGGGCTTCAGCCGGGCCAGCAACAAGTTCACAGACATCGGCAAAGGCGACCTCCCGTGGGGCGATGTGCGTAAGGCCCTGGATGAGGTCGGCTTCACCGGTTGGTTCACGGCGGAGGTCGGCGGCGGGGGGCTGGCCCGGCTTAAAACGGTCCGGATGCAGATGGCCGAAGCACTCGGCGTGACCTGATAAACTATACGACTACCTAGAAGAGGGAGGGCGTGGTAAAGCACCACGTATTCAACCAGGGCTTGATGCCCGCAATCAGGATTGGATTTGATGAGCGATACCAACAAACTCGAACTGTCCCGCAGGTCTTTTGTGAAGCAGGGCACCGCAGGTCTTGCAGCGACGGCCGCTGCTGCAAACCTGGGCCTGCTCAGCAGCAACGCCTACGCACAATCCGGCGACAAGGTTATGGGCTTGGGCATCGTCGGCTGTGGCGGGCGCGGCACCGGTGCGCTGGGCAACTGCCTCAGGGCCGCCGAAGAGCTTGGCATCAAGGTCAAGCTTGTCGCCGTCGCGGATGTCGCAGCCGACCGCACCGAGCGCACGAAGAAGGCCATCGAGAAGTCGTGGGGCCCCAAGGGTGGCTACGCCGTCACCGACGAGACCACCTTCGTTGGCATGGAGAGCTACAAACAGCTCTGCGCCCACCCCGACGTCGACATCGTCGTCCAGACCACGCCGCCGGGCCTGCGTCACATCACCCTCCGTGAAGCGGTCAAGAACGGCAAGCACAGCTTCGTCGAGAAGCCCGTCTGCGTTGACTCCGACACCTACCGCCACGTCATCGCGTCGGGCGACATGGCGAAGCAGAACGGCCTGGCCATCGTGACCGGCACGCAGTACCGCCGCGAGAACTCCTACGCCGACGCGATCAAGCACCTGAACGACGGCGTCATCGGCGAGATCACCGCCAGCTTCCAGTACTACTGCTCCTCCACGCAGTGGCACCTCGGCGACGGCGGCGACACGAAGTGGGACCCGATGACCTACCAGATGCGCAACTGGCCCTACTTCACCTGGCTGTCGGGCGACCTCATCGCCGAGCAGTCGATCCACAACATCGACGCCATCAACTGGTCCATGGGCGGCCCACCCGCCAAGGCCTACGCCTCCGGCGGCCGGATCGACCGCACCGAGCCGGAGTACGGCAACATCTACGACCACTTCTCCGTCCACTTCGAGTGGGCCAACGGCGTACAGTCCGCCTTCATGGGCCGGCACTACAAGGGCTCGACCAACAAGGTCCACAACAAGTGGATCGGTACCAAGGGCACGATGTTCCTCAAGCCAAACCCAGGCCGAACCGCTTGGGTCGCCCGCGCCCACGACGGCACGACCGTGCTCGCCAAGAACACCGGCCGTGAGGGCAATAACCAGCCCTACGTCGAAGAGCACAAGGCCCTGCTCGAAAGCATCACCAAGAACGCTCCGATCATGGAGATCCAGGAGGTCGCCGACTCGTCGCTGACCTGTATCCTCGGCCGTGAGTCCGCGTACTCCGGCAAGGAACTGGCGTTCGGCTTCCTGGCCAACGAGGCCAAGCTCAAACTCCGCCCCGAGGGCATCGACGACGGGCCCAAGCCCGGCCCGGTCAACACACCGTTCCCCGGCGTCCGCCGCCCCGGCAAGTACAAGATCGTCTGATCGAGCAGACGCAACACAGCAACAAAGAAGCCCACGTTCCGCGAACGTGGGCTTCTTTTCCTTTTATAGAGCGCCGCGTAACACGCAGGGGTTGCGTGATCGCCAGTCAGACCCCGGGCGTTGTCCGGCGGCTATCAGTCACACCTCGAAGTCATCCGCCTTGCGGTAGGCGGCGATACACTTCTTTTCGCCTTCGAGCCCACCGACGCTGTGGCCGTGCTCCATACCGATCACGCCATCAAACCCCTTCTTGTAGATGTGCTTGAAGACGTTCTGGTAGTTGATCTCGCCGGAGTACGGCTCCTTGCGCCCGGGGTTGTCGCCGACCTGGAAGTACGCGGTCTCGGACCAGGCGTAGTCGATGTTCTTGATCAGGTGGCCCTCGGTGATCTGCTGGTGGTACAGGTCGTTGAGGATCTTCATGCTCGGGCTGTTGACGCCCCGACAGATCAGGTAGCCCTGCGAGATCTTGGTCAGGTAGAGCCCGGGGTGATTGGCGTACCAGTTCAAAGGCTCAAGCACGACGACCAGGCCGGCCGGCTCGCAGACTTCTGCGACGACGCGCAGGTTGTCGATCACGTTCGCCGTCTGGTAGTCCATCTCCCACCGCTGGCTGATCTTGCCGGGCACGACGGTGGTCCACTTGGCGCCGCTGCGCTTGGCGACATCGAGCATGGAAGTCATCTGCTTGCGGAGGTTGTCTTGGAAGTCCTTAGACGTGTTGGTGGTGAAGCCGTCGCTGCCGAAGTTGGCGGAGGACACGAACACGCCCATGGTCATATCGAGGTCGGCGAGCTTTTTGCCGACCGCTTCCTGCAGTTTCGGGTCGCGCCGCGCCAGCCCGTTGTCCTCCCAGCCGCGGAAGCCCTGGTCGTGGGCGAACTGGATCTGGTCCAGGATATCATCGCCCGCGTGGGCCTTGAACTGGCCCGGGCTCGGGCCGTACTTGAGCTTGAACTTGCCGCCGTGGTCTTGTGTGTCAGCATGGTCGTCGGCGTTGGCTGAAGCGGTGGCGGTCAATGCGGCCGCGGCGACGGCGCCAGAGGCAAGGAATTCGCGTCGTTTCATAGGGGACTCCTTAAAAATTAGAAGATGTCTTATCGAGTCGTGTAGCGGGCGACGCGGAGCGTCCCGTGCGAAGCCTCAGAGGGCGTGGGAACGGGACGCTCCGCG
>JBCDKD010000098.1:0-13580 GCA_039024275.1 Planctomycetota bacterium | reverse complement strand
AGGGCAGCCTTCGAATCGGCCTCGGCCCGACTCGCGGCCGCATCAAAGGCCATAGGCACGACCCGGCGTGCGGTTTCGAGGACCAGGCGTTCTACGAACTTCTGTCGGGTTTCGTCGGTGATCATGTCATCTCCTGTTGTGTAGGGGCTGGGAATGCCCACACCGCCATTTACGGCCGTGCGAGCGAGGTTGCTAGTCCAGTGTTCGACGCAATTCTTCGGCGTAAACACGCTGGCCGGGGAATGCATAGCAGCCCGGCGGCAAGTCAACGCAATTACCATGCTCAGGATGGCTCAGGGTGCGAGGCTTGCTCGTCGCAATGATGGGGCCATCTAGTGCGTTGCCACCGATCAGTGCATAGGCCACCACACCATCGATTGAGTCGAAAACATGCCGAGACCCAGTAGTGGTGCCCGGCGCGACCTGGCCATTAAACCTTTCGATTGCTTTGATCCGGTTGTCCATCTCTTCCACTGCGTCATCAGGCAGTCGTATGACGCGCACATCGCCCTGTCGCCACTCATCTCCGGCCTCCATCGTGTGCATGGCGTGAGCGCCGTCATTCTTAATGACCTCAGCGTGTTCAACTAATTGTTGTATTTCCTTCGTAAGCATTGCGATCTTCCTAAAATGAAAGTGGTTAAGAGCGCCCCACCACGCGGCGAGGTTTATACAGGTCGTCAATAACTGATCCACTGTGCAGGTAGTTCTGCGCCTGCTCGCAGGTCTTTGTGGCTGGGTCTACTTCGAGTGAGAAGACCTTGCCCTGAGAAGGGCAGTGGCAAATTAAGACAGTGATGCCACCGTGAAGACGACACAGCAACTCCTTGGTGTTCTCAATGTCGTTGGTTCGGCGGTCCAGACACTCCGCATCCGTCTCGGCGATGTAGCGCCGCCAGCCATACCGATCGATGCGCACGCGCTTCCTTTCTTCGTTTCTCTCCCCATGTATCTGCTCAAGCGTTTGCGTTTCTGGCCTCTGAACGATTTGTTCGTCCACAGCAACCCCGCCAATTGACCAGCCTCGCAAGCCATCGGCATATGCCCAAGAGGGGCCGTCTTCGCAATGCAAAAGGCCGTCCTGCACGTGGATTTCGGTACATCGCTGCGCAATGACCACAAACCCGTCAACGGGGTAGACCATCCCCATGCGTGCGTTGTCGGCCAAGATGGAGAAGTCGGGCATCTTTAGCTTGACGTGTTGTGAAAAGTAGGTGGCCCATGACGCCCACCCCGCCCAGTCAAGACCTCCGCCGAGATGCGGCCAACAAAAATCCCGCACCTGGTCCCCCACCTGGCCCCGCACCTGGTCCCGCACCTGGTCCCGCACCTGGTCCCGCACCTGGTCCCGCACCTGGCCCCGCACCTGGTCCCCCACCTGGCCCCGCACCTGGTCCCGCACCTGGTCCCCCACCTGGCCCCGCACCGGGTCCCCCACCTGGCCCCACACCTGGCCCCGCACCTGGTCCCCCACCTGGCCCCGCACCTGGTTAATGTCAGATACAAGCATGCAAGCCGCAAGCCAAGCGTGCAAAGGGCCATCCATCACAACTGTTGCCTTGTGCTTTCGGTTTAAAAAAGCATTCAGGCGACGGCCGTAGTCTTCTGCAAGCACGTAATCAACGCGGTCGGTCGATAGGCCAATTTTTACCCACTCCCTGACGTGGCCGGGAATCGCGTCGATTTGTTCTTTTGTCAAGCGATTGATCTTCTTTGGTTTACTACTCATCGTTCGGTCTCCTGTTGGGCGGCGACGGGGCGGTCTATGCCGCTCCCTTGGTGTTGAACTTGCGATACCCGTCGTGTTTAGGCCGCTCCAAGCGCGGCCATTCTTCGCCTTCAAGCTGCATCAGCAAGTCGTCTTCGGTGGCTCCCCGACGCAACCAGTCGCGTGCGTCCTTGACCACAGGCGGTGGGCACATCACCCGCAGCAGTCGGCCGGGCTTGTGTAGCGCGTGCAGTAACGTCAGCGCCCCGGTCAAGGTCGTCCGTTGGGCGGTGCTCAACATGTCGGGCAGGGCCGTTGCCACACAATGGTTGAACGCCGTGTCCAGCCGCTCGCCGAAAGCTTGGCGGTGCAAGTAGAAGAACTCGCGCAGCGCCCGCGGCACCCGCTCGCCGTCATGGTCTTCGTCTGTTGAGTCTCGGTCGATCAGCACGACAATCTGCCGCCAGCGGCAACCGGCCGCGCGGGAGCGGACTAGCTCGGCGATCATCGACATGCCCCCGGTGTTGCTCGGCCTGCCGATCGCGTCGAACCCCATATCTAGCACGGCCGCACAGTCGGTCGGTCCCTCGGTGATAACCAGCGTGTTGTGGGCCGTTTTGCCCAAATCGCGCGGCACAAACAAGCCGGACATCGAACCATTCGCCGCGTATTTGAAGCCATCCGTCGAGCGAAGCCGGATGCCAATGATGTCGCTATGGGAGCTGCGCATCGGGAAGGTCCAGCAGCCGCGTCCTTGGCACTTGGTCTGCAGCGTGTGCAACTGGTCGGCGGTGGCCCAGCCCGTCGCCATGCGGCCCAGGGCCTCGGGCGACAGCCCCAACTCGACGGCGAGCTGTTCGCGGGCCTGGTCGCTGATGCGGTGCTCGGCAAGACCGGCCAGCTTGACGACGCCAGCGTCGGGCTCGCGCGGCTCGGACTTCTTGTGGTACTGCTCGCGCTGCCGGTTGCGCCAGTCGGGGTCGTCCTTCAAGATATGAAGCCACTGACCCCCGGCGTTCTGCTTGATCGAACCCTCCGAAACACGTCCGCAGTACACCTTGTCACCCTCGGCGGTGATCTTGCAGTTGTCCGGCTTGCCGCAGATCGGGCAAGGGCGGGACCGAGATACCGAGACCCAGCCGTCTCTCATGACGCCCCCCCAAACAGAACGCCCTGTGCTAAACGGTTGGCGGCGATCTCGCAGTAGCGCTCTTCGATCTCGATGCCGATGGCCTTGCGGCCGAGGTCTTTAGCTGCAACAAGCGTCGAGCCGCTTCCCATGCACGGGACAAGCACTGACGCCGACTCGGCCGTCACCGCCAGCAGGTGAGACATCAGCTCGACCGGTTTTTGCGCGATGTGCTGGCGGGAGTTGCCCGACGGCGCGTTCTGGCTGATCACTGAAGACGGACCCGCAGACCCGTTAAGATCAAAATCAAGGGGACCAACACTGCCCCACACCACGTACTCAGCATCTGACGCAAACCGATTTTGCAGCCTTCGGCCAGAGGGCTTGTGCCATGTAACCAAGCCGCGCCAGACCCAGCCGGCCCACTGGATAGCGTCACTGGTTGCGGGGAGCTGCCGCCAATCAGTGAAAACAAAACATTGCGTTCCTGATTTGACGTTGTGCTTGCAAAGGCCAAGCCAGTCGGCAACCCACGATGTATAAGCCCGCTGGTCTTTGTTGTCTCCGCTAAATTCAGGGAGTTGTTTCCCCGTTGAGCACTGATATTTCGCAGAAGTCGCCTGATTTCGGTCCGACCGCATCGCGCCGCCGCTGGAGTAGGGCGGGTCGGTCAGGACGACGTCTACCTGCTCCAAAGTTGGCAATATCTCCCTGCAATCACCGTGGTAGATCGCGATGCCGTCTTGCTCGTAGTAAGGCGTCATTGGCCCCCCCCGCCCTGCCGGTAGTTCTGCCCTGTGACCTCGATGACCAGGCCCGCCTCGTGGAAGCGGCTACCGATGCTCGCTCCAACGACTTGGGCCAACTGCTCACGTCGGTTGTTGCTGATAAAGACGGTCAGCTTGCCGTTGGCCAAGCGGCGATCGACCAGGAGCGTCAGCGTACGGAGCTCGTGGTCGGTCCCGGCCGCAAGGTGCAGGTCGTCGATGATCAGTACCCGCTGTTCGGCCCAGGCATACAGTGTGTCGATCTCTCGCCCCTGCCTGAGTGCATCGCGGAAGGCCATGTGCAACTCGCCGCAAGGCGTGTATCGCACCGACCACTTGCGACGGGTCAGACAGTCGCGGAGTAGGCACGCGGCCATCTGCGTCTTGCCGCGGCCCCGCTCGCCGATGATGAATATCAGGCCCCGGCCGTCGTGTTGGTCTGGGGCTTCGAGCAGTCGGTCAAGATGACAGCGGTATTCATCGTCACAGTCCTGTATGACCGCCGCCGCCGCGCGGGCGTGGACCGTGAACACGCCGCGATAGATCAGGATGTCTTCGGGGGTCTTCTGGTCGAAGCTCATATCTGCACCTCGCGCGGGTCGGAGACGTTGGACTCGGCGTCGGCCATGGACGCAGAGCGAATCTGCGTCGTAGCGGTCCTTGTTCCGCTGGTGGTCCAGTGCTTGGCCAGTGCCTGGATCGTGGCGTTGTCAAAGGTCTGCTGGACCCACGCCCATCGCTCGGGGACATCCACGGCGTCGGCATCCTTGGCCCGCAACTCGGCAACCACCGCGCCGATGCGCTTGGCGGTTGAGGCGGGGATCCTGGTGCCCGTCTTGATACCCTCGCACTCGGCTACGGCGTCGAAGAGTGGGTCGCGCTTGCGGGGCTTCTTGGACTTGATTGGCGGGGGGGTGAGTTCGTAGCTGTCCGCTTCGCCGTTGGTCTTGTTGGCCTTGGGCTTGGGCGTGTTCACCGCCACAGTGACGACCAACTCTCCACCGTGGTCGTGCGTTCGTGGCGATCGGTCGATCAGTTCGCCGTTTTGGTCGATCAAGTGTGGCAGGATGACGCGGCTGCGGGCCTTGCCGTTGACCGATTTGTTGACCTGAACGAGCCGACCGTCGATCGGGAAGTCGATGTGATCCAGCCAACCGATCTCGGCCGAGGTTAGTATCTTCACCGACCGCCTCATAATCGCGGCGGGGATCTGGGTCAGTACGGCCAGCCGGTTGATTGACAGCGGCTGACGCGGTTTAGCGAGTACACCGCGAATCGGCAGCGTCGCGGCCAACTCGACTAGGCACATGTAGACGCCAAAAGTTTCAAGCCCGTTTTCCATAGCCTTAAGTTCCATCAGACCTTCGCCGGTCTGGTCCACCGGTGCCTGTACATAAGTCAGCGTTCCCACCCGACGGCTTGACTGGTCCTCGTGCCGGTCGTTGTATTGGATGATGCGCAGTGCTTGAGCCATCGTGCATCCATGCGGATCGTGTCGTTGGTCCGTGTGAAACCCCGCCCAACCGTCTCCGGCAAGGCGTGGTGCATCAGTGATCGGTCAGGCTGCTTGGGCCTGATCCGGCTCGGTTGCTTCTTCGTAGTCGTCGTCGCTGTCGGACTCGGCCAGTTCTTCCGGCGGGTTGAACCGCAGCGTGACATCGCGGCCCGCGTAGCGTTCGAGCAACTGGTGATTGACATCGGCGTGGACAAAGCTAATCGTCGTTCCCGCAGCTTTTCGTGACTTCGCATTAGACAGTCCATTGGTCGCCCCAACACCGTAAAACGGTTCAAGCCCCATGCCTTCAAGCGTGCCCTGGTCGCCTTCGCTGATCTCTAGATCAATTTGCCGACCGCAGAAAAAGCGATGTGCGGTGCCCGGGCGGATACCTGCAACTCCATCTTCGCCAGCAAGCCCAATGGTGATCTTGACGCTGCATGAACTGCCCGGGTTGCTTGTGTATTTACCGAGCTTGGCGGGGATGCTGTGCGTGTAGCCCTTCTTGCCGTTGCTGGCCTTGGGCCGGGGCTTGTCGGCCTTCTTCGCAGCCTCCCGCGCGAGGACCTTCTGCTCGGCCAGCAATGCGTGCATGCGCTTCTCAAGGATCTCACGATCGTCCTTGGACTTGAGCACCTTGTTCAGTCGCTCGAAGTTCTCGCCGTCAATGGTCGCGGTCCAGATGTCGCCACAGGTCTCGTGCCCGGCGTCGGTCAACGTCTTGAGGATGTCTTCGTCGAGCTTGGCGTCGGCCAACGGCGTCTCGCAGAACTGGTTGAGGATGGCGGCTTGTTCCGGGTCAATCGGTACGGTGGTCGTGGTCATGGTCGGGGTCTCCTATGAAGGGGGTGTGGGTAAGGCCCGACGGGGTTGTCTTGGTCCCCGCCGGGTGCGTTTGAGACCTGCTCCGGCTACGCCGCCTTCGCAAATCTGGAAAGCCCCGGCCGCGGATCGCCCCGCGGGATACCGGGGGTCGGGTGGGTTAGATGTCGAGTTCGCCCTTGGCGACCTTCTGCGCGAGTTCGGCCTGCTCCGCGTCGGTCAGGTCGGCGATGTCTTTTCTAAGCACGTCGCTC
The DNA here is from genome assembly GCA_039024275.1 of Planctomycetota bacterium. Classification (GTDB taxonomy): domain Bacteria; phylum Planctomycetota; class Phycisphaerae; order Phycisphaerales; family Phycisphaeraceae; genus JAHQVV01. Next base: position 7,405 of record JBCDKD010000098.1, on the reverse strand, counting down.
ACATAGCCCACAAGTTGGTCGCTTGAGTCGTCGTGGGCGCATTCATTGCGCTTGGCGTGCGCCGCGACGATGGCTTGCCAGTCGAGGGCGGCGGGTGGGTCGGTGTTGTCTGTTGGCGAGTCGGCATCGGGCTGGTCGTCAAGGATGGCGTTGAGGTCGTCGGCCGTGCCGGTTGGTGTCTGCGACGGTAGCCCCGGGGTGTTGTCAGCAAGGCGATACTCGGCGTCGCCAAGCACGACGGCCTGGTCAAACTTCTCGCTCGAAAGCGGCAGCCACTTCGCCAGGCGGCGAAATACCGTCTTCTTGGCCATTTCATCCCAGTGGTCTTTCCACGGCCCGGCGTTGCGCCCCATGCTCATCTGCCGCACGCGCTCGATGTCCGATGCGGTCAAAAAGTCGGCCTGGATGCCGCCGTCCTTGAACTCGACCAGCGCGTACGCGCCGATGACCTCACCGCGGTCGGCGACCAGCGATGGCTCGAACTCAAGCACAAACTCCGCTCCCTTGCGGTACTTGAAGTGGTCGGCCTCGTAGACAACCTCGGCCTCGATACGCTTGACCTCGCCGGACTGACGGGCCAGCTTTGCCAGGCCGCGGTATCCGGGGATCAGTTGGCAGGTGTCCTTGTATGGGACCAAATACGCCTCGCCCAGCGTGCCCGAGCAATCAAGCCCCAACTCGCTGGCCCGCATGACTGATTCAATAATGGTCATGCCCCGGCACTGCAGGAGCTTCGGTGTGCGGTTGGCCGCGACCAAGACCAGCTTGACCATGCGCTCGGCGGTCAGGTGCCGGGGTAGCACGTTGGCCATGGTCTGCTCGACACCCTCAAGCATGGTCTTGAGCGTTGCGACGCTACCGGGTTTTTGGTCATAGTTGACCCGTCTGGCGGGTGTGTTGTTTGATGGCTTGGTGATAGCTGCGGTCATCTAAAATCCTTTCAGTAACTTAGGGTTTGTTTAGAGTTCACCGTTTTCGATCAATCGTTCGGCCCAGGCCGGGATGCCGATTTCGTGTGCTCGTGCTGGATAACCCGGCCATTCACCTGTCGCTTCGCATTCGGCCCAGCGCTCAAGGAGTCGCATGCGCTGCGTGTCGCCGGCCAGCACCGCGGGCTGTTCGAGCATGTAGACCGCGCACCCGTAAGGCGCGGTCTTCTCGACGGCAATGATGGCGAAGCCCTGGGCGGGGATGCCCACGGCCTCGGCCCCGGCCAGATAGTGAGCGGCCTGCCGGTGATAGCCGAAGTTGAAGATGGAACGCTCAAAGCTGCGCGGGCTGGCGTCTTGCGTGGTCTTGAGGTCAACCAAAAACCGCTTGCCGTTGAATTCGACCACGGCATCGGCCCGGGCCCTGCAGCAGACGCCGGTCGCTTCGTCGCGCCACAGCATCGACGCCTCGGTGTGCTCGCGGTTGGCCAGCAGCGCCTTGGCGAGCGGGTGAGTCATCACCGCGTGTCGGACCTGGGCGACCAGTTCGCCCTCCTCGGCGGTCAGGATGTAGTCATCGCCGTAGGTCAGCAGCAGGTCATTCCACTGCTGCTTGCCAGCCTTAGTCCGACGGTCGAGCTTGTGCTGCAGTTGGTAGTACGCCGTGTCATACAACCCCGGCTCCAGCACCGCCGTGTGTATCGCCGAACCCATCTTGAGCGCTGGCGTCGTTGGCGACGGATTGCTCATCGCGTATCGGGCGTGGGCCGGGCTTTGGAGCATCTTGGACAGAAGTGAGTTGCTGGCGAGTTTCAGCGCGTGGTACTGATCGGCCGGCAGGTCGGTGTTAAGTCCCAGGCCAAGGTTGTCGGTGTCTGATATTGGTGTAGCGATTGTGGTCATGACTGGTCCTCGGGTTGGGGTGTCGGGTTGTTCGGCCAGTTGCGAAAAGCGTCGGCGATGAAGTGCGCAATCGCGTTGTTGTGCTCGGCCGAGCCGGTATTGACCGTTGCCACGATGCCGCCGTAGACCTCGTTGTCGCACTCGATAAGCTCCTGGAAGACCTTGGCGGGCAGCACATCGCTACCCGACTCCCAGACCTCGTACTTGAGCGCCGGGTGCGGGGCGACGATGGGCAGGATGGGGGCGGGGTTGGTGGTCAATGCGCACCTCCGCTGGCTAAGCCAAGCACCGCCAATAGACGGTCGATGCCGATTGACACCTCAAAGATCAGACCCTCGGGCCAGTCGGTTCGCTCGCTGCACCCCGCAACCTCAAGCCCATTGATGTGCCAGTCCAGCGTTCGCTTGGAGTAGTGCGGCAAGTCATCGGCGGCATCAAGAATCTCGCCACCAAAGCGACCAGACAAAGCATGGATCGCCTTGCCGATATAGTCGGCCCTAGTGCCAGCATCTGCAAACAACTCAAACTCAAGCTGATGGAATTCCACCAGCCGCAGTTTGCTGGCCCGCATCGTGTCGGGGCGTTCCTCGTCTCGATAGCTCTTGCCAAACTGCCATATGCAGTACGGCATGTTCTTGGCCCGCTGATTGGACATCGGGAACATTGAATGGAACGCGGCGATGCACCCTGCCGTCGTCTCGGGCCTTAGCATCCCGCGTTTGGTATCAAGCATCGGAAAACCCTCGGCAATATGGCCCGCCAGATTGCTAGCTGGCGTCAGGGTTGGGGTTTCCACCCGGCGGAAGCGAACCGCCCGGTTCATGCCTGTCCATTCATCGCTTACGATTTGAACACACTGAGCGATCAGAGACTCTCGCTCAACAAGGTCGCGCTCGTCCCACATTACGGTTGCGTTTGAGAACATCTGTTTCATGCCATCACCTCCACGCTGTAGCTGACAACGGTGAACTCCCGGCCGAAGACCGCGTTGTACGGGTCGAGCCGGACATCGATGCTGTCGATCTGGCGGTCCCACTCGTAGCAGTGCGTGAACGGCCGGACCTCAAGCGTGGCCTCCCCGGTGCCGAGCACGAACACCCGGACGCCGGTTGGCCTGTCGCCGACGGTGACGTAGCGGTCGCGGTCTACCGAGATGTCGAGCATGAGCGCCAGCATTTTGTCCAGGCCCTCGCTTATGTTCCACCCACCGCAGACGATGGCCGGGTCGATGGCTTGGTCCAGGTCATGCGGAATGTGCACGACGGGTGTCTGCTCGGCCAGTGACCGGTCCAGCATCAGCCGGTACCAGCCGATGGCTTGTTCCAACGTCGGGGCCTGGTGGCGGTACTTGGCGGGCATCCCGGCGGTAGATGCGGAATGCGGCTCCCAAGCGGGCAGGGGTTCGTCGGGGTCGGGCATAGTCAGTGCGGCGGTCATGGTGTGGTCCTCTGTGTCTGTGGGTCTGGCGGCGTGCGGATGCCGTCTTGTTTCAATCGCAGGTCTTGACCCTTGTGTTGTTGATGGCGTCGAGCCAACCGATAGCGCGGGTAAACGCTCGGCTGCGTCGCTCGTTGACGGCGAGCATCGGGTCGAGCTCGAAGTCGGCCTCGTAGGTCAGGCCGTCGCGCTGGTGCCGGGCGACGAATCCCCAGGCTTGGCCGTCGATGTGCCGCTCGTAGACGGTGCCGCGCTCGTCGGTGTGGACCGGCTGGTCGATGATGTAGGTAGCTTTGTGGGGGTTGGTGGCGGTGGTCATGGTTGCTTCCTTAATCCACCCGAGACGGTTTCCCGGTCGGGCGGCGATGCGTTACGGGGGTGATGCGCAGCACGAGCAGTGTGGCAACAGACGATTCAGGCCTGCGCTTCCCCAGCGTCCTGCGGTGATGCGCAGCCCTCGGCAAGGCGGTCGCTGAGTCGTGGCCCTGCGCCTCCCCAGCGTTCTGGGGTGATGCGCAGCGAAGTCGGTCGCGATGTGGTCCGCCGAATGCCTGCGCTTCCCCAGCGTTCTGGGGTGATGCGCAGCCGCCGATACTCCGTTCATCACCTGAACCGGCCTGCGCTTCCCCAGCGTTCTGGGGTGATGCGCAGCGACGATGCCCTAAGAACTTGCCAGTGCTGCGTTTCACTTGTTTTGGCCCGCGTAAAAATGCTGGGAGAAGCTCGCACTGCTCGGGTGCGACTCGATCTTTCGGCAAACCGAAAGTCATTTGCGCGTTCATGCGGCAGCGCAAGGGTGCCGCTGATGTCGCGCCTCGGCGAGGCAGTCGCCGTGGGTTATTTACGCGGGGATCCGTCACGATTGAACTGTCTCCTTCACTTCGCGGAAAGCCACGCCCTTGTCTGCGGCCTTCCACTCGATCATGGTCTTGATCGCCGCCCACGGCAGCGACTCGATGAAGCTCTTGTCCTGGTCTTGGTACTCAATCACCGCCACGTTTCGCCGGTCGGCAAAACCAACCAGTGACGCGGTGATCTGATGCAAAATCGTGTCCGTGCGGCGGCGGTTTTTCTCAACCCAGGCCGTCCGGCGCTTGGCGAGGTTGTTCCGCCTCGTCCGCCGCTCGTGCTTGGTGTCGTCGGCGAGCCGCTGCATCCGCTCGGTGTAGGCGGCGACCATCCGCTTGAGGTCGTCACCGTGATACCACCAGACGCGATCCTTATTGAGCACTGCGACCAGCAGCGATTCGCTGCACGTCCGCACACTCAGAACCCCCTCCCGCTTGCGATGAACAACCGGCCGATCGTAAACCACCTTGAGTGCGGGCCGTCCGCCAGCTATGACTAGCGAGGCTTCGCGGTACTTCAGCTCGCCCGATGCGATCCGGCGGTATTCTGCTGCGGCGCGCTTGTGCCCGCCCCCGGTTTTTAGAAACACCTTCACCCGCGTCTTGGGGGCCAGCGTGACTGACGCGATGCATTCGCCACCCCGTCCGACACTCGGTCTCCAGTCTTGCGCCCGGCAGGGGAACGGCGTCGGGTAGCGAAAGCTGGGCAGGCTCATCTGGCCGGTCATCGCGGCGAAGTCGGCAGACATCTGGACACGCCGATCGCCACCGGGCTTGAGTACGCTAACCTTGCCTTTGTAACGCTTCCGCACCATCTGATTCAGGCTGCTGATCGTGCCGGTCGGCATATCTGGAGCGAGCGATGTGCCGAGCTGATACAAGCCGTCTTCGCTCATCTTGGGCTTGCGGGGCGGCTTGCTGTCGATGGTCGAATCATCGGACCGCAGCGCTTGGTGGCGCTCGTGGAGCTGGGCCATCATCGCGTTAGCAAGCGAGGTAGACCGTCGCCAAGATAGATTCAGCATGTCGCGCAGGTCATCCCAGGCGACCGCATCGTCGGCGGGCTTGAGGATGGGCATGGTTAAAGCTCTGGTTACCGTGGTCATCAAAACTCCCTCCCGTCCCGCTGGTCTCCTAAGACGCGCAAACAGAAACCCCCGGCCCCAAGGTTGCCGGTTGGGGCCGGGGGAGCTGACGTGTTGAGGTAGGCGGCAACCTTCATGCGACAAAGTATACACAAAAAGTCACGCAAGTAAACTTTACGTCGCGTAAAATTTGCCAAGTAATCAAGCTGAATTGACGTAATTATCTATAAAAAAGAAACTTGTGAGGATGAAAAAAATTGACAAAAGAACACAAAGTCAACCGCAGGACTCGCAGGGTTGACTTAGTTGACCTCGGTTGACATAATGTTCGCAGTGGTCCCGCTTGCGGAACAGATCGATACGATTCGTGAGGCGAATGGCTGGAAATCAGACCTTGCGGTTGCCAATGCGCTTGGCGTCAAGGGTGGCCGCCAGACAGTTGGCAAGTGGCGCAAGGCCGATCGGATTGGCGGGGCAAACGGCAAGCGCCTCCAAAAAATGTATCAGGAGGCAGTGCAGGCTTTACGCGGAGACGGTCGGTCCGAAGAGGATTGGCGAAGGCGAGCACAATCTGCCTTGGGCCTTCTCGAAGGCGACAGCCTTCGCAAGGCCGCTGAAGCACTAGTCGGGCTGGCCCTTAGTCAGGAAATCGCTCCGCATGAACAAGGCGCAAGCGAGGCCCTGGCAATTGATGCAGTCGCTCGTATTGGTCTGCAAAAGAACGGAGGTAGTCAGGCGGCTGGCGCTTAAGAATAGCGACAATCCTAGCGATTTCACGATCTTTCGGAGTGGGTTCCAGAACGATGATATTTGAGTCAGTGGCAGACACTAGAGGCTCCCGGTAGGTTTTTGTTAGGATACCAGAACCATCCGGAGAGTTCAACCCTTATTGAACAATAATTCCCATGCGTGCAGCAATTACATACTGTTCAGCCGTCGCCCTCTTAGCGGCGGCCTGCTTGCCCCTTCAGGCCGAAGAATGGACCGAGCAGGACCGTCAGGCACTAGCCAGTTACGAGCGACAGGAGCGAGCCTTTCAGCGCGTGGCCATCCGTGTGCTGGCTCAACACGTGCGCGACTTGAGTGCGTTGCTGAATGATGTCAGGCGGGATCGCAATTATTCCAGTTCCGAGCGGGCGCGGGTCGTAGCCGAGTTGGAAGAGGCGATTGCTGGGGCGAGAGAGGACTTGCAGTCTTTGCGGGACGGAGATGTTGTTGTCCCGCCTGAGTTGGACCTTGGCGACCTGGAGGTTGGCGACTACGGGACGGTTAGTTTGGATGAGGAGAACATCACCCGCTACTCGGTCCGCAAGCAACGGACAGCCAGCAGAACCTGGTACGCCTTTCGCGGGGAAGACCGCCTAAAGGTCGAGCTCCACCCCCGGAACGAGCATGACGAGTTGTTTATTGGTGATCCCATAGACCTCATTTTTGAGGTGGTTCATCGCAGGGTGGACGCAAACGGCACTGCGATCTGCACCCTCCGCATCGTAGATATTGAGAAACTCAGAGAGCGTCAGGCAGAGCAAGAATGAGGCAGCACCCTCTCCGATCCCGATCCCTCGTCAGCGTCAAGATGTTTGTCGGCGCGGTCGGCAACGCCGACGCCTTGCAGGACGCGATCAATGCCGCCCGCAAGCCCGACGAATGGCCACGCGACAAGGGGCGCAGCGGCCACCCATTCCTACAGCTCAGCCGGGGGACGACGGTGGGTCTAGCGGTCCTGTACGTGCTCGACAAGGTGGAGGCGGGGGAGCTTAAGCTGGATGAGCTGATCGACCGGGTTGATGTGGCGGACAGGTAGTGGCCGGCCTAAACCGACTCGGCCGCAAATTCTTCGCTGCACAGTTACGGCGACTGAGTGCCGGCCATGGCTCAGTCTCGTTCGTAGAGGGTGATGGGTGGCATAAGAGTTTTTGGTATGTCGCACACAAAACCGCACGCACTCCCGTTTCCAAGAGTGGGCGGTGTGAAAGTTTTTTACGCGGATCGCTTATCAAAGCCTCCGCCGTGGGCTTCGCTCCATTCAGGCAGTTTGGCGTTGACGATTTCAACCGAATAGACAGTGCAGCCGCCGTAACCGAGCTTGGTGCGGAAGCCGTTCAATGCCAGGTCGATCGAATCCGCTTTAACTCGGACGAAATCGCGAAATCCGCTGCTCGCCATAAAGGTAATTTCGTAGGTTTTCATTTTTGCTCCCTTT
>JBCDKD010000097.1:0-13716 GCA_039024275.1 Planctomycetota bacterium | reverse complement strand
TCGTCTCAGCGAGATGGGTGATCGCGATCCGGTAACCCAGTCTGCTGACGTGCCCACTGAAGACCCCCTTGAAAAGATGATCCTCATCCAACTCGTAGACGAGGAGGCGAGTAAACAGCGGACACTTAACCTGATTTATTTGATAGCGGCGGGCTTAACTGCTGGTCTTTTTGCGGTTGCAGCCTTCTGGTTTATCACGACAAGGCTTGTTCTCTCGCCTGTGAGAGTCCTGCGTGGGTATGCCGAAAAGGTGTCAGGCGGTGATCTCAATATTCGCAGCGATATTAATACGGGTGACGAGTTTGAGCAGCTCTCCGATATGTTTAACGCCATGCTAGATACCGTCCGTTCGACTCAGGACCGCTTAACCAGTGCCAACAAGTCGCTTGACTTAAAGCTTGGCGAACTGGCCGAGTCGAACGTCGCGCTCTTTGAAGCGAACCAGATCAAAGGCGAGTTTCTCGCGAATGTATCCCATGAATTACGCACACCACTCAATTCAATCATCGGGTTCGCCGAGATACTGCAGGAAACACTGACGAATACGGATCATTCTCAATCCGAGAAGCAGGCGCGTTACACAACCAACATTATTCTCTCGAGTCGGAGACTCTTGGAACTGATCACTGACTTGCTTGACTTGGCTAAGATTGAGGCTGGTCGAGCAGAACTGAGGCTTGCTACGGTTTCGATCAAGGATACCGCAGAGGGCCTGACCAATTTAATCAAACCTCAGGCTGAAAAACGCGGCATCGAGATCAAGACCAAAGTCCACCCTAATCTGCCTGCTGCCGAAACCGATGCGGGTAAACTCCAGCAGATACTTTTCAACTTCTTGTCTAACGCCATCAAGTTCAGCCCCGATAAAGGTGTTGTGACGCTTCAGGCCGAGCTTGAGCCGCATGGGGGGCGCAGTGTTGCGAGCCTGCGTTTGTCTGTATCGGATCAGGGATCGGGCATCGCACCCGAAGACCATGACCGTGTATTTGAAAAGTTTTCACAGGTTGACGCGTCCACAACACGTGAGCACGGTGGGACAGGCTTAGGCCTAACAATCAGTAAAGAACTCGCACAACTACTAGGCGGCACAATCGAGTTGCAGAGTACGGTTGGAGAGGGCGCAGTATTTACGCTTGTGATCCCGTTGATCTATCAGCCACCATCGGCTCCACTTATGCCGGAGGCATAGAGTCGTTTCAAGCTATATCAGGGAATTCCCCGCGCGAGGCGGGGTCCGATTGCTTTGGTGACCCAGACGGGGAGTTTCTGCCACTGCTCGATGCGCTTGCGGTTGCGTGGGGCATCTGGGCGAGCGTCATTCAGCGAACCCCGCCGCAAGATAACCTGCCAAGGCGTCGGCTCGGGCTTCGCCCCCCACTGCTTTTTAAAACGATAGGTACCCGAGTCCAGGCTTGATCGGCCAAAGTCGAACTGTATTGCACCACGTGAAATTGCGCGGTCCAGCAGTTGCCGATACATCCACATATTTGCACAGAGGCTATTAAATTGCCTAAGACAACTTGCGGATGGGACCTGTGTCGTCTCTTTTTTGCCGATACGATCATGTACGAGAATAGCCCCCGCGATTGGCATGGACTCTTGAGTGACTAAAGCGATCTCGCACTGGTCGCCCAAGTAGTTGAGCATCGCGCCAAAGAGAGTGCGCGGATAGACCGGGGTCCCTAGATCACGCATGTTCGTTGCAAAGACGCTGTAGAAGCCTGGTAATAGCGATTCTCTACCGAAACTGATCTGCAAACCGGCTTGCGTGCCCTTACGGACCTGGTTGCGCACCTTTGCTTTAAGAGACGTCCAGAGTTGATCGGTCGTATGCGGCAGGTCCAATACCATCCGCTTTTTCTCATCTCGTGTGTGAGTAAATCGATCGGACGGGAATGCTTCGCCGTGATGTCTTAATTCGAGGTATCGCGCGTCATAATCTTTAGCAAGTCTTTCGGTATGCGCAACCAGGGTATGTGCAGACTCGGGGTCTGAGGCTAGCAGACCCGCTCGGTTAACGTAGGGTAGGCTCACGAGGTGTTTGCCAAACAGCGGGCTTCGAGTCAGGGCTAGCGGCAAGGCCCCGGCTAGTCTCTTGCCACGCCAATCGAGCAGAACGGATGTCTTGTGATGTAACGCTTGTCGAAGGATGTCGAGCCAGGCAGGGTCGTGCTCGCCACATGCGTATGTCGACACGACCCGGTCGTGCATCAATTCGCGGATGGCAGAACGATGCCGATCACTGAGTTGGCGCACATGCTCGATCATGCTGCTCGTCTCGGCTTGATGGGTTGTTGGATTGTCCGGGCTGGTACACCGGCAACGGTCGCCCCTGGTTCAATCGTCTTGGTTACGACACCTCCCGCTCCAACGATTGCGCCATCGCCTATATCCGCCATGACGACAGCATTCGCACCGATCCAAGCACCCTTACCGATCTTGATGACTCCACACTGAACCGAACCGAGGTCCACGCCTTTTTGGCTTGAGCCATGATGGTGCTGCCCGGAGAGGAGTTGTACACCATCAGCAATCCTTGTGTCATCGCCGATCATCACCCGGCCGATCGTACAGAATCGGCCGATATAGACTCGGTCTCCGATACTCACATCTTGCTTACTCAGCAGCGTCTGATACCCGAAGTGCACATCCGTGCCGCAGTGAAGAAGCAGTCGGCGATAAAGGGCCCGACGGGTATAGAGCCCTCTCAGGCCCGGGATACGAGCGGCGGACTCGCTAATCAGGCTCAGAGCGCGGTCTCTCCCTACGATCCTTCGCAGCACTGTGTAGCGGGCCGCGATCGGTAGAGACAGAGCGGTCCCGCCCAGGCGTGTAATCCTTTGAATCATCACATGTTCTATCGGCTCGTGTACACCGTGCGACGCCGAAGAACATTGCTCACAGCCTACTTATCCGGAACCCGAATTGATCAAACCGGCCAGTTGGACCGCCTTGGCTGTCCAAGATTCATTGACCAGCCGGCGTTTGCGTGCTTCGATCTGCTCGCTTGGCGTGCCGGTCTTGATCCGTTTTGTTACAAGTTCAACAAACGCCTCGGCGTCTGCCGCGAGGTCACAGCAATCCGCCCATATCCTCGTCGATGGCAAGTCTCGCACGATTACAGGTTTCATGGTGGCGAGGTACTCGAGCAGTTTCAGCGGCTGCATCGCTCGCGTCACGGGCGCGTCGATATAAGGCATGATCAGGACCTGTGAAGAAGCAGCGTGGGCGGGCAGCGACCGATGCTCGAGCGGCCCAAGGAATAGAACGCCGGACATGGTCGAGAACAGCCAAGCGTCATAGAGCGGACCCGCAAAAACGACTCGGCAATCCTGTTGATTGCTCAGCGCGTTGATCCATTCGCGATCCATCCGCTCGTCGATCAGGCCCCAGAACAGCGCGATTTGCTTGTCATCACCGGGCCAGTTGGGGCTGAGTAGCGAATCAGTGGCGGGGGTATGCCACATGGCCACATCGACGCCATGAGACAGCAGGCTGGGCTCAACAGCCCCCATACCTAATGCGCGTTCCTGAAGCACCTCGCTGACGCATGCCACTGCATCAACTTTCGGCACCATCTCCCATTCCATGAACTCCATGACATAGCTATCTGTACCAGGCCATTGCGCATAGTTGTCAACGCAGTAGTAGACCCAGTGTTTCGCATAAAGTTTGCCAATCAGGTCGGCAGTAACAGGTAGCGTCGTAATCACAACACGCCGATGGCCTTGGATCAGATGTTTCGTGACTGCTTTACTGATCCTGCGTGTATTAAACCTTCGCTGCCAGGCTCTCCGGAAGCCGGGGTACATGAGGGGGTCGATCACTTTCAAGTTGTCGGGATAGTCTGTATCTTCGACCTCGATCGAGCCATCCGAATCGATGTACGACCACAACTTACCGATCCCTCGCTTGATATCACTCCATGACAAGGAGGGCCGCCTTGTCCCAACCGTGTTGACCCACAGGGTCGGATAATGGGGCAGCAACTCACGGATCAGGTGCTGGCTCGACGAGGGGTGCCGGCCCCAGTCGTCGGCAAAGACGATGAGTTGTGTCGGCACGGGTGGCGGGAGAACCTCATCCATAGCCCGAGTGTACCTGCCGCGCTACTTGCTTTGTGTAGCGAGAGACCTACTATTCCGATAGAACTAGCAGGAGTTTGCCATGGGCATTGAAGCCGCACTACCTACTGATGGGATTATGACGACGCAACTGCAGAAGGTTATCAACTGGGCGCGGCGTTCGTCTGTCTGGCCGATGCCTTTCGCGACAGCTTGCTGCGGGATCGAGCTGATGGCCACCGCATCATCGCGGTACGACCTGGCCCGCTTTGGTGCCGAGGTCATGCGTTTCAGCCCGAGGCAGGCGGATCTGATGCTCGTTGCCGGCCGCATCAGCACCAAGATGCTGCCCGTTCTGCAGCGCATTTACCAGCAGATGACCGAGCCCAAGTGGACGATCTCAATGGGAGCCTGCGCCTCGACCGGCGGCGTCTTCGACACCTACGCGGTTGTCCAAGGCATCGACCAGTTCATCCCGGTTGACGTCTACGTGCCGGGGTGCCCCCCGCGCCCTGAGACCCTCATTGAAGGTGTGATGGCGATCCAACGTATCATCGATGAGGACAACATCCCCAAGGGTCCGGATGGCAAACGTCTTCCCTTGAACCTCGTCGTCGAGCCGAACGCAGCGCCAAGGCCCCAGCCGGTGCCGGTGAGTATTGGGCAGAGCTAAGCCGATGCTGCGATTAGCTCTCTGGCCTGCCGCCGGCTAGTTGTGGTCGCACCTGAGCCCGCGAGCATTTCAGCGAGTTCATCGACCCTCTGTTGACCACTGAGCGCCTGAACGGACGTGTCGGTATGCCTGGCACTGCCGCTGCCTATGACCTTTTTCACAATGTGGAAGTGTCGATCGGCGAACGCGGCAATCTGCGGCAGGTGCGTGATGCAGAGGACCTGCTTGCCGCTGGTATTTGATGTAGCGAGTTCGCGTAGCTTTCGGCCGATCACATCGCCGAGGCGGCCGCCGATGTTGGCGTCGATCTCGTCAAAGACTAACACGTCAACACCCGTTGAGCGGTTGCTCTTCTTCGTTGAGAGGACGGACTTGATGGCAAGCATGACCCGTGACATTTCTCCGCCCGATGCGATCTCGCGAAGCGGCCGCTGTTCCTGCCCGGGGTTGGTTCGGGCCAGGAACTCGACATCATCCAAGCCATGGCATGTCGCGCCCGCCAGTCCGCGGGCCTTGACACCCACGCTCAGCGTCGCCTCGGGCATGCCGAGTTCCTTGAGCTGACGCACCATCCTCGGGCCGAGTTTTGCAGCGGCTTGGCTCCGCTTGCTCGAGAGCTTCTCGCCGATTACCGTCAATTCCGTTTCGTAACAGGCGATTTGCGCATCAAGCGTACCTTTCTGGTTGGCTTGCCTATCGAGTTCTGAGATCTGTTGTACCAGATGCTCGCGGTGTTCAAGCACGGGCGCAAGTGGGTCGTCTAGACCCGCCGTAGAACGCCCATCGCCATACTTCTGTATCAGGCGGTTCAGGGCATTGAGCCTGCTTTGAACCTCGGATAATTCTTCCGGGTCCATCTCTAAGCGGTCGGTGTAGCGGGATAATTCAAAGGCTGATTCCTGTAGTGTCAGCGTCGCGGTTCGTACCTGCTCAGCCACTGGCTCCAGTTGCTCATCGATCTCGGTTAAGCCAAGGAGTACGTGCGTCATCGCTTGTAATCGCTCAGTAACCGAGCCCTGGCTCTCATAGAGCGCGGTGTACACCGAGCCGGCGTCCTCCTTGATCTTGCAGAGGCTGTTGAGGACGCGTTCGCGGGTCGTTAGCTCGGGCATCTCTCCTGCCAAGGGTTCGACACGGTCGATCTCACCGAGTTGGAAGCGGTACAGGTCGAGTTGCTGGTCGCGTAGTTCGGCAGAAGTGGCGAGTTCTTCACGCGTCCGACAAAGATCGTTCCACTGGTTGTACTGCTCGGCAAAGCCGCGCCGCAGTGTGGCACAGCCCGCATAGTCGTCGAGCAGCATGAGTTGCCGACTAGATCGCATCAAGGACTGATGGTCGTGCTGGCCGTGGATGTCGATGAGCGTCTCCGCGGCGCGCTTGGCCATAGTGGTAGTAATAGGTTGGCCGTTGGCGCTAAGCGAGGAGCGCCCCGTCGTGAAGATCTTGCGGGTCAGCACCATCTGATCGCCGGGCAGCAGGTCCAGATCCAGCGCGAGGCCGACCTGTTCAGCCGAGTCGGCATTCGTGATGTCAAAGACACCGCTGATCCGCGCCTGATCAGTGCCGGGCCGTATCATCTGTGCGGCCGACTTTTTGAGCCCTAGCAGCGATTGGATGGCTCCGAGGATGAGGCTCTTGCCCGCGCCGGTCTGCCCTGTAAAGACATTCAGGCCTGGCCCGAACTCGATCGATGCGGACTCGATCACAGCAAGATTCTGGATGTTCAGTTCGCGTAGCATGGCAGGCTCCGTATCCTAACAAATCACGATAATATTATGTTCGGATTACGTTTGGATCAAGCTTTAAGTTTTTTTCTCGGCCTGCTGTTACGCTGCGCAGCGATGCCCGACCGCGAGACGCTGCTGCTGGAATACCTGGATCAGCTTCCCTACGAGCCCTACCCGGTTCAGGAGCAGGCCTTGATGGCATGGGGTGAGTCGGATCAGGGGGTTCTGCTCTGTGCACCGACCGGGACCGGTAAGACCTTGGTCGCGGAGGCGGCGGTGTATGAGGCGTTGAAGACCGGCCGGCCGATGTACTACACCACGCCCCTTATCGCGCTGACCGAGCAGAAATTCGAGGAACTGGCTGATTCGGCCGAACGTTGGGGCCACCCGCGGTCCAGCGTCGGGCTCATCACAGGCAATCGCAGCATCAACCCGGACGCGATCGTCAAGGTCGTTGTCGCGGAGATCTTGTTTAACCGCCTGCTACACCCCGACGACTTCGGCTCCGATGAAGTCGGCTCGGTTGTTATGGACGAGTTCCACTCCTTCAACGACCCGGAGCGAGGCGTCGTCTGGGAGCTGTCGCTCGGGCTGCTACCGACGCACGTCCGGCTCATGCTGCTTTCTGCGACAGTGGGCAACGCCTACGAGTTTGTCAGCTGGCTCCGTACTTCCCACGGCCGTGACCTCAAGCTTGTGCAGAGCAGCGACCGCAAGATCCCTCTCGAGTTTCACTGGGTCGGTGATGAACTGCTGGCCGACCAACTCGCGGCGATGTGCCAGGGCACGCACGCCACGGTCAAGACCCCCGCGCTGGTGTTTTGTTTCGACCGGGCCAGGTGCTGGGAGGTGGCCGAGCAGCTGCGCGGGCGGGACATGCTGCGCGAGGGGGCACAGCGTGGGCTGGTCGAAAGGCTCGACGCGGTCGACCTGAGCAAGGGCGCGGGCAACAAGCTCAAGCGGCTGCTGATGCGTGGCGTCGGTGTGCACCACGCGGGGCTGCTGCCGAAGTGGCGTCGGCTGGTCGAAGAACTCTTCCAGGAGCGGCTGCTGTCGGTTTGCGTATGTACGGAAACACTCGCCGCGGGGATGAACCTGCCGGCCCGGTCGACGGTGCTGACCTCGCTGGTCAAGGGCCCGCCGAACAAGAAGCGGCTGATCGACGCGAGCAGTGCGCACCAGATGTTCGGCCGGGCGGGCCGGCCTCAGTTTGATACGCAGGGGCACGTCTTCGCCGTCGCGCACGAGGACGACGTACGGATCGCCAAGCACAGGCTCAAGATCGAGTCGATCCCCGCGGACACGAAAGACCCGCAGCTGATGAAGAAGCGCAAGCAGCTGGAGAAGAAGGGGCCACGTCGTCGGGATGGCGTCACGTACTGGACCGAAGCGCAGCTGGAGAAACTGCGCGACGCTCCGCCTGGCAAACTCGAGAGCAAGGGCCGGCTGCCCTGGCGATTGCTGGCTTACATGCTCGATGCGGACGCGGACCTCTCCCAGCTACGCGGCGCGGTAGGGAAGCGTCTGCTCCCACCGAATCTGATCGAGAGCCAGCAGAAGCTGTTAACACGCATGCTCGTAACGCTGCACGATGGCGGTTACATCATACTTGAGCCCGATCCGCCAGCGACCGTACAGGATACTCCCCGTACACGTAAAGAAGAAACAAAAAGTGATCAATCTAAGACGGCCGACCCGCTCGTGATGCTTTCGCTAGGCACCGGTATCGGCTCACCTACACCAGCCCAGGCTGAGCCAAAGAAACAGCAGCAGGCCAAGCAAGATCCCGGAAATGGATCGACACGTTTAGTGGACTACCAGCCCAAGACCGGCACCGCGACCGAGAAGCTGGATCAACTTCTGATCTTCCGCGCCGTGAATCCGTTGTACGGCTCTTTCCTGCTCGACCACCTTGGGCTGGCCGACGAGATCGAACAGCTTCAAGTTTTCGAGAGCCTGCTCGAAATGCCGGGTTCGGTCGCGCGGCGCGTCCGTGTCCCACAACCCGATCGATTGCCGCCCGGCAGTCTAGCGCTCGATGTGGTCGATCCCGAACTCATCCAACGCGGTCTCGCGACCCAGGACGAGCTCTACCCCCCGCCGCAGGACGAATTGCCACCGCATGAACGCACTTACCCCCCGCCGCTAGCGGACAAGCTCGTGATGCTGTTTGATGGCAGTGTCGACTGCACCGGGCATAACCCTGTCCGCGCCGTATGGGCCGCCGGGCCGCTGCTCTACGATTTCAATGGCGACTTCCACGCCTTCATCAGCTCACGCGAATTGAATTACCAGGAAGGCGTCGTCTTCCGCCACCTGCTACGCCTGATCCTGCTGTGTGATGAGTTTGCCCAGCTCACGCCACCGGGCCTGCTCGTCGATGCCTGGCAAGCAAGACTCCGCTGCTGGTCCGATCAATTGACGCAAACCTGCCGCGCCGTCGATGCCCAGAGCACCGACCAGGCGCTGGCGGAGATCAAATCCGAGTAATATGTATGAAAAGTGACAACCCTCACGAATGCTTATACCTAAAGGTAATGATTTTTACGTCAAGAGACTTTCTGGTGACCCGATCACACTTTTTCCTAATTCTTTCCGTAGCCCTCCTTTTCACGACTCTGCAAACACATCGCCCCACATTTGCTCAGAAGGTTGAGCCCGACCCGCGGGCCCTTGCCGATGCAGGACGTCAGACCCTTGAACACCTTGAAAACGGCTCGGCAACATGGGTCACCGAGATCGAGTTGCCCAACGGCTCCATCGCGAGCGTCGATGTGATTTCCGCGCCATTGATGCGCCGGATCGATCTCTACCTGCATGCCGGCCAAGAGAAGCAGCGGTTTGTCCGCATTATCGAACGCGACGGCTTCTGGTACGTCACCGATCAGGCTGGCCGGTTCAAGTACAAGCCGTACGAGGCCCCGCTGCTCTTTTCAGCTTTTTATGTCTTTATTGAGCGGTCACAGCCGAGGGCCTTTGTCGGTACAGCGCAGTCCTTCGGCAAGTTTGCCCGGTTACAAGGCAACGCCGCCGTCTATCGTGCCGACCTACCACCTGAAACGAAGCAGCAAATCCAGGCAACCCTGAACAACCTGCTTGAGATGGAAAAGGCGCAGGCGGGAGCCGCCAATCCCAAGCTGGCCGAGTTAAAGCAGAAATTGCAGAGTACGCTGCGTGACGGCTCAGAGGTCGTCATCAACATCAAGACCGGGATCATCGAGCAGTACGGCTTCCAAGGCAAGCGGAACTGGATCAAGCAATTCAGGCGGCTTGAGTCTATCGACGAGCAGGATTTTGATGTGCAGGGGCAGGCGTGGGAGGACCGCTCGGGCAGCATCATTCCAGAGCAAGGCGACCCCAGCGATGTCATCCTGATCGGCCATGCGAAGGCCTGGCGGCCGGGCCAACAGACCATGGATACCGACCTGCTGCTGATGAATCTGGCGGACGGCCAACTCCGACGTGTGGCGTATCAGTTGGGGGTTGCGGCCGGGGGCTGCCTGTCCAGCGATCGTTCGTATGCCTACATCTCAGGGCAGATGCTCGACGCAGGTGGCATCGGCGTCTTTGAGATTAACTTGGAAACGGGCGATCACCGCCAACTCGGCGGCAAAGAGCTCCTTTCAGGTATCACCATGTTCCCGACACTTTCTCATGATGGCCGTACCCTTGCCGCGCTCCACATGACCCCCGAGCATGGCCAACTCCATAGCCAGGTCTACCTCATTGATATCGAGACCGGCGAATCAAAGAAGCTGGGCAAGCCGATAGATACCGCGTTCCTCTCATGGCTTCCCGATGACCAGGGACTCATCTTGATCTCCCGAGAGTACGAAGATGTCAACCAGCCTTCGATCGGCACGATCTGCCGGATGAACCTCAAAGGCCAACTCATAGAGATCCGCAAAGGCGATCACCCGCTGCTGCTAAATGATTCAAGGATCTTATTCGAAGACCCGGGTGACAGACTCTGGAAGACCTGCGACCTGCAAGGCGGGTCGGTGAAACTGATCGGCGATGGTCTGAAGTCGCACGGCTTTCCAACCGTTTCGCCTGATGGTAAACAGCTCATCATGATGCGGTTTGATCCAGCGAACGGCCCTCAACCTTATCTCATCGATGTCGAAACAGGAGAGACCAAGATGATCCCGGTCGGCGCTGGCTTATGGGCGATGCCGCGGTGGCGATAGCTCAGTTCGCTAGTGCTTTGTATTGTCACGGCTTCGCCAACCGCTCGCTAAGCACAATAGTCTCCGGCTCGTCCTCCCCGATCCGCCACTGATCGTGACCACGGAAAGCGTCGCTTGGTTCGGGATGATCGACCCGGTAGTGCGTACCCCGGCTCTCCTCGCGCCAGTGCGCCGCGCGTGTGATGAGCATCCCGATCGTCAGGAGGTTCTGCACCTCCCAGCCCAGCCGGTCATCAAAGATTTTATCCAGCGTGTACCGGCCCCAGAAGGCGAACATATCCAGCACATCCTTGAGGTGGTCGCCCTCGCGCTCGATACCGACGTGCCGCCACATCACACTGCGGAGGGACGAACGCACGTCCGCAAGGTCGAGCTCGCTGCGGTCGCTGGGCCGGATGTCCGAGACGATCTTGAAAGGCCTGGCGGTCTGTGCGTTCGCATCATCCACGACCGAGCCCTGCAGCCGCTCCAGGCAGACCCGCCCGGCGATCTCGCCGAACACCAAGCCCTCCAGCAGCGAATTACTCGCCAAGCGGTTCGCGCCATTAAGCCCAGAGCAGCTCGCCTCACCGCAGGCATAGAGCCCCGGCATCGAACTGCGGGTTTCGGGATCGACCGCGACCCCGCCGACCATGTAGTGGGCCGAGGGGTGCACAGGGATCGGAGTCTTGGCCGGGTCGATGTCGAACTGCTCAAGCAGCCTGGCGATACCGGGGAAGCGTTCGTTGAACCGCTCGATACCAATCGGCCGGATGTCGAGATAGACGTGGCTGTGCGCGGTCTTGACCATCTGCGCGAGGATACTCCGCGAGACGATATCCCGCGGGGCGAGGTCCGCCCGCTCGTCGTACTCCGGCATGAAGCGGTAGCCGTTCTTGTCGACGAGCACACCGCCCTCGCCGCGGACCGCCTCGGTGATCAACGCGCGGGACGCGCCGGCGATGTACAACGTCGTCGGGTGGAACTGCATGAACGCCATGTCCTGCATGACCACCCCGGCCCGGTAGGCCATCGCGAGGCCATCGCCCGTCGCGCTGTTGGGGTTGGTGGTCTCGCGGTAGACCTTGCCGCAGCCGCCGGCCGCGAGGATCACCGCGCGGGCCCAGACGACCTGCAGGCCGTACTTCGGGTGGTGCGTGATCGCGCCGACGACCTCCCCGTGCCCCGGTTTGTCGCCGGTGGTGATGAGGTCCATCACGAAGCAGTCTTCGAACAGGCGGATGCGCTCGTGGTTGTGGACCGCGCCGAAGAGCGAGGTCGCCAGGGCCTTGCCCGTCGCGTCGCCGTCCGTGTGGATGATCCGGTTCTGGCTGTGGCCGCCCTCCTTGCCGAGCTTGATCCCGCCATCATGGTCTCGGTCGACACGCAGGCCGGCGTTAATTAAGGCGTTGACACGCGCGGGCCCCTCTTCAACGACCTGACGGACGATGGCCTCGTCGCACAGCCCCGCCCCGGCGGTCATCGTGTCCCGCAGGTGCTGCTCGGTGTTGTCGTGCACGTGGTCCAGGACCGCGGCGATCCCGCCCTGGGCCCAGTAGGTATTGCTGTCCTTGAGCCGGCCCTTGGAGGTGACGATCACCTCGGCCGAGCCGTTCTCCCGCACCGCCGCCAACGCCGCGCTGCACCCCGCCACGCCCGCACCGATCACCAGCACATCGGTAAAAATCTGCGGCAGCAGCGTCGCGCGGAACGGGATCAGGTAGCGTCGTTCAGAAAAAGGCATCTCGGTCCACCAGGCCGGCTTACTGCTCCAGCGTCCCCTCGCTGGAAAAACGCGACCGCGGCAGCGGCACGTAGTTGTCGTACAGGAGCTTCCGGAACTCACCCTTTGGCTTGAAGATCACTTCGCCATCGACCCGCACACGCTTGCCCGCCAGGTTCACCCCGCGGACCGCCGCGGCCAGCGTCACCGTCTTCTGGCCGTTCTTCGGCAGCGCCGCGTACGGCCGATCCGACAGCTCAAAGCTCCCCGCCCCCACCACGTCGACCCGGTAGCTCACCGTCGGCATGGGCAGCTCTTCGTCGTTCGGGTTGACCACCAGCAGGTCGAACAAGACCCGCCCGCCGCCCTCGGAGACACCATCCAGCCGGACGCCTGTCACCTCGACGGTCGGCCGCTCGATCCCGATGCAGCCGGTCAACCAAAGCGATAAAACCAACAGGCTAGCGGTACGCAACATCTTCTTATCATACCTCAATCCCCCTCATCAGTCCGATTCCAGCGCTTGCCAAGGACGCCAACCCAAGCACCCCCTTGCCCCAATCTTTCTACACCCTTCGTACCACACTGCAACCATAAGCCTTGCCTTTACAAAGCTTATTGAAACGCATCGATGCCGTGTCTGCTAAGCCGGCAACCAAGCCAAGGACGCCAACAAAACCGTGGCACACTTGAGAGGGTTGTGCGCACCGGCACGGGGTTCCAGCATTCAAACCAAGGCCGTCGGTGTCTTGTATCGGCGCATACGACGCCCTGCGCCGATCTTGCACAGCCGCCTCTTACCCGGGTATCGCCTCGCCACCTTCCTCGAGGACGCCCCTTGCCTTGGGGAACAGGAGCGCCGCTTCGACGAGCATCCAGGCCTCCAGCACGAGCGTCGCGACGGCCATGATGATCAGCACCCAGTTGGCCTCCCGGAAGAAAAGCGCCGGGTAGGCCAGCCACGCGGCAAGCCAGGTCTCCTTGTCGGGCAGCGCGGGCAGCCAGCCCGCAAGCTGCAGCACCATCGCCCAGGCCGGCACGACGATCATGAACGCCAGCGGCAGCACGACGAACCAGACCGCCTTGCCACGACGCCAGAGGTAGAAGGTGATGACCAGGAACGCCAGCCCGCCCAGCAGTTGGTTGGTCGCGCCGAACATCGGCCAGAGGATGAGCCCGCCTTTACCCGCGTTTGCTACTGACCATTCACTCCCTGGGGCCGGCATCGCAGCGATCGCGGCGGCGATAACGATCGCGAAGATCGTCGCGCCGTGCTTGTTGGCCAGCCAGGTGAGGGGGTTCAACAACGACAAGGCGGTATGACCCTGAAAGGTGGGGTGGGCATCCTGCCCGCCGTCAG
>JBCDKD010000096.1:0-13863 GCA_039024275.1 Planctomycetota bacterium | reverse complement strand
GGGGGGGCGGGGGGCCGGGGGGGTGGCCCCCTCAAAACAAATCCCACCCCCGCCCGCGCCCCCCCCCCCCCGCCCCCCGCTACGCCGTGCTGTTGGTTGTTTTCTCCCGCTCGGACGACAGCTGCCCTGTAAACGCCCGCCGGTGCGCGCCGTAGCTGATCGAGGCCATGATCGGCACCGCCGCGGCGCCGACGCCTGGGATCACCTGCACCCAGATCAGCACGATAAAGAGAAGCCGCAGGCCGCAGCCCATCGGCACGCGCCGGGCCAGCGAGAGGTAGCGACGCAACGGCGCGATCAAACGCAATCGATACACCATGACCGCGGGGATCAGCCCGATGATCGGGATCAGGCTCAGCAGGGCGGTCACAACAAGTACCTTCGGGTAACGCCGATCGAGCGCGATGAGGTAGGCCTTCGAGTCGCTCTCGTCGGCAAAGAGCTCGTACGCGCAGTCCGGGCACCGCTGCCGCAGCCGGCCCGAGTCCATCTGCGTCGCACAGGCCGGGCACCGCTGCTTCTGCATCAACCGCACGGGCTGCTCGTCGGGGTCGGCTGCCAGCGTATTCTTGGACTGCCCGAGCCAGCCGACCGCGTGGATCGCCGGGTTCTCTGCCCCGCAGCTCTGGCACCGGACCGCGCCGCGGTACATCGCTTCCCCGCAGCTTCCGCAAGCCACTTTGGACTGCTCTTCCTTGCGTTTGGCCCGCCACTGCAGAAGGCCGATGAAGCCGAACAGCACCGCCGACAGGCCCAGCATCACAACCGGGAAGAGGATCAGCAGCAGCGTCCCGACGAGCGCCCAGAGGTCTTCGAGCCAGCTGAGCAGCCCGCCGATCATCGTGTCGTCGTCCGGGTCCGCCTCGGCGAGGATCCCCAGCAGGTCCCGCCGCACGACGCTGGACACGTACACGCAGCCCGCGGTGAGGGTTGCCACCACGACCCCCAGCGCGTCCTCGCCCAGGCCCGCCCGTACCGGCCCGTGCCAGGAGATGATCTCGCGGATCACCCCCTCGTCCTGCGCGGTGATGATCCCGCTGACCGCGAGCGTTGAGAGGAACGCCATGCCCGACTTGAGGTAGTGATCGACCTGTGCAAGCAGGGCCCGCGCGTCGGCTGACTTCGTCGCGGCGATCTCCAGCAACGCGAGCACGCCGAGCAGCGTGACCGTCAGGTCGTGCGTGAACCAACTCGGCACGCTGTGGACCTGCGCGAGCAAGCCGATGTCGTTTAGGAAGCCGATCCGTGGCCCGAACTTGAGTATTGCTGCGACGGCGAACGCGGATACAAACGCGCGCGAGGCGAACAGCCCGATCGAGTTCACCCCGGCCAGGACGGAACTAAGCGGAGCGCTCGGCATCGCCGCCACTATATGGACTGGCTTGGCTGGCTGCCATCGCCAATACAACAACCGCCCCGATCAGCGTCGGGGCGGTTGCGTTTGTTTCGGATGATGCGTGATGCCGCGGATCAGAGGTCCAGGCCGTCGTCGCCGCCGCGGTCCCGCTTCTCGCCCTTGCCCTTGCGCTCGGGCCGCTCGCCGCCTTCGCTTTCACGCTGGGCACGACGCTCTTCCATCTTGGCCCGGCGCTCGTCGACCTTCGCACGCTGCTCGTCGTTGAGCACGGTCTCATAGACCTCATCCATCGCGCCCTTGCGGATCGCCATCATCTGCTCTCGGACCGACCCGCGGTCGATCTCTTCCCCAGCATCCTTCTTGGCCTTGAGGTCTTCCATCAGCTCCTTGGCTTCTTCGCGGGCAGAGGCAAAGATGGCCTTGGCTTCTTCCTGCTGCGTCTCGGTCAGGCCGAGGTCTTTCAGCGGGCTGTGCCGTTTGCGTTCGGGGCGTTCGCCGCGCTCGCGCTTGCCTTCTTTGCCCTCCATTCCTTCGCGCTCGGCGACTTCGTAGACGCCGTCATCGCTGCCGTCACGGTCCTTATTCTTGCATCCGCCTTTCTTCTCGCCCTCGGCACGGACCTCGTAGACGTCGTCCTGCGAGCCGTCTTTCGGGCAGTTCTTATCGCAGTTCGGGCCGGCGAAAGCGGAGCCCGCGGCGAGCAGGGCGGCGGTGGTCAGAGCGAGCAGGGGGTTACGTGTCATCATCGTTTCCTTGTGGATTGGTTCGGAGGGGGCGGGCAACCTTGCCTGCCGTTATTACACGCAAAACGCTCATCGGTTCGGACTATTGCATCCTTATTCTTTTCCCGCGTCAGCGGTCTGCAACCCCCTCTTCAGAGGCCTAGAATGCGGATATGGCCATTGAAGACGCGATCTACACCGCCCTGCAGGGCGTCAACGACCCCGAGCTGCACCGCGACCTTGTCACGCTCGGCCGGATCCGCCACGTCGAGGTCAGCGAGCGGGGCGTCGCCCAGATCGGCATCCGCCTCGAATCCCTGACCGGCCCGATCCGTCAGCGCCTCAAAGAAGACATCGAAACCGCCCTGGCCGGCGTCCCCGACCTCACCGGCGTCGAGATCGAGTTCTCCGCCGGCCTCACCACCGCCAAGCCCGAGCCCGTCAAGGCCAGGACCGGCACCGAGCAGCCCCAGCAGAACCCGCAGGACCAGGCCCGCGAGGGCAACCCGCTCCCAGATGTCAAGCACATCATCGCCGTGGGCGCAGGCAAGGGCGGGGTCGGCAAGTCCACGATCTCCGTCAACCTCGCCGTCGCGCTCGCCCGGCAGGGCAACAGGGTCGGCCTGATGGACGGCGACATCTACGGGCCCTCCGTCCCCACCATGCTCGGCACGTCCGCCTACCCGCCTAAGGCCGTCGGTAACACCATCATCCCCTACAACGTGCATGGCCTGAAAGCCATGTCCGTTGGCTCGCTCGTCGAAGACGACCAGGCACTCATCTGGCGCGGCCCCATGGCCCACGGCGCCTTCCGCCAGCTCGCCACCCAGACCAACTGGGGCGAACTCGACTACCTCGTCATCGACCTGCCCCCCGGCACCGGCGACGTACCGCTGACCATGGCCCAGCTCTTGCCCCTCACCGGCGCCGTCGTTGTGTGCACCCCGCAGAAGGTCGCCCAGGACGACGCCAAACGCGCCATCGCGATGTTCAAGCAGCTCGGCATCGAGGTGCTGGGCCTGGTCGAGAACATGTCCTACTTCATCGGCGACGACGGCAAGGAGTACGACCTCTTCGGCAAGGGCGGCGCCCAGATGCTCGCCCACCAGCAGGGCCTGCCCGTCCTCGGCCAGATCCCCATCAACACCGCACTGCGCTACAACGCCGACGCCGGCGACCCCCTCGCCAACTTCACCGGCGACCCGCAGCTTGCCGAAGAACTCGACGCCCTGGCCCAGGCCGTCTCCGAGCAGGTCGCGACCGTCTCGCTGGAATTGGAACAAGCGACCCCGACGATCACAGTCCGCGACTAAATCGGCCGTCTCAATCGATACCCGGTCTCAGCCAATTTCAAGCGAGAGTGCGTATAAGCTCACTGGTCGCCTTCGATCAAGAGGCGGAAGCCCGGCACGCACAACCCCAGCACCGCCGCGCACACGCAATCCCACAACCCCGGGTGGGAGCCCGGAGCAGCCACAAACAAGAGAAATCTTGAAGCTCGAGACAGTTCCACCCGCTCCGGGTTCCCACCCGTAGCGATGCAATCCCCCTCAATCAAACCCCAACCACCATCTTCGCGCGCACAGCCAGGACAACCCCCACCCGGCCCCCAATGCCGGCTACGCGATGCAGCGGTATAGCGACCCCCCAATCCAGGCACCGCGTGTGCGATGGCATGCCTGCCGTGGCCGGATGCCCGTCGCGTCGCATCAGCGGGCCGCCGCAACTCACCGCCACGCATCAATCAAGACAAACCATTCCGGGGGCGCCGGGCCTGCACCCCCGGCCACACGCCATCCCACCCGACGCCAGAAATCTCGATGGCCTTATCACGCACGCCGTGTGCTACCACCACATCGGCACTTCATACGAGCCCCGCGTGTTGAACTGGAAGTACTCCGCGCTGCCGCGCAGGTCGTCCTCATCGACGATGTCGGACCGTCGGCCGAACTCGGCGTGCCCGTCGTAGAACGCCGTGGTCGTGCCCAGCCAGCTGTCGTTCGCGTCGCGGTGCGGGAAGTTGCCGGCATAACTCGTGCTGTCGTCGTAGGTCGGCAGGCCCGGGAAGGTCGCCACCCCGCCGCTCGAATCCGAATACGACTGCTGGCTGTCCGTCGTCATGCCCAGTTCGGAGGCATTGAAGGCTTCTTCAAAGTTCCGCGGCCGGTTCGTGCGTCGTATGGCGTCGGGGTCCTTGAGTCGGACCCAGTCCTGGCTTCCCCAGCCGGGGTTGGGGTTGCCGACCGGCTTGTACGTTGCAAGGATGCCGGTGCTGATGTTGACCAGCGCGAACTGCGGCTGGTCCAGCCAGTCGTCGGGGTTCAGGTCGCCCGACGCGTCCGCAGGGCAGTAGAAGACGAGATGCGTGCCGAGGTAGTCGGTGTAGACCTCGCGTTCGTCGGAGGGGTTGCCCCCGGCCGTGTGCGAGATGACCTGTGTACCGTGCCGCGGGTGTTCGGGGATCTCACCCAGGTCGACCGACATAGACGTGACCGCTCCCGCGACCTGGCGGTGATTGCTGAGGCACTGCGAGACCTGCGCCGCCTCACGGGCCTTGCCCAGCGCGGGCAGCAAAATCGCGATCAAGAGCGCGATGATGCTGATCACGACAAGCAGTTCGATGAGGGTAAACGCACGCTTGAGTGGAAGCTTCATGATCGGGTCCTCTTCAAGTGATACAAAACAGCTTGAGTGTTGCCCAATTCGAGATGAACAGGCAGAAAACCGCTGGCCGTCTCTCGGCGGCCCGCGGCCTTGAAGGAGGATCCGGGTTAGTCGCGGCGACGGCGGGCGATCATCAGACCGCCGAGGCCGAGCAGCGCGAGCGAGGAAGGCTCGGGAACAATCTCCAGGTAGAACGCGTCTGCAAGACCTTGTCCACCAAGGTTCGAATTATCAGAGTTGATCACGAACCCAAGTTGGATCGATGACGCCCCCGGCCCGGTGTACTCGAACTCGCCTGAGTAATCGACGTAGCCGAGTTCATCGGTAAGGATCGTTCCTAGGACACGGTTCTCGGTCGAGCTTCCATCAAAAAACAAACCCAGGTTATATGCCAAGTTATCGTCGCCATCTAATGCGTTGAGGCCAAATGAACCACGCCACTTAATGATGTCACCGGTGTTGATCGTTGTGAATATTTCGTTTGTTCGTGCAGTTACCTGACCGCTGTTATTCAGAACGAGTGCTTGCTGGCCGTCTCGGCTAGGTGTCGATTCCGTGAAATTGATGCCACCAAAGGTCGTCGTGTTCGTGAACGTCAGCGTCCAGCCCGGAATTTCAATCACGCCGTCACTATTACGGGCTGCACGCGTGCCGCCGCCTCCACCAATCCCGAAGATGGTCGCTCCGGTATTGTTGCCAGCGCTCACAATTTCAGTGCCACCATTACCATCGTCTTGGGAGATCGCGAGCGGTATATCTAGTGATCCATTGTTAGTTGTGGCATCTAAGACAATGGTGCCAGCCGAAGCCTGTATACCCGTGATCGACACGGCCAGGAGTGATGCGGTGGTGAAGAAACGTTTCATTGTTAACCTCCTAAAGCGGTAACAGGGGTGAAGGGAGTCGGTTTGTGCGGAAGTGCACGGGTGCCCAAAAGCGGGCGGTTCTGTAACAAGAGTCATGGGGCGTCCCCGCCGGTGGCGAGCGCGTGGTGCCGGGCGACCTGCTCGGCGGTCAAAGGCTTGTCGTAGAGCGCGACCTCGTCGAGCCGGCCCATCCAGGGACGGGGGGGCGCGTGGAAGTCCGGGTCGCTTGCATCCGCCCGCACCTTGAACGGGTAGGTGCGGCCCAGCCGGACGCTGACGGGTGTGATCGGGCCGAAGGCATGCGGCATCGCTTGGGCGGGCTCGCCATCGAGGTACAGCATGATGCTGTCTTGGTCTTTCACGAGCGCGACGTGCTGCCAGCGCTGGACCGGGTGCTTGTGGTCGGAGTAGAGGTCGCGGCGGTCTTGGCCGTCGATGAAGAACTCGGGGTAGACCCGCATCGCGTTTGGAAGCCAGCCGGCAGGCGTCGCACGGCCGGTGTCGAAGAGCCAGGAGTCGTCGGTCAGTTCGACCGCAATCATCTGTTTGGACGTGCTGCCCGGCTCGTCAAGCACCTGGCCCGCGTCGAAGAGGCTGATCAACATCGCGTTTTCGCGCTCATCCTCGACTTTGTGGTGGTGGTCCGCGTAGTACCAGAACTCGATCGTGCCCTCTTCAAAACCGGCGAGTTGGTCGATCGGGTTAGCCGTCTCGAAGTAGCCGAAAGGCTCAGCGCGGTTGGTGAGCAGGCCGGCCCTGCCGAGCAGGCCGTCGTCGGTCAGCGTTGCAGGCCCGACCATCTGCAGCGCGTCGCGACGCGCGTCGGCTTCGTTGACAACCGCCCTGCCCGATTGCTCTTCAAACCGCCAGTACGCCACCGGCCGGGCATCCAACACCGCCACGACATACGGGTGCGGCGCCTCGCGGTAGAACCCGGGGGCTTCGGTCGCCGCGATCGTTTCCAACGAGCCGGTCTGCGGTTGCACACGGCGGGCCTCGTCCTTCCGCAGCACCACCGGCTCGAATGCACGCGGCGACTGCTCCGTCGGCTGGGCCCGCACCGAGCCGTCCATCACCAGGACGGTGCTGCCGGCCTGTGTATCCGCCTCGACGCCGAACACGGTGCCCAGGTCGACCACGTCCAGCCCAGGCGCGTGGACGGTAAAGCCCTTGCTCTGGGGCGTCTCGCACCGGCCCACCAGCTTGCCGCGGTGCAGGCGGATCGCGTTGTCGCTGTCGGTCGTCTCGACGGTGGCCGGGGCCTGGAGGAGCACCTTCGCGCCGCGCTTGGTCGTGATCTCGGCGAAGCCCTGCACCAGCGTCAGCCGCTGGTTGGTGGCCAGCAGCATCCGGTCGGGGAGCGCCCCTTGGCCGTTCGCGCTGACCCATTGGGCGTTGACCTGGTCGGTCACCGTCGCCACGACGCGGTCGGGGTCAGGCGACGGTGCCGTCGGTTTTAAGCCGGGCGTTTCCACGATATCAGGCGTGCCGTTGCCGCTGGTCAGGAACACGATGGCGAGGACCGCGCCCAGCAGCAGCGCCGCGGCGGCCGCTGTGGTGCCGATGACACGCGGCGTGACGTAGTGCTCGTAGAGGTACCGGCCGGCGGCGAAGTAGTCCCGCCTGCTCGGCGTCTCCTTGATCGGCTTTGGGAAACGCGCCGCGGCCATCGCCATCGGGTCCAGGTCTTCGCCCCGTTCCTCGGCCTGGATCATCGTTTCCAATAACACGTGTTGATCCGTACCCGGATCGTCCGAGAAGGCATCTTCCGGGTCGGAAATCATGTGCTCCAGGTTCTGTTTGGAGAGCAGCTCAACGAGGTGGGTACCGATCATCGCTTCGCGGACAAGCAAGCGTGTACGCTCATGGTCTTCACGCAGCCAAGCCTCCAACTCGGCGACCTGGTCGGCGCTGAGCCTGCCTTCGAAGTAGGCGGCGATCGTTTCGCGCGGGTCGTTCACGGGCGTCCCCCCCGTTTCAGACGCGTCTCGATGCAGTCGCCCAGCGCCTTGCGGGCACGCAGCAGCACCGCCGACACCGCGACCCGGCTGATGCCAAGCTCTTCGGCGATCTGCTGCACCTGCCGGCCCCACTGGTAGCGCATCTCGATGATGCGTCGTGACCTGCCCTTGAGGCCCTCGAGGCACTGCTGCAGGGCGTTCTTGCGGGCGTCGATCTCGGGCTGTAGTTCGGAAACAACGCCCGCCAGTTCGTCGATCAGTTCGCCGGAGAACACGTGCCGGTCGCGGACCTTGCTGCGGATAGATTTAGACACGCGGTTGCGTGCGATGCCCATAGCCCAGTGTGAAAACCCGCCGACCTCGGGATCAAACGTTTCGAATTTCTCGGTGGCGACCGAGGCGACGTCCTGGACGATGTCGTCGATCGCGCTGCTGTCGCCGATGACCGAGGCGATATAGACCCGCACGATCGGCTCGGTCCGTGCCCAGTGCACGGCGAGCTGCCTGGCCTGCTCGGTATTGAGGTAGCGGTCGGACATGCAACACTCCACGCCAATCAACGGGCGGCTCAGAAGAGGAGCTGCCCACTAATAAGTTCCCCGAAGGGAGTAAAGTGTTGCGCGCTGCCGTGAGATTTTTTGAAGAAAGCCTGGGAAACAGCCCTGGCGGGTCGTAAGCCCTGCCTGGTCGGCTCAGTCCGGGTCCGGGCCGCGGCCCTGCTGGTTCGGGTTGGGGTCCTTGGACTTCTTGTTCGGGAACTCGAACAGCTTCTCGGCGACCGTCAGCGTCGGGCGGGCGTTCGCGGTGATCTCGTTGTCGAGCCTGATCGCCAGGGCCTTGAGCTCCTCGACCAGCTCGGGTTTGTTCTTGGCGACGTTCCACTTCTCGCTGATATCGATCTCGAGGTGGAAGAGGGCGGTGCCGCCTGCTTCTTTCGCTTCCCTGCCGTTGAAGAGCATCTTCCACGGGCCTTTGCGGATGCCGTTGAGTTCGCCTCGGGCGGAGTAGTAGATGAATGTATCGCTGGCCGAGGTCGCGCCGTCCCGACCAGTCAGCAGGCCCCTGATCGAGCCGCCGTCGATCGTGTTGTCGGACAACTTGCCGCCGGTGATCTCGGCGAGGGTGGGGAGGATGTCGATCGACCGGGTGAGCTCCATGCAGACGCTGCCGGCCGGGACCTCCGCGGGCCAGCGGATGATGCAGGGCACGCGTTGGCCGCCCTCCCAGTTGCTGCCCTTCGCGCCGCGGAGCGGGCCGGCCGAGCCGCCGTACTGCTTAAAGGGCTCCCACGGGCCGTTGTCCGTGGCGAACATCACGAGGGTGTTTTCGTCGAGGCCGTGCTTCTTGAGCGTTTCAATCACCTGGCCGACGGACCAGTCGATCTCTTCGATGACGTCGCCGTAGAGCCCACGCTTGCTCTTGCCTTCAAATTCTTTGCTGGCGTAGATCGGGATGTGGGGCATGGCGTGGGGGATGTAGACGAAGAAGGGCTTGTCCTTGTTGGTTTCGATGAACTTGATCGCTTCCTCGGTCGCGTTTTTGGTGAAGACGTGCTGGTCCGGCTCCCATTCGAGGACCTTGTCGTCGCGCATCAGCGGGAGGTTGTACTTGTAGCCCGTCTTCTCGTTTCGGTGGTAGGTGGACATGTCGTTGGAGTACGGGATGCCGTACCAGGTGTCGAAGCCCTGGTCGGTCGGTAGCAACCCCCTGCGGTGCCCAAGGTGCCACTTGCCGAACATACCGGTCGCGTAGCCCTTGGCCTGGAGCATATCGGCGATGGTGTGCTCATCGGTGTGCATCCCGTAGTCGTACTGCGGGAAGATCACGTGCTTGTGCATGCCGATCCGCTTGGGGTAGCTGCCCGTCAAAAGCGCGGCCCGCGAGGGTGAGCAGACCGGCGAGGCGACGTAGAACTGCGTGAGCTTCATGCCTTCGGCCGCCATCTGGTCGAGGTGCGGCGTGTGGATCGTGGGGTTGCCGAAGCAGGACAGGTCGCCGTAGCCCTGGTCGTCGGTGAAGAAGATGACGACGTTTGGCTTGCCGGGTGATTGCTGTGCCGGTGTTTGACCGGCGAGCAGGGTGGAGACGGCGAGCAGCAGCAGGGCGAGGCGTTGTGTCATCGTGTAGGTCCGGCGGGGAGACCGCGTGTGTCGTAGTGTGCCATGAGTCTAACGCACGTGCCGCGGTTGGTTGCCGCGGGCCACGCACCGATCGGCGCATAAAAAAACCGGGGCGCCTTGGTCTTAGGAGGAGGAAGACGAAAGACGTCCCGGCCGTGCGTGGTCGGTACTGATATTTAGCCTATTCTTCGTCGTCGAACCCATCTTCGTCGATGGGTTCTTCTTCGAGGCCTGCGGCGAGGAGGTCGGTCGAGACATCGTCGATCTGGGCCAGCGCCGCGGCTTCTTCAAAACTGTACGGGCCGCCGTCATCGAGGGTCAGCATTGACTCGTGGAAGGCGTTTTCTAGCTTGGCGAGCAGTCGCTCGCGGGCACCGGTTGGCGGAACGATCGATGCGAAGAAGCTGGTGAGGCACAGCTCGGTCGTTTCCTGTTCCCGGAGCTCGCGTTCGATGGGGTTGTGTTGCTGATCGGTCATGGCATCCTTCCTTGCCCACGGAATCTGATCCATGGCTCTAAGAAAGACGGGGGTCGCCCAACCGT
This sequence comes from Planctomycetota bacterium, assembly GCA_039024275.1. Taxonomy (GTDB): domain Bacteria; phylum Planctomycetota; class Phycisphaerae; order Phycisphaerales; family Phycisphaeraceae; genus JAHQVV01. Next base: position 3,630 of record JBCDKD010000096.1, on the reverse strand, counting down.
GTTACAGCGGCGGTATCGGGGGAGGCAAGTTTTTTTACCAGCCGCATGGAAGCCTCGGCGTCACAGGCTGATCAGGCCGTACAACCGGAACCGGCCGGGTCACACCTCGTCAAGACCCAGCGCGGTGCGGATGCTGGGGTTGGCACGCAGCTTCTCGTAGGCGCGGAACAGGCGGACGCGGGCGTTGTTGGCCGTGATGTTCAGTCTGTCGGCAAGCTCGGCGATTTCCAGGCCCTCGACGTGCCGGAGCGTGATCACCGCGGCCTGGCTCTCGGGCAGCTCTTCGATCGCGTCGAACACGATCCGGCGCTGATCGTCGTCCATCTGGTACCGCTCGTCCGGCGACTCGGCGGCGATCTGGATCTCCTCCGCATCTGCCGCGCCGGTGCCGCCCGCGGTCCGCTTGCGCTTGCGGACGATGTCCAGGGCGGCGTTGCGGGTGATCATCGCCATCCACGACACGATGGCCCGCTCGTCGTTGAGCGCGTCCAGCCGCTTGAAGCCGTTGAGGGTCGCGGTCTGCACGGCGTCCTCCGCGTCCGTCGCGTTGCGGACGATCGGGTAGGCCGTGGCATAGAGGAAGCGGTAGTAGTCGCCGACGATCCGGGCGTACCACTGCTCTTGCGTCTCACCGGGCTGTGGGAGGTTGTCCATGTGGCTTTGGGGCCGGGGCATCGAGGCACGCCGCAGTTCTTTCTCGGCGTGCTTGCTATTGTCGCCTCTAAAACCGGGCCTGTCATCTTTTTGCGTCCAGTTTCCCGGATTTAGTTTGCGCGCGAGGCTGTCGGTGACGACCGGGATGGTCTTGCGGATGTCGTTGGGGTTGGGGGGGTAGGAGTCGATCCGGTAGGGGTTGGTTGGTTGGGTCACGACGCACGGTCCTTTCCCAGCTGGGCGTGCCAGGATTAGCAATTCAGTACCGGCCGGAGGGAAAGGACGAACCCGTTTCTGGATAAATTACGCGTACATAACAATTTTTTGAAGTGTGTACATACAGATTGGACGCGATATCAAGAGCGTCTGGCGTGCAGGGCACAGCGTCGAGACAGTCGAGTATGGCAATGCCGAGCCGATGCCTTGCCAGAGCATGAAGCGTGAGCGAGTGGCACGAATCGCATGCGGCGAAAGGCCACTTGTTTACGCTTCGTGCACCGTTGAAACCCGGCTTGCCAAGGGCCTCGCCCTCCCGAACATCCCAGGCGGAGATAGGCTTGACGCGAGGCCCTACACGCTAGACGCTAGACGCTCGATCCGGCCCATCCAGTCAGCGCGCCAGCCCTTGGCATAATGGTCCGCGTAAGCCTTCAGCAGTGTCTTGATCTCGAAGACCGACAGGCCGGGCTTGGCCGAGAGCATCCGCGCGACCAGCCCGCTGACCAGCGGGGTCGCGTAGCTCGAGCCGGTGACCTTGCGGGTCGACCCGTTCTGCCAGGCGACCACGCTGTCTACGCCGTGCGCGACGAACTCGACCATCTCGCCTTCGCGGTAGCGCAGCTCGACGGGTCCGAGGTCGTCGTAGGTCACGCCGATCGACGCGCCAAAGCTGGTTGGATAATCCCGGCCGTCCTGCTGGTAGCCCTTCGCACAAATACACGGCACGTGCTTGGCGTAGAGTTCATCCACCGCGTGGCCGATGCGCAGCGCCAGCGCCAGCCGCAGCGTCGACAGGCTCATGTTGACGACCTGCACATCCTGTTCCGCAACCCACTGCAGCGCCGAGACCAACGCCTCGCTCGATCCCTCACGCGTCTCGCTCAGCACGCGGATGCTGATCAACTCGGCCCCCGGCGCGACCCGGCGGATCTGTCCCGCCGCCGCGGTGCCGTGCCCGCAGACATCCATGGGCTCGCTAGGCTCGATATCCGTTCGACCGTCGTCGAAGGTCACTACACCGTATGACTCAGCGAGCTTGCCGCCGACCCACGGGTGGTCCTGCTCGACACCGGTGTCGATGATCGCGACACGCACGCCGCTACCGTCGTGCCCGCCGAGCGATTCAAGGATGGAATGCACTTCAAGCACGAGAGCCCCCGATCGCAGCGTGATAGCTCCCTCTCCTTCTTAGAGAGAGGGGCGGGCGTTGTGCCAAAAAAGGCATGCGGTAAGAGGCATCCCGATCGGACACGCCACCCTCACCCCACGCCCTCTCCCTAAAAGGGAGAGGGAGCCCAAGCCGGCGATGCGCAGCAGATTCACGCACGGGCCAGCCCTCCCGCCAGTTCGGCCAGCCGCGCGGTGATCGCTTTGGCGGCGCCCAAGTATTGTTGCAGGTTGTTGTTGGTGAAGCCGCTTTCGTTGTGTGCGTTGATCGCGGTGACGACGCCGTACTCCTGGTACGCGTCCGACAGCGGCACGGCCATCTGGCTGCGCGTCGTCGTCCCAACCTTCTCGTCGACCGACGGGTCGTGCTGAGGGTCGGTGTGCAGCGCGTTGTTGATCGTCGGCTGCTGGAAGGACGCGACCAGGCCAACCACCCCGCGTGTCACCGGCTGCTGGGTGTCGATCAGCCTGCCGCTCTCGGGCGAACTGCACAATGCAAACCGCAAGGCCTGGCCCGACGGCGTGAGCAGCAGGATCGACCCCTCCTGCGCACCAACAGACCGCACCGCCTTGGCTAGCTCTTCAGCCAACTGGCTGTCGCCCTTCACGAGTTGGTAGATGTCTTGGGGCAAGCCTGTCACTCTCTTGGTGGGGCAGGCATTCCTGTCTGCCATCTCGCGAAGCGAGCATCTATAGGTTGATGGTTCGGCCAAGGGCCGATGGCAGACAGGGATGCCTGCCCCACATGTAAGTATTCAAAGACGACCCGTGGTCGTGGAACGTTACCGCCCGAGGATCTTCTCGTGCTCCTCGTCCGTCAGCCGGTACACCTCGACCGGCTCGGGGTACTGGTTGCGGTCCTGGATCACCTCGTCCGGCTCGCGCACGTCCTTGCCCCCGGCCAGCATCAGCCTTTTGTAGCAGGTCCGCGTCACGCCCACCCCGAACCGCCGGCACGTCTGCCCGGTCACCACCCGGCTGGCGACCACGATCGCGTCAGAAAGGTTGACGGCCATGGGCGCAACCCCCGCGTCGATCGTTTCTCTCATCGGCATCTGCCAGACCTTGCCGACGTGCATCCCCGTCCGCAGCGAGACACTCACACGGAAGCCCAGGTTCAGCAGCAGCGACTTTACATCCTGGTCGAAACGCTCATGAACGGTCGTCGCGAAGTCGTAGATCGCCTTGGCCGGCTTCTTGCCGTGCGCCAGCGCGAGGAAGCCGTCGCCGGCATAACCCTCGACGCTCACGTCCGGGTGGTCGGCCGAGGCGTCGTTAAACAGGCGGAACAAGGCGAGCCCAAGGCGCTTGAGCTTCGCTTCGTCCCCGACGCACTGGTAGACCAGCTGCGAATAGCCGGACAGGTCGGCAAAGAGGATGCCGGTTTCGCCCAGGGCCTGCAGTTCGGGTTGATTCGCTTCGTCGACCACGCCCTTACAGTGTAGCGGGAGACGCGAAGCGTCCCGTTTACATGATCTGGGTTAGTGCGATTCACGGGACGCTTCGCGTCTCCCCCTACACTGTAAGGGCGTGGTCGACGAAGCGAAACAACCCGAACAGCAGGCCCAGGGCGAAACCGGCATCCTCATT
>JBCDKD010000095.1:0-15069 GCA_039024275.1 Planctomycetota bacterium | reverse complement strand
GAAGCAGGACGAGAAGATCGCCGTCTTCGACCTCGGCGGCGGCACGTTCGACGTCTCCATCCTCGACATCGGTGAGGCCGACGGCACCACCGTCTTCGAAGTCCTCTCGACCTCGGGCGACGGCCACCTCGGCGGCGACGACTGGGACGAGGCGCTCATCAACTTCCTCGCCGACGAGTTCAACCGCACCGATGGCATCGACCTCCGCAAGGACGCGATGGCGCTGCAGCGTCTGAAAGAGGCCGCAGAGAAGGCCAAGTGCGAACTATCCACCGCTCAGTCGACGACCGTGAACCTGCCGTTCATCACCGCGACCAACGAAGGCCCAAAGCACCTGCAGATCACCGTATCCCGCGCCAAGTTTGAAGAGATCTGCGACTCGCTGTTTGAGCGCATCAAGGCGCCGGTTTTGACCGCGCTCAAAGACGCCGGCCTGTCGACCGGCGACATCGACGAGGTCGTCCTCGTCGGCGGCTCGACCCGCATCCCCAAGGTGCAGGACATCGCCAAGGAGCTCTTCGGTAAAGACCCGAACAAATCGATCAACCCGGACGAGGTTGTTGCGCTCGGCGCAGCGATCCAGGGCGGCGTGCTCGACTCGGGCGGCGACAGCGATGTGCTGCTGCTGGACGTGACCCCGCTATCGCTGGGTATCGAGACGATGGGCGGGGTGATGACCAAGCTCATCGAGAAGAACACGACGATCCCGACGAGTAAGAGCCAGGTCTTCTCGACCGCGGCCGACAACCAGCCCAGCGTGACGATCCACGTCCTGCAGGGCGAGCGCGAGTTCTCGAAGGACAACCGCACGCTCGGCCAGTTCGACCTGACCGACATCCCGCCTGCCCCGCGCGGCATGCCGCAGATCGAGGTCACCTTCGAGATCGACGCCAACGGTATCCTCAATGTCAAGGCGACCGACAAGGGCACCGGCAAAGAAAGCAACATCGAGATCACCGGCAGCTCGGGCCTCTCCGAAGCCGAGATCGAGAAGATGAAGCAGGACGCCGAGGCCCACGCCGAGGAAGATAAGAAGGCCCGTGAGCTTGTCGACCTCAAGAACCAGGCCGACCAGATCGTCTTCCAGACCCGCAAGCAGCTCGAGGAGCACGGCGAGAAGGTGGGTTCGGAGATCCGTGGCAAGATCGAGTCTTCACTGAGCAACGTCGAAGAGAAGATCAAGGACGATGACGCCGCGGCGATCCAGGCCGCCCTAACGGCCTTGCAGACGGACACCCAGGAGCTCGGCAAGGCGATCTACGAGGCCAGCGCTGCGGAAGGAGCCCAGCCCGGCGGCGAAGGTGCCGATACGGGCGCGGGTAGCGGCGGCGACACCGGCGATGACGATGTCATCGACGCGGAGTATGAAGTCAAGAATTAAGACGCCTTTCTGTTATCGAAGGTCAAGCGAGCCCGCCGCGCGTTGCGGCGGGCTTTTTGCTTGTGTGCTTGTCGATGCCACTCGGAGTGGAGCGGTGCCGTTTGCTTAAGCCAGCGATTTCCGCCGACGGGAAAGCAGCAGGCATCCCATACAAAGCGTCGCGAACGTGGTGGGTTCTGGAACAAGCGACTCGGGCCTGAGCGTCACGGTGTCCCAGACAACCGCCTGCAACGCGCGTTCGGTGTCCGTAAGCTGGAACTCGGATGCCAGCACCTCGGGCGATTGTCCGTAGATGGTCGCGAAATTGGTCCACTTCGCAACGGCTCTGCCCCAACTATACGAGGCGTGCACATCGTCTCGGTAGATGGAGGATGGGGTTGTGAGGTTTGGTATCTCGCCCGCCTCGATCGCGGCATGCACCGCTTCGAACACGCTGCCCGTCGGGATAATCCCGATGGTCTCACCGGGCAGCGCGGTACGGACCTCGGCTAGCAACTGGTTCATGTATTCAAGCGAACGGGTGAATTCATCGGCGTCGTTGTAGCCGCCTTCAACCGATTGCCAGTCTCCTTGGCCAATGGTACTCCGTGTCACCCAGCCCTCGTAGATATAAAAACGCGTTTGATGGTTTGGCTGTACTGTTCGATAGATCGAAACGAGATCAACAATGGTGTTTCGGTCGCCGCCGAAGCTGCCTTGGTTAGCTTCATTAAGCCGGCCAAAGTGGGGTTGAAACGTGACGACATCCCAGGGCTGACTCAGGCCATCGATCAATGAGTCGAACGTATTGTAAGACTCGCCCATGTTGTTGCGGTTGTCCCAAATCTGACCGAGGCTTGAGTTAGTGCGGATGTAGTGGCCGGGCTCGATATCTAGCCCAAGCTGGCCGGCCATATCGGCGAACTCGTTCGGCCGGCCATCCCAAGTCAAGCTGTTGCCAATGAAGTAGGTCTCGCCATCAGGACCCGCTTTCGCGTGGAACGAGACAAGGCAGACCGCTGCGAATAACAAAACGATTCTGGAAACTCTAAAAATCAACTCTGGAACTCCTCTTAGGCCGCACTACCTATACAGTGTAACACACGATAGGGGTATACCAGAACTCGAATTACTGGCAAAGCAGGCTAGGGGACGGGCTTTGGATTTGATTTAAAATAGATATAAGTATATTCAATGAAATACCTTAGTGTTTTTTAAATAGTATTGATCACGACATCTTTCAACCGTGTGTGTGGGGGCTTGCCGGCATTTAAACGGAAGCAGGTGATGAGCGTGCAGTCCGCTCAGGCCGGAGCAATCTGTGGAGTGAAATCACCGCTGCCTCGCATCGGTCGTCCGATCGTGCTGCCTTCTGATGCGGCCTGGGCGGGCCCGTGCCGCCCCATGCAGTACGGTCTCCGTAAGCTTCGCAAGCCGATCTTCGAAGTCCGTACCAGTTAAGTCAGCAAGCCCGGCGGCGAAGCGGTCGGTAGGCAGTGACGGCGGCTCCAATGATGACGATGCCACCGATGCGGGGTACGAAGTCAAGACCCGGCACGCCTTATTCAGAAGAACCATTACAAGCCACGCGGGCCCGGCGTGTGCTGCTGCGGTTTTTGCGTGAGGACCCAATCACACGGCTTCATCGAATGCCTCTCAACTTAAATCACCTTGAACTCATTAAGTCGCGTAACCCAGTGTTTTGAAAGGGCGTCGCTGCTTCCGGCTAGGCACTGCATTCCATTCCCTCATTGCTGAGGTGCTGATTGAAACCATATTCGCTTGTTATTGCAGCCTGGGTCTTTTGCTTTATTGCGCTTTCGGCCTTCCCGCGTGCTGAGGCTGGTGTGCTCTACGTCGGCCCCAACGGCGAGGACAACCGTTCGGGCACCCGTCCTCAAGAGGCACTCGCCAGCATCCAAGTTGCTTTGGATCGAGCCGCGCTTGGGCGGGCCCACGAGATACGCGTCTTGCCGGGCCGTTATTTCGGGCAGCACATCCGACTGGATAAGAAGCACGCCGGCCGTCCGGACCGCCCGCTTGTGATCCGGGGTGTTGGGGAACACAAGCCCGTGTTTGACGGCGGGCTGGCGATTGATTGGCGGTCCGCTACGGCCGCTGAAGACCCCTTGCTGCCCGGACCCGCACGCGGCATGGTCCTGCAGCTAAGCATCCAGGACCCGCTGATCAGGCGGCTGCTCACCTCCGGCGAGGCGCGTATGTCCCAAGGCGACCTGATGATGCGGGTCGCCCGGTACCCGAATATCGGCTTCGCGCATATCGAGACGATCTTAGACAAAGGCGCGGTCTACGCGAAGGGGCGGACACTCGGGGGCCGGCCCGAGTCTTCATTTGCCGCCCCGATCGGTGGGCGGTTTACCGTTTACGGGCACGACGTATCGGCGTGGGAGCGAGAGCTCAGGCGTTTCCAGAAAGCCAAGGTCAAAGGCTACCTGGCGCACGACTGGTACTTCGAGTCGCACCCGATTGCACGCGCGAGCAACGGGGTGGTGCAACTCCAAACAGAGAGCCGGTACGGCGTCGAGCAGCGCAAGCCGGCACGCCGTTTCTACGCGACCAACCTGCTCTGCGAGTTGGACGCCCCCGGCGAGTTCTTCTACGACGAAACACGCCACCTGCTGCTGTTCTGGCCCCGTGAGGCGGACGCGGGCAAGACACCACTGACCGTCTGGGCCGGCGGATCGATGGTCGTCGCGAGCAGCACCTCGGACATCCGTATCGAGGGGCTCGTCTTCCAGGGCGTCTCGTCCGGCCGGGCCGTCGTCGACATCCAAGACAGCGCATCGGTCGTGCTGGCCGGCTGCGTCGTCCGCAAAAGCAGCCGGCCCGGCGTCCTCATCAGCGGCGGTTCTGCCTGCGGCATCCTGTCGTGCGACCTCTACGACCTGCCCAAACACTTGCAACTCGATGGAGGCGATACCAGGACGCTGAAGGCTTCCAAGCACTTCGCCAGAAACTGCCACTTCACGCAGGTCGACGCGACCGACTTCTACGGCAGGATCGCGCTGCGCGGCGTCGGACAGGTCTTCCGCAACAACCTCGTGCACAACTTCAGCGGCCAGGTCATGGTCGTCGGCGGCAACGACCACCTCGTCGAACGCAACGAGCTCTTCAACATCGGCTACGCCGAGGGCGACGGCGGGGCGATCTACAGCGGCTCGCAGATGTGGAGCTGGGGCAACGTCTACCGCCAGAACTTCATCCACCACCTCATGTGCGTCCCCGAGTTCCACCCCCGCGGGGGCATCTACCCCGACGACGGCGACATGGGCGACACCATCAAGCAGAACCTCTTCTACAAGGCCGCGCACCGCGCCGTCCTCATTAACGGCGGCGCGGGCCACAGCGTCAACGAGAACATCTTCCTCGACGGCTACGTCGGCATCTACAACACCGAGATCGGCGCGCAGCGGAAGTTCGAGGCACAGGCACGCTACGACCGCGGCGAGCTCAAGCGAGGCGACAAGGACGACATGATCTACCGTACCGAACGCGCGATCGGTAAAGCGGGCTGGGCCAACCCCGTCTGGAAAGAGAAGTACCCCGCGTTCTACCGCATCATGTCGCAGGAGAAGATGCGGTTCTGGCCGATCGACTGCGACTTCAGCCGCAACTACTTTGATGGCAACACCGACAACATCCGCTACCGCGTCGCTGGGGGCGATGCCGGCATCAAGCCCCTCAAAGAGGTCCCGTTCATCACGGCGTACGGCAACCGGCGGATCAGCCCCTCGGTCTTTAAAGACGCCGCCGCGCTGGACTTCCGGTACAAGTCCGCATCGGCAGCCAAGCGGCTGCCCAACATCGCCTTCGAGTCGATCGGGCTGTACGCCGACCCGTACCGCGCCAACCCGCCGGACCCCGCCCGTTACCGCAGGCTTGTCGCCGAGCGATTCAAAGGCCGGCCGTCCTACGACCCCGACGCGGTGTACGACCCCGAGACGATCATCGAGCTGACGTACTTCAACTCAGGCCAGGTCCTGATGACCCGCGAGGGACAGTAACGGACCAAGCAAAAGGCGTTGTCGGTCAACTGCAGCCGGTGGCTAGGTTGTGCCCCTACACGGGGTGTTCCTCGTTTTGCGCCAATCCAATCTCGCCGGTTTTACCAAGGGAGACAATGCGTCCCGACACTTGACCGCCAAGAACTGGGTACTCATCGAAGCTTATGCGACGAGATTTTGCATCTTTCATATTCGGAACAAGCAGTAGCGCAGGGAAACTAACGCCTATATCAAGCCAGACACCAAACGGAGCGCGTGCGACGACTTTGCCGGTTATCGCTTGTCCGACTGACAGTTCACGAAGAACCTCTGGCCAGCGTCGTAGCCCAGATTCTTTTCGCCAGTCAGGGAATGCAGCCTTTAAATCATCTCCCCATGCCACGATAACAGCCTAACGTAAAAGGCTCAGTTGCCGGCCGCCCGCGGAGAGCGGGCTACAGACCAACAACCACATTATCGATCGCGGGCGCAGCCGGTCAACTGCAGCCGGTGGTTAGGCCACATCACTCGTAGACTGCGGCTGCTTGGAGCATATCGGCGAACAACTGCCAAGACGGGTTGTTTGTGTCGAATTGCTCACCAACATTCCGGTAGAACCCATCTGAGTCACGCAGCCAAGCCGCCATAGCCTGCAAGTACGAATAGGTGGTGTCATTGTCCCATTCGACGGCATCGTTGTCATCAAGCAACTCGAAGATGAGCTTTTCCAGTTCGTCGCGACTCGTGACGATACGTCTTTGCACACTGCGGTCTAACGTAAAAGGCTCAGTTGCCTGCCGCCCGCGGAGAGCGGGCTCCAAACCGGCAACAGCATCATATCGCGGGCGCAGCCGGTCAACTGCAGCCAGTGGTTAGGGGGCATTCACTTGAATGTTCCGGTGATCCGCGTGATGTGGACGCCAATGTTTGACCGAGGCTGCTCATCTAAAACATCGCCCATGTCGATAATCGCACCTCCGTAAACCATGTGAGGAACACGGCCGGTAAAAACCCGCTCGCCATCGATCGACAGGTCGAATTTGCCGTTCGACCACATGCCGTATTTCGTGCCGACGTAGATGTAGTCGTCGTCGCCATTGTCGAAGACGCAAAAGTGAAGCTGATCGTGTCGGTCCTTCGACAGATCGTCGTTGCCCAGGCGAACGCTGGCAACAGTGCCGACGGGGCTCTGCTGGTCGCCGTCATCGGCCGGTGCTGCGGCGAACACGAGAGCAACACCAGCAAACAGGATTCCGGCTACTATGAGATTACGCATGTGCCTCCTAACGTAAAAGGCTCAGTTGCCGGCCGCCTGCGGGGAGCGGGCTCCAAACCGACAGCAACATCATATCGCGGGCGTCGCCGGTCAACTGCAGCCGGTGGTTAGCGAGCATTCAGCCAGCGGCTGTAAATCCCAATGGCCTGATTCACATCTGCTTTTTCATCGTCGAGCAGATCATCCCGGTTTCGAATGGCCTTGAGTGCATGCAGCAAATGCTCGACGCCATCAGTCAGGCCATTGTGCGGCCACGGTCCAAGGATGGAACGCAGCAGTCCGAGAGCGCGACGCTCGCACCACCCGTCAATCAGTCTCGCGACGATCTCATTTGGGTCGTCGTCCATGCTCGCTAACGTAAAAGGCTCAGTTGCCGGCCGCCCGCGGGGAGCAGGCTCCAAACCGACAACCATATCATAACGCGGGTGCAGCCGGTCAACTGCAGCAGTTGGTTATGCCTCAGCTGCGCAAACAAGCGGCCATGCAGTTTCTATCAAGTGTTTGCAAGTATGTTCCGACTCAACCCACAAGACGCAGGTATCGGATTCCGAGTCGCTATGAAGCTCTGATGCGTGGTCAGGGTGACGCTTGGAAAAGGCTTCAGCGACAAGTTCGGCCCACTCGTCACCATCGCGACCATCTGGCGGTTCGAACTCGATCTGCCACATGATCGGGATATCTCGCCCCTCGTATGACGTGCCCGCCATCGCGGTCAGTAAAACCGGCGCCCACTGATCGTCTTCCCAGATGTCATCCTCATCTTCTTCGAGAAGCTGCAAAAGGTTTGGCGGTATTTTCCAGTTAGGTTGTTGCGGCATAACGTAAAAGGCTCAGTTGCCGGCCGCCCGCGGAGAGTGGGCTCCAAACCGACAACGCCATTATGGATCGCGGGCGCAGCCGGTCAACTGCAGCCGCTGGTTAGGCGACATTATTCCCGCATCAGGTAGAAGAGATTATCTGGCTCAATAAGTGCGTGTCGAACCGAGTGTCCGTCTACTGATAGTTCCAGGTAATCAACGCTATCCCACCAATCGTCTGTTGTCATAGAAACTTGGTTGCCGGCGGCATCTCGTGGCGTGAACGCGAGTGTATCTGAATGATGCCAGAGGTCGTCAAAAGCTTGTCGCTCATCTGCTGATGTGCTAGCAGCTGAAAGGTTTTTGAGGTCTTCAGCAATGCGATCACTGCACCCACAGGCAACGAGTAGCATCATCATTAGTAAGAAAGCTCTCACAATGTCGCCTAACAGTGATTAAGTAAACGGGTCCGTTTCCCTATCGCGGCATCTTACTTTGCCCCGTGGGGGCATACAAGTCGTTGTTCGATCTAAATTTACACAATAGACTTGCATATATGTACGTATTCTATTAGGGTATTGGAATGAAGCTGCTTCAGCGGGTCGAAGAGGTGTGTCGGGTTCGGCGGTACTCGCCGCGGACGGCCCAGGCGTACGGCCACTGGATCACGCAGTACCTCAAGGCAGTGCGGGCAAGGGATGGGCGGTGGCGGTCGCCGGAGGAACTCGGGGCGGTGGATGTTGAGTGGTTTCTAACCGGGCTGGCGACGCGGCGCAAGGTGTCGGCGAGTTCGCAGAACCAGGCGCTTAACGCGATGGTGTTTTTATACCGCGAGGTGGTGGGGGTGGAACTGGGGCGGTTCGAAGCGGCCTAGGCGGCTGCCAACGGTGCTGAGTATGCAGGAGGTCGGCGGTCGGGTTGCGTGGGTTGTCCGGTGTTAGAACGTGTACGAGAATTGCCTTGGGTGGGGTAGGCTTCCAGCCTGCCATCGCGACGAAGCCGTGAAATCTACAGACTCGAGCTCCGCCCGAACGGCGGGCAAGATGCCCACCCCACCTTCTTGTACAGCTTCTCAGGATGCGTATAAAAAGGCAGGACAGGCACCCTGCCTGTCACCCGGTGCAACCAGAAATCGAGTGATTCAAGGCTTCGCCTTGGCGACAGGCTGGAAGCCTATCCCACCAAGGGCACATCTTGTAAACGTTTTTAGAGAACGTGGATGATCGGTGCGCCGAATAGCCGGGGAGCTACGGGCCCCGGACGTGAACACCGCGGCTGGTCTGTACAGCCTGTGAGCTTTCTCGTCCGGCGTCCGCAGGCCGCCGGCTATCTGATCCTTTTTGCATGCGTGATTAGCGTCTGCGGCGCAGCAGCATCACCGCGGCCGGCATCAGCAGGGCCGCGGTTGTCGGGGTGGGGACGGCGGTGAGCGATCCGTTGGGGAGGAACAGGGCGGTGTCGAAGCCGCCGTCGGTGCCGTCGGCGATGGCGATCTTGATGGTGTGGACGCCGCTGCCGAGGGTGAAGCCCTGCGCCAGGTCGCCGGAGTGCTCGCCGAAGCCGGTGTCCGAGATGGCGCTTGTGCCCAGGGGGTTGGTTCCGGTGGCTCCGTTGGCGTAGCCCGCCTGGAAGAGCAGGCTGCCGAGCGCGGTTGCGTTCGCGTCGAAGATCAGCGGTGTGCCGTTGATCGAGACGAGTGCGGCGTCGTTGAAGCCGTGGGCGAGCACCTGGGTGATGTCGTGCGTCTGCGGTCCGGCGTCGGCCTGGCCGCCGTTGGCCAGGTCGTCCGTCGCGAGGAAGAGGCTCAAGCTTGCATCAGGGCCCGCGGCGATGAAGTCGAACTCGAGGACGACGGCGTCCGCGGCGCCCAAGCCGCCGGGGACAGCCCCGGGCAGGCCTGGCAGGGCGGCGATGTCCGCGTCGCCTGGGCCGCCGAAGCTGGTGTTGAGCACGTCGCTGGGGGTGCCCGGGATGTCCGCGGCGTTGCCTGTCGAGAAGACGACGCCGTCGGCGGGCCCTGCCGCGCCGGTGTAGGTCGCGGCCTGGCCGAACGCGCCGGTGAGCGTGGGCGTTCCGACGACGGTGATGCCCACACCTGCGATCCGCTCGGCGAGCAGGGCGGCGTCGGTTTCAACGTCGACGGTGATCGCGGACGCGGCGGTGCTGCCGAGCATCAGCGTGGCGAGAAGCGGGGCAAGGGTGCTGGTTCGTTGGGTCGATTTCAACATGGGTTTCCTTTCGTAAAGGGTGGTTAAGCGAAGCGGGGTTAGCAAACGGGCCCGGACATAGAAAGAAGCCGGAAAGCCCCGCGGAAAGAGCTCATTTGCAGCTGCGGTGCCGCGATCGCCCGAGGGTACTCGATCCTGTTAGTAGGGTTGGAAGCCGGTCCGAGATTTAGCGGACGTACGGCTGCCTTTGGGTGACGCGGCTCGCGCTTGGGTGCGTTGGGTGCGGCGGTTGGGGCCGCGGTGTCATGGCAGGCGGGTTGTGCGTTTGTGTGCGCGAAGGGTGCTGGGGATGGATGTCATCGCCGGCACGGTTTGCGTCGTGGGTTGTTGCGACTCGTTGGGGGGCTTGGGTTTTACGGGTGTCTGTTCGATTTGTCTGGTTTTGTGCGCGCGGAGCCGGTGGTTGGGGCTTGTTTGAACAGGGTGGTTTCCCGACTGGCGTGCCTGCTGGGTGCGGCGTGGGGTGTCGATATGCGCACGCCTTTGAGGCGTGTGTTTTTTGTTGCGCGTTGGGTGGCTCTGATTGGATGATTGAAGGCGGCCAGTGAGCCTATACGCACTTTTGCGCGGGCCGCGCGCACAGATCAGAGTTTTTTCAGCACGGCTTGGAGGTCGGCCCAGACCTTCTTGCGGTTGTCGGGGGTGTAGGACCGCAGGAGGTAGGCGGGGTGGAAGGTCGGCATGACGGGGAGCGTCGGGTCGGTATGGACGAACTGGGCCCACTGCCCGCGGAGGCGGGTGATGCCGGTGGTGGTGGACAAGGCGTACTTGGCTGCTGCTCCGCCAAGGGCGACGAGCGCGGTGGGGCGGACGATGGCGGCCTGGCGGGCGAGGTAGGGGCCTTGGATGGCGGCCTCTTCGGGTGTCGGGGTCCTGTTTCCGGGCGGGCGGTACTTGACGACGTTGGCGATGTAGACCTGCTCGCGTGAGAGGCCCATGGCGGTGATCATCTTGTCGAGCAGCTTGCCGGCGGGGCCGACGAAGGGTCGGCCGAGCCGGTCTTCGGTCTCGCCGGGGCCTTCGCCGATGAACATGAGCGTGGCATCGACGTCGCCTTCGCCAAAGACCAGGTTGGTACCGGGTGGGCGTAGGGCTTGGACTTTTGCATCGGACTCGAACTCGGCCGACAGTTGCTCGAGGTGCTGCAGTTTGTCCGCGGTGGACAGGCCGGTTAAGAGTTTGATGTCGCTGGGGTGCAGCGTGGGGAGTGGCGGGGCGGTTTTAGGTTCGGCGGGTGGGCTTAGGGCAAAGCTCGGTTGTTGGCGAGCGGGTTGTGGGCGGGAGGTTTGGCATGACCCCACGGCGTCGGCTGTCGCCGACGCCGTGGGCTTGGGTTGGGTTGTGAGGGGTGTGGGGACGGTGGGGCTGCCGAGCAGTGCGTCGGTTTGGAGGTGTTGTCGGAGGATGCGTGCGGGGTCAGGTGCGGGCATAGGGCAAGGTTACCGCGCGTGCTGCGTGTTGCGGGGCTGTCCGGGGTGAAAACGTCCGAGAAAACCGGTTATTAGGGTCGGGGGTGTGGAAGGGGTTGGTTTGTGGATGAAAAACGCGGCTCATCCGATGCAATAGCAGCATCAGTCGGGCACGTGTCGGCTGGCAATTGACGAATTCTGACGCCGAATTGGAGCATTCATCATGGGCGAAGGCACACGCAATAAGACCGTTCTTGGGCCGGACTGCAAGATCTCGGGCGAACTGACGCTCGACAACGACGCGGTCATCATGGGGCAGTTCACCGGCACGCTGCGTGTCACGGGCATGCTTGAGCTGACCGAGTCGTCGCAGATCAACGGCACGATCATCGCCGGGACCCTCCGCATGGCGGGCAAGGCCGAGGCTGACGTTGTGGCTGAAGCCGGCTGCGAACTGCTGCCCGGCGCCCAACTGCTCGGCCAGCTGTACACCAGCCACCTGAACGTCATCGAAGGCGCGGTCTTCCAAGGCGACGTCTGCGTGGGCCCGAAGGCCATCGCCGCGGCCAGCGAAGCGTTAGGCCAGGAAGAAGAGATCGAGGAAGAAGAGATGTACACTACCTCGATGCTCAGCCAGCCCGAAGAGCCCGCTGAAGAAGAGCAGGAAGTCACAACAATGCCGGGCTCCGTGAATGCGGTGTTGCAGCGCCGCCGCGCGAAGGTCCTCCAGGCACGCCGCCCCGCGACCAACGGCAACCGCTAACGCAAGGCCCTTGCTCTAGGAGGGCCTGACCGATGCCACTGCGCCCGGCACTTGCTGCGTTTAAACCCAAGGCTCCAAAGCCTAAGGCCGTTCGATCAGTCAGCTGCCCGCACTGTTCCTACAGCTTTGAGATCTCGCAGAAGGCGATGTCGGTCCGCTGCCCTCAATGCACCCGGCCGCTGGCATTCGAGGACCTCCACCTGGATTCAAAGATCCAGGGCGACGTGTCTACGATGGGTACGGTCCACCTCGGCGGGCAGGGCGAGATGGTTGGCCGACTGATCTGTGGCCAGCTCCAAAGCGAAGGGCGTGTTGATGGCAAGGTCGTGGTCTACGGCCGGGCCGAACTCCAGGCCGATTCACTCGCGACCGGGCAACTCAACGCCCGGTCGTTTTACGCGCATCGCGGCGCGACGGTCCGGATGTCTGTTAAGATCGGCCCTAAGCCGCTCGTCTCGACTTCGACCGGCACCGTGACCACGCGTCCCCTTCAGCGTACTGGCCGACAGATCGTAGGCGGCATGACGAACGCCGAACGCTTCCGGCCGGTCGGCTGACGCGGGTCCCGCCGACCCATGAGGGCCCAACAAGCCCATCGATGGATATATCGTTTGGCTTACTCGGTCTTTGCCGATCATCATTCTGGCCATACCGAGTCATTCGTAAAGATGGTTGCGCGCGTTTACGGGGGTGCTGCTTATGCTGGCATGGACCGTGTTGAGCCATTGGTCCAGTTGCTCAGCAATATACTGCTCGGTGAGGCGTTCTGAAAGAAGGTGATACACCTGTTCCTCGGTTGGATCGTGGCGCGGTATATGCCGTACTGAGGGCACGTTGTGGTCGGCTGCGGTCTGCTTAGGAGAAAGGTTTGGATCAAGCAGGATTCAACTTCAGGAACCGGTCGTGATTGCAAGTGCGGGCCGCCTATAATCGGATGACAAAATAAGCAGAAGAAAGATTGCTGCAGGCAGGCACCCTGTACCTGGGTACATGTGGAGCAGGACCATCATTTACGTGATTTGAGAACCAATTCTGCGCAGAAGACGTTTAACTATGACACTACCATTTGAATGAGCCTCTGAACGTACGGAGTAGTTTTTGATGATTTGGATCCAAACGACTCGATTCCCTCTCGCGACGATGCTTCGTAGATCTATCGCTGCGGCAGCTTTATTCGTATTGGCATACAGCCCGCTCGCACTGGCCCAGGGCGAGGAGCCTAACGCAATCGCTCCAACACACGTGCCTGAATCCGTTGAGGACCTTGCGGAGATTGAACAGCGTGTTGCCTTAGTCATCGAACAGTGCCAAGACGCCACGGTCTGCGTCCAGTCAGGGGGCGGCTCGGGCAGTGGTGTGATTATTTCTGAGGATGGCTACGTTCTCACGGCCGGGCACGTCGCTGTCGAGCCCGGCCGAACGGTGACCTTCATCTTCCCGGACGGGAAGAAGGCCAGGGGCAAGTCCCTGGGTGTCAATATCGGTGTTGATGCGGGACTGATGAAGATTACTGACAAGGGTAAGTGGCCGCACGTTGAAATCGGAGATATGTCTGAGGTGAAAACCGGCGCGTGGGTTGTCGCGATGGGGCACCCCGGCGGCTTCGATAAGGAGCGCTCGGTTGTCGCTCGGCTTGGCCGCGTTTACCGCGTTCGTTCGACGGTGATCCAGACCGATTGTACGATCATCGGCGGAGACTCTGGCGGGCCGCTCTTTGACTTGGATGGCAAGGTCATCGGGATCCACAGCCGGATCAGCAACAGCCTCCGCCAAAACTTCCATGTGCCGATCTCGATCTACAGCCGGGACTGGGAGCGGCTGGCTGAAGGCGAAGTCTGGAACCGCCCGACGCGCCGCGGCAATATCCGTCCGGGCGGGCCCTATATCGGCGTGCAAGGTGCCAATGGCAGAGGGCAGGGCAATGGCGCGGCCTTGTCGCGGGTCTACCCCGACTCACCCGCTGCTGAGGCGGGGATGCGCGGCGGCGACGTGGTTGTTGAGTTGGACCGCTCGCCCATCGCGAGTTTCGGAGACCTTGCCGAGGTCGTTGGGAAACTTGAGCCCGGCGACCGTGTGCCAGTTGTTGTGATGCGTCGCGGTGAACGCGTCGAGTTGGAGATGGTGATCGGGAAAGCGCCTGAGCGTTGAGGCTTTCCACGTGCTTGACGGGTTATGAACTAATATAGACTTAGTATTGACAGTAGGTGTCGCGATGAATCGGATGGTTATATTTGTATTCTCACTCCTTCTTGCTTTGAGCGCGTCATTGACCGAAGCGCAGGAGCGTACCCGCTTCGCGCCTGACGCAGAGATCCGCTCGGCGTTCGACGATGTTGTCCGTGATACGCGTGCAAGCGTTGTGCAACTCGTTGTCGATGGCGAAGAGCGGATCCTTGGCACGATCATCGACGATGAAGGCTTCATTCTCAGCAAGGCCAGCGAGCTGTCGGGTGAGAAGATCAAGGCGGTCCTGTCCACCGGCCGGGGCTTCGATGCGGAGCTTGTGGGTGTGGACCGGAAGAACGATCTCGCGATGCTCAAGATCGATGCGGAACGGCTTGAGGCAGTCACCCTCTCGTTCGACAAGCCCGGGCTTGGTCGTATGGTCGCCTGCGTGGGTATCAGCCGGTCGCCTGTCGCGGTCGGCATCATCAGCGCGAAGCCCCGTGAGATCAGGCCCGCCCAGCTTGTGCTTGGTGTGATCCTTCGGGCCCACCCGGACGGCCTCTGGATCGACGACGTCAGCGAGGGTTTCGGCGCGGACAAGGCGGGCATCAAGTCCGGCGATGTGCTCACCCATGTCGGCAGCAAGAAGGTGATCGCGGTCGATCAGGTCGTGGGTCAGCTGCAGTCCCGAGCAGAGGGGGACGAGGTGCAGGTCCGGATCCTGCGGGGCGGCGAGCCAATGAAAGTCACGGTCGGGCTGTCGGAGTTTGGGCCGGACCCACGCAGCCGAGCCGAGCGGATGAACCGGATGGGTAGTTCGTTGAGCGAGCGGCGGCGCGGCTTTGAGCTGGTGCTTCAGCACGACGCGGAGATCAAGCCGGAGTACTGTGGCGGGCCGCTGGTCAATCTTAAGGGCGAGGTTATGGGGATCAACATCGCCCGCGCTGGCCGCATATCAAGCTACACCCTGCCCAGTTCGCTGATCCGTCAGAAGCTCGCGACGCTCAAGAGTGGCAAGCTCGCGCCGAAGCCCACGGTCCCTCAGCCCGAGCCGGTGAAGGACTAG
>JBCDKD010000094.1:0-15582 GCA_039024275.1 Planctomycetota bacterium | reverse complement strand
GGGGTGGGGGGTTTGCGGTGGTTCTCCGTGGCAGATTCTGTATTGTTGGTGGGGGGGGTAGCCCCCGCGTCTCCCGCTACACTTAAGTCATGCCTTCTGTCCAACCAGACCCTGCCGAGCGCTTCAAGTACACCCGCGCGCACCGGCTCGGTGGCGATAAGCAGTTCCAGGCCGTCTTCAACAACAAGCTGCGCAAGAGCAGCGGACCGCTCGCGGTCCTCGCGCTGCCGAACGAACAGCCGCACCACCGCTTGGGCATGACCGTCTCGCGTCGTGTCGGCAACGCGGTCAAGCGCCACAAGATCAAGCGCCTGCTGCGTGAGGCCTTCCGACTCAATCAAGCGTCCTGGCCGGGGCGGTATGACCTTGTCGTGATTGTCTACCCGCACGAGGTGCTATCACTGGACGCCTACGCCGAGTACCTTTCCAAGGCGGCCGATCAGTTGCACACGGCCGCTCAACGCCGCGTGGTGAAACAGAACAAGGCCGATCCTTCCGGGGGCGACCGATGAAGCGCTGGCTCAAGACCATCGAGCAGGAACTGCGCGTCACGCTCACCAAGCCCGGCTCGCAGCTGACGCGCGGTCAGCGGTTGCTCCAGCTCAACATCGACCTGGCCCTGCACGCCCGCCGGCTCATGCGTGAGAACAGCGCGACCACCATGGCCGCCGCGCTCACCTACCGCACGATCTTCGGGCTCATCCCCCTCGTCGTCATGGCCCTGATCGTCTTCCGTGCCTTCGGCGGCTTCGACGACTCCAAGCAGGGGCTCACCGACCTCGTCTACGAGTACCTCGAGCTCAACATCGACACCGCCGCAGCCGTCGAGGAAGGCCCCGCAGAGCTCGACCCCAACACCGAAGAACAAACCGATCCGTCGGAAGCACCGCCGTCCTGGCTGGGTACGCAGATCGACCTCGTGCTGGGGGATGAAGACGCGCTCACCAAAGCCGAAGCGTTCGAGCAGGAACGCGCGAACGCCGAGATGCGCAAGCGCATCGACGAGTTTGTCGGCGGCCTCGCCGAGGGCGCGACCTCGATCTCGATCGGCAGCATCGGTGTCGTCGGCATGCTGCTGCTGATCTGGGCGGCGGTCGGGCTCATCGTAACGGTCGAGAAGACTTTCAACGTGATCTTCCGCGCGCCGCAGGGCCGGCCGTGGCACGTCCGCATCCCGATCTACTGGGCGATCATCACGCTTGGCCCGGTCTTGATCTGGGGCAGCTTCTATATCTCGACCCAGCTGGTCGACGCGGTCGAGCACCTGCCCGCGGTCAGCACGCTGATGGGCATCGTCAACCACTTCACCGCGCTGCTCGTAACCTGGCTGCTGTTCGTGCTGCTCTTCAAGCTGATGCCCAACGCGCAGGTCGCGATCCGCCCGGCGATGGCCGGGGCGATGGTGTCTGCGCTGGCGTGGGAACTGATGAAAGTCGCGCTGCGCTGGTATGTTGAGAACGCGGTCCTCTCGCCGACCCAGGCCCAGCTCTACGGCTCGCTCGCGCTGATCCCCGTGCTGCTGTTCTGGGTCTACCTCTCCTGGCTCGTCGTCATCGCCGGGCTGGAGGTGGCGTACATCCTGCAGACCCTGCCCGCGCACCGACGCGGCCGGTTCGAGGCGTCGCGCCCCGCGCCGGTCGCGCGCGACCCCTGGCTGGTCATCCCCGTCATGAGTGCGGTCGCCCAGTCGTTCGATAAGGGCGAGGCCTGCGGCATCGACACGATCGCCGAGCAGGTCGGCGCCCCGATCGCGACGGTCTCACAGATCGTGGACGAACTGGTTCACCGCAGGCTGCTGCACCGCCTGCCCAATGACGACGGCCCAGGCGACCTGACCCTCGCGATGCCCCCGAGCCGGATCCGGATCGCCGACCTGATCGCGACCAGCCCCGAGCACGCCAACAGCCTGCCGGGCCATGAGCTGCTGATGCAACTGGTTGCGGCACAGGACAAGGCGCTGGCGGATGTGACGCTGGAGTTGAAGCAGACCGACTAGACCAACGCGTTGCTGTCGTACCGCTGCGCGATCGGCATGCGCCTTCCAAAGCCGAACGCCCGGCCGGTGATCTTGAGCCCCGGTGCCGCCTGCTTGCGTTTGTACTCGTTGATGTCGATCAGCCTGGCAATGCGCTTGACGGTCGCTTCGTCGAAGTCGGTCTCCTTGAGGATCGTCGGCACGCTGTGTTCGCGCTCGACGTAGCGTTCGATGATTTCGTCCAGCACCTTGTACTCGGGCAGGGAGTCCTGGTCGGTCTGGTCCGGGCGGAGCTCGGCGCTGGGCGGCTTGGTGATCGTATCGACGGGGATCGTGACGCCGCCAAACTGTTGTCTTAAAGGTGAATCCGTGTCGTCGTTGATCCATCGAGCGAGGTCGTAGACCATCGTCTTGGGGACGTCGACGAGGACGGAGAAGCCGCCGCACATGTCGCCGTAGAGCGTGCAGTAGCCCACGGCCATCTCGGACTTGTTGCCGGTCGTGACGAGCAGCGCACCGGTCTTGTTGCTCAAGGCCATCATGATGCCGCCACGCAGCCGGGCCTGGATGTTTTCTTCCGTCACGCCGGGCTCGGTCCCGGCAAACTGATTGGTCAGCATCGTCTCCATCGCCGCGTGGGCCGGCTCGATCGGGATCACATCGAACTTGACCTTTAGGTTCTCGGCCAGCTCTCTTGCATCATCGACGCTGCCTTCGGACGAGTAGCGCGAGGGCATGCCGATGCCGTGGACGTTCTCGCAGCCGATCGCGGCGACGGCGATCGCGCAGCTCACCGCCGAGTCGATCCCGCCGGACAGGCCCATCACGATCTTCTTGAAGCCGCATTTCCTGCAGTAGTCACGCAGCCCAAGCACGAGCGCTTCGTAGACGGACGCGAGGCCTTCCTTAGGCGTCTCGGTACGGTTTGCTATGGAGGTGGGGTGGGCAGGATGCCCACCCCACCTGTCAGTGTCTTGCTCAACATCCTCAATCGGCACATCCGCGACAAGCAGGTCTTCCTCGAAGTCTTTCGCGTGGGCAATGATGTTGCCCTTAGCATCGAGTACGCACGAGTTGCCATCGAAGACGAGCTCGTCGTTGCCGCCGACCTGGTTGCAGTAGGCCATCGGGATCTTGTGCTTGCGGGCGACGTTAGCCATGAGCTTGAGGCGGAACGCGTGCTTGCGGACGATGTAGGGCGACGCGGAGCAGTTGATAAACAGCTGGGCCCCGGCCGTAGCGAGCTTGTCCACCGGGTTGTCGTGGTACAGCCGGCGGGTGAACGTGTCCTGGTCGTTCCACAGATCTTCGCAGATGCTGATGCCGAGCTTGGTGCCGTCGACTTCGCTGAGGTCGATGCGTGGCCCGGGCTCGAAGTAGCGCCGCTCGTCGAAGACGTCGTAGGTCGGCAGCAGGTGCTTGAGGTGCAGGCTGGCGATCCGTCCGTCGCCGCAGAGCGCGGCGGCGTTGTGCAGCTCCCGGCCCGTGGTTTTTTCCGACCGTACCGGCAGGCCGATAACCGCGGTGATCCCGACGCAGTCCTTGGCGAGCTTTTCGACCGCCGCCCGGCACTGGTCGATCGCGTCGGGCTTGAGCAGCAGGTCCTTGGGCGGGTAGCCGATAATCGCCAATTCGGGGAACACCACGAGGCGGGCGTCCTGTGCCTTGGCCCGATCGATAGCGTTTTGAATGAGGGACGTGTTGCCGGGGATGTCTCCGACGGTGGGGTTGATCTGGGCCAGGGCGATACGCATACGGTTTTTGGTTTAATGTCCGGGGTCGATATCTTCGACAAGATTCTAGAACCTGTCGGGCATGGTAGCCTGTTATGGCCTTGTTGAACCGATCTCGGGCCCCGGCCGTAAGAGCCGCGGAAGGAATCAGTGATGAAGCGAACCCTGTTGAAGTTGACCGTTCTGGTAGTGCTGGCCGCCTGTGTGCTGCCCGGTTGTGAGGCCCGTCGTGCGGCTGAACGGCAAGCTCGAGTCCAGGACTACCTCGACCGCGCCGACCTCTACATCGGTCAGGGCCTGGAAGACTCGGCCTTTGCAATGTTCGGTCAGGCGCTGCTTGAGAACCCGCGCGTGGTGGACGCCCACATCGGCATCGGCGACATCTACAAAGGCCGGGGCGACTACGACCGGGCCGCGGTCCGCTTCGAACTCGCCGCCGCGATCGAGCCGACCAACTTCGATGCGCACTACAACCTCGGCGTGTGCAAGCAGGTGCTCGGCGACATCCCCTACGCGATCAAGGCCTACCGCCGCGCGATCAACCTCATCCCTGACTCAGCGGAGGCCAACCGGGATCTCGCCTCGGCGTACCTGCAAGACGGCAAGCCCGGTCTCGCGCTGTCCTTCGCCCAGGAGGCGATCGAACTGGGCGACGAGTCGTTCGGCGCCTGGGCCAACCTTGGTTTCATCTACTCCAGGCTGGAGCGGTACAGCGATGCCATCGATGCATTCCGTAGCGCATCGGAAGCGGCAGAACCGGATGACGACCTTGAGCCCGTCCTGATCGGCCTGTCCGACGCGCACATCCGGCTGGGCAACTACACCCGCGCGACCAACACGCTCAACACACTGATCAACACCAACCCCTCCTCGACCGCGCACGAGCGCCTGGGTGTCTGCCTCTTCAAGCAGCGGCAGTACGAGGATGCGCTTCGTCAGTTCAAGCGGGCCGTCGAACTCGACCCCAACGACACCGCCGCGCTGAACGGGCTCGGCGTGGCTTACATGACCCTCTACATCGAGGGCGGCCGGGACAACACCTACCAGCGTGACCAGGCGATCAAGGCGTGGTCGAAGTCCCTGGACCTCAAGCCGGGCCAGCAGGCGATTATCTCGCTGCTCTCGCGCTACAGCGAGATCTGATCGGCCTGTTGTCATCTATGATGGCGGTTGATGTCGCGTGAGATCGAGCTGTGGCGTGCGGTGGCCGGGGATACCGGCCTGCTGCAGCGTGCCGAGTCGTTGGACCCATCGGATGTGTCTGCGGTTGCTGCGCTGCGTCGTGATAACGATTCGGATGCTGTATCCGTTGCGCTCAGGCTTGTCGAAGCACGAGCCAAGGCGGCTCGCAAGTTTGGCGAGCTTGGCAAGCGACTCATCGCGGATGTCCCGGGCGTTGAGCAGGCGAGCGGGGCACGGGTTGCGGCGTATAAGGCGGGGCGAGTTGCGCGAGCCCTCGGCAATGGGGGACTGGTCGTGGACCTTTGCTGTGGGATCGGCGGCGACAGCATGGCCCTTGCAGACGCCGGGCTAGATACCGTGTGTGTCGACCGTGATCCGCTGCGAGTCTGGATGGCAACGAACAACACGTCTCAGCGCATACAAGGCGTCTGCGCGGACGTACGGTCGCTCGCACTCGATGGGAAAGCGGTACACATCGACCCGGCCAGGCGCAACGAGTCAACCGGCAGGCGGGCATGGCGGCTGGAGGATTACCAGCCCGGTTCCGCGTTCATCGGACGTTTGATCGACAGCGCACCCGCGGCGGCGATCAAACTCAGCCCGGGCGTCGATCTCGCAGCGCTGCCTTGGCCCGGCGAGGTCGAGTTCATCAGCGAGGCTGGTCGGCTTGTGCAGGCTCTGCTTTGGACAGGCGGCTTTGTACAGACCGCACGGCGGGCGACACTCATCGACAGCGGTGGCATCTATCAGCTCACGGGAGAGGCGACGCCCCCGGCTTACCAGGCGCCTCAACGCTACCTCTACACGTTTGATGCGGCGGTCGAGCGGGCCGGCTTGATCGGGCAGCTCTCGACGCTGCTCGATGCCCCGGCGATCCATCCTAAGCTCGGCCTGCTCACGAGCAACACCCTCACCACATCACCCTGGATCGATGGCTTCGAACTCGTTGAGCGGCTGCCCTGGCGACCCAAAAGAATCAAGCGGTGGCTCGCGGCCAACGACGGCGGGCTTGTCGAAATCAAAACGCGCGGCAAGGCCTGCGATCCCGATACTGAGCAGCGTCGGCTGCGCAGCGGTGGCTCGACGACTTATACCGTCTTCGTTCTGCGGTTCGATACGAAGGTGCAGGCGCTGATGACCAAACGCATAGCACTGACAGAGCCGTGATGCTACGCATCGCGGGCTGTTTGATACGGATGATCATCGCTTGCCGGCGACGCGTCGCGTCGCGGCTGTTTTTACTGCGTTTTCACTTATCAGCCGCGTTGATTGAGCTGCTTCTGGTACGCGCTCAGCAGCTTTGATCGCGTGATCATGCCGGCCACCCGGTCGCGTGCATCCACGACCGGCAGGCTCGATACCTCGTGCTTCGCGAACATGTCCAGCACGATGTCCAGCGTGTCGCCGGGCCGGACCGTCGGCAGGTCCGTGCGCATCAGCTCCGCCACGATCATGAGCGGCACCGCCTCGCGCTGGACCAGCGCGGTACGCAGGTCGTCGCCGACCACCAGGCCCAGGCAGCGCTGCTTCTCGTCGATGACGACAAAGTCGTTGACCGCGTGCTCGGTGGCCAGGTCGACCAGCCGCTGGGCCGGGTCGCTGGGCATGACCGAGACCGGCGCGGTGGCCTGCACATCCGCGACGGTCATCCGCCGAAGCAGCGTCATGTCTGCCAGCTGTCCGAAGCGGATGCCTTTACGGCGCAGGAAGTCGGAGTAGATCGAGTCGTGGTGCAGGAACTGGGCGCAGGTGGTCGAGACGATCGCGACGAGCATGACCGGGAGGATGACCTTGTAGTCCTGCGTGATCTCGAAGACGAGCAGGAAGGCGGTGAGCGGGCAGTGCAGCGTCGCGGCGATGACGCCCGCCATCGCGGCCAGCGCGTAGGTGGCTGGCGTCGCGCCGGGGAAGACGCCGAGCGTGTCGAGGGTCACCGCGAAGAGCCCGCCGAGCGCGGCGCCGACGAACAGGCTCGGCGCGATGACCCCGCCGGAGCCGCCCGAGCCGAGCGTCAGCGCGGTGCCCACGATCTTGAAGGCAAGGATGGCCAGCAGCAGGGCGATCGAGAGCCGCGTGCCGGTGTAGTTGTCCGGGTCGAGCAGCGCCTCGATGACGGGGTAGCCGTTGCCCATGAAGACGGGCTGCTCGTAGCCGGTCACCTCCTCGAAGGGCTCTGCCCCGGGCAGCAGGTGCAGGAAGGCGAGCCCCATCGCGCCGAGCATCAGCCCGCCGACCGCGGGCCGGAACCATGCCGGCAGGGGGGTGCGCTGCCAGAGCTTGTTGCTTGTCCGCAGCGACCCGGCCAGCGCGAGTCCGACCAGCCCGCAGCACAGGCCCAGGGCGAGGTAGGCCGGCGCCTCGATCAGCGCAAAGTCGTAGTTCTGCATCTCCTCGGGCACCGCGAAGATCGCGTCCGCGATGACGCCGTCCGGGGTGTTGCTGCCGTGATAGAGATCGAGCGCCTGCTGCGCGACGGCCGTGCCGAAGACCGCGGCGACGACGATCGGCATGAACGTGCGGACCGAGAAGTCACGCAGGATGACCTCGAGGACAAAGAGCACGCCGGCGATCGGCGCGTTGAAGATGCCCGCGGTGGCGGACGCGGCGCCGCATCCGATCAGCGTGGGCATGTGTTCGGGCTTGAGGTGTAGTCTGCGGGCGATCACCGAGCCTAGTGATGAGCCGATCGAGATGATGGGCCCCTCGATGCCTGCCGACCCGCCTGAGGCGAGCGTTGCGGTCGCGGTGACGGCCTTGTTCGCGCCGACACTTGCCTTGATCTCGCCTTTGTTGCGCGCCAGCGACTCGATCACTTCGGGCACGCCTTGGATCACGCCGGACTGGGTCAGCTTGAACTGGATGAGCCCGACGATAAGGCCGCCGACGGCGGGGATCGCTAACAAAAGCAGGGCGGTCTGCCACGCCGACCCGCTGTGCTGCAGGTGGAACAGGCCCCCGCCCGCGAGTTCGATGATGGTGGCAAACCCCGCCGCGACCAGCCCGCCCAGCGCCCCGATTCCCGCGGCCAGCGGCATGAGGAACCAGTCCGCCGAGAACCCCGCGGTCTTGCGAAGCCTCGTCAGTTTCTGCGTGATCTGTTGCAGCTTATCCGGCATCACCAGAGTGTAGAGCAGTCACGATGCGGGTGTTTGCCGCGTTGATTCACCCGCGACCGGCTTGCTCGGCGGTTGATCGCCTGGCTTGCCTTGGCGGTAGTACGCGTCCTCGATGCGTACGCGGTCGATCGCCTGCGCCATGCCGATGCCGATGCTGACACCGATAAGCCCGGCCGAGGCCCAGTGGATCGGCATGGCAAACATAGGCCCGGTGATCTCGCCTTGTTGCCAACGCATGATCAGGTCGTCCGCCGAGGCCGAGCCGTGCAGCACCGCGCCCATCGCATAGGTCACGAATCCGACCGCCAAGGGGCTCAGCAAGAGGTACACGACGTTGCCTGTTGGGATGATAAGTCTCGCCGCCAATCCCGCGATGATGAAAGACAGCAGGATCGAGCCGATGACCTGGCCGCTGGTGGGTGTCTGCATCAGGACCTTGCACAGCACAAAGCCCATCGCCGCGCACAGAATCCCCGCCATGCCCGGGCGGACATGCAGCACGAAGCGCGGCGTGTCGTCCTCCTCGATCGGCAGCTGTGTCGAGAAGTAGGTCTGCAACTTGGGGGGGACGAGCGTCTTGCGGATGCGGTGCCGGTAACGCCTGAGCAGGAACATCATCGCGCACCACGCCAACGCCCAGAGCGCCATCTCGACCTCTAGTTGCATGAAGACGGACCCGCCGCTGGGTTCGGTGCCGGGTCGTTCGGCCTGCCGCCAGATCAGGCCGGTCATCGGCCCGCCGTGCCCCGCGAGCACCATGAGCGCGAAGCCGATCGTAAAAATACCGGACAGCGGGTTGCCGGAACTGGAGACATAAAGCCCCAGCAGCAGGGCCGGCAGCCCCGCGAGGACCAACAAACCCACCGCCCCGAACACCCCCGCCCGCGCATCCAGCAGCGACAGCCCAGACGAGCCGTCCGCCGCGGTCAGCATGGGCAGGATCGGCAGCAGGCACAGCGTGCTGATGACCAGCACGACCAGCATCAGAAGCCGTTGAGTGATCGTTGGGAGCATCTGCGGATTCTATCGGCTCAGACGCTAAGCCGTTTCCAGGACTGCTATTGCATCACGTGCGAGAGATGCCTGTAAGATGCATGACCCCGAAGGACTCTTTCAAAACACACAACGCTAAAAGAGAGGACCCAAACCATGGCCCGACGCCTGATGACTCTGACTGTGCTTGCCGCGCTACTGGCCTTCCTATCCGTCGCCACCGCGACCGATGCCAACGCCTGTAAGAAATGCGAGGCATGCAAAGCCAAGGCCGCGGCCGCCGCCGGAGCCGAACATAATGTCGCCCCCGAGGGCTGGACCGCGCTCTTCAACGGCAAGGACATCGAGGGGTGGGTCGTGAAGTCCGGCTTCTGCACCTACGCGGTGAAAGACGGGGTCATCACCGGCACCACCGCCAAGGGCAGCGGCAACACCTTCCTCTGCACGCCCACCGAGTTCGGCGACTTCGAACTCAAGTTCGACACGCTTCTCCACGACGGCGGGCTCAACTCGGGCGTCCAGATCCGCTCCAAGGTTGTCAAGGACCACGACAACGAGTGGGGCGGGCGTATCGGCGGCCCGCAGGTCGAGATCGCTTCCAACGGCAACTCCGGCTTTATCTACGGCGAAGCGTCCACCCGCCGCTGGATGACCGAGGACGTCAAGGAACTCCGGCACGAGCACTTTAAGACCGGCGAGTGGAACACCTACCACGTCATCGCGAAAGGCAACACCATCACCACCAAGATCAACGGCCACGAGATCGCAACGACCGTCCTGCCCGACGGCTTCCAGGAGACATTCGCCAAGGGCGTGATCGGCCTGCAGGTCCACTCCGTCCGCGGCGACCCGGACTGGAAGGTTTCCTGGCGGAACATCTACATCAAGGCGTTGGATTGATTGAATGGCCGTATTGGCCGACGTCACTCCATCCAAGGCTGCAGCGGGTAACGCAGGTATGCAGTATCGGGGTCGTACTTCCCGCCCCAGGACTTGGTGCCTCTGTGCCGCTGGTAGATCGCCGAGCGATACACGCTCGGATCCGGTGGGTCCGGCCGGTGAGCACTTTTGAACAGCCCGACCTGGGCGAGGTCGAAGGCCTTAAACCCTTCAGAGAGTTTGAAGCCGGGCTTGAACCTGAAGTCCAGTCTGCTTGGATCGACAAACGCCTCCTCGATATCGATCGGCATCGGCGCGTTGTAGGTGAACGTCTCGGGCATGTCGGCCATGGATGTCTCGTGTTCGTTGGCGTCTTCCTGCGGCAGCGCCCAGTGCTTGTGGATGTGTACAACGCTAAACGGGTCCCGTGGGTCGGCGAGGTTGTGGTAGTTGTTCAGCATCGATCCGTACGACTGCGCGAACGGGTTGCCGTTCATGTACTTGGGGAAGTTTGGAAACGCGGTGCTCCACGGCGGCTTGTTCCAGCCTTTTTTACCCACGACCTCTTCAACGTTGTAGATCGCGTCTTCCTTAGCACCACGCGGGTATCGACCGCTCTCAAACTGCTGCGCGATCTGATCAAACTCGCGCTGGATATCTTGTTCGCTTGTAGGGAGTCGGGCGGTCCACCACAGGACGGAACTGTCCAGAACGATGTTATCGAGGATATGCGAGTTGGGCCCGCCGAATGAGATCGCCCCCCTCCCGGTCTTGTAGAAGAGGTTGCTTTGGTAGGTGGTCCCGGTCCCGCCGTCGTCGTTGCGCACGGCGATGATGGGGAAGCGTTGTGGCTCTTCCATCATGTGGTGGAAGAAGTTGTTCTCAACGATGTTGCCGTTGCACCACTTGTTAGCGCCTTGATAAAGCACGTTCCAGTCGCCCATCTCCCAGCCCACGTTGAAGAACTCGTTGTTGATAAAGCGGATGTACGCGCCTTCGTATTTGATCGCCGTGTTCATGCTGTGGTACAGATTGTTACGGAACTCGATGCCGCAGCCGTAAAGCCCGATCCCGCCGTACCCACGGCCGCGGAAGTGTCGGAATTCGGAGTTCACCACGAGGTGGTGGCAGCGTTCGAGCCGCTTCAAGTCTCCCCCGCGGATCGTCATACCGGTCTTTACGTTGTAGACGGTGCACGCGTCGATACGGTGGTGCTTGCCGCCCTCGATCTGGATAGCCTTGCCAAGGAAGTTGCGGAACGTGCACCCGGCCAGGGCGATGTGTTCACCGCCGGAGACCTCAACCCCGGTCGACCCACCGTTCTCGAAAAGGATGTCTTGAAACCGGATATGCGACGCGTTATTCAGCTTGATGAGCGTCGGGCCGCCGGGGATGGCGAGTGCGTTTGTAGGCCCGTCTTTCCCGATCGGCCAGAGGTACAACCGGTTGGTTTGCCGATCAAAGTACCACTCGCCGGGCATATCGAGTTCGCAAAGCAGGTTGATGAAGTACAGCCGGCGGTTTTTTTTGAATCTTGGCTCAGCGCTATCGTCTGCAAAGCCGCCGCGATACCGGATCCCGCCGATGCCGTACCGCGTCGCATCGAGCAGTTGGACCACGCCGTCGTCCGCGATGCGTGCGACCTGGTTCTTATCCTCGGTCCAGTCGTTGCTGAGGTAGCCGCCCTGCAGGACATCACGCGTTCGAGCGAGTTCCCGCTGCCAAGCGTCAAGCCTGATCGTTTCGCGGACCGTGAAACGCCCACCGGTAGGGTTGTCGTAGCTGTACGGCTTTGGCACCTCGCCTTGCTCCAGCCAGCGGAGCGTCGGGCCCATATCGACGACCCGATCAAGGTGCACGAACCCGCGGTTGGGCCACCGCGCGAGTTGTAGCGTGTACGGCCCGGAGGTGAGCAAGCCGTAACGGCCCTGGCCCGTCCCAAACGCCTGGGCTGCGGGGTGGCCGGTCAGGTCTGCGACACGCACGTCTGACCGCGCATCTTCATGCAGCAGTGGCCGTTCTTCCGCTGTCGGCCGCCTGAACTGCTCGCTCGGGATCGGCGTGCCGCCGTACAGGATGACCTCCGCGTCATCCACCGCGCGGTAGGTGATCGGCGAATCAGCGCGCCCGCTGTCCTCCGCCCCGAGTGTGAGCGTCTGATCGATCCGGTACCGACCCGCTTGCAGCACGACGGTGTGCGGATCGTCCGCCTCCGGGTTCGCCTTCCGGAAAGCCCGGACCGCATCGCGTGCCCGGAACAGCGTCGCGAACGGGTCTGCGGCGGTACCGGCCGCTCGGTCACTGCCGTCCGGCGAGATGTGCCACTCTTTGGCCTGATGCGGGATGCCGATCAAACCGAGTATCAGACACGCAAAAGCCGCATGTTTAAACTGTGTTTTCATTCTCAACAAATCGCCAAAAAGAAGTGCCGTGGTTTTCTCGAAGCTCATGGGTGGCAGGACGATTGAAACCCTGTCCAAGTTACGGCGGCGCTGATCCGTGCCCGGCTGGCCTGCATCAGATCCGTATGGTCTGAACGCAGAATCAGGGCGCCGACCGCTCAACTTGACGCCCACCCCTAAACCCAGCGATACTAGGCCATGGAAGCCAAAATCATCGCCGAAGGCATCACGTTCGACGACGTCCTGCTCCTCCCGGATCGCAGCGATGTCGTCCCAAGCCAGGCCGACACCTCCTCCAGGCTGACCCGCAGTATCACGCTCAACATCCCCCTGCTCTCGGCACCCATGGACACCGTCACCGAGTCTGCGCTGGCGATCGCGCTCGCCCAGCAGGGCGGGCTTGGCGTCATCCACAAGAACCTCTCCATCAAGAAGCAGGTCCGCGAGGTCATCAAGGTCAAACGCTCGGCCAACGGCGTGATCGCCGACCCCGTCACGCTCCCGCCCGAGGCCATGGCCTCCGAGGTCCGACACCTCATGGAGGAGCAGCACATCTCCGGCGTCCCGATCACCGACACCGGCCAGCCCAACGGCAAGGTCGTCGGCATCCTCACCCGGCGCGACATGGTCTTCCTCTCCGACGACGATGTCCCGATCTACGAGGTGATGACCAAGGACCGGCTCGTGACCGCGCCGCCCAGCACGACCCTCGAAGAAGCCGAGCAGGTGCTCAACAAGAACAAGGTCGAGAAGCTGCTGCTGGTCGACGACGATTTCAAGCTCGCCGGCCTGATCACGATGCGCGACGTGTCGAAGCTCCACCAGTTCCCGCTGGCCTGCCGGGATGGCCGCGGGCGATTACGCGTCGGCGCGGCGGTCGGCGTGCACCAGCTCGACCGGGTCGAAGCACTCATCGACGCCGAGGTCGATGTCATCGTCCTCGACAGCGCGCACGGCCACAGCGAGAACATCCTCCAATCCATCCGCGATATCAAAGCTCGGTTCGATATCGATGTCATCGCCGGCAATGTCGCCACCGAACACGGCGCGCGCGACCTGATCGAGGCCGGCGCGGATGCGGTCAAGGTCGGCATCGGGCCCGGCTCGATCTGCACGACACGCGTTGTGTCCGGCGTCGGCGTCCCCCAGATCACCGCGGTCATGAACGCGGCCAAGGCGGCCGAACCTTTGGGTGTGCCGATTATTGCCGACGGCGGCATCCGTCACTCGGGCGACATCACCAAGGCCGTCGCCGCCGGCGCCTCGATCGTCATGCTCGGCTCATTGTTTGCGGGCCTGGACGAATCGCCCGGCGAACTGATCATCCACGCCGGCCGACGCTACAAACAGTACCGCGGCATGGGCAGCGAGGGCGCGATGCTCGCCGGCTCGGCCGATCGCTATGCGCAGAAGGGCGTCAAGACGAAGGACAAACTCGTCCCGGAGGGCGTCGAGGGGCGCGTCCCGTACCGCGGCCCGCTCAGCGATTTTGTCTACCAGATGGTCGGCGGCCTCCGCGCGGGCATGGGCTACTGCGGCACGCCCGACATCGAGTCGCTCCGTGAACACGCCAGGTTCGTCCGTATCTCAGGTAACTCCCTGGCCGAGAACCACCCGCACGATATCGCCATCACCCGCGAGAGCCCGAACTACACCGTCGAGACCAGCTCCAGCGGCGAGCACTAAACCGCATCATGAAGCCCACGCCTGGTCGCAAAGCGGCACGCCGTGGGGCACGAATCAGTTGAAACACAGAACGGTCTGAAAAATATGCCTAAAAAAATTTCCCGCCGCGACCTGATCAAATCTACCGCGCTCGGCGGCGTTGCCGCGACCGCCCTCACCAGCGTGGGCTGTGCTTCAATCGCGCCCGCCAACAAGCGAGAGCAAACCGGCCGCTACCAGAATGGCCGCAGCCCCTGGCCGATCTGCCTCGACTTCGCGACGATCCGTCCGAGCCCGACCATCGCGAAGGTCCGCATCGCCGCCGACGCGGGCTACGACGCGATCGAGCCCTGGGAAGGCGACCTACACAAGTTCGAGCAGGAAGGTGGTGACCTCAAGGAGCTAGGCAAGCGAATCAAAGACATGGGGATGTTTGTCCCCAGCGTCATCGGCCTGTGGGGCGCGATCCCCGCAACACGCGAAGCCTTTGATAAGTCGCTTGAAGCAACAAGACGCCGCATGCGACAGGCGTCCGATGTCGGGGCCGAGCACATCCAGGTCGTGCCCCAGCCCAAGCGTCCGTGGGAAGACTTCGACCCGAAGTGGGCCGCCGACCGCTACCGCGAGCTCATCGAGATCGGCATCAACGACTACAACATCAAGCCCGCGCTCGTCTTCGTCGAGTTCCTGCCCGGCGTCAAACGCATGGGACAGGCCGCCGCCATCGCCATCGACGCCGACCACCCCGAAGCCAAGATCATCCCCGACGTCTTCCATATGCTCATCGGCGACTCCGGCTTCAACGGCCTCAAACACATGAACGGCGACTTCTTCGCCATCTTCCAATTCAACGACGCGCCAAAGGGTATGGACGTCGCCGATATGAAGGACAAAGACCGCGTCTACCCCGGCGATGGCACCCTCCCGCTGACCGACATACTCCGCGATCTCAAGGCCACCGGATACACAGGCGCGATCTCCCTCGAACTCTACAACCCCGACTACTGGGAGCAGGACCACCTCGCCGTGGCGAAGACGGGACTGGAAAAAACCCTCGCGGTCATTGAGCAGGCCGGTGTTTAGCCCGCTCTAGCTAACGGGATTGACACCCCCGATGGATTCACCATAATGTGGCGTTCTCCCGGCAGGGCCTCGGCCCGCCAAACACGCCGGGCTTGTAGCTCAGTTGGTTAGAGCGCACCCCTGATAAGGGTGAGGTCGCAGGTTCGAATCCTGCCAGGCCCATTTACGGCGTTTTGCAAGCGATTGCAAGACGCCGTTTTTTATTGCATAAATTGTTGTTTTAATTGACTTTACGCTCTGTATTGCGTCGCTGTGCGTAGTGATGCGGTCAGGTGCAACAGCGCTTATTGCATCAGAACGTGCAGCGCATTCTGCAGCGCGCATTTCAGGCCAGACCCGTCACCGCTGCCGCTTCGCGGCCTTGGTGATGTGTGCTTCGGTGACTTGCAGGTAGTGTTTCTGAGCCACGGTGACGCTGTTGCCCAGCCATGCCGTGACGACATGTAGCGGGAAACGTTCGGCCAATTCTGTCTCACGGCTTGATCGCAGATTCTGGAAGAGCTTCGGCCAGGGTTCGAGACCTGCTTTACGAAGGATGCGCTTGAGTTGTGTTC
>JBCDKD010000093.1:0-15594 GCA_039024275.1 Planctomycetota bacterium | reverse complement strand
GGTCTTGCGCTGGCCGACGCGGACGATCGTGCCTTCCACGACCGAGGCCCACCGCTTGTGCTGGACCTGCTGGGTGACCCGGACGCGATCGCCAGGCTGCAGGGCGTCGGGCGGCGTGGACGTCGGTTCGTGATCGGGGGTGGGCTGGACCATCAGCTGACAGAAAGTCTAGCCGATGTATCGGCTCGATCGGCGGGCATCGATATACTGCCGGGCCCGCCGCGTGGAGCGTGGCCTCACGGAGAGGTGTCCGAGCGGCTGAAGGAGCCGGTTTCGAAAACCGGTGTGCGGGTCTCCCGTACCGAGGGTTCGAATCCCTCCCTCTCCGCTTTCTTCTGACATCCGAACCCGCCGTTCAGAGACACCGCCGACCAGATCGGCCTCTTCCTGCGGGTATTGCGTGATGTATGGGTTCTCCAGAGACACCCTGGAACGTGCCGTAGAGACGCTAAATCGCCTCGCATTGGGCGAAGTTCTCTGAGGCCCATTTTCGAGGTTCAGTGCCGTCGGTGACGCCTTCCGAGGCGATCACCTGAGCGTTCGAGCGGGCAGGCCTAACTCAGCAATTTGCTTTCCCCAGTCGAGCTGACGGGCCGCGCGGAGCAGGTCATCGAGTGTGACACGGGGCGGTAGGCTGCCTTCGAGGGCGGCAGCCAGGACAGGCGGCCCCAGCAGGGTCAGCCGCAGGCGCCTGTAGATGTATGAGTCAGTGAGGTTTTCGCGCTGCGCGATGGTCGGCACATCACCTTCGCCGACGCCTAGCTCCTCGTACCATCGATAAGCCTGCGCCAAAGCCTGCACGATGTGTGCCTTTGGCTCCGGGACGGCGGGCACGACCAAGTCCGTGCCTTCTGGAGAGAGGATGATCCGTCGGCCATCGAGCTGTTTGATCTGAATGCCAACTTCGAGAGAGATGCGTTCACCGACCTGACGCACCTCGGGGCTGTAGACGCAGCTGGGCCGGGCCTCGGGTTCAGCCACCTCGCTGAACACCATTTCATCAAGGCGTTGGGTGCCTTTCGGGTCCAATCCGATAGAAAGTCGATTGGGTGCGATCTCGACCTGAGCGATCACTTCTCGCAGCCAATGATCGCGCCTGATACGCGGTTGGGTGGCGAGGTTGGGATGATCTAGGTAGTCGAGTACCGCGGCACGGACGAGATCATCGAGGTGCTCGGCGTTGATGGACTTGATCGAACAGGAAGCGAAGCCGTGCTTGATGGCCTGTTGGCTGACGTAATAGCGAACGAGTCGCTTACGTTTCTTCCCGTCGGATCTCCCTCCGGGGGCGGGCGCCGGCCGATGAGTTGATGTTGGGCTCATGGCCGCGCCGTCGGCGGTCCGGAGCTTGCCCTTGAGCAGGTGGCTGTGGGTCCAACGGAAGCGGTGATCGCGGTCGTGGGCCTGGATCATGTCTTGGACGCGGTTCCAGGTGGACTTATCGATCAACGCTTGATGCCGACCCTTGAATATCTCGGTCCGATCGGCGTGCTTGCGGACGATCTTGCCGAAGTAGACGGGGTTGGTGAGTAAGCGATAGACATACTTCTGAGTGAACGGTTTGCCACCATGCTGACGCCCGCTGCGGCTGGTCCATCGGCGGGTGGTGTAGCCCAATGCGTTCATCCGTCCGGCGACTTCTACATGGGATCCTGTCTCGATGAACAGTTGGAAGATCATTCGAGCTAGGTCTGCCTCCTCACTCACTACGTAGAGCCCCCGCGGTTCGTCGCCTTGCTGCCGGCGGTAGCCAAGCGGCGGCTGCCCGCAGACCCAATAGCCCTGTTTCTGGGTGGCGGCGATCTTGTCGCGGATGCGTTCGCTCGTGACTTCGCGCTCGAACTGGGCGAAGCTCAGCAGCATGTTCAGGGTCAGCCGACCCATCGAGTTCGTCGTGTTGAACTGTTGGGTCACCGAGACGAACGAGACCTTCTTGTCGTCGAACCGCTGCATCATGCGGGCGAAGTCGTGCAGCGATCGGCTCAGGCGATCGACTTTGTAGACCACCACCACATCGATACGGCCTCTGTCGATGTCTTGGAGCAGGCGCTCCAGGGCGGGGCGTTTCATGGTGCCGCCGGAGAAGCCGCCGTCGTCGTAGGCCTCCTTCACGGCCTGCCAGCCCTCGTGCTTCTGGCTCTGGATGTAGTCGAGGCCGGCTTGCCGCTGGGCCTCAAGCGAGTTAAACGCCTGATCGAGCCCTTCCTCGTGGGATTTGCGGGTGTAGATGGCGCAGCGGAGCCTGCTCACACCGCCCCCAAGAGCTTGTTGAGGCCGAAGAACCGTGGTCCCGACCAGCGGGCTCCGGTGATGTGGCGAGCGATCTCGGAGAGGCTGGTGTACTCGATGCCGTTGTACGAGAACCGATTCTTCGGGTCGATCACCTCGATCTTGTGTTCACGCCCGCGCCAGGTGCGGACGAGGGTGGTGCCCGGATTGAGATGCCGAGTCGTCGGCACTTGTTTCTGTGTTCGGGATGGATTGCTGTGTGGCTGTGTCTTGACCGAACGGATCGCGGTTCTCAAGCGGCGTCGCGTCTCAGCATCGAGATCGCCGTGTTGAGGTCGTTGCAAGTGCCAGGCAATCCCCCGGAGTAGTGCCATCTTGGTCTTAGGGGGT
Source organism: Planctomycetota bacterium (assembly GCA_039024275.1). GTDB lineage: Bacteria > Planctomycetota > Phycisphaerae > Phycisphaerales > Phycisphaeraceae > JAHQVV01. The sequence continues at coordinate 12,975 of JBCDKD010000093.1, read as the reverse complement.
TTACCTCGAATTCTCAACGATCGCCAGCGTTCATTGAGTTGATCGCTCGTCAGTCCATTGAGCGATGCAAGATTGTTGGGTGCCATAAGCGTCTCCAGTGTCCGGAAGACCCTTCTTCCGTCGTGTGTGGAGACATACATCCCTATCTCGGCCGGGATAGCAAGGGCTTACATCCGAGGATCATCCCTGCATTACGGCGTTACTTGATCCAAAGCCGTAACAATCGCGTCAACCTGCGCTTGGTGCCTCATTTGGCAGGAGGTGCCCCGCTTGGCCAAATGGGCGCAGACGCCGACCTCTCGGGGGACCGCCTTGGTCCAGGCCACTGGGACGCAATACTCGCCCAGTTCGTCATCCTCTAGGCGGTCTGCCAGTGGCGTACTTGTGATCGGCAGGTCAAGCAGCCGCTTCCCTTCGCTAGCGACTACGAAGTCTCGCAACGGTTTCGCCGGTCCGTCGACCGTGCCAGATCCGACGTAGCCGTGCCCCTTAAGGTAGGCCAGCACCCGATCCCCGCGATTTAGCCTGCGGATCATGTCGCGGTAGCGAGGCGCCCCGCCGGCCTGCAGGAAACCGTACTTCATGCAGTCTTCCCATTTGCGTTGGCCTTGTTTGTCTTCGCCGACGTTGAAGAACTGGTAGCCGGTGGCCTGCTGGATCGCCCGCTTCGACGCACGATCAGACATTGCCTTTTCTTTCTGCTTGAACACGTACTCCTTCGCCTCGGCCGGCGTGATCATCTGCTCGATGTTCAGGATCATCCGATCGCCGAGGACGTGGGGCTGCAGCCGAATACACCGAATGTCGAGCTGGCGGTCGTTGAGCCAGACGACCGTGGCCGCCAACTCCCGCGAGAAGTCGGCAGACACCAGCACGATCTTCACATCGGCGTTGAACTCGCCCGATTCGGGCGAATCCCACTCCAAGAACTGGAGAAGCTTCTCTTGGGCATCTTCGGCGGTGGATTGGTCGGTGACGGCCAGGCGAGCGGCGACCTCATCGAAGACCATGTTGGCCACCATCGCCGCGTACCGCACGGCCTGGAGTTCCATGTGGGCGCCTTTAACCCCTCTTTTGAGTTCGATGACGACGAGGTTCGCGTCTCGGTCGATCGTCAAGAGGTCGATGCTCCGTCGGCTGTCCGCCCAGTTGTGGAACTCCTCTTCGATCAGCAACACGTCGAGCCCGAGCACCTCCAACTGCTCTCGGAAGAGTCTCTGAAGGTCCTGTCGCTCCTTGATGTTCTCCTCGGCGAACGTTGTGGGGCGAACAGATTTCAACGCCTGATCGGTCATCTCGTACAGGGGCATGGTCGGTCTCCGTCGGAGTGCCCGCCCTTCCGCGGGCGGGTGGACCGATCATGCATTGACCTCTTTTTGCGGTCAAGTCGGGTTCGTCCGGACTATCCCTCGGTGCCCCGCTCGACCTTCAGCCCCGCCTATCAGGAGGTCACCGCCCTGGTGGTCAAGCTGCGCCAGGACGCGGGGCTATCGCAGCGCGACTTGGCCGCCAAGCTCGGCCGCGAGCTCTCCTACATCAGCCGGATCGAGCAGGGCCAGCGACGTCTTGACCTGGTCGAATTCGTCTGGCACTGCAAGGCGTGCGGGGTTGACCCTCAGGCCATCGGAGCCGAACTGCTCGGCCGCCTCGTCAGCCATCCGATCCGAACCAAGCCGGACTGATGACGGCATGCAAGTTCGCTCACGGATGAAGTGAGCAGCATCAGGAACACTTGTATCTCGGTCGCCTCCGTTGGCCGCGTGTGGTGGTTCAGAGGCTGAACTCTCGCGAGAAGCTCATCGGCTCCTTCGCGGCATTGACCGCCATCTCGAGCGCATCCGGCCCATCGTCGTACTTCCCGAGCGGAAACTCTCGAAGCTGAGCTAGAAGCCGGGTGTCCTGCGAGCAGAACCGAAGACGACCGGAGTTGATGATTGGTTCTAAGCCCAGGATGCGAGCCCGCTTGTTGCTGCGATTGTTGAGCTTCTCGATGCTGCTATAGGCTCCGATGCCCTGGAGTCGCTTTTGGAGGTCATCGGCCATCACCGCCTGGAACTGATTCGACTCGATGATGGTTTCGTCGATCGGGTACTGCCGCGCGAGTTCGACCATGTACTCGATGAGCTCGTTGGGTCTTCGACGCTCGATCATCGCGTGCAGCACGTAGATACCCTCGTCACCGTTCGAGCGATCGTCGCGCGCCAGCAGAATGACGGCCCCGTAATCGCCACGGCCGTGCTGGCCGCCCAAGCTGGGGTCGCACGCCATCACAAAGTGGACGCTCGGGCTGAGCGCTTGATGAGCTTCTTCGGGGTTGGCATGGCTCGCGCCGTCCACCCCACCTCCGTCATCCCAGAATCGAATCCGGGTTCTCGCAAACAGGCAGGTCTCAGGATCGACCGGCTCGTTCTGCTTCTCGGCCTGGAAGCTCGCCTCCCCCTCGTCGAGCCGCATCTTCATCAGGTCGAGATAGCTCTCGCGGTCGGGCCAGAGCACTTGAGTACCGCGAAGCATCTCAGCCGAGTTCGCTCGAAAGTAGGCGTCCGCCGCCGCATCGCCTGAGGCCTCCTCAAAGAGTTCATCGCCGCGGCGGATGTCCTTCCAGCGCTGCCACATTGCTTCCGCCAGGCTGAACGATTCCACCGCCTTGTACCTCTCGCATCGCCACCCCCCCGTGGCTTCGCGCTTGTTCGTGAGTCGCCCAAGGAGGCTGTCGTGGTGTAGCACCGTGCCGATCACGACAACGTTGGTCGAGGGTTGTCCGGCTTTCAGCAGTGTTCCGTAGAACCAACTCCTCAGCTTCTCACGCTGCTCCTCCGACTCGACCTGCTCGAGGTTCTCGAGATCGTCGGCCACGATCAACGTCGGTCGCTGGTCGCGATGCTTCATCCCGCGCAGCGCCTGCTGAGACCCAAGCACGCGAATACACACGCCGTTCGGCAGCTCAATCCGATTCTGTTTGATAACGACTCTCCTTTGCCTCGGGGCCAACAATGGGCCGCAAACCTCGGGATAATCGCTCTGCAGCAGGAGGTTCTCGGTGAGCTCGCGACGGATGTCCCGAAGAAGCTGCTGCGCCTGCTCGCTGGTGGCCGAGAGCAAGAGGATCAGCGATTCCTTGCCGTGCAACGCAGACCAGAGGACGTACGCGAGGCTAACCAGCGTCGTTTTCGCGTGGCCACGCGGGGCGGCGATCGCGATCTTCCGCTGACGGGACACCGTTGCCTCCTGAAGAATCTCGATGACCTGGCGGTGCATTTGCGAAGAGGGCGTTGTGGCGTGCGTGTCGAGGTACAGCTTGAGAAAGTTCGCAAACCTTCTCTCAACCGCGCGCCGACGCTGGCGTGTCAGAAGCGTCGACGCGGCCGATCGGTAGATTGAGATAGTTGGCATGGTATGCCTTCAGTAAGTGAGGTATGGCTTAGTCTGTTGACGATGCGTCGAAATCTTCGACGTCTCGTTGAAGGTGATCCAGCTTTAGTAGTCCGGAGATTTCTTTCGTCTCATCGACCAAGGTTTGATCTCCCGAGGCTTGAGCGATTTCGAAGAGAGCGCGAGCCTGTCGTTCGAGCTCTTCGTTGGACGGCAGCTCTGTGAAGCCGTGCTGAAGTTCGGCTGAGACACGCTGTGTAGCGACCGGGAGGCAACCCAGGCTCTGGGCGCGAGCAATGGCCTTTTCACGCAGATTGAACGAAGCTTCGATCGCCTGTATCTGCGCGGCGTGGGGCGCTTGCGGGTCTCGCGCGATCGCCTTGAGCTTCGCCGCGTCGGCGTCGGCGCGCCAGAGGAGATCGCCCGCCAGTTGTTGAGCAAGCTCAGAATCTGACTTGAGCGAGTTGCGCTTCCGAATTTCAACGCGATCGCGGTAGATTGTTCGATCGCTGACGCTCAGAATTTTGGCGATCTCGGCCAGACGATAGTCCTCCGCGCAGAGATGCATGACGCACGCTTGCCGCTGCTCCTTGGACAGCGTCGGCATCCTTCCATCCTTGATATGGGCGAGTAGCTCAAGGACGCTGATGGCCTCAGAGTCGTCGTTCGGTTGATTGGACTGCGGAGATGCCATCAGTTGGACTCCTTCGCGTCGGATTGGTGGTAGCGCCGAGCGACTTCGGCCGAAACGGCGGACTCACCGGCCAGAGCGATGAACCGACGCACGATGACGTCGCAGTAGCCCGGCTCGAGTTCGATGCCGAAGCAGCGTCGGCCGAGCCGAGCGGCCGCGATCAGCGTCGTCCCCGAGCCCAGGAAGGGATCGAAAACCAGGTCGCTACGCTTGGATGAGTTGCGGATCGCGCGTTCGAATAGCTCGAGAGGCTTCTGGGTCGGATGGCGGTACGACGCGGTGGGATCGCGGTGCACCCGCCAGAGCGTCGACTCGTTCTTGGGGCCGTAGAACCTTCGACGCTTGCCCTTTTTCCAGCCGTAGACGCAGCGCTCGACCTGCTCGTTGTAGTCGCCGTAGCCGGGGCTGAACGACTCCTTGGCCCAGATGAGGTCGCACGAGACATGGAAGCCCACCGCCTCCAGTAGACGACGAGTCAGACCGAGGTGCCTGTTGCTCATCCATACGTATGCGGCCGCTCCGGGGCGCAGTGCGCGGTGCGCGGTATCGATCGCGGCCCGCAGGAACGGCTCGAACTGCTCGGCGGGCAGGTTGTCGTTGCGGAGCTTCGACCGGCGCCGACCAGCCTCTGGCGAGTCACGCGTCACGGCGTTACGCCTCTTCCGGGGATGGGGTTGGGGACGATTGGAAGCGTCGTAACCGACGCCGTACGGGGGGTCGGTCAGGCCAAGCGCCGCGGTGCCCAGTTCATCGCTCAGCACTCGCCCAACGTTCGCCTCGCAGGTTGCATCACCGCACAGCACGCGATGCTGACCCAGTTCGATGAGATCGCCGGGCTTGGTGATGGGTGCTTCGCGCGACGGTTCCGTGTCGGGCTCGACATGGTCTACGTAGGGATCTAGGCCGCACGAGGGCAGCAAGCGATCGAGATCCGCGGGCTCGAAACCCGTCAGTGTCTCCTCGATGTTGGGGTTCGCCGCTAACTCGCCGAGCACCGTGGCTAGCTTCTCACGGTCCCATTCGCCTGCGCTCTTGTTTAGCCTGATGTTGAGCGCCTTTTCCTCTTCCAGCGAGAGATCGACGAACACGCACGGCACAGTCTTCTCGCCGCGCGCGATCGCGATTTGTAGTCGGACGTGTCCTGAGACTAAATGGCCGGTCCGGCGGTTCACAACATAAGGTTGTACGAGGCCGAATCGATCTAGACTTTCCTTGGCTGATATGTAGCTCGAAGAGTCAGGCCTGACTGGCTTGCGGGGGTTGTAAGGGGCGGGTTGGATGTTCTCGATCGGGGTCTCGGGGGTTTCCATGCGATAGCTCCTAGAACGGGTCGTGATGAGGTACGGCTCATCACCAAAGCCTGAACCTAGGAGTCAGTTAGACCGCCAAAAACCTCTAAACCGCCTCTAGCCGGCGCTAGCCGTGTTTAGCCGGAATTTGCCGGCATCTCGATGCGATCTTCGGGCCAGCATTGAATCGCGTCTGCCACAGAGTACAGCCGCCGTGATCCTCGCTTGATCGATCGAATCCGACCGGTCCGATCGGCGCCGCGAAGTCGCTCAGAAGGGATTCCGTACTCGGCATCAAACCAAGTAGGCGGCATGAAAAGATCATCAGGATCCGTATCAAGCCCGCTCTGAACCGAATCACCCGAGTTACAAATCTTCAAGAGATCTTCTGGCGGGGTGAATCCTTGCGCCTCGAGCCACTGCCTAGCTTCTTTCGGCGAAAGTCGATACGCCTGCGCGTCCGGATCGAATTCGTCGTCTTCCAATGCCGGCCAGGGGCCGTTCGGCTGGCGCTTGGGGAGGCTGAGGCGAAACCACGAATAGCGTGAAGGAGTCCCCTCAAATGTCGAGATGTCGATCAGCGACTCTTGAAGGCTGGGATCGGGCTTTGCGTGCCACATCCGGCAGGTCATCGCATTAAAGACATCGAGTTTCAGCAGGCCGCCTTTATAGACGCCGTCGCTTTCGTAAACCTGAATCTTCATCGTTTGATCCCCGTTGCGTTGAACTATTACGCACAAACGATAGGCATCTCAGTCGTGTCTAGGTTCGATCTTGTCATCAAACCGAACGTGTCCGGCCACCTCGTAGGTCGAGTGTCCGGTGGGTCGGTTCCACTCACTGGCCGATCGAGATCTCGGCAAACGCGAGCACGATCTCCGACGACTGTTGATGATGATCTTGCTCCGGCTGCTCCGACGTGACCATCCTCGTGTCCGCCTTTTGCTGGCATGCGAGGGCGTGCCACACCCTGCCCTCCAACGCCAGGCCCGCCATCAGCACCATGGGGGCGATGGAGGCCAGCGCGAGTTTCGACATCAGGTGTTGGAGGAAGCTGTCTTTCATCTCGGTCTTTCGGGTCGGGGGTTGGCGGCGGGCCGTGGCGATGCTTGGTCCGCCGGTTGGACGCACTCGCCGGGCTCAGTTGCGGTCGTTTCTGCCGTCGTCGGCCGATCGCCCGATTCCTTGCCCCGCGGTGCAAGTGCGTCCGCCCATTGCGTCTATGCGCCCGGAACCACCGGGGTTATCATCGTTCCCGGCCGCTCCCTACCCCTTCCGAGGCGCCTCCCATGCTCCGCCGCTCGCTCACGCCGCTCGCTCTCTGCCTTGCACTTGCGGCCCCGTCTGCCCTGGCTCCGCCCGCCTTTGCCCAGTCGGACAAGGCGATCGGCGTGGAGCAGGTGCAGGAGGCGGTGGAGAGCCTGCCCGCGGGTTGGCGGGTGCCGGGTCGGTACGCCCTGGTGGTCGGGGCCGACGACTACGCCGACGACCGCATCTCGGACCTGCCGGCCTGCGCCAACGACGCCCGAGGCATCTACGAGACGCTCATCGACCCCGCCGTCGGCATGTTCGACCCGCAGCACGTCACCCTGCTTGTTGGCCAAGACGTCACCGACGACAACGTCATCGACGGCCTGGACCGGCTCGGCCGCGAGGCCGGGCCCGACGACCTGGTCGTCGTCTTCTTCTCCGGCCACGGCGCCGTCGACCCGCGCGGCCGGTCGTACTGGGTCATGCACGACACCCGGATCGACCGCCTCCGCGCCACCGGCCTGCCCGAGAACGAGATCACCGACCTCATCGCCGACATCCGCTCCTCCCGCGTCGTCACGCTCATCGACGCCTGCTACTCGGCGTCCACCGCGCAGATCGACGGCCAGAGCAAGTCGCTGCTGGACCTCGGCTCGCTCTACCCCAAGTTCGACGGCCAGGGCCGCGTCGCCATTACCGCCTCCCAGGGCGACGAGCTGTCCGTCGTCATCGCCGAGGGCCAGCCCGGCCACGGCTACTCGGCGTTTGCGTGGCACGCCATCGAGGGGCTGCGTGGCAAGGCCGACGGCGCGGCCGGCGGCAACCGCGAGGGGGTCATCACCGTCGACGAGCTGTGGACCTACGTCAAGGACCGGACCGAGACCACGGCCCGCCGCTCGGGCGGCCAGCAGCGTCCCCAGCTCAAGGGCCAGATGGGCTCGCGGTTCATGCTCACCGTCGACGGCGATCGGCTGGTTGCCGGGCGTCAGGAGACGCAGCAACGCCTCAAGGGGCTGCAGCGGCTGTTCCTGGATAAATCGATCACGGCCGCGCAGTACGCCCAGGCCGAGAGGCTGCTCTCGACCGACCCGGCCAAGCTCGACGCGGCGGACCGGAAGCGTCGCGCGATCTACGCCGACCTGGCCGAGGGGCGGCTGGCGCCGACGTACCTGCAAGGGGCGTTGGACAACGTCGAGACGCCTGAGCAACGCGCCGTCCGCCTGGCCGAGGAAGCAAGAGAGCGATTGCGGTTGGAGCGTGAGGCCAAAGAAATAGAACGTAAGGCGCAGATTGCCGAGCTTCTAGCGTCGGCCAGAGGCAACGACAGCGAAGCGACGGGCCGCACGGCGTTGCGGACGCTGGATGAGCTGCTGCGGCTGGACCCTAACCACGGAGAAGCCAGACGGCTTAGAGATAAGATCGCCGGTTACTACGGCCCGTCGAAGGTGGGCGAGACACTAACGAACTCGTTGGGGATGAAGCTGGCGTACATCCCTTCGGGCGAGTTCGTGATGGGCAGCCCGGCGAGCGAGGAAGGCCGACTCGATGACGAGGGGCAGCACCGCGTTCGGATGACCAGGCCGTTTTTGCTTGGGACGACGGAGGTGACACAGGGCCAGTGGCGTTCGGTGATGGTCAACAACCCGAGTCAGTTCAAGGGAGATAATCTTCCGGTGGAGATCGTGAGCCATGACGACGCCACAGAGTTTTGCCGCCGCCTGAGTCAGAAGGAAGGCAAGCCTTATCGCCTGCCGACGGAGGCCGAGTGGGAGTACGCGTGCCGAGCAGGAACGACGTCGTCGTTTTCGTTTGGTTTAACGATCTCGACGGATCAATCGAACTACAACGGAAACTTTACCTACGGGGCTGGACGCAAGGGTGTGTTCCGCGAGAAGACGATGCCGGTAGGCAGCTTTCAGCCGAACGCGTGGGGTTTGTACGACATGCATGGGAATGTTTGGGAGTTGTGCTCGGACTGGTACGGCGATTACCCGGAGGGAGCGGTGTCGGATCCGCAAGGCCCGAATTCGGGTGACGAGCGTGTGCTGCGCGGCGGGTCGTGGCTCTTTCCTCCGATCGACAGTCGGTCGGCCAACCGCATTAGCTTTAAGCCCGACTTTCGATACATCTTCGGTGCTGGGTTTCGTGTCGCGCTCGACTTGCAGTGAATGACCGTTTTCGCTTGGTCCTTTTACCCTTGGCCCCGAGCGAAGCGAGAGGTGAAGGTTTTTCTGGGTTTCGAAATGGCCAAAGAACTCAAGATCATTGCCGACCTTGATGACTTCATGCCGGCGCTGACCCAACGGATCGAGAAGTTTCCGCGGCACCACCTCCATAGCCTCGGTGCCAGCGTCGAGCAACGGCTCCAAACCATCCTGGCTTTGCTGCTCAAGGCTCGCTACACCCGCGACCGCTCGGCGTTCCTCTCAGACGCCAACGTCGAGATCGAGGTGCTGCGGTGCCGGTACGACGTGGTGTGATCTCGACGCCTAGGTCTCGACCCGTTCTCGCCCCACGACATCGCCGCCCAAAACCATCGGCTGACCGCCTGGCGTTTGGCTTCGGACCCGGCGAGAGCGGCGATCCCGAAGTCCTGGCCCGTTCCTGAGTCGCCCGGTTGAACCGGGCGGCCGAATCCACGCGGTGACGCCGGGCGGGTCCGGTAGGCGAACGCCGAACGCCCCGTCCGGCGTTTTTACGCAGGGGGGCTCGGTCGCGAAACGCACCATGCACAAGCCTCAATTCACTCCAAGTCAAGTGCGACTCGGAATCCAGCGCCAAAGACTCTGCCGTCGGGCGTGTCACGGCGGCTGGCCGATCGACAGAACTGAGGAAGGTCACTCCATGACCCACCGCGCAGAACACGGCGCTCACCGATGGCAGGGCCCGAGGGGTCCGTCACCGCCCCATTAGGATATTCGCCGTACCAGTCACTGCACCACTCCCAAACACTGCCGTGCATGTCGTGCACGCCCCATGCGTTAGGATGAAAACTGCCAGCGGGCATCGTTTTCTCGCGGTTAACACCGCTTCGCCCAGAGCCATACACGACGGTCCCGTTGTAATTCGCTTGGCCCGTCGTGATGGTCAAACCAAAGTAAAACGGCGTCGTCGTCCCGGCTCGACACGCGTATTCCCATTCGCTCTCCGTCGGTAAGCGATACTGCTTGCCTTCTATTTGACTGAGCCGTCTGCAGAACTCCATCGCGTCCTCCCAGCTGACCGCTTCAATTGGCAGTTTATCCCCCTTGAAGTAACTCCGATTGTTACCCATCAATGTATGCCATTGAGCCTGGGTTACCTCCGTGACGCCCAACAGAAACGGTTTAGTCAATCGCACGCGGTGCTGCCCCTCATTGTCGTTGCGGCCTTCCTCGCTCTCTGGGCTGCCCATTATGAACTCACCTGCTGGGATATACGCTAATTTCATCCCCAACGAGTTTGTGAACGTATCGCCGACCTTGTCCGGGGCGTAATAGCCCTCGATCTTGTCTTTGAGCCGTCGGGCTTCCCGGTGGTTGGGGTCCAGCCGAAGCAGCTCGTCCAAAGTCGGCAACGCCGACCGGCCGGTCCCTTCGCTGTCGTTACTTCTTGCCGACGCCAGCAGATCCGCGATCTTCGCTTGACGCTCTCTCTCTTTGGCCTCGCGCTCGAGGCGGAGCCGCTCGCGGGCCTCTTCGGCAAGGCGGACGGCGCGCTGCTCGGGGCTCTCGATCAGGCCCAGGGCACGCTCGAGCCGATCGGGGGCGAGCGTGCCGTCGGCGACCTGCTGGAAGTAGGCCAGACGCTTGCGGTCGTTGGCGTCGAGGTCGGCGGGGTCGGCTCGGAGCAGGGCGAGGCCCTTCTGAGCCTGGTCGCGGGTGAGCTTCTCGTCGATGTAGAGCGACTCGAGGGTGGCGAGGCGCTGGGCCTTGCGGGCCTTGCTCTCGGCGGTCTCGCGGAGGTTGCGGGCAATGACGTCGGCGTCGATGGTGAGCCGGAACTTGGCGGGCTCGCGGACGTCCAGGACGGTGGTGGGTTTCTGGATGCCGCCTCGGACGGCGGCCTCTTCGGCGACGTGGCGGTCGATGTAGGTCTGTAGCTCGGGGAGGACGACGACGCCGTCGCCGTTGCCCCCACCCTCGGCGGCGTCAGCCCGGCCGCGGAGGCCTTCGAGGAGGTAGTGGGTGAAGATGGAGTGCTTGAGGTCGGCGGCCTCGATGGCTTCCTCGCCGGAGCCGGAGGCCATGAGGAAGGCGCGGCCCTGGCCGGTGAACCGGGCGAGGACGTCGGCGAAGTCGAGGACGGACTTGTTGCCGCCCTTGACGGTGGCGGCGGCGTAGCAGGCGTCGATCATGACGACGACGCGTTCGGCGGGGAGGGAGTCGATGAAGGCGCGGACGTCGCGGTCGGGGAAGCCGGTGGCGCCGAGGAAGTCGAGCTCGGCGTCGTGGGTGACCCAGAAGGCCTCGTTGCCTTCCTTGGCGCCGTGGCCGGAGAAGTAGATGAAGACGGTAGCGTCGCGGGGGGCGCGTCGCAGGGCGATGAGGGCTTTGCGGATGTTGCGGGCGGTGGCCTGGTCGCCGAGCAGGAGGGTGGCGTCGGCGGGATCGACGGCGGCGCGGGAGGGGCCGGTGAGCAGGGCGTGCATGGCGCGGGCGTCGCGCTCGCAGAGCGTGAGGTCGGGGACGGCGGGGTCGGCGTAGTCGTCGATGCCGATGATCAGGGCGTACTGGCGGCCGCCGAGGTGGTCGGCGGGCTGGACGGCGTCGACGGCGATGGCCTTGGCGGGCTGCTGGGCGTGGGCGGTGGCGGAGGAGGTGGCGGTGAGGAGCGCGACCAGGGCGGCGAGGAGATGGGCGCGGGTGGTGCGCATGTCAGGGCCTCCAGTCCATGGCGGCGTCGATGTCGAGCATGCCGCCGGTGCGGCAGAGGTCGTCGAGGCCGTCGACGCGGCGGGCGGATTCGAGGATGGCCTGTTTGACCTCGCGGTAGGTCCAGTCGGGGTGCTGGGCCCAGACGAGGGCGGCGGCGCCGGCGACGGTGGGGGCGGCGAAGGAGGTGCCGTCCAGGGCGCAGGTCACGTTGGGCTTGCTGACGCCGAGGACGGCGGTGCCGGGGGCGGCGATGTCGACGGAGTTGCGGCCATAGTTGCTGAAGGGCTCCCAGGCGTCGGTGTCGGCGTCGTAGCTGCGGGCGCGTTGGCCGGAGGGGTCGATGGCCATGACGGTGATGAAGTTGGGCCGGACGGTGGTGAGGTTGGCGGGCAGGGCGGGGAAGGCGTCGTTGTCGCTGTCGTTGTTGGCGGCGGCGACGACGATGAGGACGCCGTGCTGCTCGGCGAGGTCCCAGACGGGGTGGGCGTTGTAGGACGCGATGGTGTCCTGGGAGATCTTGGGCAGGGCGTCGCTGCCGCCGGCGCCGAGGCTGAGGTTGACGATCTTCGCGCCGTTCTCGATGGCGTACTGGATGCCGGCGAAGATGTCTTCGTTCGAGCCGGTGGCTGTCTGCATCTCGGGGACCCATCGCATGACGCCGATCGTCATCACCTGCGTGTCGGGGGCAACGCCGAGCATGTCGTCCGTCCGTCCGACCGGGCGGCAGGCGATGATCGAGCTGACGACGCTGCCGTGGTTCAGGGGGGCTGAGGGATCGTCGCTGAGGTCGGCCGAGCCGCGGGCGATGTGGTAGCCGTGGACGTCGTCGACGAAGCCGTTGCCGTCGTCGTCCAGGCCGTTGCCGGCGATTTCGTCGGTGTTGCGCCAGGCGATCGATCGGAGCCGGGGGTCGTCGAGATCGAGGCCTTGGTCGACGACCGCGACGACGGGCACGCGGTGAGCCGCGGGCAGGCGGTCGGCGGCGAGGTGCCAGGCGGTGTCGAAGCCGGGGTTGAAGTCGTTGCGCAGCGCCCACTGGGCCGGCGCGAAGTCGACGGAGGACAGCTCGTACAGGGCGCGGTGTTCCAGCTCGGGGAACGCGGTGATGACCGTGGGATCGGCCTGACGCAGGCGAGCGGCGGTGGGCCGCCAGGCGTCGGGCCCGAGGGCCTTGGCCGCGGGCAGCGGGACGAGCTGGGTCGAGTAGCCGGCGCCGCCGATGCCCTGGCCCTTGACGCCCGCGGGCCCGCGGCGGATCACGACGAGCCGATCGGGCGCCTTGGGCGGCTGGGCGTTGGGGAAGGCGAGGCCGAGGGTGTGGGACGATGGCGTGGACGCCGAGGCGAGCTTGGTGCCGGGCTGGATCATCCGCTGCCAGCGCTCCATCAGGCGGCGGTTGGGCCCGTCACCGGTCTTGGGGCTGAGCGTTGGCTTCTCGGCCCGAGGCGGCGAGATGGGATCGGCGGGCGGTGGTGCGTCGACGGGCGGGGCGGGCGATGGAGGCGGAGTGGGG
>JBCDKD010000092.1:0-15972 GCA_039024275.1 Planctomycetota bacterium | reverse complement strand
CGGTGGGCTCGTCCATCGCGCGGGCGGCGCCCTCGACGCAGTCGCAGAGCATCATGATGGCGGCCTCGCGGGTCTGCGGCTTCGGGCCGGGGTAGCGGAACTCGAACTCGCTGGGGGCGGGCTTGTCCTCGGCCTCGGTTTGTTTTTTGGCTTCGTGGAAGAAGTACTCGACGAGCGTGCTGCCGTGGTGCGACTCGATGAAGTGTCGGATGACGCCGGGCAGGGCGAACTCGCGGGCCATCTCGACGCCGTCCTTGACGTGGCCGACGATGATGAGCAGGGACATGGCGGGGGAGAGTTTGGCGTGCTTGTTGGGGCCGCCGGCCTGGTTCTCGATGAAGTAGCTGGGCTTGTTCGTTTTGCCGATGTCGTGGTACATGGCGCCGACGCGGCAGAGCAGGGCGTCGGCGTCGACGGCCTCGGCGGCGCTCTCTGCCATGTCGGCGATGCGCAGGGAGTGCTGGTACGTGCCCGGTGCCTCGTGCGCGAGGCGTTGCAGCAGCGGGTGGCTGGCGTCGTTGAGTTCCTTGAGCGTCATCGCGGTGGTGACGTTGAAGAGCTTCTCGATGACGGGCAGGGCGCCCTGAACGAGCAGGCCGGTGAAGAAGCCGGCGGTGATCGCGGCGAGGGCGTCGATGAGCACGGTCTGCAGCACGCCGTCCTGCAGGACGGGTTTCACGGCCAGGCCGACGACCGCGGTGGTGACGCCCATGGCGAGGCCGGCGTACGTGCCGACGATGACGAGCTTGGAGCGGGACCGGATCTCTTTGAGTTGCATGACCGCGGCGGCGACGCCGACAATGACGATCACCGTCGTGGCGAGGGGCAGCTTGAGCATGACGACAACGAGCAGGGCCATGACGACACCCATCGCCAGGGCGAAGCGTTGGTCGTAGGCGATGGCGAGGACGGTCGCGGCGAAGAGCACGGGGAAGGTCAGCGAGCCGATGACGAGGTCCGGCCAGATCAGCGAGGACGACACCGACGCGGCGAGGCACAGCAGCAGCAGCACTGTTAGCACGGCCCCGCGCATGGGGTTGCTTACGACGCGGGGGCAGTAGGCGAAGAAGTAGACCCAGAGCCCGCCGCCGACGATCGCCATGACACCCAGCATCGCGGCGCGTGGGAGCCAGCGCTGCATCGGCGAACGCGTGGCAAGGTAGGCAGCTTCCTCTGCTTCGATCGTGTCCTTTAATGTCTGGGTGACGTTGTCGCCGGGCTGTGCCAGCACGACGCCGGCGTTGCGTGGCTCGATCCGGTCGGGCACGGCCTGCCGCGCTGCTTCTTTTGCGGTCTCGGTCCGCACCGCGCTGAACTCGTACGTGGGCTGCAGGCCGCTCTGGAGATAGGCGGTAACGGCAGCCCGCGCATCAACGGGGACCCCCGCGGCGATCTGATCCAGCTCGATCTGGAGCTGCTTCGTGTTGTCCAGGCTGAGTGCCGCTCGGCTGGACTTGACCCGCCGCTGGCTGCTGCCCGGCGCGGGGTTGGGGTGGTCGATCACGATCGTCGCGCGGAGGTGGGCCTGCAACTCGGCTTCATCGAGGATCGGCGTGTCAAACAGGCCATCGATGATCCCGGGGACCAGGCGCTTCCAGCGTTCTACGCGGCCGGGGTCTTCGCTGTCGGCGAAGCTGCGGAGCGACTCCAGCGCGCGCTGATTCCGCCTGAGCCTTTGCGCGCGCTGGTTGTCGGTTTCCTCGTCGCTTTGGGCCTCCATCCCGAGCGCGACTTGCAGCGTCTTTGGAACGTCCTCGAGTACCTCGTACCCTGCGAGGGTGGCGGGGAGTGACTCGAGGTCCAGTTGCAGCCGGTCGTAGAGCGGGCGGTTGGCTTCGAAGTGGGGTGGGACCTGGTCCGCGGCGTAGCGCCGGTCGAGGCGGGTGGCTTCTTCATCGACCACGGAGAAGGCGACCCGGCTGACGATCGGCTGCTCGATCGCCTGGCCTAGCTGCAGCGGGCGGGAGCGGTCGATCAGGGGCGAGGCGATCACGGTGGCGACCACCGCGAAGACCATCGCGTAGAGGACGGACCAGCCGAACTCGGGCTTGCGCAGCAAGTCGCGCCAGCCCTGCTTGGCTTTCGGCAGGTTTCGGCGGACCTCCCGCCGGCGAGCTGTCGAGGTCTTGCTCTGGGCCATCGTCTTCCTACGAGGACGGGCCAAACCGGATGGCCGCGATACAGGCTTTATCGGCTACGAAGCGGTCAGATGCCTGTGCAGGCATTGTACCCGCCAGTGCGTGCCCGGATTATATGTCCCGCGGGTCCTTTTCGGACGTTTCGATGCCGTCAATAACGTCCTGTATAAAATCGGTTTGTGGTTTTCCGGATTGTTCGCCGTAGGCCTGGACAACGCGCTGGACCAGGCTGTGGCGGACGATATCCGTGCCGCTGAGGGTGCACATCGCGATGCCCTTGGTGCGCCTCAGCCGGCGGACCGCGTCGATCAGCCCGGAGTCGCGTGGGTCGCCCAGGTCGATCTGGCTGGTGTCGCCGGTGACGATCATCTTGGACCCGTGGCCGAGCCGGGTGAGGAACATCAGCATCTGGCTCTTGGTCGTGTTCTGCGCTTCATCGCAGATGATGCAGGCGTCGTTGAGCGTTCGGCCGCGCATGAAAGCGAGCGGGACGATCTCGATCAGGTCCACGGCCATGAAGCGCTCGATCTGTTCAAACGGCATCATGTCGTGCAGCGCGTCGAGCAGTGGGCGGAGGTACGGGTTGACCTTGTCCTGCATCGTGCCGGGCAGGAAGCCGAGCTTCTCGCCGGCCTCGACAGCGGGGCGGACGAGGACGAGCTTGCGGACCTGCCCGCGTTTGAGCATGGAGACCGCGGCGGCGACAGCGAGGTAGGTCTTGCCCGTGCCGGCCGGGCCGATGCAGAAGGTCAGATCGTTGTTGGCGATACAGTCGACATAGACCCGCTGGCCCGGCGACATCGGCTTGACGCGTCGGCCGTCGAGGTAGACATCAAAGGCGTTGGCGGCGGGCATCGTGTTGTCGCCGTTGCCAGCGAACGCGGGGTTGAAGCTGTCGCTCGGGGGCGTGCTCACGGCGGCGATCGCGTCGAGCAGCTGCTGCCTGGTCAGTGGATTATCGTGGCGCGCGGCTTCGTTGAGGCGTTCGATCACGTGCGCCGCCTGGCCGACGGCGGCGGACTTGCCTGAGAGCTTGAGCGCCTCGGAGCGCGCATTGATCGTCACGCCCAGGGCCTCGCGGATGATCTTAAGGTTCCGCTCGGCGGGGCCTGTTACGCCGTAGCGTTCGGCGCCTTCGGGGAGTTTGATGGTGAGTTCCATACGCAGAGTGTATGCCGGCACGCAGGACGCCATGCCTCGGAATCTACATCGTTTAGTCGCGTAGCCGAACCCCCCAGATGCGTGCCAACTCTTGCCGAGATGTCTTCTTCAGCGAGCGGCCGTCCGGGAAGGTCCAGCTGACCAAGTCGTTGTTGCGATCAAAGACCAGGGCCTGTTCGGAGAGGTCGAGTACCGGCCTCAGATATACCGTCTTGCCACCGTCGGCGCTGGGCTCGACGCGCATCAGGCGGATGTCGATCCGCGAGGTCTCCTGGTGGTAGGCGGAGAAGGCGTAGGTCTTTTCCTCGTTGGGGAGCATCGTGGGCATCAGCGCCGCATCGACCGGCGAGAGGAAGGCGCGTTTGGGCGTGGGCCAGGCTTTCTCGACAAGCTCGCCGGACGGGTAGCTGCGTGGGTCGGCGGAGGGGTATCGGAGCCGGCGCTCGGGGTCGCGTTCGCGTTCCAGCAGGAACTCGACCATGTTGCGGGGCGGGGTGCCCTCGCGGGTGACCTGCAGGTGGTCCATGCGTTGGCCGCCGATCATGGCGACGCCGCGCACGCCGGTCTCGACCCACGTGCCGGCCCGCAGGTTGTTCGGGTCGTTCTTGTACTGCATCGCGTTCTTGACCTGCCAGTACGCGTTGGGCTTGCCCGGCTCGTCGATGGCTTGTTCCAGGCGCTGGATGACGATGCCGCCGCCTTCCAAGCGCGCCTGGGCGAAGATAGCGTTGCCCTCGACTTCGAAACGGTCGACCCCTTCAAGCGGGCCCGCTTGGGCACCGCGCTTCGCTTTGAGATCCTTGTAGAAGGCTTTGTCCTGGTAGCGCTGCCACACGCGCAGGTAGCCGATGTCTTTCGCGTCTTCGAGTACGCGGTAGAGCCGGTCTTGACGCATGGCGTCGAGCCGGTCGTCTTGCGTGATTCCCGCGAGCAGCGCTTCGCCGTTCTGCAGCCAGCCATGGAGGCGTTGATTGATCGCCTTGGCCTCTTCGACCTCGATGCTGTAGACCATGCACTCGAAGGTGCTGACCGCCTCGGTGATCTGGTCCGGCGAGCATTCGAGCCTGAGCATCGCGACGCTGAGTTTATCCAGTTGCAGCAGCGCAACGCCGTAGAGGTAGGGTTTGGCGTTGCGTTGAGGCGGCTTGACGATGTAGTAGTTGATGACGCCGCCGAGGCTGTTGAGTTCGACGACCTGGTTGGATCGCGTGTTGATCACCTGGCCCGCAACCGCCTTGAGTTCGTCAGCGATATCCTTTTTAAGGAGGTCCACTTTCGCGGGGATGAGCTTGGTGTTGGGCGTGCCGTCCGGGTTTCTAAAGACACGCTCGTAAGCGCCGCGGGCGAAAGACAGGCTGATCCGCGTGTTGTTCGGCAGCGCCCACCGCATCACGTCGCCCTGCGCCGTGTCGGGGACCGACTTCGCATCCAGGGGCTCTCGGATCGTCAGCCCGTAGCGCAGTTCGGACCACGTGTCTTCGCTCAGCCAGCGGCCGGGTTCATCGAGCGGGTTTTCAGGTAAATCGAGGTCTTGCGCGCAGGTGCAGCCAGCCGCGATACAGAGCGCAAGAACGCAAACGTAGTACAGGACGTGACCGCGTGGTTGAGCAAAGCCTTTGAAGAAAGCATCGGCGTGATTAAGCATCGCCAAATTATAGATGCCAGGTGATCAAAGACCCAGATCAGCCCCTGAAATCAAGATGGCTGCGGTCAGGCTGATCGCGAGCAGTGCGCCCATGATGAGCGCGATCGCGAGCCTGCGTTTCTCGGGGTCCTGGATGAGTGGGCCCTTTGGCATGCCGGCATGGTACACCGAACGGATGACGACAGGTGCCAGGCGATTCGATCAGGCGGCGTCGCGTTTCTTGCGTTTCCGGCTCTTGTGATCGGAGGTGTAGCCGTAGGCATAGCCATAGCCGTACCGGTAGCCGTACTTGTAGCCGTAGCCCCGGCCCCGGCTGCGCGGGTTGTCGGTGGCGATGATCCCGTTGACCTGCGCGTTGTAGCTGGTCAGGGTCGTAATGGCCTGCTCGACAAGCGGGCGTGGCGTACGACGCATCCGCGCGACAACGAGGACTTCCTCGCTCTGGCTGCCCAGGATCCCCGCGTCCGCCAGCTGTAAGACCGGCGGTGTATCGATGATGACGTGGTCGTACTTGGCGCGCAGGCCCTGCAGGAGGTGGCTCATGCGCTGGCCAGAGAGCAGCTGCACCGCCTCATCGCTGACACGGCCGCCGGCGGTGATGATATGCAAAGCCGACCCTTCGACCTGCTGGATAATATCTGTGATGTTCACATCACCACGCAGGTAATCAATCAGGCCCGGCCGACCGTCCTGACAGTTCAAGAGCTTGCCAAAGGTCGGCAGACGGAGGTCACACTCGATGATCACGGTCTTACGGTTCCGCAACTCGGAAAACGCCAGGCCGAGGTTCACGCAGGTGATCGTCTTGCCCTCCTGCGGGGTCGCGCTGGTGATCGTGTGGACCAGGTGCCGCTGGTTGTCGTGCCGGGCCAGGATCGAGGTGCGGATCGAGCGATACTCCTCACTCATCGCGGAGGCGGGGCTGGTCATCGCAACGAGCCGGTCATCGACCGTGCCGCGGTTCTGCCCGCCAAGGAGACGGTTCCAAAACCCCCTTCTCTTTTTCGATCCAACCAGTTGAAGCGGTTGCTCGATATCCAAGTCTTCTTTGGTGGCGTCTTCGTTGGCAACGCCCTGATCGCTGAACGGGATGGTCTGATTGTCGGCGTCTTGGATCGTGGGCTCTGGTATATGATCGGTATCGATCACAGTGACGCCGTCATCATCTGAATCGATCGAGAGCTCCAGGTCTGCGAGACTCAGGGGTGCTTCGTCGCTGTTGATTTCGTGGTCGGCAGTGGCCATGAGGTCGGCCAAGCCGGTAGGGTTGTCTGGGGTGTCGTTCGTTTGCGATTGGATATCGGACGCCTGTGTATCAGGCGTATATTCGTCGGGCGTTTCGCCGTTCTTCTTATTGAGTGCGTCAAAGATGTAGCCCATGATTCCATCTCCAGGTCAGGCAGCCAATCGGACCGTCGCGCCGGGGGGGAGGCCCGGCAGCATGTCTGCGATGACCCTCTCAGTCATGTTTCGGTTGATTGTGTCGGTCTTCTGCACCATGCCCAATAACAAGCAGTGGTCACAGATCGCATTGATCAGTCGCGGGACCCCGCCGGTGAAGGCGGCGATCCGGTCGATTGACTTCGTATCAAATCGTACCCTGACGTCCTTGGGGTCTTCGCTTGCCACGCTGACACGGTGGGCGATGTAGTGCTGAACGTCGCTTGTGTTCAGCGGACGCAGCATCCGGGCGATGATGATCCGCTGGCGCAGCGGGGCGAGTGACTCTCGGCTCAGCCGCTCACGCAGCTCGGGCTGGCCGATCAGGACCAGCTGCAGCAGCTTGGTCTGCTCGGTGTCGAAGTTGCTGATGAGTCGGAGCTCTTCGAGTGCCGCATCCGATAACGTCTGCGCCTCGTCAACAAACAGGACCACGGGCTTGCCCGAGGCGGCACAGTGCAGAAGGTGTTGCTCGAGCCGCTCGAGCCGCTGGGCGTGGCTTCCATTGGTCGCGTCGGGCAGGCCGAGGCGGTGGAGCATGTGTGTGATCAGCTCGTCAGCCGTGCGGTGGCCGTGGGCGAGCTGGATGACGGTAGATGATTCCCCGCAGCGACGGAGCATGGCACGGGAGACGGTCGTCTTGCCCGCGCCGATGGGCCCGGTGATGAGCACGATCCCTTTGCGCATACGGATGGTGTACTCGATCGCCGCCAGCGCTTCGCTGTGCTGTTCGCTGGCAAAAAAGAACCGCGGGTCAGGCGTATTCTCGAAAGGGGCCGTAGCAAGATGGTAGTACGATTCGTACATCAGCCTTGAGGCTTATCTGGTGGCCTGAGCCCGACCTCGGCCGGGGGGTCCACCACCTTCTCCATAGGGGTGTTGACCAGGGCTTCTTTGGCCTGATCTTTCAGTTTCTCCAACACGTCGGGGCGCTGCAGGTCCAGGTAGAGGACCGTCCCGAAGAGGACCAGGATGCACGCCATCGCGACCGCATTCGCTGGGTATAGGATGCTGTAGCGGAGCCGACGCATCCTGCGGTGCTGGTGCGTGATCAGCTCGCTGACCGACCCAAGGACCGGGATCGTGGTCGTCTCGCCAAGCTGCCGTGCATTGCGGTACGAATCGTCCGTACGGTGAGCAATGAACACACTCAACGCGCCTGATGCGATCCCCAGGAAGCCCGCGACGATGATTACCTGCATCAGGTTCGGCGAGACCGGGATGGTGGTGGGCTCGGCACGGGCGATAAACTCCATCTGAACGCCGCGCTCGTTCCTTTCGGGCGTCAGGAAGAACTCCGCCCGCCGGCGCATCTTCTGGTAATCATCTACATCACGCTGGAACTCTTTAACCTGGTCTTTCAGTTTCAAGTGCTCGGCACGCACAGGCAGCATCGTCGAGGTCATCGCAGAGAGATCCTCAATCCGCTTATTGCGTAGCGCGATCTGCTCCTTGATCGCGTCACGCTCCGCATCGGCCGAGGTAAGCGCGAGCTCGAGATCGGTTCGCTTGGGGTTGGGGTGCTCTTCCGTGGACGTGATGATGTTGACCTGTGTCTGGTCGATCTGTTGCAGCAGTTCTGTTTCCTGATTGCGCAAGGCGACAACCTCGGGGTGCTGCTCGGTCATCCGCTTCGTCGTCGTGAACTCCCGGATCTTGTCCTGCAGCTTCTCCATCTTCTGCTCGAGCCTTGACAGCTCCGGGTTCTTTCCGCGAACAACAGAAGGCAGCGTCTTGGGCTCGGTTTGCAGCGCCTCTCTCAGCGAGCGCCGTTGGATATCCAGGCCTTCGAGGTCGGTCATCAGCATCGAGAGCTGGTCTTTCGCCTCACCAAGCTGGCTTTCGACACCGAACGGCTGGTTGGGCAGCAGCATCGCGTTCTTCTGCTCGAACATGCCGAGCTCTTCCTGCTTGGCTTCAAGTTCAGCACGGTGTTCGTTGATCAGCGAATCGAAGTACGCGATGGAGCTTTTGGCGCGGTAGACCAGCGACTCCCGGGTGGTCCGCATGTATCGGTCTACCAAAGCATTCACGACGAGCGCACTGACGTGCGGGTCATCCAGCACGAGTTCGAGCCGCAATTGGACGTGCGACTTGTCTGCTGATTCTCGGTTCACGATGAGCTGCTGCTTGACCGTGCCGCGGAGTTCACGCAGCTCGTTAGGGCTGTTGACGTAACCCATCTCGTAGAGACGCGGCTCGAGCTCGTTGATGACCTGGTTGATCGCGTGGCTGCCAGCGATTTCTTTGTTGAGTGCGGCGAGGGGGTCGATGTAGGAATCGCTGGCATTAGACCGGATCGCCTCGATCAGTTCGGGCGCGTTGCTACGCTCAAAATACGCGACCGCTTCGTATTTGCGGGGCAGGAACAGGCTGACGAACAGAACCACCGCCGTCACCGCGAACGCGGGAAGGACAAAACGCCAGCGGTGCTGGAGGATCACGTCCCACAGCTCGTAGATGGCCTTGGCTTGTTCCTGTTTGTTCGTTGCCATGGGTGTACTCCGCCTGTCCAGACGGTTAGGGTTGGTGTGTTACTGTGGGTCGTCGCCGTAGGGCCGATCGCCGGTCGCGGATTCAGAGACCGCGGCTGGTCCGTTGACCAGCGCCGCCAGCGGTGTGAGCGGCATGATCAGTTGCTCCATACCGATCGTGGCCTTAGCGATCCCGCTTGGCGGGACATAGATCACGTCGCCTTCCTGCAGCACCGCGTTGAGGGTGGTATCGCCGGTCCGGACCATGTGGTCCAGGTTAATGGTCATCCGTGCCCGAAGCTCACCATTTTCGTCCGGACGGACGATGGTGATCGACCCTGTGTCGGCTCGTGAGGTCGGCTGAGCGCGGGCCAGCGTATTGAGGACGGTGTTGGAGCCGTTGTAGAAGTACTCGCCCGGGGAACTCACCTGGCCGAACACGAAGATCTTCTTGCTGGCGTAGCGGTTGACGCGGACGTTCACGTCCGCGTCCTGGTAGTAGAAGCTTGCACGCTGTTCGAGCTCCTGCTGGACCGATTCGGCGGTACGGCCAGCGACATAGACACGCCCGAGCAGCGGCACGTTGACAAAGCCGTCGGGGCTGACGGTCTCACGGTAGGTGCTGATTTCACGGACCCTGGTTGACTTGAACTCGAGCACGTCTGGCGGGCCGATCAGATACGGCGTGCTGGACGCGGGCATCTTCGGCTCCTGGATGAACGCGTGGTAGTCGGTGAACTGCGGGTTGCTTGAGCAGCCGGCCAGCACCAGAATCGCCAGCGCGGCAAGTGTTGCCGCGAGTGCCGATCGGTAGGTATGGATCATTTTGAGCGTCATGGTTTTCACTCCCGTTCAGCAGGCGGACCGGTCCCAGAATCGGGGGATGGTCTTGAGGATGAGACGGACATCCAGCGAGATCGAACGCCGTTCGAGGTAGCACAGGTCCAGGTCGAGCTTGCGACGCATCCCGTCGAGATCGTTGGTGTAGCCATTGACCACCTGGGCAAGGCCGGTAATGCCCGGCGTCGCGGCCAAGCGGCGGTCGAGCCCGGGCAGGTCCTTGCGGAGCTGGTCCATCACTTCGGGCCGCTCGGGGCGGGGCCCGACCAGAGACATATCGCCGCGAAGGATGTTCAGCAGCTGTGGCAGCTCATCGATATGGCTCGTTCGCATCCAGCCACAGCCGCGGACGACCCTCGGATCGTTATCGGACGCGAATTGAGGCCCGTCCTTTTCCGCGTCGATCCGCATCGTGCGGAGTTTCCAGATTTTGAAGAGTTTGCCATCCCGCCCGACGCGGTATTGGCGGTAGAACACAGGCCCGCCGTCTGCGAACTTAACCCAGCCAGCGGCCAGGATCAGGACCGGGCAGAAGAGGGCGAGCGCGAGCAGCGCTCCGCCCAAATCGACCATACGCTTGGCGATCTCAAAGCACGGCCCGGGAGAGGCGAACTCGCGTCGGCGCGCTTGCGCCCAGTCGGTTTGGATAGCGTCGAAGACCGTCATAAGTGAATCTCATCTGACACCTACCCCCATGTCCGCATCCTTCGTGCGGGTTCTCACGACCGCTATCGTCGTGAGGGGCAGGCGACTTAAACCCTCTGTGCGGGTTGTATCGGCGCTGCCGGTAAGAACACCCGTGCCAGCCGGTGGGGGGGCGGTTACCGGAACCAAATCGCGCGATTGACTTGTAAAGTCAATTTTCAAAATGATTTAGATTCCGACCCCATCATTTCTCACAAATAGAACCCGCTGAGCTACAATCCCTATCTAGGGTCCATAGCTCAATTGGATAGAGCATCGGTCTTCGGAACCGACGGTTGGGGGTTCGACTCCCTCTGGGCCCATTTCGAGGCTGACGCAATGATCTGCATTAGGTTGCAAAATCGTGCGTAAGCCTTTTTTATTAAATGGTTTAGGTAGCGTATGGTCCAAAAACTCTGACGATGATGAGTAAGCCAGATTTGCTTGCTGAGTCAGTCAAAACGAATCACGGTGTTCTTTGAAATGTCAAGATTTCCGAACGAGGTTGAATCGTTTTTGATGTTCAGCCATGCGACAGCGAGGTCGAACACGCTCTTGATTACCAATGGCGAAACTAGATCAAGCAGCTTTGCGGTGGTAGTGCTTGAGCATGCCACCGAGGCGTTGCTCGCACCGGATCTTCCCCTACGACGGGTTGATCGTCACTCGGCGTGATCGGTACGTTGCCGATGCCTTGGTGCGGCCGTTCAATGTTGTAGTGCTCGACGTATTCGTTGATCACATGCCGAAGCTGCTTCTTGCTGAAGAAGATCATCTTGTTCAGGCATTCGTGCTTGATCGAACGGACGAACCGCTCCGCATAGGCGTTGAGGTTTGGGGAGCGGGGCGGCAGCCGTTTACAACTCACGCCCGCGGCCTTGAGGATCTCACGGAATTTCGTGGTAAATAACGGATCGCGGTCGTGGATCAGCATCGTTTTATCCTTGAGCGGCCCATCGAAGCAGTCGGTCATGTTCCGGGCCATCTGCTTCATCCACTGCCCGTCGGGCTTGGGAGCGATGCCGACGATTGTGGCCTTACACGTCTTCAGATCGATTACAAACAGCGCCAGGTAGCGGACGAGCCTGAAGTTGTGCCAAACCTCGACGGTAAAGAAGTCGGTCGCGGCCAGCGAATCCAAGTGTGCTTTGAGGAAGTCGTCCCAAGACAACTTGTCCCGATCGGGCACAGGGTCCAGCCCATGAGCATGCAGGATATTCGAAACCGTGCTCTTGCAGACAACATGCCCGAGCTTGCCCAACTCGCCAACGATGCGTGCATACCCCCCCAGCCCGGGTTCTGCCGGGCAAATTGCAGAATGAGTTTTTTGATCTCCTCCGAGATCGGCGGCCTGCCTACCCTTGGAGAACGCGATGAAATCGTACTTCTGGGCGATCAGCTCTTTGTGCCAACGAAGCAGCGTATCGGGTATCACCAGCGGGTTGATCCTGCAAAGCGTTGCTCTGCCGAGTTTTATTGGCTTTGGTGGCCAGACGGATGCGTTGTTGATGCGTAAAACGCGGCCGGTCGTTGCCTGTGCTCTTCACCAACTGCTCTCTCAAACACCGGATCTCTTCATCCTTTTACGCGATGATCGCGTGCTGATAAGCGTTGATCCGTCCGTCAATCGCCACGGCGCAGAACTGAAACAACACACCGAGTTTCATGGGCGGATTTTAATGCGTGTGGTTTGCTTGGTGAGAAGGGGGTGATGCGGCATGATGCACCAGGCTTGGAACGGTTTAATAGGATCAGGGGATCTGGGGCTGATGTACTTCGTAAATGCTTGCAGTCGATATTGGGGCGGCGGAACTGACACGCATCCTGCAGGCGGCCCGGCGGGCCGAGCAGGCGGCGGGGCCCGGCCAGCAGGCTTCCCAACTCGGCCTGGAGATCCTGCAGCAGGAGCGGACCAACCGGCTGGTGATGATCGGCGAGCCCGAACGGCTGGACGAGGCGATCGAGTTGATCGGTTCGATCGATGTGGATCTCGGTTTGGAGACGCGGCTGTACCGGTTTAACAGCGTCTCGCCTAACAAGGTGGATCAGCTGGTGCAGAACCTGCTCGACCCCGGCGAGCAGAAGCGGCTGTCCCGCTCGTCCGCTGATGAAGAGAACGGCCTATTGGTGGTGACGACGACGCCCGGCATCCACGATCGAGTCACCGCCGTACAGGGCGATCTGGACCGCGAGATCGAGTCGGCGCAGCCTGTGCTGCGTTACTACAAGCTGAAGAACGCGAAGGCCGAAGAGGTCCTGGCCACGATCCAGCAGCTGGGCGGGCAGACCGTCCTGGTCCCCGGGCCGCGGCGGCCTGTTCCCGCACCACTTCCGGACGACGAGGCGGAGCAGCCGCAGGGCATCAACCGGGACAACCTCTTCGAGAACCCGCTGAGCGGGCGGATCGACCCGAGGTTCCCTCTTGTTGAAGAGCGTCCCAGCCTCATCCCGGGCGGGACCCGTCCCGTCGTTGCCTTTTCGACATTGGTCCAGACCGACGACGCGACGCTGGTCCCCGATATCAACACGAACACGATCATAGTGCGGGCCGAGGGCGCCCGGCAGGCGTTTTACGAGGACCTGATCAAGCAGCTGGACAAGCGTCGTCCGCAGGTGATGATCGAGGTCACTCTGGTGGCGCTGAACACCTCGGACGGCAGCAGCGTTGGCGTGGAGATCTCGCGGACAGGCGACGCAGACGATGGGCCGCGGGTGCTATCGTTCTCCAGCTTTGGTCTGTCCGACAGCACCGACCCTGCGGATCTGTTAGCGGTGTCGGGGTTGGGTTTCAACGGCGTGATCCTGAGCGAGGACATCGCCAACGTTGTGATCCGGGCGCTGAAGACCGACGGTAGCAGCAGGGTGTTTTCGACGCCGAAGCTACTCGTTAACGACAACGCGTCGGGCACGCTTTCCAGCACCGTGGATATTCCCTTCCTCAGCCTGAACACCGTCGACGGGGTGCAGCGCGAGACGGTGGGGGGCTCGTCCGACGCGGGGACCTCGATCGAGTTGAGCCCGCAGATCAGCGAGGGCGACCACATCAAGCTGGCCTACGGCATCGAGTTCAGCTCGTTCGGCGAGGGCGGATCGGACACCCTGCCGCCGCCCAAGTCCAGCCAGAACGTGTCGAGCGAGATCACGGTCCCGGACGGGCACACCGTCGTCATCGGCGGCCTGAGCAGCACGGACTACGGGGAGTCGGTCAGCCGGGTCCCGATCCTGGGCGAGATCCCGGTCTTGGAGTACCTGCTGTCGTCCCGTTCGAAGAACAGCAGCGAGACGACGTTCTTTGTGTTCATCAAGCCGCTCATCCTGCGGGACGACGGGTTCGCCGACCTGAAGTTCCTCACGCAGCGTGACCTGGCGGCCGCGGGCCTGCCGGGTGATTACCCGCAGAGCGAGGCGCTGCTGATGGAGTAGGGGTGGGTCGTCGGTATCGGGCTGTTCTGTTTTCGGGAGCGTGTTGGTATGACAAGCATCGAGGTGAGTCCCGGAGAAGTGGTTGCCAACGCGGAGGCGGGTGGCGGTGACCTGATCCCGTTTGTGGGTGATCTCTCAGGGTTTGATGGTCATGACGCGTTCTTGCGCGCGATCCCGATCGGCTATGCGCGGCGTTACAAACTCGTGCTGCTATCAGATACGCAAGAGAATGAACTGCCGGTGTTGGCTGTCGTTGAGACCGTAGAGGCTGCCGATGCGGTTGACGCGGTCAGGCGGCTGGTGACGCCGGCGGTCAGGGTCGTGCAGAGCAGCGAGGCGCAGGTCCTCTCCGCGATCAACCGGGTCTACGAGGCGCGCGATGGCCACGCCGAGCGGTTGCTGGACGAGTTGGAAGACGGCGACCTGGACACGCAGCTGAACGCCCTGAAGGGCGCGGTCTCTGCGGGCAGCGTGGCGATCGATGACCTGCTCGAAGCCGACAGCCGCGCGCCGGTGATCCATCTGGTCAACCTGCTGCTGGAAGCCGTGAAGCTCGGGGCGTCCGACCTGCACCTGCAGCCCTACGCGGACCGTGTGGTGGCGCGGATGCGGCTGGACGGTGTGTTGTTCGATCTTCACACGCTGCCTAAGCGCCTGCAGGACGAGGCGGTCAGCCGGGTCAAGGTGATCGGCCAGATGGACATCGCCGAGAAGCGGCTGCCCCAGGACGGCCGTGCGACGGTCCAGATCGGCGAGAAGGTGATCGACCTGCGCATCTCGACCGTGCCGGCGAGCCACGGCGAGCGTGCGGTGATCCGCCTGCTGGACAAGAGCGCCAAGCTCTTTAGCCCGGAAGAGATCGGCATGCCCCCGGACGTTTTACAACGCTTCCGTGGGCTGATCCGTATGGAGCACGGGCTGATCCTGCTGACCGGGCCGACGGGCAGCGGCAAGACGACGACGCTGTACGCCGCGCTCCAGGAGATCCATTCTTCGGAGCGGAACGTGATCACCCTCGAAGACCCGATCGAGTACGAGCTGCCGGGGATCAGCCAGATCCAGATCAACAACAAGAAGGGGATGACCTTCGCCAGCGGGCTGCGCAGCGTGCTGCGTCAGGACCCCGACATCATGATGGTGGGTGAGATCCGCGACCGTGAGACCGCGGTGATGGCGATCCAGTCCGCGCTCACCGGCCACCTGGTGTTCTCCACGCTGCACACCAACGACGCGGCGAGCGCGGTGACGCGTCTGCTCGACTTGGGGGTTGAGCCCTACCTGGTGGCGAGTTCGCTGTTGGGTGTGCTCGCACAGCGTCTGGTCCGGCGTGTGTGCCGGTCCTGCGGCGGAGAAGTCCCGGTGAGCAACGAGGTACACCGCTCCTTGTCTTTGGGAACAGACGACTTTCTTACCTATCAGCAGGGCGGCGGCTGCGAGGCATGCCGCGGATCGGGGTACAAGGGGCGGCAGGGCTTGTTTGAGCTGCTTACGCTCGACGACGCGACGCGCGAGTTGATCCAGCAGCGTGCAGCGGCCGGGCGGATCAAGGACCAGGCGATTAGCCGTGGTATGACGACGCTGCGGGATGACGGGCTCATGAAGGTCCGGGATGAGGTCACGACGCCTGACGAGGTGCTGCGTGTTACCACGCGTTTCGCCAAGTCTCAGGCCAAGGCTGCTGACGTAGAGAATGGGGGCGATTAATCGATGGCGGTCTTTACGTACCAGGCGTGCCCGGCTGTAGTAGGGACGAATGACACGTCCAAGGTCTTAAGCGGCACGATCGCGGCGGACAGCCCGCACCACGCCCGCGAGCTATTGCGTGAACGCGCACTCGATGTGATCGCGGTGGACCAGGTGCGCCGGCCGGCCTGGCCTGGCTCAGCGGCGGCGCCAGCGCCCGCCCCCGGAATGGGGGCGGCCGCTACGAAGGCAGGGTCGTTTCTTTTGTGCGTGAGCTGTCGACCCTGCTCGCGGTGGGCACCCCGATGCTGCAGGCGCTGGACACGGCGATTGGGCCGGAGTTAGCAAAGGTGCAGAGCAAGCGTGACCGTTGGCTCCGGTTTCAACGCAATCGTGGTTTTGAATCGGTCTTGCTGCAGGTGCGTGACCGTGTGGCGGCGGGGGCGGCTTTGTCCGAAGCGATGGGGGACCACCCCGGTGTGTT
>JBCDKD010000091.1:0-16097 GCA_039024275.1 Planctomycetota bacterium | reverse complement strand
CGCGCAGCGTCCCACGCGAACCAGTCTTAGATGTTTCGCACGGGACGCTGCGCGTCGCCCGCTACACCGTTCTATTGAAGAGACTTATCGATCATGAAATCGACAAGGTTCTGCGACTCGAACCAATGCCGCTTCACATCGTGGCCGCCTTCTTTGATGACTTCGATGGTGACCGGCCCGCCAAGCTTTTTGTAGCGCGTGGCAAGCAGGGCCGAGTTATCTTCGAGGGGCACGACCCTGTCGTTGTCGCCATGGATGTGGAAGATGGGGACGCGTGCTTTGGCCAGTGGAGCGAGGCGATCAACGGGGTTGTGCTCGGTCAGATGGTCTTTGAGCTCGGCCTCGGTCATGTCGTAAGCGGGAGCGGCTTTTTTTAGCCCGGGGTAGCTCAGCAGGTTGCAGACGGGGTAGATCCCCGCGACGCCGTTGACGTTGTCGGGGTTTTCGACGGCCCAGTTGTAGTGCATCAGCCCGCCGCGGCTGCGTGCGAGTAGGACGGGCTTCTTGCTGTAGCCCTGCTCGACCATGTGTTCGTAGAGCTTGGTAAAGACGGCCCGGCCTCTGGGGCTGCCGAAGGATTCACCGACGTCGACCGCCGCGACCGCGATGCCCTTGGCCAGCAGCCGGTCGATCATCCACCGCTCGCGCTGCTCGGGCAGGCGCTTGTCGAACGCCGGGGCGTACCAGACCCAGGGCTTGCCGCGGTCGGTCTTTGCGGGCTTGTCTGGGGCGATCAGCAGCGCTCGTACGTCGCCGAGGTCGTACCACGACGCGGCAAGATCGGCCTCCTTGGCAGCCGCCGGCGGCCAAAGGGAACATAAGGCAAGCACGACGAGCAGGACATCGATTCTCTGCATCGGCGTAAGCTTACCGATCCTGCGCAAAGTGCGCCGACAGCAACGCTGGCTGATTAGAATGACGGTATGAAGGACACCCTCCGCCTGCCGTGCGGCCTGCTTGCCGCGTTACTGTTCATCCTTTGCCTTGGTCTGCCTGCTGGTGCGGAGGACAAGCCCGTGAAGGTCTACATCCTCGCGGGCCAGTCCAACATGGTCGGCATCGGCACGGTCAATACGCCCGGCAGCCGGTGGGGCAAGGAGATGATCGAGCCGACGCTCTCGGTCTATCCCGGGGAATACGACGCGGACAAGGACTACGACCAGCAAGAGCCCGCACAGACACTCAAACTCGAAGCGTTCGGCGGGGTCAAGCCGACGCCCTACCCCGGTGGCGGCGTGCAGGTTGTGCGCGGCCGGGTCAAGATGCCTGAGACGGGCACGTACGAGTTCCGCCCGGGCTTTGGGGACTCGACACACAACATCATGGTCGTGGATGGCAGGGAGGTCTACCGGAAGGAGCCGGGCGACAAGCAAGCCTCTTACAGCCCGATCAAACTCGAAGCAGGCGAGGCGGCGGGCTTTAAAATCACTTACCTGACCAAGGGCGCCAACGGCCTGGGCTGGACGGCGCGTGTCGACTTCCCCGGTACGCTCAACACCGTCGTCAAGCAACAGGGCAAGTACCCCGAACTGCTCGATGAAGACGGCAACTGGAAGGTGCGCGACGACGTCTGGTACAAGGGCGTCGTGACCGCGACAGCGAACAAGTGGCTCACCGTCGGCTGCGGCGCAGGCAACGGCAAGGTTGGGCCGGAGCTTGGGTTTGGCTTTGTGATGGGCGACTACCACGACGAGCCGGTGCTCATCCTCAAGGCGAGCCAGGGCAACCGTTCATTGGCGTGGGACTTCTTGCCGCCGGGCAGTGAGCGGTTTGAGGCGGACATGCCGACGCGCGGGGGTGAGGTGAAGACGCACTTCGTCGCGGGGTACAAGGACCGCCACCCGTTCTGGGTCAAGGGCACGACGCCCGAGGCGCCAAGCCATAACTGGTACGCGGGCAAGCAATACGACGACTGCTTCAACGCGGCGAAGGATGTCCTGACGAACTTCGACAAGAACTTTCCGATGTGGGCGGGGCGCGGCTACGAGGTCGCGGGCTTCGTCTGGTGGCAAGGGCACAAGGACTCAGGCAACGCCGTGCACCGGCTGAGCTACCAGAAGAACCTGGTCAGGCTGATCAAGACGCTGCGCACCGAGTTCGAGGCACCCAAGGCCCCGTTCGTTGTCGGCACCGTCGGCTTCGGCGGGTTCGAGGGCATGAGCGATAACTTCAAAGAGATCGCCGAGGCGCAGCTCGCGGTGGACAGCACACGCAGCCCGTCTGACAAAAACGTCAGGACCGTCGAGACGCGTGGCTTTTGGAAGCCGGCCGAAGATTCGCCCAAGAACCAGGACTTCCACTACCACCAGAACGGCGAGGTGTATTACAACGTCGGCACCGCGTTCGGCAAGGGCATGATCGAACTGCTGGAAGGCGAGTAAGCACGGCGTAGCAGGTGGCACAAAGCGCCCCGTACGAACGAGTCTTAAATGGTTGGCACGGGACGCTACACGTCGCCCGCTACACATGGTTTGATACGCCTATTCCCGGTCGGGCTTGGGGCGTTTGCGTTCCGGCCGGTCGCCGTGCTCGGGGTCTCTGTGCGGGCCGCGGGGGCCGGCGGTGCCGGTGAGCATCTCCTGCATCTTCTCGTCGATGAGGGTGTCACGGTTGGCGCGGAGCTCCTGAATACGCTCGTCTTCCTTGGCCAGCTGTTCGCGCTTGCGCTGGATCTCGATCGCCTTGATCTCGAGGCGGATCTCGAAGAGCTGGGTCATACGGTCGCGGAGGTCGGTCTTGAGCATCTCGACCTTGTCCTGGTCCTCGGCTTCCTGCGCCTCTCGGATCTCTTTAACCAGCGGGAAGACGCTGCGCATCGTCTTGGCCTGGGTGGCATGGAGCCCGAACTCCTCGGGCCGGTTCTCGCGCATGTCCATGAGTTCGCGGATGCGCGGGAATCGCGCCAAACGCTGGGCCGCGTCTTCGGGGCTTTCTGCGGCAAGCACCTCAATGCCGGTGAGCCAGCGGGGGTACGGCTCGGCGTGCATGTCCTTCAGCGTGGCGAGGGCGTCGGCGACTTGTTCCTCGGTCAGCGGCTCACGATCGCGGTCCCGGCCCCGGTCCCGGTCGGGCCGGCCCGGGCGGTCGCCGTCACGCTGTCGCTCGCGTTCGCGCTGCTCCATGCGCTCGCGGACGCGTTCGCGCGGGGTGCGCTCGTCGTCCTCCGGCTGGGCGAACGTGCTCACAGGCGGCGTCAGGGCGAGGAGGATCAGGGTGGTGATGAGTCTGT
Organism: Planctomycetota bacterium; assembly: GCA_039024275.1. Taxonomy (GTDB): domain Bacteria; phylum Planctomycetota; class Phycisphaerae; order Phycisphaerales; family Phycisphaeraceae; genus JAHQVV01. The sequence continues at coordinate 12,868 of JBCDKD010000091.1, read as the reverse complement.
GCATCGGTCGTCTTGCGTCGTCTTGGGTTGGCTCAGGATTCGATATCGGAGAGGAACTGCTCGTACGCGTCCAGCTCGTCCCAGATCGTATCACGGGTGACCGTGATGTCGTCAAAGCTGTCTGCGGCCTGGCCCAGGTCGCTGCCGAACAGGTCTACCGTGCCGTCCGCGCTGGCCAGGTAGTCGTCGCTCAGCCAGTCCGGCTCGGCCGTGTCGTCGTCGGCTTCGTCCGGCGCGACCACATTGGGTGTGCCGGTGTTGTCGGCCATCGGCGGCGTGGTGCTGCCCGGCGCCTGGCTGATGAACCAGACGCCCCAGCCGACGGCCAGCGCGATCGCGGCGGCCGCGGCATAGCGGAACGCCGTTGGACTGATGCGTGCGAGGACACCCGTATCGTTGGCGGGCTCGGTGATCGGAACGGTGCCGGGCTGCATGCTGCCTTGCGTCGCCGTGAGGATGCGATGGGTCAGGTGGTCGTTGGCTTGAGGCGTTGTCTCGGGCGCCATCGCTTCGTCGAGCAGCGACAGCATCGCCGGGTCGGTCAGCGCGAGGATCTTCGACTCGAGTTCGGCGGGGGTCGCTTCGCTGAGTGCTTCGTCCAGCAGGGCATCGTCGATCGTCTCGTCGGGTTGGTTCGGGTTGAGGTTCATGGTGTTGCTCCGGTCCGTCCGGGCGGGGTTGTGATCAGGCTGTATTGGCTTGCGAGTTCGGCTTGGGGTTCATGAGTTTCTTGAGCTTGCCGAGCGCGCGGTGGCCCCGGGCGAGCACGGTGCCCAGGGGCTGGTCCAGGCTTTCTGCGATCTGCGCGAAGCTCAGCCCGGCGGTGTGCCGCATGTGCAGGACCTCCTGGTCCGCCTCGGGCAATGTCGCGATCGCCTGCTTAAGCAGGTCCACCTGCTCGGCCCGGTCCAGCTGGTCGAGCGGGGCGTCGGGCATGCTAGGGCCTCCTGCAACGACGCCGGCTTCAGCGACAGCCCAGCCGCTAGCGTTCTCGTTGCTCGAAGCAGTCGCGGCGGGGCTCATGTCCATCGTTTTGGCCTGTCTGCCCCGGCGGCGCATCTCGTCCCGCAGCTTGTTCATCGCGATGCGGAACAGCCAGGGCTCGAACTTGCCCTGCTCGTTGTAGCCATCGTTGCTGGTGAGTTTCTGGACCACTTTAACAAAGGTTTCCTGTGCGATTTCTTCTGCTAATTCTTTGTCACGACACTGCTTATAGATCAAGCCGAAGACACGGCCGCTGTACGTAGACACGAGCTCGGCCCACGCCTGGCCGTCCCCAGCAGCCGCCGCCGCGAGGGTCTGGTCTAAGCTGCTTGGTTGCTCGGCCATACGGTCTTCCTGCCGGGTAGAACGGTCACGGCAATGGATTATTGCCGGCCCGCGAGTATCCTGATCGGCATTCTATGGCCCCGCACCCCGACATCCTGCCCGGAATCGACCTGGAAGACCCCGCAGCCGTCGCCGGAGTGCTGCTCCAGGCCGCCGAACTCAATCGGACAGACCCCCGCCGCAAGGGCAGCATGATCCACCTGCCCGACCACGGCAGGTTCCTGATCACCGGCGACCTGCACGACAACGCCCCGGCGCTGCAGCGCATCGCTAAGCAGGCCAGGCTCGACGCCGGCCCCGACCGGCACCTCGTGCTGCACGAGATCATCCACGGGCCCAACCGCGTCAACGGCATGGACCTATCGATCCGCACGCTCGCGCGGGCCTGCGCTCTCAAGGCCGCTTACCCCGAGCAGGTCTGCTTCCTTTTGAGCAACCACGAGCTCGCACAACGCCGACAGGACCACGTCTTCAAAGAGGGCGGCAGCGATATCGACGCGTTCAACGCCGGCCTCGACCACCTGTTCGATGACGAGGCCAAGCGGGTGCACGAGGCGTTTGAGGCGTACGTGGACTCGCTGCCCTTAGCGGTGCGCTGTGCCAACGGCGTGATGGTCGCGCACTCGATCACTTCGCCGAGGAAGATCGAGGTGTTCGACAAGGCCGTGCTACAACGCGACCTGCATGAAGCGGACTACGCCTCCAACGGCGCGGCGCACCTGATGGTCTGGGGCCGGCACCAGAACGTGAAGATCGCGGAAGAGTTGGCCGAGGCTTGGGGCGTGAAGGCGTTCGTGCTCGGGCACCAGCAGGCGGAGATGGGCTGGGAAGAAAAGGCGCACAACATCCTGATCCTCGCGTCCGACCACGGCCACGGCGTCTGCCTGCCCATCGACCTGAGCCAGAGCTACGGGCGCGATGAGCTGATCGACCTTGTCCTGCCGATCAACGGGATCTCCCTTTAATTGCAGCGCTTGGCGTACACTATGCCACCTCCCAAAAGGGGCCTCGATGCGAAGCGACTTCACATTCATACCGATGCTTTTCACCCTCACCCTGCTCACGGCCTGCGGCGGGCACGGTCACGACCACGGCAGCGATCAAGGCGGCACGCCAAGCTCGTTCGACGCGGTGTCCAAGGCGGTCTGTGTCCTCTCGCCGACCGAAGGCTCGGAGTTGCCCAACGTCAGCGGCACGATCACGTTCACACAGACCAAGTCCGGCCTGCTTGTCGAGGCGACCCTCAGGGGCCTCAAGCCCAACAGCAAGCACGGCCTGCACATCCATGAGTGGGGCGATGTCTCGGCTGCCGACGGCAGCGCGACCGGCAGACACTTCGACCCGAAGGGCGTCGGCAAGCACGCGCTGCCCGATATCCATTCCCACGGCGACGTCACCCACGCGCTCGTCCTCGGGCACGCGGGAGCGCTAGGCAACATCCAGACCGACGCCCAGGGCAACGCCAGCTACACCATGAGCTACGAGAACCTCTCGCTGACCAAGGCCAACGCGATGCTGGGCCGGAGCGTCATCATCCACCGGGACGAAGACACCGGCGAACCGCCCAGCCGCGACGCCGGGGCGTTTGTTGCGCAAGGCGTGATCGGGGTCGCAGACCCTGACTAAACACAACGCCAATCCGTCTGCAATCATTGCGGTGTAGCGGGCGACGCGGAGCGTCCCGTTCAACGAACCTTGAATGATTCGCACGGGACGCTCTGTGTCGCCCGCTACACCGCAGGTAAGGACCACCAAGACCGCGGATCCCGTTCACGGCTTTTCAATCATTGAGCGCCGCTGCGGTGAACTGCCCGGCGTCCTTGTCGCGGTCCCACTTTTCGCTTGGCCCAAAGCGTTTTTCATAGCCACGCCAGAGCTCGAACCAGTACGCCAAAAACGCGTACGGGTCGTACCGGCCGTAGTGCTGCTCGATGCGCTTGTGCAGCTTGCTCGGGTCCTTCGGGCGTTTGACGTTGTACGTCTTGCAGTAGTGGCGGTAGGTCTCGGTATCGATCGCCAGGCGGTCGTAGTGGCCCAGCAGCATGCAGACGTTCGCCGCGGCGTAGGGGCCGATGCCGTTGAGTTTGAGCAGCGCATCGTAGGCCTCGTCGCTCGTGCGCTCTTCGTGCTCGAACCAAGCGAGATCAAGCGTGCCATCCGCGATATCACGGCCGAGCTGCGCGATACGGCCGGCCCGGTAGCCGACCTTGCAGCGGTCTTTCAATCGCTGCTCACCAAAGTCTGCAACTTGTTCGGGCGTTGGGAAACCGCCGTGACCGACGTGCTCACATAGCAGGCGGTTCATGTTGACCGTATTCGGCCAGGTCACGTTGCAGGAAGTGATCGTCTTGACGATGTCTTCAAAGAGGTCGGCCCCGCGGAACAGCCGTGAGAAGCCACGACGCTTAGCGGTGCGGTGCAGCTTGTACCACAGCGACATGTCCTCATCGATACGCAGCATGCGGACGGTCTGCCGCTTGATGAACTGCTGGTCATCCCGAGTGAGCGTTCGGTCACAGTGAATAACCAGTGGCTTGCCCTTAGTCGATTGTGTCACACGCGTATTGACCTTACGCTGTTTCGTATCCCGCAGCACACGGAAGAGCTGCTGCTTGTCCCGGTCCCAGCGCGACGGCGCGAGCAGGAAGTGGCCGTAGGAACAGACGGCTTTGAACAACTCGAAGTCGGACGGTACAGGCAGCGATAGACGTGAAGGCATACCGATACGTTAGGCGAACCAATCGGCAAATGCTTCTTGATAAGCCTGGGCCCCCTGCAAGGCTATAACCCTTCCCAGCACAGTACCTTTGCTGAAACCTATTACCGTCGGCAACGTTGCCAACTTTAAATCAGATCGAAGCCAGTCAAATGCATCAGGGCATTCATCTGTATCAAAACAACGCGGTTCGATACTCTTAGAAGTTGTCTGCAGCGCTTGCTGTAGAGCCTCGTCTGCTTGCTTATCTACATTATTCCATTTCGCCCAGAAATGAATCACCAAACGATCCATAGCTAACCCACGCTCTAACCACTCTTCATAAGTGATCGGTTTTGACGAAGGCTTCCACATTTCCATCACTCACCGCCTAAAGTTCGCCACTTCTTCCCGCGTCGGCGGCAGCCGCTTATCCAGCGGGAACAAGCGATCCGCGATCGTCTTGCAAAGGCGGTCGCCCAGGTGGCGGTACATGTCGTAGTGCTGCTCGACGCCCTGCCTGAGTTCTTCACCGGTGGTGCCTATGGTTTCGATCCACTTGCCGTTGTGCTCGATGATGTCCATGCATCGCTCTTTGTCCCACTCGAAGTGGTACTGGAAGCCGTAGGTGGTCAGGCCGACCTTGAAGGCTTGCACCTTGCAGCCTTTCGAGCTGACAAGCGGCGCGGGCGTGCCGCCGGGCGGGGCCTTCGTGACCTCGCAGCCGTGGGCATGCATGGCGGTCGCGTTCCATGGCAGGCCGGTGAGGATCGGGTCGGTGCTGCCGAAGAACGACAGCGTCGTCGAAGCCATGCCCAGTTCGGGGGTTTCCATCCGCGTGACCTCGCCGCCCAGCGCCACCGCGATCAGCTGGCAGCCGAGGCAGACGCCAAGCACGGGGATGCCGCGCTCGTGGGCCTCTTTGATCATCGCGATCTCGCCGGCCATCCAGGCGTGCTGGTCAATCTCGTCTGTATCCTGCGGCCCACCCATGCTGACGACGCCGTCCACGTTGTCCAGGTCCGGCGGGAGGCCGTCGCCCTTGTGCAGCAGCCGCACATCCAGCTTGTGCCCGTGGTCGGAGAGCGTCTCGCCAAGCCGTTGCGAGGAGTCCAGGTCGTCGTGTTCGAAGATGAGGATGGCCATGATCGTGGGGAACCGGGAAAGGGGAGCAGGGAATCGGCAGAAGAAAGCATAGCCAAGCCCGCACCTTGCCGCAGGCACGGTGCGCGGGTCCGAGGGATCGGGGCTGTTTCCTGTCGAAGCGGGCCCATGAACGCCGATAACAATGAGGCATGGACCGCAAACCACACCTGGTTGTGCTGCACAACGGCGGGATCCGCTCGCTGGTCGCCTCGGCGCTGCTGCTCAGCGATGAGCCGGCCCCGCGCCTGACGTTTGTGCACATCGACGACGGCCGGGAGGCACGCATGACGCGGCGCAACTTCCTGCGCAAGCAGGCGCTCGCGCTCAGAGTCACCCGCGTCACCGAGCTGTCGGTCCCCCACCTCTTTGGCCACGGCTATGGCCGGGCGCCCGACGGCGGGCCGCTGGGCCTGCTCACCCGGCCGCAGCTGCTGCTCGCCGCGCTGGCCGAGGCCCGCTACCAGCAGGCCGAGGCCGTGGTCTGGCCGGTCTCCGTGAACGGCGACGCGACCCAGGGCGCCGCCGCGACCGAGCAGGCCGTGCTCTGCGAACACCTCGCTCAGAACGAGGCCGAGTCCTCCCCCCGTATCGAGACCCCGCTCGCCGAGATGACCGACCAGCAGGTGATCGAGCTCGGCGCGCAGCTCGGCTGCGACTTCTCGTTGACATGGTCCTGCTCACGCCCGGGCGAGACCCCCTGCCAGGCCTGCGGCGGCTGCAGACGACGCGCCCAAGCGTTCGAGAAAGCGGGCATCATCGACCCGCTGCTCGAGCCGGCGGCGGCAGCACGCTGATCCATCTTCTTACTCTCACGCCAAGCCAAGGCCCCAGGACGCAAAGCCAAGGCGGCAAGACTACATACACAGGTAGACCAGATTCAAGGCGTTGACACCCATGCAGATTGATTCAATCTGTCGATCAATATGCCTTGACCTGTATGCCTCCAAGCCTTTGCGAGAGGATTGGATCATTCGGCCGCTCGCTCCCACAGCGACGGCTTACCGTACAGGTGGCGGACGAAGAAGTCGGCGCGGAGCTTTCGCCCATACTTCCCTTCGATCGCGCCGTGGCCGCGGCCGGGGAACATCATGAACTCGAAGTCTTTGTTGGCCTCGATGAGCGCCTCGACGACCTGCGTCGTCGAGGCCGGATCGACGTTGCGGTCCAAAGCTCCGACGGTCAGCAGCAGCTTGCCGCCGAGCTTGTGAGCGTCTTCGGTGTTAGAGCTGTCGATGTACGACTGGTCGACGGGGTAGCCCATCCACTGCTCATTCCACCAGATCTTGTCCATGCGGTTGTCGTGGCAGCCGCAGTCGGCGACGGCGGCCTTGTAAAAGTCGTGGTGGTCTATCACGGCCCGCATCGCATTCTGCCCGCCAGCCGACCCGCCAAAAATCCCCACGCGCGACAGGTCCATCCACGGCCGTGTCTCCGCCGCCGCCTTCATCCACGCGATGCGGTCCAGAAAGCCTGCGTCCTTGAGGTTCTTCCAGGCGACATCGTGGAACGCCTTACTGCGGTGGTTCGTGCCCATGCCATCGATCTGCACGACGATAAAGCCGACCTCCGCGAAGCGCATCGCCCACTGCATCTCCACGAAGCGCTTAGGCACGAACGCGCCGTGCGGGCCCGCGTAGATCCGCTCGACCACGGGGTACGACTTGGCCGGGTCGAAGTTGGTCGGCTTGACCACGATTCCGTAGATGTCGGTCTCGCCGTCACGCCCCTTCGCGACGAACCGCTCGGGCGCGATCCAGCCAACCGCTTCGAGTGGTGCGAGATCGGCCCGGCCGAGTTCCTTGATCAACTCGCCCGTCTCGGCGCTGCGCAGCTCGTGCACCGGCGCGTGATCGACCCGGGACCACGTCGCGACAAGGTGCTTACCATCGGGCGATACATCGACACCCGTGTGCGTCCCGTCGCTTCTCGTCAGCGGCGTCACCTCGCCCGTGTCCATGTTTACCCGGCAGTAGTGCAGGTAGTAAGGGTCCTGCTGCGCGTGGATCCCGCCGGCCCAGAACCACACCGTACGCGACGACTTGTCCACGCGATCAACCTCGCGGACAACCCACTGGCCCTTCGTAAGCTGCCGCTTGACCTCGCCGGCCCCCCAGTCGTACAGGTACAAGTGGTTCCACCCGTCGCGCTCGGACAGCCAGAGGATCTCGTCGGTGCCGTCGAGGTATCGCAGGAACATGTTCTTCGAGTAGGTGAAAAACGTGTCGGGCTCTTCGCTGATAACCGCGCGGGATTCCCCGGTTGCCGCGTCGACCTCGATGATGCGGTAGGCCTGATGGCCGCGCTGGTTGTACTGGTAGGTGAACGCGCTGCCGTCACTCCTCCACCGGATGCCCTGGGTGCGGTACGGGTTGGGCGCGAGGCTGTGATCGATTTCGATCTTTTGCTTGGTTTCAAGATCGAAGAGCGCGGGCCGATCGATCGGCACCTTATCGCCTGGCTTGAGGTAGAAATAGGTCTCGGTCTTGGGCTGGAGGCGATCGTCGGGCTTGCTGTCGACGATCGTGACCAAGCGCCGGTCGCCGGCCTGGCGTTTCATGACCACGAGCCTGCTCGAATCGGGCGACCAGTAGCCGCTGGAGGCATACGCGTCGTCCGCGCTGCCGTCCGTGGTCAGGACGATCGGCCCGGCGTCGGTCGGCTTGCCGCCCTCGCCGAGCGCGCGGAGTATGAGGTTGTGGTCTTTGGTTTCGATAAGCCATTTGCCGTCGTATGAACGCGACCGTGCCGAGACGCCCCGCCGATTCCCGGCAACGCCGAACACGGGATCGGGGTTCTCGAGTTCGCCGGTCGCCGGGCGATACACCCACGAGGCATCGAACGCTTCGAACCGCATCTCGCGCGTGTTGGCGACTAGCTTCTCCAGCGGCAATCGATTCGGGTCGACACGCTTGCCCGCGGCATCGGCCAGCAAAGCCGCGAGTCGGTCGTGATCGAACGCGAGGCCGGTCTCACCCGATCTCATATCGGTTGCGTACCACCGGCCGTCACCGCCGGGCGTCATGCGGTGCCAGACTTGGACCACCTGCATCTTCGGGGAGGCATCGAAGTCATGCACCCAGACCGATTCCAAGCGGGCCTGTGCGACCCTGCCTCTGAAGCGTTCGTACAGCTCCTCAGACCGCTCGTAGTCGGCCTGTGTTCCCTGCGCGTGCGCATCGATGACCCCGAAAGAGCTGGCGACCGCAACAACGAACCACAAATAGGTTTCACGGATTTGCATACAAACGATTCCTACGGTCGCGTTGATTTCAACCACTTCTTCAGCGACGCCGGGGTCATGCAGTTGATGATGTCCTGCTTCGTTGCCCCGGCACGTCGTGCCGTTAATACGCCGTAGGGTAGTTGGTTCAAGTCGCCTTCGCCGTGGGCATCGGTGTTGATGGCGAGCTTGACGCCGTGCTCGAGCGCAAGCCTTGCGTGCGTATCACGGAGGTCGAGGCGCCAGTGATTCGCGTTGATTTCCAAAGCAATGCCGCGGTCTTTCACCGCCTTGATGAGCGCTTCCATGTCTGGGCTTAGGCCTTCTCGACGCAAGACGAGCCGCCCGGTCGGGTGGCCGATCATGGTGACGTACGGGTTCTCGATCGCCTTGAGCAGGCGTGTGGTCGCCTTCTTGGGGTCCTGCGTCAGCGCGGCGTGTGGCGAGGCAACAACAACATCCAGTTCGGCCAGCAGTTCGTCGGGGTAGTCGAGCTTGCCGTCGCTGAGGATATCGACCTCGCTGCCAGCCAAGACGGTGATCTTGTCCTTGAGTTTCTTCGCGACTTTGCGGACCGCCTCGATATGCTGGACCAGGCGTTTGTCGTCGAGGCCGTTGGCCTGGACCTGCCCCTTGCTGTGGTCGGTGATGGCGACGGTGTGGTGGCCCCGCGCGGCCATGCCCAGCGCGTTCTCTTCGATCGACCAGCTGCCGTCCGAGGCGGTGGTGTGCGAGTGCAGGTCGGCCTTGATGTCTTTGAGCTCGATGAGCCTTGGCAACGCGTTGTTTTCGGCAAGCGCGAGCTCACCACGATCTTCTCTTAATTCCGGGGGCACCCACGCCATTCCTAGCCTTTTGTAGATCGCCTCCTCGGTCTTCGTCTCGACCTGCCTCGTCTTGTCGCCCTTGTCGGCCAGGGCGTATTCGTTGAGCGTGTAGCCCATCGCCTGGGCGCGCTCGCGGACCTTGACGTTGTGCTCCTTGCTGCCGGTGAAGTACATCAGCGCGGCACCGTAGTGCTTCGGGTCGACCACGCGGAGGTCGACCTGGATGTTGCGGTGGGCGTCGTCGCAGCGGACGGAGGACTTGGTCTCGCCGTGGCCGAGGACTTCTTCGACCATCGGGAGGTTGACGAAGGTGTCCATGATGGCGGGCGCGTCTTGTTCCTTCGCCGCGACGAGCAGGTCGATGTCGCCGATGGTTTCTTTGCCCCGCCTAAGCGAACCAGCGTACTGGATCTTCTCGACGCCCTTGAGGTCTTCTAGTTCGTCGATCATCGCCAGCGCGAGCGGCAGCGCGTAGCCGAGGTGCGTCCGCTCGCCGGCCTTCTCCGCGAACGCGATCGACTGCTGCAGCTTCTCCAGCTTCTTCTTGCCAAAGCCTTTCAGGTCTTGCAGCGAGCCGTCGGCGATCTTGGTTTTCAGTTCGTCGATGGACTCGACCCCGGCGTCGTTCCAGAGCTGGGCGACGCCCTTGGGCCCGAGCCCGGGGATGTCGAGCATCTGCAGCACCCCGGCGGGGACCGCGTCGATCATCTCCTGGTGCTCGAGCACCCGCCCGGTGCGGAGGTACTCCTCGATCTTCTGGGCGATGCCCTTGCCGATGCCCTCTACCCGGAGCAGGTCCTGCGGCTCGACGTCGCCGACATCCTTGACGAATTCTTTGAGAACGCGGGCACCCTTCTCGAGCGCGATGGTTTTGAAACGGTTGCCGCCAGTGACCTGGTTGACATCCGCCATCTGCTGGAAGATCACCGCGAGCTTGGTGTTATTGCTGGCCATGGCGCCATCATAGCTCCGGCAATCCTGTTGAACCGCGGAGGCGCGGAGATCGCAGAGCAAGGCAGGCAAGCCAACATGGAACCACTGATACACACAGATAAACACCGATTAAGCACGCCACTATTCATAACAGTGCGTATCCGTGATACCAATCTGAATCCCTCCGCGATCTCCGTGCCTCCGCGGTTCAAAAAAAGTTTTATGACGCTACAATCTCTCGGCCATGAACATCAAACTCCTCGAGAAGTTGTGCCTGACCGCGGGCGTGCCCGGCCGTGAATACCGTATCACCGAGCTGATCAAGAAAGAGATCAAGGGCCTCTTCGACGAGGTCTCCGTCGACCCGCTCGGGTCGATCATCGCGGTCAAGAAGCCCTCCGGCGTCAGCAAGGTCGGCAAGAAGAGCACGAAGAAGAAGACCCGCGCAAGCAAGGCACCGAAGAAGGTCATGCTCGCGGCGCACATGGACCAGATCGGCTTCCTCGTCACCCACATCGACGACAAGGGCTTTATCCACGTCAACCCCGTCGGCGGGTTCGACACAAGGAACCTCTTCGCCCGCGCGGTAACGATCTGCCCGGACCTGAAGGACCCGAAGAAGGACTTCACCGGGATCATGAACCCGTCCGGCCGGCCGGTGCATATCGCCCCGCCCGAAGAGCGCAAAAAAATCCCCGAGGTCCGCGATTTCATCATCGACACCGGCATGGACAAGAAGCAGGTCGAGAAGAAAGTCAAGCTCGGCAACATGGTCGTGATCCAGGCCCCCTGCTACCAGCTGGGCGACTACATGGTCAGCCAGGCGATGGACAACCGCATCGCGTGCTGGGTCGCGATCGAGGCGATGAAGAAACTCAAGACCCACGACTGCGAGATCCACTGCGTGTTCACCGTGCAGGAAGAAGTCGGCCTGCGCGGCGCGGTCGCTTCAACGCATACGATCGAGCCGGACATCGGCATCGGGATCGATATCACGCTCGCGTGCGACACGCCGGGCGTCCCACCGATCGATAACGTCACCAAGCTCGGCGAGGGCGCATCGATCGTCGTGATGGACAGCTCGGTCATCAGTGACCACGGCCTGGTTGAAACGTTTGATGCGCTCGCCAAAAAGCACAAGATCAAGGCTCAGCGCGCGATCATGGCAAGAGGCGGTACCGACACCGGCGGCATCCAACGCACCGCCGGCGGCTGCAAGGCCATGACCCTCGGCGTCCCCGGCCGGTACGTCCACACCGTCACCGAGATGTGCCACAAGGGCGACCTCGAGGCATGTCGGGATCTGCTTGCGAAGTACTTGGAAAGCGTGAAGTAGATCTTTTCTAGAGCTCAAGACGAAAAAGCCCAAGCCGTTACGGCTTGGGCTTTTTCGTCTTGAAGGGCTGCAGGGGGCAACCCCCTGCCGCCCGCCGCGTAGGCGCCGGTAAATCCAAAACCAACCGCTACTCGCTATCACTCCACTTGATCTGGAACTCGATCTCGTTCTCGCCGTCTTCCCGCTCGTGTTCGATGTTGAAGACCGCGCGGTCGGGGACGTACAGCCGCTCGCCGGCGATCTGGATCTCGAAGTTCTCGCCGGTCTCGATGCAGTCCGCCAATCGTCGGAGTTTGTCGACGAACTCGGCGTGGGTGTAGGTTTTCTCGATATCGCGGTCGGTCATGGTTGGGTTCCTCGTCAAGCTCCTCGGGTTTCGCGTCGCTCCATCAGCGGTACGGGCACACGATAGCCGGGCAAGGTTTGTCAACGGTGAGGAAACCTGCTGGAAGATGGCGATCGGCGGGAACAGCGATCGTGCCGCAAACTTAACGGGTCAGACCTGCCAGAGCCCGCACTCGATCCCGCCCTGGATCACGATCGCGCAGGTGCCGTGCCCGGGGATAGGCATGGGCGGCAGCGCGACCTTCGCCCCGGCCTCCGCTGCGGTCTTCACAGACGCCTCGATGTCTTCAACCAGCAGGTACGGCCGGATCACCGGCGTCTCGGTATCGCGCATGGGCCCGCGGATGCCGATCATGCCGCCGCCATCGAGCTTCGCGGTGCGGGCGTTGCCGAGGCTTGGATCGGGTTCGCCGAAGGCCAGGCCGTGGACGGCCGCGTACTGATCACACAATGCGTCCGCTTCGGGCGACACGATCTCGAGGTAGTGGATGTTCACGGATGCGGTTCCAGCGGGTTGATTCGAGTCCGGGGTGTCAGTGTTCGACGCATCACCGGTACCAGCCTGCTCAGATGGATCGGTGCTCGATTGATCGCAACCCGTGAGTAAAGCCATGACCGTAGGGGGGAGCGCGAGTGCTACACCGGTACCGAGTACATGACGACGCGTAGGGGTAGGCATTGGAGTCTTGCCTCAAAGAGGTGGATCAATCGATTGAACAATGGATCACATGTGTCGCTTTACATCTCGCAATAGTCTTCCATCGGCGGGCAGGTGCAGATGAGGTTGCGGTCGCCGTGGGCGTTATCGATCCGGCCGACGAGGGGCCAGTACTTGTGCTCGCGGAGGTAAGGCAGCGCGTATGCCGCTTCTTCGCGGGTATAGGGGTGCTGCCAATCGCTGGCGAGCAGGGACTTCGCGGTGTGCGGGGCGTTATGCAGCGGGTTGTCGTCCTGGGGCCAGCCGCCCTTCTCGACCTTGGCGATCTCGGCGCGGATCTGGATCATCGCGTCGCAGAAGCGGTCGAGCTCTTCCTGGG
>JBCDKD010000090.1:0-16933 GCA_039024275.1 Planctomycetota bacterium | reverse complement strand
CTCCAAGGTCATCCGCAAGGCCTATGGAATCCCACCTCGCGAGGTTCGTCGTCGGGGCCTTTACAGCCCACTCAACACTGCGTAAGGCGATCGGGTGATTCGGCGGGCCGGGCTGATGCCGTGGCCGAAGCGCTGGCAAAACCTGCGGTCGATGCGTGAGACGGAACTGCTTGAGCGGTTCCCGATTCAGGTGGTTACGTCCTGGCTAGGCAACTATGCTTCTTGCAACAGAGAGTTTGGCCGCTTTCGGGGCCTTGGAAGGGTCGCGGAGCGGGCATTCTGAGGCCCCACGCCGGTTGCAGATCGGGGCGGTCGGGCCAGCGGGAATGGGCCTCATCGACGACGCTTCGGAGGCGGTCCAAAATGTCGGGTTGTTGTGAATACTCGACTTATGACTTCGCGATCGGAGCGTTGAATGTGGGTGATGTTGCTGTGGCAGGGGGTGTTTGGCGCCGTTGAGGCGATGGCGGCGAGGCGAGATGCCAGGATCCGACTGCTTCGGGCGCAGATCGAGATGCTTCAGGTCCGGTTGCCAGACAACCGCTTGATCCTGGCCCCGGACGAACGAGGCAGGTCGCTTAGGACGGGAGGTAAGCTTGGGCATCGGTTTGATCATCTTCTCTCAATCGTGGCCGTCAAGACGTATCGGCGTTGGCTGCGTGAAGCAGCGGCAGGGCGTGAGGTAAAGCGAGTTGGGCGCCGGCGCAAAGTGACGGTGCAGCTTCGAGGGTTGATCCGACGATTGGCGACGGAGAACCCTGGATGGGGCACGCGGCGCATCGTCGGCGAACTCAAGAAGCTGGGCATTCAGCTGAGCCGGAGCACTACGAGGTGGATACTGATCAATGAGGGGATCATACCTGATCCGAGCCGGCACGCGCCGAAGGGCATCGCGACACCGTGGCGGACGTTCGTCGCGGCACAAGCCAATGTTCTGGTAACTGCACGCTTCTTCTGCAAGACCGTCTAGACACCGACAGGCCGTAAGACCGCTTATGTGCTGGTGTTTATCCGTCTCAAGACTCGCCCGGTGATTCTGTCGCCAGTCACGTTCAACCCGAACGGAGAGTGGATGTCGCAGCAGGTGAGGAATCTGTTGATGTGGCTCGAGGATTAAGGGCTGGGCTGCCTTCATATGATTCATGACAACGACACGAAGTTCACCGCGGCGTTCGGCGAGTTGCTGCGGCAAGCCGAGGTTGAACCGCTGGTCACGCCGCTCGCGGCACCGATCGCGAACTGTTACGCGGAGTCGTGGATTGGTGGTCTCAAGCGGGAGTGCCTTAACTATCTGATGATCGTCAAACTTCGGCAACTGAGCTACACCACCGCGGAGTACGCTCGGTACTTAGGTGAGCCTCAAGCTCATCAAGGACTGGAGAATACGCCGCCGTGCTCGGCGGGTCGCGCCCCACTGAGCATGGTGGGATCTGTCGCCCGGGAGCGTGTCTTGGGCGGGCTGTTGAACCACTACCACCGGAGAGCAGCGTGATCTGAAGCTCTTACGGGCAGGGCCCAACACTTTGGACCGGCTCTCAGACGTTGCCGAGATTGTTCGCTCTCGCTCGTGGACTGCGTCAGGAAGGATGGACACGCTCAGGCCTGGCTGGCGTGTCTCATAGCGTAAGCGACTGCTCATCCGTGGCGGATTCAGGGGCCGGAGTCTAGCCCTTGACTGCGCCGAGTTGGATACCCTTGACCAAGTACTTCTGCAGCACGATAAACAGGACGATCATTGGTAGGATCGACAGCGTGATCGCGGCCATCAGGGCGTTCGTCTGCTGGCCCTGCGACGAGTCGAAAAACAGCAGGCCAACCGGCAGCGTGTATCGATGCGTCGACCGGAGCATGACCAGAGGCCAGAAGAACGACTGGTAGTTGCCAATGAAGGTGAAGATCGTCAGCGTGATCAACCCCGGCCTTGAGAGAGGAAGGATCACGTCGATGAACAGTCGCCATTTGCTCGCGCCGTCGATCTCCGCGGCCTCGTCGAGGCTTGCCGGAATCGTCAGCATGAACTGCCGCAGCAGGAAGGTTCCGAATGCGCTAAACGCCGCGGGTATGATCAGGCCTGCGTAAGTATCCACCAGCCCAAGCGTGATCATGATCTGATAGTTCGGGATCATCATGACCAATCCGGGCAACATCATCGTGCTCAGATAAAGCAAGAAAAGCCGATCCCGGCCGGGCCAGCGGAGTCGTGCAAAGCTGAACGCGGCCAGCGAGCTCGTGAACACCTGCAGGAAGGTGACGCTACCGGCGATGAACAACGAGTTCGCATACCAACGCCCGTACGCGATCCCCTGGTACTGGATGTCATCGGCCGTGGGCCCGAGCCCGAAGAGCAGAGCGTAGTTCTCCCACCTCAACGCGGAGGGAATCCACGACTCTAGCCCGACCTCTTCAAGCGGCTTGAGGCTGGTGAGCACCATCCACGCAAAGGGCAGGACGAGTGTCAGAGCCATCGTCGTCAGCAGCAGGTGCAGCCCGGCCGATGTGCACAGCCGAGCCGTCGCGTGGATCGAACGGCGCTGCTTCGACGCGGTTTGCGGTGAGCCTGCGGGCATCTGTCGTTGAATCTCCGGCGCTCAGTCGTTGACGTAGCGATTGCCAAACTTCCAGTTGAACAGCGTGATCATGAAGACCAACCCGAACAGCGTCCACGTGATCGCCGAGGCGTAGCCGAGACGGCCGGTGGTGAAGCCCTCGATGAAGACAAAGTAGCTCAGCGTCGTCGACGCACCGGCCGGGCCGCCGTTGGTCATCGTGCGGGCCATCTCAAAGCCGCCCTGCAGGCCGTAGATGACCGACATCACGACGATGAAGAAGGTGACCGGTGCGAGTTGCGGCCACGTCACGTTCCAGAATGTCGCGAACCGACCCGCGCCGTCGATCTCCGCGGCTTCGTAGAGTTCGTCGGGCACGTTGGCCAGCCCGGCGAGATAGAGCAGCATGTTGTTGCTGCCGATGGCGGCCCAGAAGCCCATGATCATCAGCGCGGGCTTGACCCAGTAGACATTCGTCAGCCAGTGTGGCGGCTCAAGCCCTGTCTCACGAGCCGCCATCTCCGGAAGGTGAACGGCCACGATGCACAGCCCAAGCAACACAAGTTGACAAACCATCAGCGCGACCGAAAAGAGAAACGCACTGCCGAAGCCATGGCCCGACGTGCTTGCGCGGAACAGCCGCCCCCATGTGAGCGGACGCACCACCGCGTAGAACAACCCCAAACCCATCGCGGCCAGGACACCGACACCCAGCCACGAGGCCGGCATCCACCAGAACGCGAGCACGCCGGGGATCGACAAGATCAGACTTCCGAAGATCAACCCCGTCGTTCCCAGATCGCCCTCGCTCCACCATCGCACCAAGCTCCTCAGCCCCCAACCGAGGACGCAAACCAGCGCGAGGGCGATCGCGATGCCGAGACCTCGCACGCCGATCGCCGGCACGGAGTTAACGGCTGCGGTCATCTGGCCGAGTAACGGATCAAGGGCGAAGTTGATGGGCCCGGTGTAGGGGCTGTAGAGCTTCTTCCAGAGGATGAATGTCGCGACGCCGGCGGTGAAGTGTGGCAGGTAAAACAGCGTTCGATAGACGGTCAGCCCGCCGAGCGACCCCGCCACGAGAATCATGCCGGCGAGCCCGCCAATCAGCAGCGTCATCGCCGAAGCACCGGCACCGAGCATCGTGAGCAACCCGGCGCTCGCGACAAGGATGGCCGCCAGAATGATCCACAGGCCGTTGCGCTTGCTGCCCCCGCGCAGGTCTTGGCTGAGAAGGATCGCCGCGACCAGTGACGCCGCGATCCCAAAGGGGATCGCTATCATCAGGAACAGCGTGTTGCCGAGATACTGCCAGAACTGTGGGTCCCGCGCAAGCCGAACGAAGTTCTCGATGCCTACGGATCGCAGGGGTTCATTCTTGAACTGGTTGTGCAGTCGCAGGTCCCAGTTCGTGAACGCCAGAACCAAGGCGAACACCAGCGGCAACAAGGTAAATGCGAGAAATCCAAGGATATTCGGCCCGAGAAACCCCAAACCAAACACCAACTCGCGCCGCGTCCGACGGCCCACAACAAGCCTCATAGCGACTCCTCACCCGCCGTCGATGCTTGCTCTTCAGCCCACCCCATCTCGACGTAGTACCTGCGATGAAACGGGTTGGTGATCCACACAAGCGGGACCGCCTTGCCCTCGGCTCGATACGCGTCGATCCGCTCCTGGGTGCGGACGAGTTCCTCGAACCGCCGGCGAAGCGGCTCGCTCTCACGAATCGTGACGCGGATCTCTTCATTGATCTGACGCTGCAGAGACGTCGCCGCTTGCTCAGGAGTCGCCATCATCGGGCTAGCCATCACCCGCTCTAAGGCTTGGCCGGCAAGTCGCCGCGTCGTGCCGCTTGCGATGAACGGGCTCTCGGACAGCGCGACCGAGCGATGCATGGCCGTGCGGAACGTCGGGGCGTGGATGTCCCACTCATTGGGGTGGTCGGCGGGACGATTGAATTCGGGGGTGTCGGCGAACGCGGGGTTGGGAGGCAACGCATCGCCGTCGAGGACGATCAGGCTGTTGTACTGTTCGCTCGCAAGGAACGCGAGGAAGAGGGCCGCCAGCTCGGAGTAATCGCTGCCGGCGTAGATCGCCGCGGCGCGGCTTGCGATCACGTCGTTGGCCCAACCCCCGTCGACCGTCGGGAAGTAACTTAGCCGGACTTCGGGTGGGTCCACGTAATCACGGAGCCGGATGACACCCCACCGGCCTGCAAGAATCAACCCGTAGCGCCCCTCAACAAACAGCGGCAGCTCGGCCCCGCCGTAACCAGCTTCGGAGGCGAACGACGACTCCTCCGCGGCGGTCGGCATCAGGTTGTCCTCATACGTCCACTGCCGCACCTTCGCCAGCACCCACGCGTAGCGGGGATCGTCTGTCGTCGCAGCCGTCATCGTCTCGTTGAACATCGAGAGCCCGAGCGATCGATGCATGGTGATCAGCATGCGCGTACCCTGCCAACTCGTCACGCTGTTGCAGAAGAACACGGTCTGCCGTTGGCCCGGCGGGTTCGCTCGCTTCACGAACTCACGGCCGAGCGCCTCGAACTCGTCGATCGTCCACTCCCGGCCGGGCGGCTCCAGCCCGAGCTCTAAGAAGGTCGCCGGGTTTGACCACATCGAGATGATTGCCACGTTGCACGGAAAGCCGTATTGACGCCCATCCAGTCGCAGAACCGGGTCGAGAGCCGGGTACGTCTTGTCGGTGCCAAAGCCAAGCCGCTCGGCCCGCTCCGTGACGTCTGCCAGCACGCCGAGCGAGTGCATCTCCCGGATGTCGCAGTCCATGATGTCACCAGCGACACCGGCGACGCTCTGAATCAACTGCTTCGAGCCATCGCGGCTGGCCGTATCGAGCCTCAGCTCCATGGTTGGCTTGCCATCCGCGGTCACGTGCCCCCGCTCCTTCAGCCATTCATGAAACTCCTCAACCTGCCGGATACGAGCCGGATTGCTGTCGGTCACCCAGTACAGCACGGGGACGTCGCTGCTGAGGTCCGGCTCGGTCAACGTGATCGCGCCGCCCGCAGCAACCAACACGACAAAGCAAATGGCAAAGACGTACTTCATAGGCCCGCCTGGTCAGACATCCTGCGACATCCATCTCCTCAAACCGATCCCGCTACCGAGTCGAGCCACGCCGCAGCAACGGCGATCGACGCTCAGACCGCCGACACCACGCCCGGAGCCGTCTCATGCTGCTCAGCGCCGGCGTGCAGGACCGCCACGGGCTGCTTCTCGAAGCGATAGAACGCGACCCCATGGGCCGCGATCTCGATGTCGACACTGTCGTCCACAACCTGGTGCTCGCCGCCGCGCCAGATGTCGCGGAGCACGTGGACCGGCGTCTCGGCCTCGTCCCATCGACGCTTAAGCCCGAGCTGTGCAGGGCCCAGTGCGATGCGGACCGGTTCAGCCGATCGGTTGAAGACGCCGACCCAGCCCCGATCCGAGCCCTCGTAACGCTGCATACCCGTTGCGTCGAGCGATCTCTCCGGGGTCACGAAGATCTCTAGACCCTCCGGCGACGGACGCAGGTCCGCGCCCATGACGCCGTTCTGGTTGCACGCGAGGACGTCGGGGTGCGTCAGGAGTCGCACCGAGTGCGGGTCCATCGTGTGCAGCCTGCCACCGATCATCAGCGGCGACGCCGACATGGCTCGCTGTGTAATGAACGTTTCTTTCTGAGCTTCGGTGAGCGTACACCGATGGTGCATCAGCTGGCCAGCGCAGAAGTTGGCGTTGGCGCCCCGCTTGAAGTTCTCGGGACGCTTAAGAACACACAATTCCCCGAAGGGGATCATGTCGAGGTCGGGATAGAAACCCGGCTCCTCAAGGCCTTGCCACGATTTCCAGTAGTTAAACGCCACATCGATATCCGGCTGATTGTCCCAGATGTCTTTGGTGATTCGGCACATCGCCGAATCGCGATATGTGTCGAGGAAGCGTTTGTTCGTGTGGTTGCCCGGCGACAGACTCAGACAGATAGGACCCGAGGCGGTCTCGACGGCACGGACATAGCCCTCGACCTCCGCGGGTCGGTGCGAGACGTCGTCCACCTTCACAAACTCGACGCCCCACTGGGCGAACTGCTCGATGACGCTGTCCAGGTACGCCTGGGCACCCGGTTTGCTCATGTCGATCCCGTACATGTAGTCGCACCAGGCGCAGGTGTCTTCAACATCGGCGATGTCGCGGGCACGGAACTTGGTGCCCTTGATCGGCGTGTTGGCTTCGACGGCCTTACGCGGTATGCCGCGCATGAGGTGAAGGCCGATCTTAATCCCGTGGGCACGCCCAAAGTCGACGATTGGTCTGAAGCCGTTCGGAAAGAAGCAGACGGAAGGCTGAGGGATACCGAAATCGTCGATGCAGACGTGTTCGGGCTCGGCGTGCTGGACGCGCGGCAGCTTGAATCCGTCCGCCTCCAACAGCTGTTGCTCGGAGAACCAGCCGTTGTCGATCACGAAGTACTCGTAGCCGTGCGGCGCGAAGTGCTGGGCAAAAGCAGCGAGCTCCTCCATGCACAGCGATTCGTAAATGTGGCAGCCGAATCCGTCGTAGCTGTTCCAGCCAAGGGGTGGGGCCGAGATCGCAACCTTGCTCATATGGATTTACTCACGGTCCAAGCTTGATGATGCGGACAAAACTGATCGGCACCTCGGCCGGGGAAACAATCTCAAAGTCGTAATCGAATCCGCTGGCCTCGAACTCCGCATCGACGAAGAACGTCGCCGTCCGAAACGCATCGGACCCTGTCGCGACGACGGGTTGTGAGAAGACGACCTCCCCGTCCCGGCGATAGCCAAGCCGCCAGTCACCCTCGTAGCCGTCGTAGTACGAAACCTTGATCGCAACGCGGGCTCGACCGCTAAGGAATCTGTCGTTGACGGCAAAGCCGATCCGCTCCCCGCGTCTGGCCACGTGGTCGTAGCGGTGCTCCGGCTGCTGTAGCCACCAATCTTTCAGGGCGTGTGGGATCCTCACCGCTGGCGTGGTCTGGTGCGAGGACCGATCTCGCTGATAGAGCCACCGCTCGAAGTTCTTGAGGGGGCCAGGCCGGTTGTCTTGACCTGCACCCGAGCGCTGCGTCTCGCGCAGGAAGCACCAGGCGTCGGGCGCATCTTCGTAGCTCCGCCCGAGCCCGTGCAGGACATACCACAGCAGCTCAGGGTCGATCGCCAGCTCCTCGGCGTAGAGGTAGTTGCGGCGCATCTGCAGCAAGCGAAGCATGCTGGTGAAGTACCGGTAGTTGAAGCTCTCCACCGGACCGAACCGACCCGGGCGGCCGGGCTGGTCGGCCCATCGGTCGGGCCGGTACTCCTCGTTCTCGTCGCCGAAGATCAGTTGGTCGCCGTGCCTGATGTAGAACGCGTCCTCGTTGACGCTGAGATACCCTGCCTCGTCAACGAACTGGCCGCGTACGTCGGGGTCGTGCGTGAGATAGAGATACATCTCCACAAAACCATCACGCGCCCCGACGAGTGTTTCGCCGTCGGGGAGCATGGCGACCACCTTGTGCGGGTCACCGAACGCCCGCTGCCACGCTTGGAGGCGCTCGCGGTACCGGGTTTCGGCCGTCTCGCGGGGCACCTTGCTGAGTTCGTAGGTGCCGTGCCCCTCCTCACCGTTGGCCTTGCACATGCCGCCAACCACCAGCCCACGCACCTCGGGCATATCGAGGATGCCGCTGCGATCGAACGCGTCGATCAGTTCCAGGTACTGACGGTGGTACTCGGGATGGAAGATGTCGACGTGGATCACCTCGTCGCTGCCCTGCCCGGTGGGCAGCTTGTCGATGCCGTAGGTATCCACGAGCCAGCGGGGGGCGGACCATCGGTTGAAGCGCCAGGTCTTCCCCGACTCTTCCCATTTTCGCCAGTCGTCGGGCGAGCCGGCTGTCCAGACGGCCCCGAGCATGCGGAGGATGACGCCGTCGCATCCTTGCGCCAGACGTTCTGCGATCTGAGCCTTGAGCCCAGAGAAGTCGTACTCCCCCTCCTCCTCTTCGATCTGGTCCCAGTAGACCCAGAGCTCGTCGACAACGGTGAGGCCTTCCGGAGGGTTGAACGTCTCGATGCCCCTCTTCCACCCATTCCAGCCAAACCGCACCTTGGCGTTCTCGGCCGGCATCACGCCCGGCGGCAGCGACCAGTCCCAGCCGTCGATCACATCGTCCGTCTCCCGCCAACGCTGAGGCCGAGCCGCGCGCGCCTCGAGATCAAACTCCGCACCCCAGTAGTGCCACGGGTTGACCTCGCTCGAAAGCGCCTCGTCACCTGCCGCGTTCAAAGGGACCTGCTCAAACGCCCGAGGCTGCTGAACGAAGGCAACTGGCTCTCCGGTCCCCGCGTAAGCAACCGCCAGGCAAGCGGACAGTGTGATCAGCCTTAGGAGCGACTTGTGGTTTATCGAGATCATGGCCTTGAACGCGGTCTAGTGAGACTCATCAATGGTCGGTTGGCAGGGTTCACGGGCTGTGTCGCGACTCGGTTTTGTCCGTGCTTGCAACGTGTGCCTTGAGTCGTCCTTGATTTCAACGAACGCGGGGTCGTTCGGCCCAGCCAAGCGCGTTCTTAAAGTGCGAGAGACGCCCCATGGGATAGCTTTCGCCGATGGTCTCTGGGAACTTCACGTAATCAGCCGGCAGCTCGTCGAGCGATCGGTTCTCTTGGATGGTCTCAAGCGAATTTCGTATCTTTTCATTGTCGATCGTGCTGATCTCGAGGATCTTTTGCGCGTGGAGGTAGTTCCAGCGAGTAAAGAGGTTCTTCCCGCCGCAGACGATGCGACGCGTGTTCACCGTCAGCCCGGGCCGCCCAACTTCGAAAACCGTCTTGACCAGCGTCCGAAGGTCGTGCTGCGCGGTGGCACCGTTGCCGACCAACAGGACATTGATCTCGTGGTCTTCGGACGCCGCCGCGTCCTCCGTCAGAGCGGTGCCTGCAATGACGAAGAGGACGAGTAAGAGGAACGTTTTCATGGTGTTGAGTCCTTAGATTCCACCGGCCGATCGCGGGAGAAGACTTGCTCCGTCGACTTGTCTTGCATGGCCCTCCGGGTCAGCCATTGGGACACGCGGCATCGGCATCTTTCCATCGCACCCCGGCGAGTCGAAGCCCGAAGCCAGCAACCTCCATGACCCGATCCAAAGTCAGCAGGCCAGCAAGGCTTACGACAGAAATGTGATCGCTCGCGTACTTGGTCTGACTCACGTTGTGGAGATTACACCGCCGAAAGAGTCGACACAATCCGCAATAAGTGACACATTTGAACGATGCGTGATCTATGTTTTTGGCAGGATCGCACGCGGCTGGCTATGTTGCCCCCGTATGGCACAGGCGCCCAAAGACTCGCCGAGCAAGAAAGAGCTTTTGTGGGTCCTCCCCATCTCTACGTTACGCCCGCTACCGACCCAGCCGATCATCCCCTACATGGCTCGAGAGATCGTCGAAGCCGAGGAGAAGTATCACTGGGGCTCAGACCGGGTGATCGGCAAGCCTCACGCGATCTTCCAATACACGGTCCGAGGCGAGGGGCGACTGGACTATCGCGGCAAGACGCACCGCCTCACGCCGGGCACGGCGTTCTTCGTGCACAACACCGACCCCGATCTAAGCTATTACAACGTTCCCCACGGCAAGGAAGACTGGGAAATTCTTTGGTGTAACGTCACGCCCGGCGAGGCCCTGGCCGCAGACCTGATCGAACGCAACGGGCCGATCTACAACATGTCGCCGGACTCGTGGTTCATCGACCAGCTCAGGCAGCACTTGGCTAGCGACCGCGACTTCCTGCAGCAGACCCTGGCCGAGAGCCTGAGGCTGATGGCCGGGCTCTTGATCGAGCTCGCGGATTGTTCGGCCGAGTTCTCGCCCAGGGCCGCCTCGGGCCAGATGATCCAGGCGTTTCGCGAGTTCGTGCACGCTCAGATCGGCAAGCCGGTTTCCGTGAGCAACGCCGCAGACCACTTGAAAGTCTCACGCGAGCACCTGACGAGGACCTGCCAGGAACAACTCCAGATCTCACCGGGCGCCTACATCAACGACGTCAAGATGCGGCAGGCCACGGCGATGCTGCGCAACCCGCAGAACAGCATCAAACAGGTGGCGCATCGGCTGGGCTACGGCCACGCTAGCCACTTCTCTCGGGTCTTCCGTCGGCTGGTGGGTGTGTCGCCACGCGAGTACCGAAACGCACCTTCTCGCCACCCCATTGCACCGCTGCACGGCTAGGCCCTAGACGACACGCACAACTAGACACGAATCGTACAGAAGTGTCACGTTTTGGCGATAGACCCGCCTGAGTGAGGATGTTACGTTGACTCAAAAGTTCTACCTCACTTCGTTCCGACTCAGGCAAGGACAGCACCGTGAAAACGCCACCGACCCGCCACGGTTTTACGATCATAGAGCTGCTGGTCGTCATTTCAATCATCGCCCTACTGATCGCGATCCTACTTCCGGCGCTGGCGGCAGCACGCGAAACCGCACGCCTGATTCAGTGCGGTTCGAACCAGCGACAGATCGGACTCGCGACCTCCATGTACGCCGACGGCAATGACGACAGCTTTATGACCAACAACAAGTACACCGGGTCGTGGGACTATAAGCTCGGGTACTACGACGGCCGTGGAGCCCTTCCCAGGGTGACTCCAAGCTTCTTAGATGAGATACAGAACGGAGGAGGTGAACGGTGGGCCGTGCCCTACCTCTGCCCGTCGGATGACGTCGAGGTCAACGACCCCACTCGGTACCTCCGTCGGTCGTACTCGTTCAACGAGTATCGATCAGCGTTACCCACCGGTATGCCCGGACTGATCGGTCGCGACGACTTCTCGAGCGACTTCGACAGCCGCTTCGAGGCGCGTAAGACCCGAGAAGTACTGAATCCCTCTGGCGTGCTCATGCTCACCGACCTCCACGTCAACAACAACCGCGTCAGCAACTGGGAAAACCCGAGCGTTCAGCGGCTCTTTTTCGTGTCGCCCGTGAACGGGGGCGTGACCGGCGCCGAGACCAGCCTGTTCCCTCACGCCTCCGATAAGATGAACGCGCTCTACACCGACGGCCACGTCGCCGTGGTCGATCGATTCGAGGCGTGTGCCGCACCCTCAGGCGCGTTCCTCTTCAGCGCGATCGGCACGCACTTCGACGCAACGCGTTGATCGTCCTGCTCGTGCCCGGGAATTCGTAACCGCGCCGCGCATCTTCAACCTTTCTCCCGCGATCAATCGCGCAGCGCACGCGTCACGCCGCTGTATGTTCGGGCGCGAGTTCGTAGCTGCATGCCCGATCGCCTCTGCATCCTCTTCGTGATCGCCGACGATACGTCGCACGACAGTACCTACGGACACCGCTTCGTCAACACTCCCTGCTTCGACCGCGTGTCCTGCATGGGCCTCGTTTTCCGCAACACATGCACCACCAACCCGAAATGGGCTCCATCGCGATCCAGCGTTCTCACCGGCAGACACACCTGGCAGACCCGTGAAGCCTGACTCCACTGGAACGACTGGCCCGGCGACGTGCCCGTCTTTAGCGACCTTCTCGAAGAGGCGGGCTATCACGCCGACTATTGCGGCAGGCCCTTGGCGCCCCAGCGACTGGAGGCGTTGCGGTAGATCCCGGAACCCGGTCGGCAACGAGTTCAACACCCGCATCTTGATCCCGGGTGAAGGCGCCGCCATCTCCGCACGCGAGTACGCCGGATGCTTGAATGACTTCCTCGCCGACCGCGCGGACGACGCGCCATTCTTCTTCTGGTGCGGCTGCCACGAACCTTATCGATCCTACACGCCAGGCCAAGGCGTTCAGCACGACGAGCGGCTCGAGGCGATCACTGAGATCCCGGCCTGCTGGCTACAGGACGACACGTTCCGGCACGACCTTCTTGACGACGCGGTCGAGACAGAGTGCTTCGATCGGCAGGTCGGCAACCTGCCGCAGACCCTCGAGGCCATGGACAAACTCCACAACACGCTCGTCGTCTGCAACTCGGACAACGGTGCGCCCTTCCTGCGGGTCAAAGTCCAGATGTTCGACGAGGACTTCCGCCTGCCGCTCTGCGCCACGTAGACACCTTTCGAGTCCACCGTGACTCCGACCCCGGCACCCGATCGCGACAGCGCGATCGCCCAGCAACTCTTCGCCCCGGACCGCGCGTCTTGAAGATCAACACGAGAACTCGTGACATACGCATCACGCAGAACGCCCAATACAAGGCACGAAGAACGCCCTTTCACTTTGCGATGATGACCAGCCGCTGAAGATCACATATCGTCTCTACCCGGCCTTAACGTCACATATATGACGAACTTATCACATCTAAGGGGGTTGTTCGAGACCTTTTCATAGGCCATTATTGGGCTGTTTGAGCATCGATTCACCCGCTTGCCCCGAAGGAGGAACAGATGAAGCCCATCATGAATGGTTCAAAGCTCGCCGCGATCGCCCTGACCGCGCTCGGGACGCCGCACGCCGTCCTGGCCGCCCCGATCGTCGACTACGAATTTAACGGCAACAGCATCGCGGCGACGGTCGGCAGTTCGATCTCGTCGATCACGACCGGTGGCGGCCTGTCCTTCGACAATTTCGCCAACTGGGCGACGGGGACTGAAGCCGGAACGCCCTTCGCCATTGTGAACGGTGCATCCGGACCGGGCCGGTTCATTGACATCTCGCTGGATGCCACTGGCTTCGAAGACATCACCCTTGGGGACTTCTTCCAGTTGAGTCGAACCAACCTAACTTCTGCAATCGATTGGCAGTTGTCTTACAGCTTGAACGGAGGCGCGACGTTCACCCAGATCGGATCAGACTTCGCGACCATCAGGACCGGTGGGGGCAACTCCGAGAATTCGCAGATCACCACGGGTGCGGGCTTCACGCTCCCGGCCGGCGCGAACGACAACAGCGACATCGTGTTTCGTTTCAACAGCGCTCCTGGTTCTTTGAACGAGAACGGCGACGTCGCCGTCGGCGGGTCGATTCGTTTTGACAACTTCACCATCAACGCAACTGAGATTCCCGAGCCGGCGAGCCTCGCTCTGCTCGCGGCAGGCTTGGGTGCGATGTGCACTCGACCGCCGGGTCAACGGCTGATCCAGCCACGGTGATTCAGGTTCTCCACAGAGCCGAACGACTGTGAGATCATCGAGGGGCGAGGCCTTGAAGCCTCGCCTCTTCTTCCAAATGACACCAACGCAAGAAGCCCTCATTCACCCAACTGCCGCGCGTCAGAATCATGAAAGAACCTCGCGACTCCGTGCTGCAAACACCGTCACCAACGTATATCTACGAGGCCTCGACTTAAGACGCCTCCGTCGGCGCTGTGCCTCGCCGTCCTGCACAGCCGCCTGAAATCGCAAGACAGAGCCAGCCATGACCGACACAGCCGACGCGGATCGACGACGCCTTTCTTGGGCTTTCCTTGCGAGGGTCGCAGCCGTCCTTGCCCTCGTGTGCCCGTCGGCCCGGGCCGAGCTGCCGGATCTCTCCAAGATGAACATCCTGTTCATCTGTCCGGAAGACTGGTCGGCCGAGGCGATCGGGGTCTACCGTAATGCGCAGGTGCTCACGCCGAACCTCGATAAGTTCGCCGAGTCCGCTATCGTCTTCACCCGCGCCTACAACCAAAACCCCGTGTGCAACCCGTCACGCAGCTCGTTTCTCACCGGGCTGCGATCCGATACAACCCAGGTCTACAGCAACCCGGACAAGTTCGAACAAGTTATCCCCGAGTGGGCGACCACCATCGGCGAGGCCCTGCGCGACCACCAGATCAAGACCTACATGGTCGGCAAGCTTTTCCACCACAACTGGGAGGCGGTTCGGCAGGCCAGCGCATTCGACGGCATCTTCAACAACCCACCCGACGGGTACCAGGGGCGAGTCCTTCGATACCAGGTACCCCCGGGGACACCCCCCAACCCCGAGAAGTCGTGGACCTACACCTCAGACCCGGAGTGGGACGCGAAGATGATCGAAGCAATGGCGGTGCGTCAAGAGCTGTGGGCCAAGCACCCGAAGGGGTCGGAGGGCTGGCACGAAGGCCGACGGGTCTTCCAAGACCTGCAGGCAGAGATCATCGGCGACAGCGGAAGGATCGAAGAGCGCAGCCCGGATGGGATCCGGGCTCGTGTCGTCGCCAATCTCATCCGCGAGCACGCCGAAAGCGGTGAGCAGTTCTTCATCACCTTCGGCAGCGGTCGCCCGCACACCCCCTTGATCGCGCCGCAGAAGTACTTCGACCTCTACGACCCCGACCTGATCGAGCTATCGCCGGCCTCGCCGGACCTCGACCGCAACATCCCCGACGTCGCGAAGCGATTCGGCAACAACTGGGACATCTTCAAGATCCGAGAACAGACGCCGAAACTCCAGCGGGCGGCCGTCCACGCTTACTACGCCTGCGCCAGCTTCATCGACGACCAGATCGGACTCATGCTCGACGCCCTCGAAGAATCTGGGCAGGCAGAGAACACGATCGTGATCTTCACCTCCGACCACGGCTTTCACCTCGGCGAGCACGGCATGTGGAGCAAGATCAGCCTGTTCGAGCAGTCGACACGCGTGCCGTTCATCATCCGCATCCCCGGAGTCACCGACGGCCAGACCAGTGATGCGATTATCGAACTGGTCGATCTGTATCCCACGCTCTGCGACATCCTCAACATCCCACACCCCCACGACCGGCTCGAGGGCATGTCGATCCTGCCGCTGATCCACGACCCCAATCGAGATTGGAAGCGGGCCGCCTTCACCATCTGTCGCCAGGGTGCCTTTCTCGGCAGGTCCGTCCGGACGGCGTCACACCGCTACACCGAGTGGACCACCTACGAAGATCGCGATCAAGCGGATGCCGAGGTGCGGTTCAAAGAACTCTATGAGCTCGAATCCGACCCGTACGAACACGTCAACTTGGCAGACAAATCTGACCACGCCGAGTTGCAGGCCGAGCTGGCCGGGCTTCTGGAATCGGGTTGGCGGGGTGCTCTGCCGGCCTCGGGGGTGCAATAGACCATGGGCTGCGGCATCGTGCTGACCGGTCTATCCCAGAACAGTGATGTACGACAGTCTCGATCAACTTTCGCTCTATTGATTACGCATAAATCAGCTTGAGGATAGCGATGGATCGCATCCGAGTCGATACCGGGACCGAGTTCACAAGCCGTCCTCTGGACCAGTGAGCGTACCTCAGGCAGGTCCGTTAGAACTTCAGCGGACGCGGACAGCCGACGGAAATGAATTGATCGAGGCCTTTAACGGCCCACTACGTGCCGATTGCTTGAACGAAAACTGATTCCTGAGCCTGGACGATACCCGCGAGAAGGTCGAAGCCTGGCGTCGCCACTACAATCAGGTCCGTCCACACAGCACCTTGGGCAACCTGGCCCCCGAGGAGTTCGCTGCTTCATCCGGCCAGGCTAGCCTGTCCGGACGAAGCTCCAAAGCTAACCCTCCGACTGGTACAGGTTCGGGGACAAGCGCAAACATCGATCGACTAACATCGCCACTGGCACGAACCGTGGGGGTAGGTCAGATCTGGTCCCACAGATCGTCTGTGATCTCGCCAGCTAGAGAACTCAGTCGGGTAATGTCCGGCGGGATAACAAGTAGTTGCTTGACGCCCTGGGCGCGAATCTGGTCGTTGATTTAGTAGTCAAGGTGCGCCCTGAGAGAGACTTGGCCGATGATCTCATCAGGGTCGCCGATTGCTATAAAGTTGGGCACGAATGACGGACCTGTGCATCGGTTTCGGCGATTGATGCCAGTACGGTTCCTGGATTTGATTTGTAGATGTTCACGACCGGAACCACGCGCTAAACTCTGCTAGACCAGTGATGGCATAGCCAACTGGCTACGAGATAGATCTTCGTAATTTCGCCACAGCACGCGCGTCCACCTGTGAGATGGTGGCACGGCTGAACCAAACCGCCCATTATAGAGTCGCAACGATACCTTTCCTATAAAACGCCGATTGAGCAACTGATGAAGGCGATGCACCGGCGCATCAGAACTCAGTTCAAAGCGTATGGACTTGTTTCCTGGTTTGTCTGCCCGTCGAGCATCGCTCAGGCAAATTGACGGCGACGGGCGACGACGAGCGCGAGGCTACTGGCCGCGAGCAGAAGCGAACTTGGCTCGGGAACAATGGTCGCGGTAAGAGAGCTAATCCGGAACGCGGTGTCGTCAGCGCCAGGATCGGTCGTGTTCTGGAACTGGAACGGAGTGTTGGCGGGGATCGTCAGGCCGCCGACTGGAGCGAAGACGCCCCCGCTCTCCGTGTTATCAACTGTCACAACGATGTCATCAAACGCCGATGACGAGAGAGTCACCTCCAAGCCATCGCCGATGCTCGCAAAGTCGATTTCAGTGATAG
>JBCDKD010000089.1:0-17114 GCA_039024275.1 Planctomycetota bacterium | reverse complement strand
CTGAACGATGATGTCGCCCTGCGCGGAAAAGGCGGCACAGCTCAGCAGAACGAGGGCAGAAGTGAAACGGGTCAAAAAAATCATTGCTTTCTCCATTGAGAGGATTCCGTGTACTAGCGAGGCCAGGCGTTGCGTAGCAGCGACGAGCAAGAAAAATACCCCTAGAAATTCACTTAAACAAGACTTTTTTTCGTTGGCTGTGGCTCAGAAATGGCATGCACATAAGGTGTGTGCTGCCAAAAAATTAGGCAAATCACCCTCTTTGGATAGCCGTTTCTGAGTGGTATCGAAAAAAGTGGCATTTCTGGACACGATCGCTTTGACACGAAACGGCTGCATGCCAAATTTGACACGTTTTAGATTTTACGCCGATGCACACGAGCGTCATGGCATGGCCCAGGCGAATCGGCGGTTTGAGGTCTCAGGGGGCGGTCTGCTCGCGGTGGAAGCGGGCGACCTCGCTCGGCGTTTTGCCGCAGATGCGACGGAACGCCCGGCTGAAGTGAAACGGGTCTGAGTAGCCGAGTTTTTCGGCGACCTCCTTGACCGACGCGCCGGCGAACAGAAGCCCGCGCGCCGACTCGATTCGCAGATTGTCGTAGTAGGTCTTGTAGGTCATGCCCATGGTTTGCTTGAAACGCAAGCGAAAGCTGCTCAAAGACAACCCGGCGACGTCCGCCATCTCCTCCAACGAGACAACGCGGCTCAGGTTCGCTGAGAGATGCTCGGTCACGCGGTGCACCGCGTGGGCGTAGTCGTCGCCGACCTCGTCGAAGGGATTCGTCGCGAGGACCTCGGCGAGCAGCCCGGCGAACACGGCCGTGGCGTGGCGCCGGCCCCAGAGATTGTCTTCTCGGATCCGAGCGAGGATCGTCTCGAAGCACTGCCGCAGGCGTTCGCTCGGCGGCGCCTGAAACACGCGCAATAGCGGAAGCGACGCCGAAGACTCGTACAGAAAATCGTACCAATGCGGCGTCCAGTACTCGGTCGGCATCAACGACCGCAGGTCCGTCTCCCGCAGCAGCACGCACTTACCCTTCGGCAGTTCGAGATCGAGCCGCTCGCCTTCCCGGTCGACGGTCAGACGGATTCCGCCTTCGGCAGAGATCAGCAGGAGCATCAGGTCTTTGCTGTGGGCGTAGCCATGTTCAAACCCATAATCGGCCGGGTAGGACTGCGAATAGACACCGGTCAATCGTATCGCTCCGAGATTGGCCGGCCCCAGCATGGGCTGTCGAATCGGCTCTTCACGCATGCCACGAGCATATCACACCAAAGCGAGTGAGCCGCGGCTCATTACCAAGATCGCTCATTCAGAAACTAAGCACCACTGCGCCAAAGTAACGGATGTCGTTGTTCTGGTTCTCGTTGGGCGTGCGGGAGTCGTACTCATTCTCGATCCCGAGCTTCAGGGCCAGGCCGTCGGCCATGTCGAGCTTGTAGGTCCAGGTGAGGCTGGACTCGATGCGGAAGTTGGCGGAGTCCTCTAGGGAGGGGAAGTAGAGGGTCTCGCCGGCTATTGCGGCTCGTTCCGAGAGGTTCCACTTGATGATGGAGCCGCCGAAGAGGGCCTCGGGTGTGAAATCGTTGACGGAGCCGTATTCGTATGTCCCGCCGAAGCCCAGGCGGGTGTTGACCTCGACGTCGTCGGTTTTCTTGAGGGTGTAGCCGCCGCCGCCGAAGGCGCTGGTGCGGTTCTCCCAGGCGCGGTTGTGGTCGAACTTGTACTGGCCCTTGACGAAGAAGAACCACGGGGCGTCTTTCTTGAGCCAGTCGCGGGTGAGGTTGGCCTCGAACTGGTTCTCGGTCTGGGTGTCGTTGACGGTGGCGTAGTACCAGGAGGAGTCGAAGGTGATGCGGTCCCGGCCGTCTTCGAAGCCGGTTTTAAATTTGACGCGGTAGTCTTGGCGGTCGGTCGGGCCTGCCGAGCCGTTGAGCCCGAGGGTGAGCTTGCTGGTCCAGTCCTCGCGGAAGCGTTGCCAGAGAGATCGGTCCTCGATGGCGGCCTCGGCGGCCTTTGCTTTGAGGGCCTGGATATCGGCGCGCTGCTTATCGGCGGTGCCAGACGCTTCGCCTGCTAAACGTGGGTTGGGGGCGGGTTTGGGCTGCTCTGCCGGTCGAGTCGGCTCGGCGGGCTGCTCCTGATCCAGCGTGACCTTGGCGATGCGGGCCTGTGGCAGGGTGATGTTGCCCAGGATGGCGTGGTCGAGCATGACGCCCTGCTCGGTCTGTTCGACAACGGTGCCTGTGAGGACATCGCCGTTGACCAGTTTAACGGTATCTGCGGTGGCGACCGTCCCCGCGGCGATGAGCCCCAGGAAGCTGATGGTCGCGAGTTGTTTTCTCCAAGCGGCTTTCACAGCAGGCTTCGGTCCTTCTGCACACACGACGGTTTGGTGACTACCTCTTGTTACAGCTATCGGTTTGAACCCGAGCCCGGGTTTGCCCAATGCAACGGGTGCGTCCGATTGGCGTAAAAAAGGTGGTTTTATGCGAGGCTTGATGGGTGTAGGGGCGCGTGGCAGAAAAAGCTGCAAAGCCGTGGGGCTGGGTGTAAGACTCAGATGGATCCGGAGTATGGTGGTGCCACGCGGTGTGGCGGGTGAGGCGGAGCCTCCCGTGCGAACGCTGGTGGATGGCTTGAACGGGATGCTCCGCGTCGCCCGCCGCACCGTTCCCCGCCGCACCGTTCTAAGTGAGGCCTCACACCGTGACGGGCCTGTCTTTCTCAGGGTCAGGCAGCCAGCGGGGGGCGATCTGTTTCGCATCGGTGTCGGGGTTGGCGTGCTGGACGGCAGCGGCGACCAGGCCCATGAACATCGGCGCGGGGTCGACGGGCCTGCTGAGCAGCTCGGGGTGGAACTGCGCGCCGATGAAATAAGGGTGCCCGCCGCTTGCCTCGGCATAGGGGTTGCCTTCGGCATTCACCGCACCGACCTGGGGCAGTTCGAGCACCTGCATGATGGGCTGCTCGGGGTGTCGGCCGGAAAAGACCAGGCCGTACGATTCGAGCGTCTCGATGTACTGCGGGTCGACTTCGAAGCGGTGCCGGAAGCGTTCACGGATGCTGAACGCCTGGTGCCGGTCGTGGTGGCCGGCCCGTG
The DNA here is from genome assembly GCA_039024275.1 of Planctomycetota bacterium. Classification (GTDB taxonomy): domain Bacteria; phylum Planctomycetota; class Phycisphaerae; order Phycisphaerales; family Phycisphaeraceae; genus JAHQVV01. The sequence goes on along the minus strand of JBCDKD010000089.1, from coordinate 14,010 downwards.
TGTTGTAGTAGAGGTTCGCGGCGAGGGTGGTCGGCTTGATGAGCACGTCCTTGCCCCCGAGCCGCATGTTCCCGCCCAGGCCCTCGATCTTCTTCTGCTCGGGCAGGATATCGATGACACGGTTGGGGCTCTCGGGCGTGAACTCGCTGGAGACCGCGTCGCCGAGACCGCAGACGTTGCGCGCAAATTCGACGACCGCCATCTGGAAGCCCAGGCAGATTCCAAGGTAGGGCACCTTGTTCACTCTGCAATATCGGACGCACTCGATTTTCGCCTCGGTACCGCGGTGGCCGAACCCGCCGGGCACGATCACACCGTCAACCTCGGCGATCTGCTGCGCGATCGGCGGGGCGTCCTCCTTGGTCACGTCGATCCAGACCAGTTCGACGTCGGCGTTGATCATCGCGGCGCAGTGCTCGATGGCCTTATCGATCGAGGCGTAGGCGTCCCGCAGCGAGGCGTACTTGCCCGTGATGCCGATGCGGGCCTTGTGCCGGCGAAGCGAGGTCACCTTGTTGGCAAAGCTGAGCCACTTCTCGCGCTCGCGGTCCTCCTGCGTCACGTCGACCCGCTCGTGCAGGTTCAGCAGGGTGAGGATATGCCGGTCGACACCGGCCTCCCGCATCTCCGTCGGGATCATGTAGATCGATGGCCGGTCGTGCATCGAGAACACCCGCTCGACCGGGACATTACTAAACATCGCGACCTTCTCGCGGGCGCCGTGTTCGACGGGGTTCTGGCACCGGCAGGCGACGAGGTTCGGCTGGATGCCCGCCTCCATCAGCTTGTTCAGGCCGAGCTGCGCCGCTTTGGATTTCTGCTCGCCAAGCGCGGGCGGCTCGATGATGTAGGTCAACGCGACGTAGCAGACGCTGCCCGGGCCTTCTTCGAAAGCGAGCTGACGCAGCGCCTCGATGTAGAACGCGTTCTCGTGGTCGCCGACGGTCCCGCCGACCTCGACGAAGACGACGTCCGCCCGCTGCTTCACCGCGAGTTCGCGGAGCTTGTACTTCACCTCGCCGGTGACGTGCGGGATCATCTGGACGTCCCGGCCGAGATACCCGCCGCTGCGTTCCTTGTCGAGCACCGTCTGGTAGACCTGGCCGGAGGTGAGGTAGTTGTCTCGGGTCAGGTCCTGGTCGAGCATGCGCTCGTAGGTGCCCAGGTCCATGTCGGTCTCAAGCCCGTCGTCCAGGACGAAGACCTCGCCGTGGCGGTAGGGGTTGAGCGTGCCCGAGTCGATGTTGAGGTAGCCCTCCATCTTGATCGGCGCGACGCGGAGGCCTTTGTCCTTGAGGAGTTTGGCGAGAGAGGACGAGAAGATCCCCTTGCCCAGGCCGGACATCACGGTGCCGAACACGATGACGTATTTATGCCGGCCACGGACGTAGCCGGGGGGGATGGGGTTGAAGAACTCGGATTCGTGGGTCTGATGGCCCGCCTGCTCAAGCAGGCCTCGGGTCTGAGAAGTGTCGTCGCTGGGACCTGAGTGGGGCATATCCAACTGTACCGCGCCGGCCGGTCCGGGACAAGGGGGGTTGAGCCTCGGTGTCCTGAGGGCCCCCAAGACAGGGCCTCAAGACAAAGTTTACCGGGACTTTCTATAGTAGTGAGGTAAACTTTTACCGCAGACACTAACCCGAAGGGAACTTTCCATGAAACGCTTTGCTGCTCTACTCGCTCTCCTGTTCAGTGCGTCCGTTCTGACCGCGTGCGGCAGCAGCGACCCGCACGAAGCAGCGATGGAGGACGCGATCGACGTGATGTCCGAGTTGAACAAGACGCTCGCAAAGGTTAAGGACGCCGACTCAGTCAAAGATCTAAGCTCCAAGTTCGAATCAATCGGTGAGCAGTTCCAAGCCGTTTTTGAAGACATCAAGAAGCTTGAAGAGCCCAGCGAAGAGCAAGTCAAAGCGATTGAAGAGAAATACAAGCCTCAGATGGAGGAGATGCAGGAGGCGATGGAAGAGGAGATGAAGCGGATCAAGGCACTCGGTCCGGAAGTCATGGCTGCTGTGGTCCAAGAGATGGACAACCTGCAGCCAGAGGGCGAGATGCCCGACTGGATGCAGTAAGCGCTTGTCCTAAAACGCTGCTACGCTTGTTTAAGCCTTGGACATACGCTGAACAAACGCGGCATACTGCTCGGGTGTATCGATGCCCGGCTCGGGTGAGTCGGCTTCGATAACAGCAATCGCGTAGCCGTGCCCGAGTATACGCAGCTGTTCCAGCTTTTCGATCTCCTCCAATGGCGTTGGAGAAAGTGTCGGGTAGGTCTCCAGCAAGAAGCCGCGTTGGTACGCGTACAGACCGGGGTGCTTCCAATAAGCCGCTTGCGGCTTGGCGCTGACGCCACCCGCATCGCGATCAAACGGGATCAGCGAACGCGAGAAATACAGCGCGTGCCCCTTTGCATCACGGACCAGCTTGACGATGTTCGGGTTCGTCGGGTCTTCGTCCTCGGCAAATCGTGAGCAGAGTGTCGCCACCGGGGTTTGTTCGTCTGCGGCGATCCGGGCGACCAGCGTATCGATCACCGCGGGGTCGATCTCGGGCTCGTCGCCCTGCACGTTGACGACGAGGCTGTGGTCGCTGTCGATCAGTGTCAACGCTTCGGCCAGCCTCGAGGTCCCGTTGGGGTGAGGCCCGGTGAGGACGGCCTCCCCGCCGAAAGCGTGGACCGCGTCGATGATGACTTGGTCATCCGTCGCGACGACGACTCGGTCGAGCGAATCGGCGCGCTTCGTGTTCTCGACCACGTGTTGGATCAATGGCTTGCCGGTCTCTGCGAGGAGCGGCTTGCCCGGCAGGCGCGTCGAGGCCATGCGTGCCGGGATGATCGCCAGGGCCCGGCTCACTTGAGCTCGTCCACCAGCGACCGCACGATATCCATCTTCTCGCGGATGTCTTTATAGTTGATGTCGGTTTGGAGCAGCTCAGAAGCAACCGCCTGCGCCTTCTTGGCGACCTCGAGGTCCTTCTTCTCTTTCGCCACCTCGATCATCACCACGAGCAGGTCGTAGCGCAGCTCCTTGCCCACGACGTCGTCCGGGTCGGCGTGCTGCTCGAGGCCGCGCTCGATCGTGCTCATCGCTTCGTCCATCCAGCCCTTCTTCATGAAGCAGCGGCCGAGGAACAGGTGGGCCTGCGACCGGCTCTTGGGCTCACGCGTCGCCTCCTGGAAGTTGCCGATCGCGTCCTCGAATTGGCCTGCTTGGTACTGCCGCTTGGCCAGCTCGAACTTGAGCTTGAGGTCGGTCGGGTAGTTCTGTGCCCGCTCGCCGAACTCCTTGAGCTCGAAAGCGAGCCGTTTCTTCAGGCCCTCTTGTAGTTTGGCCTTCGCGGCCTCGTCGCCCGCCTTGGCCTTGTCGTTGAGCGTACGCAGTGCGCGGTTGATCTGCTTGAGCTTGAGGTCGCCCGCTTTAACCTTGTAGCGGTACTGCCCGGACTGTTCATGGGCGAGGAGGAGGAGTTTCACCGCCTCGGTCTCGTGCTCGGTCTGCTCTGAACGCGAGAGCGCATCGACGAGCTTCTGCAGGCGGTCGAGGTCCTCGGGGTTCTCGTCGTACGGCTCGCGCATGGCGGCGATGAGCTGGTCCGTCTTGCTGCCGGACGTGTCCAGGCCCGCCTGGATCGCGGCCTGGTCTTCCGCGTCCTTGAGGTTCGCGCGGGAGCCGCCCTCCGCGCTATTGGTCGCGGACTGGTAGGTGTACCGCTGCGCGGTCAGGTCCTTGATCCGAGACCGCAGGTTGTCGTCTTCGCGCAGCATAAGAGCGCGCTGGGCGGCCTGGATCGCGGGGTCGAACTTGTTGATCTTCTCCATCGCGTCCACGATCCGGAGGTAGACCCGCCGGTTCGGCTTGCCGTTGGGGTTTGCGTTGTACTGCAACGCCAGCTCGGCGACCCAGTTCGCGACCTCCGCGAGGTTCGCTTCTTCGCCCTCGCGGTTGTTGGCCTCGACCGCGGCTTCCATGACGTCGGCCATGTGCAGCACGTTGTTCCAGTCGCAGGCCCACATCTTCTCGGCCCGCAGCATCTTGTCGACCAGGCTCGGCCCCAGGGGCTTGGCCTTCATCGGCTTGCCGCCGTTGACACTCCGCCGCTTAGCGATGTCGTGCAGCTTCTCGTGCCGGTCCATGCTGTCGGGGTTGTGGCGCAGCCCGCCGACGTAGCACTCGACGGCGTAGTCGAAGTTCTTCGAGTCCGCCGCGGTGTTGCCGTAGTCAAAAAACGTGTTCGCCTTGCGGAGCGACCGCTTGAAGCCCGCGCCGTCATCGCCGGGGCCCTTGTCTTCGCTGCTGCCCTTCTTGCTCTTACTGAATAACGCCAAGCCGCACCTCTCTGAATACCTAAAACTGGCCACTACCGACGCGCGTGGCATAGGAGTACACGCGTAGGGCCAGGCGTCATCTTCATTATAAAGCGTTTGCCTTCAAACGCATGCCCGGATATGGTCGCGGGCTTGAAAATCACCCAAGGAAACCGATATGACCCGACTCGCGATCCACGGCGCAGCGGGGCGGATGGGCCGGCGGCTCGTCGCCCTGGCCGCGGCAGACGGCCAGCTCAGCCCCGTCCAGGCCATTGACCACGCCGACCACCCGGACCTGGGCAGCGACGCCGGCACGCTCGCGGGCTGTGGCGAGCTTGGATTCGTATTGGCTGACCAGCTCGGTGGAAGCGGCTGCGATGTGTTGATCGATTTTTCGCTGCCCCAGGGCTTCCGCAAGGCCTTGGCCGAGTGCGTCACCCACAAGCTGCCCATCGTCGTCGGCACGACAGGCCTGACTGCTGCGGACGACGCCGCGCTGAGCGAAGCCGCGGAGACAATCCCCGTCATGCAGGCAACCAATTTCTCGCTCGTGGTCAATGTCCTCTGGAAGCTCGCCGGCGAAGCGGCTCAACTGCTCGAAGGCTACGACATCGAGGTCCTCGAGGCCCACCACCGCTACAAGCAGGACGCGCCTTCGGGCACAGCGTTGACCCTGGCCCATAAGCTCTGCGAAGCCACCGGACGCGATCCTGAAGACGCCCTCGTCTTCGCACGCCACGGCGACGCGCCCCGGCAACCCAACGACATCACCGTCCAGACCCTCCGTATTGGCGACGACCCCGGCCAGCACACCGCGTACTTCGCGGGCATCGGCGAGCGGCTCGAGATCAAGCACATCTCAACGAGCCGGGACAGCTACGCGCTCGGCGCCCTGCGAGCGGCGAAATGGCTGGCCAACCAGCAGCCGGGGCGGTACGACATGTCGGACGTGTTGGGGATTTAATCGTGCTCCTCGCAAATTTAATCGGCACAATAAAATGCATGTTCATACTTAGAGGTCGGAACTGGGATCCGCATTATATTTCGCGGCTAGGCTGGCGATCCAGTAAGCGAGCGTGGTGAGGTTTGCCTTCTCGCCATCGCGATTGTTGGCCTCCAATGCCGCTTTGATCGTATCCAGCATATTCCCGACGTTGTTCCAGTCGTACGCCCATGTCATCTCGGCCTGGAGCATTTTGTCGACTAGGCTAGGGCCAATCGGCTTACTCTTCTTAGGTTTCCCACCGCTTACGCCACGCCGCTTTGCAATTTCGTGAAGCTGCTCGTGACGCTTCATATTGTCCGGGTCGTGGCGTAGCCCACCGATGTAGCACTCCACGGCATAGTCGAAGTTCTTGGAGTCTGCAGCGATGTCACCATACTCAAAGAACTTCAGCGACTTACCCCGTGATCTATTAAAGCCTTCGCCATCGTCACCTTCATTTCCGTTCTCGTTGAATCGCGCCAATATAAACCTCGAAGAACTGGTTGAAATGTATTGTAAGCCGTGATTTTCAATTTAGTGCTGAAAGGAAGATGGCGAATGGCCGGTTTGTGTTTTTCTTTGTAACGAAACAACGGTTTCGTTAAGATGCGCGATCCATTCTTTGGAGGGCCAAGATGACTGTGACCAATCCAAATACGTTGCCAACGACGTCATATGCCACCGGCACTGGTCAACTCCGCGCGTTTATGCAGCGGCACTACACCAACTTCAACAGCCGGGAGACGCTTGCCGCGGCCGATGCGTATGAGGCGCATCTTGAAGCCGGGGGCAAGATGATGGTCACACTGTCGGGCGCGATGTCTACCGCGGGGATCGGTCGTGTGCTCGCGCGGATGATCCGGGAGGGCAAGGTCCACGCGATCACCTGCACCGGGGCGAACCTTGAAGAAGATATCTTCCTGCTGCTGGCCGGCAAGGAGTACGAGTGGTGCCCGAACTGGCGGGCGCTCTCTGCCGAGGACGAGCAGGCCCTCTACGACCGGGGTATGAACCGTGTGACCGATACGTGCATCCCAGAGACCGTGATGCGGCATTTCGAGGGCCGGCTGCTCGACGTCTGGCAGCAGGCCGAGAAAAGCGGCGTGCGTAAGGTCCCGCACGCGTACTACCGGGACATCTTCAAGCAGCCCGGCTTTGCCGACCACTTCCAGATGCCCGCGGAGGATTCGTGGATGCTCGCGGCGGCGGAGAAGGACCTGCCGATCTATACGCCGGGCTGGGAGGACTCTACGATCGGCAACGTCTTCACCGCCGGCGCGATGCGCGGCGAATATTCACACAGCGTGGTGCGGATGGGCACCGAAGCGATGGAGGACCTGGTCAAGTGGTACAAGGCCAACAACAACGCCGATACGGGTAAGCCCAGCGTGGGCTTCTTCCAGGTCGGCGGCGGGATCGCAGGCGACTTCCCGATCTGCGCGGTGCCACTCATGATCCAAGACTTGAAGTGGGATGGCACCCCGCTGTGGGGCTATTTCTGCCAGGTCTGCGACGCGGTCACCAGCTACGGCGGGTACAGCGGGGCGGTACCCAACGAGAAGATCACCTGGGGCAAGCTGGGTGCAGACACACCCAAGTTCATGATCCAATCGGATGCCAGCATCGTTGTGCCGCTCATCTTTAATTATGTGCTTGGAGATTAGCGTGACAACGCCGCATCATCGCGCCAAGGTTTTCTAATCAAAAACGCTCGGCGGTGAGGCCGAGCGCTTTCGCATTCAAGCTGTTTCAAGTGATCACGGGTTGAAGTTGCCGACGTTGTAGCCTTCGGGGTCTTCGTTCAGCCCGGGGAAGAGGACGTCTTCCTGCTCGGACTGGATGATGATCGTCGGTCGGACGAGGATCAGGAGGGTCCGCTCGTCTTGTGCCTGCGAGGTCTGCGTAAACAGGCGGTTGACAACGGGGATCTTCGAGAGGACGGGCACGCCGATCTCCGTTTCGATTTCGCCGACGAGTTGTTGCCCGCCAACGAGCAGGGTGCCGCGGTCGGGGATCGAGACGGTGTTGCGGACCTGGGTGATCTGGATCTCGGGGATCTGGATCGTGCCGGAGAGAGTGAAGTTGGCCCCAACGACACCGCCAACACCGGGCTGCTGGACACCGCCCGATGAGATTTCAAAGTCGGTCAATGAAACGAGGTTGGCCAGCGAGGGACGCAGTGTCATCGTGACGTATCGGCGGTCCGAGGAGATGGTGCCCTCCACATCGAGCACAACACCCGTTGTGACGACCGAGATCGTCGGGTCAAAACCGAGCGAGTCGGGGATCGGCTCGAGGTCGGAGACGAACGCGGTCTGGGTCGCGACCAGGGTGTAGGCCCGCTGGCCGTTGAAGAAGGTGACCCGCGGGGCGGTCAGGGCGACGGCCCGTTCGTTGGCCTGGGTCGCGTTGATCAGCAGGTCCACCTGCAGGTCGTTGATGAAGCTGTAGCCCAGCGAGAAGGCGTTGTCGGCCAGGTCCGTGAACCGGTTGCCCACGCTGGTGCCTGGCCGGCCCGCGAGGCCGATGCTGTCGTTGTTGACAACGATTGGGAGCGTGCTGGCCCCGTTGTCGGGCTGCCCGTCGGTCGAGTCGGGCAGCCCGTCGCCGTCGGTGTCGGTGTCGATGATGACGTCTTCGTTGTCGTTGTTGAACGAGATATCGAAGTCGAGTCTGAACTCGTCGAGGAAGTTTTTGTCGACCGAGAGGAAGCGTGCCTCGACAGAGATCTGCACCGCGCGGGTCTCGCGTAGCCGGCCGAGCAGCCCGACGATCTGGCGGTGGTTGTCGCCGGTCGTTTTGATGATCATGTTGCCGTTGAGCTCGGTTAGCGTGGACTCTTCGTCGAGCCACTCATCGGGGTCGCCGACGGTGGTGTTGATGAGCTCGACGATCTGGTCGACGAGTTCCTGACGCGTGGGCAGGTCTTCATCCGTGTCCGAGTCGTCGTCATCGCCGAACAGGCCGCCTTCGCCGCCCCCACCGCCTGAGCCGCCACCGCTGCCTTGGCCCGAGCCGCCGGAGCTGGTGTTGGAGAGGGCGTCGTTGAGGTCGAAGCCCGGGGCGTTGCTGAAGTTGGGGACCTGGACGAGCAGGTCGCGGATGTCGTAGACGCGGGTCTCGGTCTCGGACTTGAGGTCGCGGAGGGTCGAGATCTTGACGATGCCCTCGGAGACGGTGAAGCCCGCCTTGTCGTCGTCAAACGCGTCGGCAGAGACCTGATCCAGCACGAGGCGGAGCAGCTGCTCGGCGGGGACCCGGCTCAACGAGATCGTGACCAGCGAGTCCTGGTCGATGCCGACCAGTTCCAGGGCAGGCCAGTTGACGGCGATGTTGGCGCCGGTCGTGTCACGGATAAACGCGATGACCTGGTCCAGCGAGAGGTTGTCGTTGTTGAGCGTGACAATCTTCCGCAGCGCGGCCTGCGCGGCACGGTTCGCCTCGGACTCGCCCGCGTCGTTGTCCAGCCCACGCAGGCGGATCGCGGTCAGCTCCGGCCAGTCGCCGGGGTAGGTCAGGATGTCTGCGAACGGCGTGGTCGCTTCGATGTTCAGGAGCGACACACGGGCGATCTCGATATCACGCTGACGCTTGAGCTCGAAGCTCTCCACGGCGAACGCGCTGTCTTGGATCATGTCGCGCAGCGCTTTGATCACCGGGTTGTTCGGCTCGAGGAACAGGGCGGCCTCGAGCTCGGTCAGCGCCTCGGGGTACTTCTTCTCGAGCTGCAGGGCACGGGCCTTGCGGAGGTGGCCCTGGATCTCTTCGATCTTGCGCTGCTCGGTTTCCTCGGCAATACGAGCCTCGATGATGGCACGCTCTTCATTAATAATTCGCAGGTCTTCGGCTTCTTTGCGGGTCTGTGTGGTCTGGATCAGGCTCTGCAACTCGTTGGCACGGTTGACACGGTCGTTGTAGTCCTGCGTGTCGAAGACCTGCCGGTCTCGGCTAAGGATCGTCCGGGCCTCGATGATCGAGTTGTTCGCGGCGAGGAAGTCTTGCTTGCCGAGGTCCGCCAGTGCCTTGGTCATCGCCTTCTCGTACTCGGCGATCGCGGCCTGGTTGCGGACACGGCGGTCAGCGGTCGTTGTTTCGAGTTCTCCCAGCGGACGCATCTGCTCGTTGAGCTGGGCCTTGGCCTGCGCGAGCTTGGTCTGATAGACCTCGTTGCCCGGGTCCAGCAGGGTCGCGTCTTCGTAGAACTGGACCGCGGCGTTGAGCTGGCCGGTACGCAGGGCCTTGTCGCCTTGCTCGGCCTTCTCGGCGGCGGTGTTCGCACGCGCCTGGATCATCAAGTCGCTGACCGGTGGGCCCTTGGCGACCTGGTCTTCTTCGAGCTTGCGCTGCATCGCGGCGAGCTGGGCCTCGGCAGCGGCCTTGTCCGCTTCGGCCTGCTCGGCACGCTTTTCAGCGGCGGCCAGGGCGGCGCGTTGCTCCTCGGTCGGCTTGTTCTCAACCGCGGGTGCCTCGGGCTCGGGCTGGTTCTTCTCGGCCTCGAGCGCGGCGAGCCGTTCTTCTTCTTTCTTACGCTCGGCGGCGGCAAGGGCCTCGGCCTCAGCGGCGGCGGCACGGGCGGTGCGGACCTCGGCGATCAGCCCCAGCTTCTTATTAACGGATTCGCTATCGAAGAAGCCCAGCTCCACCCCGGAGTTCTTGACGGAACTCAGCTTGGCCTCGGCGGCGTCGAGGTCGTCGTTGACGATGTCCTGCTCGGCCAGGGCGATGAGCTTGCGGGCGCCGGTGATGTCGCCGTTAAGCTGCCGCTCGATACCGGCAACGCGTGCTTGCGCGGTCGCCTTCTGTTCGGCAGTCGCTTCTTCGCTTGAGATCACTTCCTGGTAAACCGACAGGGCTTGGGCAGGGTTGTTCTCGGCCAGCGCGTCCGCCTGACGCAGCAGCGACGCCGGGTCGGGCTTCACGACTTCCGGCTCAGCCACCTCGGGCTCGGCGGGCTCTTCGACCTCGGGCTCAGGCGTCGCGGGCTCTTCAACCTCGGGCTTGGGGGCCTCTGGCTCGGCGGGCTCTTCCGTTTCGGGCTTGGGTGCGTTGAGCTTCTGATCGATCTCAAACAGGGCGTTGTAGAAGTCCGGCTGCTTCTCGCGGGGCAGCTGCAGCGGGTCTACCTTGCGGAGCACTTCCTGCGCTTGCCTGAGTTCGCCCGCTTTGTAAAGCTCCATACCGGAGTTGTAGAGCTCTTCGGCGGTCGGCTGTGAGGCCTGAGCGTAGGCGGGTTCGGAGATCAGCGTCGCGCCGGGCAGGCCGAGGCTGAGGGCAAGGACGAGGACGGAATTACGGATGCGCAAGGCAGGGCCTCCCTGTAACGGATGGTTATCAGCGTTCGTCGTGGATTCACTTCAACAAACGCATCACACTCATAAACGGGTCGGGGTCAGGTGCGTGGGTTGCTCTGTTGAAGCTGGTTCGTTCAAACGCACTCGGCGAGACAGGTAGGGGTTCCCACCACGCCATTGGCGAAGTGTAAAGGGGGGTGGCCTTTGCTGCAAGTAGAGTTTTTCAAATAAGTTGGGTCATCATCCGGACGGATGACACCGCCCGCTGAATCTCGGTCAGCCCGGCCTCTGAGCGGGGCCGGAATTGTCGTTTGCCCGGCTTGGCGCAGGGCCGTCGCTCTTGCTATACTGCCCGGCTCGCCGTGCAAAGCCCACAACGGGCCACGGCACAGATTTTTACCCAGATCCCCAAGCACAAAAGGGCGACCATGGCACACAAAAAGGGACAAGGCTCGACCAAGAACGGCCGCGACTCGAACCCCCAGTACCGCGGGATCAAGCTCTACGGCGGCCAGACCGCCAAAGCCGGCTCCATCATCGTCCGTCAGTGCGGCACCAAATTCCACCCGGGCTTCAACGTCGGCCGTGGCAAGGATGACACGCTTTACGCGCTGACCCCTGGCACGGTTGAGTTCCAGGGCCGCAAGGTCCACGTCCGCGACGCGGGCTGAGCTTTCCTGCCTGATTGACTCTCTTGAAGCCCGCGTTCGATGAACGTGGGCTTCTTATTTTTCGCAGACACCATGTTCATTGACTCCGCCAACATCCTGGTGCGCTCGGGCAAGGGCGGCGACGGCTGTGTCGCGTTCCACCGCGAGAAGTACATCGCCAAGGGCGGGCCCAGCGGGGGCAACGGCGGCGATGGCGGCTCGGTCATTCTCGTCGCGGATACCTCGGTCGAGACGCTGATGGACTTCGCCGGCCGGCACCACTGGTTTGCTAAGGCCGGCGAGCAGGGCAAGAATAAAGGGATGCACGGCAAGCACGGCACGGACCTCGAGGTCCACCTGCCGGTCGGAACGCTGGTCTACGAGAACCCGCCGGAGGAACTACTCCCCGACGAGCCGGACCCGGGCGACCCCGATGCGCTGTTCGAGCAGTACTTCATGACGGGCCAGGAGCGGGCCCAGCTTGCGCAGGTCCGCTCGCCCCAGCCGGGCGAATCGCCTTCTGGCCCGCTGCTTTGTGACCTCGACACACCAGGCAAGCGTGTTGTGATCGCGCGGGGCGGCAAGGGCGGCCTCGGCAACGAGCACTTCAAGTCGCCTACCAATCAAGCCCCGCGCGAAGCGACGCCCGGCGAGCCCGCGGTCGAGACGTACCTGCGGCTCGAGTTGAAACTCATCGCGGATGTTGGCCTGCTCGGCAAGCCCAACGCGGGCAAGAGCACCTTCCTCTCGCGGATCAGCGCCGCTAAGCCGAAGGTTGCCGACTACCCGTTCACGACGTTGGCCCCACAACTCGGCATCGCGGAGTTGCCTGGCGGGTCACGCGGGCCGAGGCGGCTGGTCGTCGCCGACATCCCCGGCCTGATCGAGGGGGCCCACGAAGGGCAGGGCCTCGGGATCCGCTTCCTCAAGCATGTCGAGCGGACGCGGGTCCTGCTGCACCTCTTAGAAGTCGAGCCGGCCGATGGCAGCGACCCAATCGAGAACTACCGCGTCATCCGAAACGAGCTGAAGCAGTACAGCGGGGTCCTCGCTGCCAAGCCAGAGGTCGTGGTGCTGACCAAGACCGATCTGCTTGGTGATGAATCCGATGCGCAGGCCGCGGTCGAGCTGGTGGGTGGCGAGCTCGGTGTGCCGACGCTGACCATGAGCTCGGCGACGGGCGCGCATATCGATCAGGTGCTTGAGGCTTGTTGGCAGGCGCTCGCCGAGCACAAGCCCGAGCGACCGGCGTGGGTCGATCTGCCCGAGCGCGATCAGCCGGCTACCGGCTGACCGCATCATCTCATCGCACGGGTTATCATCAATATACTCTCGAGGCGACCGCCACCTCGGTCCATCTGTATTTCATGGATTAACAAAGCCTGCCATGCCCCAGATCAACCTCCTTGCTGTCAGCGTCGGCAACACGCGCACTCGTGTCGGCGCGTTCGTGAAGGGTGAGCTCTGCGAGGTCTCCACCTTCCGCAACGAGCGTCAGGACCGAATCGCCTCGGCCATACAGCAGGCCAGCAAGCCGCTGAGCGAGGTTGGCGACGCCCATGTGCTGGTGTCGAGCGTGAATCCCTCGGCGATCGATGAGGTCATGGGGCTTCTGAAAAAGCACACCGCGTACGAGGTCTACCGTGTGGAGCAGGACCTGCTCATCCCGATCGGCCGGCAGCTCGACCCCGAAGCGCTGGTCGGTGAAGACCGGCTGCTGAACGCCGCCGCCGCGTTCGACAAGCTGGGCCAGGCCTGTGTTGTGGTCGATGCCGGCACCGCGCTGACGGTTGATTACGTCGATGGCCAGGGCACGTTCCACGGCGGGGCAATCGTCCCCGGCGCCCAGCTGATGCTCGACGCGTTGACCCAACGCACCGCGCTGCTGCCCGATGTCGAATTCAAGAAGCCGGATGAACTGATCGGGCACAATACGACCCAGGCGATGCTGACCGGGGCGTTCTACGGCATCCGCGGCATCGTCCGTTCCGTTACCGAGGCCTACGCCCAGCAGGCCGGTCAGTACCCGATCGTCGTCGCGACCGGCGGCGACGCACAGGTGCTCTTCCGCGATGACGAGTTCGTCAACCGCGTCATCCCCGACTTGGGCCTGCATGGCATCGCTGTCACCCTGCGCAAGCAGCTCGAGCAGGGCGAGACGTCGGCCTGATCGTTGGTTTACCGCAAAGGTCGCGAAGGGACGCAAAGAGTCCTGTTGGGGGCATGCCATGTCAGAATTAGGGCCTGATCCGATATCGAAGATGGTGATTGGCGCTGCGATCGAAGTACACAAATCGCTGGGCCCAGGCCTACTCGGATCTGCTTATGAATCCTGTCTCTTCTACGAGCTAAGCCACAAAGGTTTGAATGTGAAATGCCAGCAGCCTTTGCCACTGACATACAAGCAGGTAAAACTTGATTGTGGCTACCGCGTCGATCTGCTTGTCGAAAATTGTGTTGTAGTGGAACTTAAAGCCGTTGAACAAGTCGAGCCAATCTACGAAGCACAACTCCTGTCCTACCTCAAGCTGTCGGGATGTTCCGTAGGCTTGCTCTTAAACTTTAATTGCACACGAATGGTTGATGCCATCACCCGGCGCGTCTTCAACCACCCAAGCTAATTTCTTTGCAATCCTTTGCGACCTTTGCGGTGAACACAAACCAACCCTCTTTCAATGCCGATCAAGCAGCAGCACTCAAGCGGCTGCGCCTGCGCTGGGGCGTGGCGCTGCTCATCAACCTCCCGCTGCCGTTTATCACGCTGCCGATCGT
>JBCDKD010000088.1:0-18518 GCA_039024275.1 Planctomycetota bacterium | reverse complement strand
TTTTTTTAAATTAAAATCTCTCTTTTTTTTTTTGCCCTTCTGCTTTTTGTGTTTTTTTAGGTGTCGTGTGTGGTGCATATTTTTTATTTTTGTTATTTGGGTCCTTTGTGCTACCCCCGCTACACCGTTATCATAAGGACCGCGCGAACATGTCTACAATCCGCTTATTGTTGACCGCGTTACTCGTCTTCACGACGCATCAAGCGCTTGCTGATAACCGCCCGAACATCCTCATCATTATGGCGGACGACCTCGGCTTCGCGGATGTCGGGTGCTTTGGCAGCGAGATCCAAACACCCAACCTCGACCAGCTCGCCGACCGCGGGCTGCGCTTCACACAGTTCTACAACACCGCCAAGTGCCACTCCTCTCGGATCTGCCTGCTCACAGGCTTGTACTCCAACCAGGCCGGGCAGGAATCGCTAAAGAACGGCGTCACCACGGCGCAGGTCCTCAAAGACGCGGGCTACTTCACCGCGATGGTCGGCAAGTGGCACCTGCGCGACCAGCCTACCGACCACGGCTTCGAGCGGTACTGGGGGCACCTCTCCGGCGCGACAAACTTCTTCACCGGCGACAAATCCTTCCGACTCAATGGCCAGCCATGGGACGTCCCGCAGGAGGACTTCTACCTGACCAACGCGACCGCGGACTACGCGATGTCGTTTATTGATGACGCGAAGCTCGCCGACAAGCCGCTGTACCTCTACATGGCTTTCGCCGCGCCGCACTACCCGCTGCACTGCCTTGAAGAAGACTTCAAGGTGTACGAAAAAACCTATGTCAAAGGGTGGGATGCGATCCGGGAACAGCGGCAGGCCAAGCAGAAACGCCTGCGCCTGTTTGGACGGAGCTACGTCGAGCCCGCGCCCCGGCCGGGCCATGTGAAATCCTGGGTCTCGCTCACCAACCAGGAGCAGGACTGGGAGGCACAACGCATGGCCGCGTACGCCGCGATGGTCCACCGTATGGACCTCGAGATCGGCCGGGTGCTTGACCATCTACGCAAGCACAAGATGTTTGACAACACACTGGTGCTGTTCGTCTCCGACAACGGGGCGTGCCCGTTCGACCGGACGCGGGGGCGCGGCCTGCCGCTTCGCCCCTGGGACCCTAAGTCGTACTGGTGCTACAGCCCGGGCTGGGCGCACGTCGGCAACACGCCTTTCCGTTTGTACAAACAGAACCAACACGAGGGCGGGATCACCTCCCCGGCGATCGCGCACTGGCCCGACGGCATAAAGGCGAGGCGTGGATCGATCACCGACCAGCCCGCGCACCTGATCGATGTGATGCCGACGCTGCTGGAACTGGGCAAGGCGGCCTACCCCGAAGAAGACCACCAGGGCGCGGTGCTGCCGCTGCAGGGCGCATCGCTCGTTCCGGTCCTGAAAGGCAAGGAGCGCGACCCGTATACGATGTTCTTCCGGTTCAGCAGCAACCGCGCGGTGCGCTACGGCGACTGGAAGCTCGTCTCGTTCCGAGGCAGCCCGTGGGAACTGTACAACCTGTCCAAGGACCGGACAGAGCTGAACGACCTGGCGGCGGACGAGCCGGGCAAGGTCCAAGCGCTGCGTGATGAGTGGATGCGCTGGGCGGAAGAAGTGAACCTGATGAGCCCGCGGGACCGCCAGCCGGTCAAGGACACGGTGCAGAAGCCGAATTTCTAACCCATCTCGCCTGATACAATCGATCATGAGTCAAGCGGCTTGCCTGCTGAGCAAGCCTGTCTCCTGATCGAGGCCTTATGCGACCGGTCATCGCCCACATCCTGACACTGATGGCTCTGGCAACTGCCGGCTGCCTGCCTAGCGAACAGCCCCCGGCCAGGGCGGACCTCGACGCGACCGACACCCCGGCACGGGTGCCCGCAATTGTAAGTGCCGCCGAGTCGGACGACGAGGCCGAACTGGCCAGGCTGGTCCAGGCACTCTCCGACAAGGACCCGGCGATCCGGCTGTTCGCCATCCGCTCGCTGGAAGAGCGCACCGGCCAAACGCTGGGTTACCGCTATTATGATGTGCCCGATAAACGCCAAACCGCGACCAACCGCTGGCACGCCTGGCTCAAGGACAAGACGGCCCCGGCGCTCGCGCGGCCGACCAACGAAGAAACCACCGACTGACCCGCCGAGACGCAACACCATGGCCCACCCGATCCAGGCAACCCACGCCACCGAAAGCACCACGGTCGCCCGACTCACCGGCTCGCTGACCGTGATGAACGCGCCGGACCTCCGCGTCGGCCTGCTCGATGCGATTAAGGCGAACAAGCCCAAGGTCCTCGCACTGAATCTGGCCGAGGTCGACTTTGTGGACTCAAGCGCGCTGGGTGTTTTCGTCGAAGCCCGCCGAGAGATGACCACCGGCAACGGCAGCGTCACCTTCACCAACGTCAACGCCGACATCCGCGGCCTGATGCGCATCATGAACCTCGAAAGCGTGTTCGACTTTGTCGACGACGAGGCGGAACTCACCGCGTAAAGTCAGCCCAAATAGCCGCCGGGCAACGCCCGGGGGCCGAGTCGTGATCTATGTCGCGAAGTAGAAGAACAGCGAAGCAGTAAATGGACTGCCGGTCTGATTTTCTAGTCTCCTGCCTGTTCTGAGATGCCGGGTTGATCATCATTCGACCCCCGCGTGTTATGCGGCGGCTACGAAACACCGTGCTACTTCCGATAACCCGCGCGACAGCCGGGGGGCTCCTCTAAACAGACAACAGACCCGCCCCACCGATAAAGATCGCAGCACATAGAAGCTGTCATGCGGTATCTCACCGGACCCATCACGACCCTAGGCGAGCGGGCCATCGGCACCGTCGCTTTTATCGGGCAGCTGGGCCTGCTCATCAGCGCGACCTTCGGCGCCAGCCCGCGCATGGTTGTCCGCAAGCGCGGCCGACGCCTGGCCTGGCGCAACCTCTGGTTCCAGATGCATCGCGTCGGGATCAAGTCGATCGGCGTCGTAATGCTGGTCACGTTCGCGATCGGCGTCATCCTCTCCCTTCAGATCGTGCCCATCCTCGAGCAGTACGGGGCCGGCGACCAGATCGCCTCCATCATCGGGATCGCGTTCTTCCGTGAGCTCGGCCCACTGGTCGGCGCGATCGTGCTCACCGGCTTTGCCGGCGCATCCATCGCCGCAGAGATCGGCACGATGGCGGTCAACGAGGAGCTCAAGGCCCTGCGCAGCCACGCGATCAGCCCGGTCCGGTTCCTCGTCGTGCCGCGTGTCCTCGCCTCGATGATCATGACCACCTGCCTCGCAGTGCTCTCGAGCATCATGGGCATCACCGGCGGCATGCTCACGACCAAGGCCATCATCGATATGCCCTACGCGGCCTACCTCGACCTGACCTTCGCCATGGTCGAGACCACCGACATCGTCACAGGGCTTGTCAAGGCCGCGGTGTTCGGCGTCCTCATCGGCGCGCTGGCCTGCCAGCACGGCCTTGCGGTGCGGGGCGGGGCGTCCGGCGTCGGCAGCGCAACCACACGCACCGTTGTGATCAGCATCGTCGCGTTGACCGTGGTCGACCTCGGCTTTACCGCCGTCTTCTACATGCTGGGGTGGTAACGGATGGCCAACACACCCGACAACATCATCGAGATCCGCAACGTCACCAAGCAGTTTGGCTCGACCAAAGTGCTCCACGACCTGTCGCTCGATGTGAAACGCGGCGAACGGCTGGTCATGCTGGGCGGGTCCGGCGCGGGCAAGTCGACACTGCTCAACCTCATGGCCGCGGAGACCCGCCCGACCTCCGGCAACATCAAGATCGACGGCACCGATATCTGCGGCATGTCCGAAGACGACCTCGACAGCTACCGCAAGACCATGGGCGTGCTCTTCCAGTCGGGTGCCCTCTTCAACTCGCTCACCCTGGCGGAAAACATCGCCCTGCCCCTGCAAGAGCACACGGATCTGGACCCGAGCACGATCGACACGATCGTCACCATGAAGCTCAACCTCGTCGGCCTGCTGCCACACGCCGACAAGTACCCCTCCGAGATCTCCGGCGGGATGAAGAAGCGGGCCGGACTCGGCCGAGCGCTTGCGCTGGACCCGAAAGTCATCTTTTACGACGAGCCCAGCGCCGGGCTCGACCCCGTCTCCGTCACCGAGATCGATAAGCTCATGGTCGATCTCAACGAGACGACCGGCGTGACGACCGTGGTCATCACGCACGAGATGACCAGCGCGTTCCGGATCGCGTCCCGCCTGGTCCTGCTGGACCAGGGCCGGTTTGTTGCGGACGGCACGCCGGACGAGATGAAAGAAAGCGACAACCCGCTGGTGCACCAGTTTGTCCACGGGCTGCTGCAGGGGCCGCTGACCGACCGCAAAGACACCTCGGCGTACCACGACGCGCTGCTGAACCCAGAAAACACGTAGGCCGGGCTTGAGCCCGGCATAACCGACACCCAACCACCCCTCCGGGCTTAAGCCCGGCCTACGTCGGACACCGACCATGAACCCATCGAAATACGCATTCCAGGCCGGGCTGTTCATCCTCCTCTCGATCGCAGCGGGGGTCTTCCTGGTCGCGCGGGTCGCCGACCCCGGCACCGTGCGCGACGCGATGGCGTACACCGCCGTGTTCGCCTCGGGCGAGGATATCGCCGGCCTGCAGGTCGGCAACGAGGTCCGCCTCTTGGGCGTGAAGGTCGGCCGGGTCGAATCGATCGAGGTCGTGCCGCCGGCATCACCCGAGCAGGAGGCCGAGGTGCACGTGGTGTTCACGGTCGGCAAGGGCATCGAGCTGCGCGAGAGCGACAACCACATCGAGTTACAGACCGCGCTGACCGGCGGGGCCTGGCTGAACATCCTCAACGTGGGCACGGGCCAGACCCTCGTCGAGGGCGACAAGATCGACGCACGCACCGCCAACCTCGTCGCGATGGTGCAGGACGTACGCGATGAGCTGGAGGTCACACTCAAGGAGGTCCGGCTCGAGCTTGACGCGGTCAGCGCCGCGGTGCAGGAGGACCTGGATAGTGTCAGCGCCGAGCTGATCGAGACCGCCGACAGCATCGAGACCGCTGCGGATGATGCGGACGCGCTGATCAAGAAGCTCGATGCCGAGCTCGACCCACTGCTTGAAGACGTCGATACGTTCCTCGCCGAGTCGACCGGCGTGATGACCGATGTCCGCGGGGTCTTCGGCGACAGCGGGGACGACATCCGCACAACGCTCGCAAAGGTCGCCTCGCTCTCGACCAGCCTCGATGAGAAGATCCCCGGCACGGTCGATCAGATCGCCGCGTTCATCACCAAGGCCGAAGGATCGATCGACGGCGTCGACACCCTGCTCGCCGAGGTCACCAGCACGGCGACGGAAGCCCGGATGATGATCTCGGACAACCGGCCGGACATCGACCGTACGATCGAGTCCGCCCGGCGCAGTGTCGATGAACTCGAAGGCCTCGTTGATGACCTGCGTGCCAACCCGTCGCGTCTGCTCTGGCCGCCGGACGCGAAGGACCTGCAGAACCTCGACCTCTACGCGACAGCAAGGAGCTATGCGAATGCCGCCGAGGACCTCGAGTCCGCCGCCGCCGCGCTGCACAAAGCCGCCAACAGCGGCGAGACCGACCCGATCAAGCTGCAGACCCTACGGCAACAGCTGCTGCAACAATTCGACTACTTCGACAAGCTGCAGGCCGAGGTGTGGGAGCGGTATGAAAGGTAATGACCAAATGGCCAATGGCCAAACAAGCATGGCTTAGCATTGGTCATTTAGGCTTGGGCATTGGACACCGCTTGGCAGATCACTTCTTCCGTACCAGCACCATCTTGGCATCATCCGCTGAAGCGATATGCAGCTTGCCATCTTTGATTTCCCAAGTGCCCTTCTCGCCCTCGGGGTTGTCGTCGGGCTTGGGGATCATAATGATCGTGCCGTCGGCGGTGGCCTTGTACTTGATCTCGACCTTCGTCGTCTTGCCGTTAGGCGCGGTGACTTCGCTGGCCAGGCGTTCGTCGTCGATGAAGGTCATGACGAGCTTGGCCGGGGCCTTGGGCGCCTTGCCGTTGATGGTCTCGGCGACCCACGTGCCCGCGAGTTCGGGCAGGGCCTCACCGGCGGAGGCGTCCCGCGCGAATGAAAACAAACCAATCAAGATGATGAGAGATACCGTCTTGCGCATCATGCTGACCTTTCGCTAGCCATGCCATGCATCATACTGCGTGTAGCGGGTGACGCGAAGCGTCCCGTCAAAGCATCTCATACGACTCGTATGGGACGCTTCGCGCCTCCCACTAAACTTCAACCGACAAACGCGTTGCCGACCTTGCGGGCACGGACGGGCTTGTCCAGGTCCACGCCCAGCGCAATCCCCGTCTCGACCAGCAGGTTCCAGCCCGCGGCGAGGTGTACGTAGCCGGCGTACTCGCCCGCGTCCGGGACTTTGATCGTCGGGAAACGGGTCTCGCGCGGGCTCACCGCGATGATGTGCATGCCCACCCCCTTGACCAGCACCTCTTCGAACTTGGCTTCTTGGTCTTCGATCGGGTCGATCCACAGCACGACCTCGCCGGGGTCCATGACTTCTTCGATGCCGTGCGCCGCGTAGGTACCCTCGAGGAAGTCGCTGGGCTTGCGCGTGATCTCGTTGGTCTTGAGCGTGAGTTCTTCGCCGACGCCGTCGTTCGCGCCGGCCCAGTAGATGACGTGGGTCTCGACCAGCAGCTTCGTGATCTCCTCGGGGATCGGCATGGTCATCGCGGCGTGCATCGCGTCCGCGAGCGTGCCGAGCCGGCCGGCGAGCTGCGCATCGCCGACCGCCGACTCGATCACGGCCTGGATCACGAGCGCCTGCTCGATCACGCTCTTCGTCGCAGCGACCGCGCCCTCCTCGCCACAGCCCAGCACAACACTTTGGTTCGCGCTCTGCTCAAGCAGCGAATCAGCAAACGCGGCGACACTGAAACGCTTGTCATGACCCGCCGCTTCGAGCTGTTTGAACAGCCCGACCACCTCGGCCGTGCGACCCGAGTTGCTCGCGGCGAGGACCGCCCAGTCGAGCAGGTCGTAGGTCTGCGATTGGCAGCCCGCCTCGGTGTGCAGCTGCAGGTTGTAGCCGCGCTGGCGTGCGAGCTTGACCGCATGCTTCGCGGGGAACAGCCGCGACGAGCCCTCGCCGGTGAGCAGCAGCTTGCCCGTCAGCTTAGCACCAAGCGCGACCGGATCGGCGACCGATGCATCGAACCCCCGGGCCACCTCGACCGAGGCGAGCATGTCGTTGCACAGGTGAAACGCGTCGTATTTCGGGTCGTCGGCTTGCATGTGCGTATGGTAACGTAACGGCCCTATGAGCTTCCGATACGCACGCAAAGCCACGCACAAGATCCACCGCTACGACACCCTCGAGGGCATCACCGGCAGCGACAACGTCGCCGGCGAGACCTGGCTCTTCGCCTGCCCGCATGATGACGACATCGCGATCGGCGGCGGGCTGTGGATGAAGGCCGCGTGCGAGGCGGGCGTCGATGTCCACCTGCTCGCGGCAACAGATGGGCGGATGGGTTACTGCACGATCGAAGAGAAAGAGACGATCGTGGAGATGCGCGCAGCCGAACTCGTCGCGTCATGCCAAGCGCTGGGCCTGACCGACACCGGCAAGGTCCACCTGCTCGGCTTCCCCGACTGCAACCTTGCGCAGTTCCTCGGCAGACGGCCGGCCGTCGAAGGCGAGCCCGGACACGCGGGGTTCACCGGCCTGCAGAACGCGTTTGTCGAAAGGCTACGCGCGATCAAGCCGACACGGCTCTTCATGCCTTCGCCGATGGACTACCACCCCGACCACCAGATCGTGCACAACGAGATGCAGATCAGCCTATTCCACGCCGCCGGCGAGATCTGGCCCGAACTCGGTGCGCCGACGGATGTGCCCGCGGTGTACGAGTTGGCGATCTATTGCGACTTCCCCGAAGAACCGAACCTGCAGCTCAAGTGTTCCGAGGAGCAGTTCCAGGCCAAGCTCGACGCGATCGCCTGCTACAAGAGCCAGAAGCAGATCGACCTGCTGGTGCAGAAGGTCAAGGACGCCGGCCCGGTCGAGTACCTCCGCGAGGTAAACTTCAAGTTCTACTCCGCGGCAGCTTATCACCATCTTTTTGAGGATTGAGGCACCCCATCGCTCCGGGTGGAAACCCGGAGCAGCCAAAACCGCTCCTCGGACCTATCACAGACAGCGCCACCTGCTCCGGGTTTGCACCCGGAGCTATGAAATGAACCGCGCCCATGGGCGTGGGCAATGGTACAATTCAGTATCGCGAACGCCAGCGGCCTGCCGGCAACCGGCGAAGAGACCTCAGCCCAAGGACACGTCCCATGGCCACCAGCTTCGGCGCCCTCTGCACGGATTTTTACGTCAACCAGAAGCTCGCCGTGAAGATGGACCTGCCCTCGGAGCGCGAGTCATCGCTGCACTTCTTCGAGCGCATCCGCCAGCAGCTACCGGGCATGTCCAAGTTCCGCCGGTACGACGGCGAGCTCGCGCTCGAATCCCAGCGCCGCAAAGACGACCCCCGGTACCAATGGCTCGCGCTGCGCAAGAACTCCATCCGGGCAGGCCACGTTAACCCGGACACCATGCAGCAGGCGATGGACTACCACAAGTTCATCCTCCAGCAGGTGCCCTACCACCTGTCCATCAGCCCCCTGGACGTCGACTGCGTCGAGCTGACCTTCGGCTTCGACCTGGAGTGCGAGTCCAACCACGACGAGGTCGTCTACAACGCCCTCTTCGCCGACACCCCGCTGGGCAAGGTCATGGACGTCGACGGCGGAAAGGTCCTGGACTGCCAGCCGTTCGTCTCGGTCAATCTCGACGACGCGGGCAACCTGCAGGCCTACTTCGAGGTGAAGACCCGGCAGAAGTCCCGCCGAGGCTCGTCTGGCCGGTACCGCGATGAGCCGATCTCGATCTACCTCACCGTCCGCAAGTACGGCCCGGTGGACTCGATCGACCACCTGCAGACCTACCTGCCCGAGCTGGAAAAGCGCTGCGGGGAGTTGGCGATCGACAAGCTCGTGCCAGAGATGTTGAATCCGATTTCGCGGTGTATTACCTCTAGTGCGGGCTGATTCAGTACGGTGTAGCGGGTGATGCGCAGCATCCCGTGCGAGCTGTCTGTCTGTTATGCTTCGAGCGGGACGCTCCGCGTCGCCCGCTACACCGTCTCACATGAAACGAATTGGGTTTGGCCGATACCAATAAAGCAGCACCGACACTGCTTCACGGAGCATCCTATGGGTATCGGCTTAACCATCTTCGGCATTATCGCGGCGGTCTTCTGGATCTGGCAGTTCCTGTCGCTCATGACTTACAGCGAAGCAAATTTCCCTGACAAGCACGACAAGCTGATCTGGGCGGCGGCGTTGATCGTACTCAATGCGCTGGGAGCCCTCGCGTTCTTCATCTGGAAGATCGGCTCGGGCGCGGACGATGCGGCGAGCAAGAAGGTCCGCGAGATCCTGCACGACGCGACCAAGCCCGCGGAGTGACCACGTCATACCGGTGAAAGTCACGAAGCACGCATCCAGAACGGTGTAGCGGGCGACGCGAAGCGTCCCACGCAAGCCATCTGTCGTGTTTCGAATGGGACGCGTAGCATTGCCCGCTACACCGTCTCAATGAATCGTCTAAGGACTTGCCGATATCCTGTGCTGCATGGGCAACTCCCCACTCAAAACCCTCGTCCTCCGCGGCGGCCCGGACCGCGAGCGCGACGTGTCGCTCAACTCCGGCGGGCAGGTCGCCCAGGCGCTCCGCGATGCGGGGCACACGGTCTACGAGCGCGATATCACGCCGGACGATCTGTCAGCCCTTGAGGACGGCAAGCAGCTCGGCGCGCAGGTCGTCTTCCCCGTGCTGCACGGGCCCTGGGGCGAGGGCGGGCCTTTGCAGGCGCTCCTCGAAGAAGCCGGCTTCGCGTACGTCGGCTGCCAAGAAGCCGCGGCCCGGCTGTGCATGGACAAGTGGGAGACCAAGCGGGCGCTGCAGGAGTCGCACTTGGCGACCGCGGAGGCCGAACTGCTTGAGAAAGGCGACAAACGCCGGCTGGCGTCACCCTGCGTCGTCAAGGCGCTGGACGAGGGCTCGAGCTATGGCCTTGCGATCTGCCACACCGACGAAGCCGCCGACGAAGCGGTCACCAGGCTGTTCGAAGCGCACGACCGGCTGATGGTCGAACGATTCATTGCTGGCAAAGAACTCACCGTCGGGGTCATCGAGGGGCTTGATCGGTGGGACAGGCGTCTCGCCCGTCACGACTTCCAGAGCACAACGGAGGCGGGCGAGACGCCCGTCCCACCTCAGCTACCCACGCCCACAGCGCTACCGCCGATCCACATCGTCCCGGCGGTCGCGTTCTACGACTACGACGCGAAGTACACCCGCGACGACACGCAATACCTTTTTGAAATCGACCTTGCAAACGCGTGTTTGGAACAGGCCGCCGACACCGCCAAACAGGCGTTTGAAATCCTCGGTTGCCGGCACCTGGCCCGTGTGGACTTCATCATCGACGAGCAGCTCAACGCGCACATCCTTGAGATCAACACGATGCCCGGGTTCACCAGCCACTCGCTCGTGCCCAAAGCGGCGAAACAGATGGGGATCGCGTTTCCGGACCTTTGTGATCACCTGGTTCGCTTAGCGCTGCGGTAGCGTTTAGCGTCTAGGGCCTGGCGTATAGGCTCTGATTCGTGGACGAAGAAGCAGATAAGTGGTCATAAGTGGGCAAACCGCCTGCGCTCTTGTAACTCACTGAACACGGCTCTCCTAGACGCTGGGCCGTAGACGCTAAACGCTCGACCCGCATCATCTTGTGGGTA
The DNA here is from genome assembly GCA_039024275.1 of Planctomycetota bacterium. GTDB lineage: Bacteria > Planctomycetota > Phycisphaerae > Phycisphaerales > Phycisphaeraceae > JAHQVV01. The sequence continues at coordinate 7,676 of JBCDKD010000088.1, read as the reverse complement.
TCGATCACAGTTCGCCGATACCACTTACCAACGCCACGACGAGGAGCATCCATGGGCTGGTTCCTTACCAACAAGAAAACCAAGACGAAGAAGAAGGCCAAGCGCGGCAGGTCCGCCGGCCCCAAGTGGGACCCGGGCCGGACGCTGCTGGGCATGAAGTTCGCCGGCTTCGCGGGCGGGATCCTTGCCGTCGCGCTGGCGTGGCACTTCGGCGTGCAGCGGCTTGAGGCCTACGTCAACACCCACCACGCCCAGCCGATCAGCGCAGAAGACATCCGCTTCTCCGAGGACCCTTCGCACCTGGCGCCGGCGGAGCTGAACCACCTGCGCTCCGAGCTCGCGCAGATCATCGGCGACGCGCCGCTGAACCGGGCCGGCCTGGTCAACGCCGCCAAGATGCTCCGCGACCAGCAGGACCTTGTCCGTGAGCTCCGGCAGGTCCGCCGGACCCCGCGGGGCACGATCGAGATCGACCTGGACTTCCGCACCCCCGCCGCCATCGTGCAGATGCGCAACCCGCAGACCGGCCAGCTCTCGCTCGACGGGCTGCACGTCATCGACGAGCAGAGCTACCAGATGTTCGGCCCCAAGGACCCGGACGAGCTCGCCGACCCGACCCTGCCCCGCATCCTCGGCGTCAGCTCGGACTTCCGCCCGCGCGACAACCACGGCGAGTACCGCTGGCAGGGCCCGGAGGTCGACGCCGCGCTCGCCCTGATCGACGCGCTCCAAGAAAGCCCGGCGGCCGACTTCATCGACTCGATCTCGGTCAACCTCCGCGACGAGCGCGACCGCATCCGCCTGGTGATCAACACGCAGGTCCGCCCGACGGCCAACAGCCAGGCCGTGACCTGCAGGATCGTGTGGGGCCTGCCGCCCGGCCAGGAACGCGCGATCGAGCCGGACATCGACCGCAAGATCGCCGCGCTCGAAACCCTGCTCGGCGACGGCCGCTACCGCATGGGCCACTGGCAAGAGGTCTGGATCAACACCGGGAACATCCGGCCCTCGCAAGCGATCCGCTAGAACGTTGCCGCGGGTGACGCGCAGCGTGCCGTGCGAGTCGCCCTAGGCTGTGTCGAAAAATGATAGGTGGCACGGGCGTCTCGCCCGTGACGAGTCACCGTTCAAGGCCGAGACGGCCGTGCCACCGTTTCCCGAATCTTCCCAGATGTATCGACACCGGGACGCCCCGCACCACCCGTGACCCATCAAGACCGCCAGACCAAGGACGCCAAGCCCGGGTTGGCGGTGTTGAACCCGTGCGCAAAAAGCTTGTTTGATGCGCACGGACCCGGGTTTTTAACGGCTCGGGTCACCCATCCGGGTGATCGAAGCACCGCGAAACACCCCCAAACCGATCAAGGTTGCCAAGCCCTTGGCAGCCTTGCAGGCCGCCTACAGACACCCTGCAAACAACAACCGCCGGCCACGCGATAGACGATCAGTTCTTATTGAGCGGCACAAGGAACGTCGTCACCTTGTCTTCGCCATCGTCTTCGTAGACCTCAAGCTCGACCCACTCCTGGATCTTCGGGCCGCCGAGGACTAGTTTCTCGGCCAGCTCGCCGGGCTTGGTCATGCGGACGCGCACGTCTTCGTACCCCGAGACACGGAAGGTGTAGGTGTCGCCCTTCTTCGGCTTGTTGATCTCGATCCGGCCCGCTTCATTGAGCGGGTTCGTCGCCTTGAGGTAGGGGTCGCCTGCGTTCTCATCCGGGAACTCGTACAGGCTGTAGTGGTCCACGAGCGTCTCCGTCAGGGGCGTGTTCGTTTCTGCATCGACGACTAGGAAGGCCGCCCGCTTCTTGCAGCCGGCGAGCAACAGGCAGCAGGTCAACACAGCAAACGATAGAACAGTGCGAGCATTCATCGTACAGGTCTCCTAGATTAAGCGTCTCGAAAACAGAGCGAGAATGAAAGGGGCAGGCGCGTTGCTCAGAGCCCAAATGCAAGATTAACTTGCGTCTCCGCGAAGAACAAGACGAGTTGTATCTAAAAAACCACTCGCCACGTATCCAAAAATCAAATGAGACGTTATTCCGTTTAAATCAAGGCCACCCACACAAAGTATCACTGATTTAAAGTCGTATACTTCCGACTATACCCGACTAGCTTCCATTCGTTTTCTTGGCCTCCTTGCGAAAAGCCCAATTCACTCTGCCAACCCCAGCGCGCTTGTATTTTGGATGCGAGCGGCTCTGCATCAGGAGCCTGCAGTATCACCCACCACATACTACCCGGCTGTGCCGATTGATCTTGTTCTACCCCAACCACCCGGACGCCGGGGCGTAGAACATCCGCGGCAAGCTCACCCAGTTGCTGAGGATTAAAATCCGGACCAAGCAAACCGGATATGGTTTGTCTATCCCGGGCTACAGCCTTCTGGAGTAAATCCCTATATGCCTCAAACAAGTCGGCAGGCAGTTTGCTCAACTGCAGTTCTTGTTCAAGAGTCGGAGGCTGGTAGTCTGAAGCCGACTGCGAGATTAACACACCGCCTTCAAAATTCTCCGATGAGTCATCCATCGCCTGCCGATAAGCCTCTGGTCGTTGTTGCCTGAATTCGCTCGGCTTCATTGCCAGAAAAACAACCTCGTCGAGCGCCACCCCCTCGGTAGCCATAAATGCCTTTAGATTTAGATCATCGGTTCCGAACCATTCACGCAAGGTAATTCTATCACGTACAAAGGGCTCATCATACTCGTAGATCTCCGTAATCAAACTGCTCGCCCTGTTCTCAACCGGTTCTTTACCCTCAAAATCAGAATAAATCGCTAACTGATAATGAAGTGTCCGGTTCCAATCGAAAGGGTCTGGAGAAGAAACATTGCCAAGGTACTCCGCATAGTCAACGTACTCGATAACTAATTGATCTTGATCGGTCGGGTCCTCTCCATCCACATCCGCTTCACGACCGCCCGTAATAATGATCGGATGAATCAAGCCGTACTGATCGAACGCTGGTACCCCTACCCAGCCATAGTCATCGGGAAAGTCCCCATCGGTAAACTGGACCCAGAATGAGTACCCACCACCCTCCTTCAATGATGCTTTGATCGCTTTTTGGAGCGTCTCTTCATCCTTCAGCCCGATCAGTGAAGTCTCAATCTTTGCTAATGCAGCGCGACCCGGCTCCCGGGCAAATTGCGTGAATTGATCAGCGATCAAAGCCGCCATTTGATCTTTGTCGATCAAGATGTCCTTGGCTTGATCGAGTACTAGCCTACCTTCTTCGGTCGTTATATGTTCAGACAAGTTAACCAACTGTTTGGCAAGCAACCTATTGGTTTCATGCAGTTGCTGGATAGACGTAATCGATTGAGCTAAGCCTGACGCTTTCCTGTCCAATTCCTTGACTTCACGTCTCACACGCTCCCGCTCCCGGCTTGCGCGCACCACCTCTTCGGTAATAAATTGTATTTGCTCTTCCAAGGCATCTTTCTTCTTAAAGAGCTCAAATTGGAGTTGGTCGTTTGCGACCTTATCCTGATATACTTTTTCTTCTTGGATACGCAGGGTCTCCTGCACTTTGATGTGTTGATCAAGTGTTTTACCGATGTCGGTATAAAACGAATCAATACGATCCTGGGCTTCCGTAATCCGGTCCTGCTTATCTCTTAACTGCTTCGAATATTCTTGTTTAAGTCTTAGCTCAGCATTGAATAGCTCAAGTTGCTTTTCACTTTCTGCTTTCTTTGCCTCAATGTCTGCTAGCGTTTTCTGGATTTCAAGTGATTTGCGATCTCCCTGCTGCTCAATATAGAAATAGGCTGCGAACAGAAACAACGCGATGAAACCAGCAGCAACTCTATATCTACCCATCGCATCGAAAACGTAAGAAATAAGGCTATAAATATCTTTAGGCTGTGCTTTAGGTTTTGATTTTGGTTTTGATTGATCAGGATCGGGTGCCGGATGTTCATTGTCCATATCAAACCGCCTCACGGAAAATCAAATCGAGTCAAAAATAGGCCTGTTGCAAAATCGTTAAAACTATCTCTACTATCTGCTGGCACAATAGTTGTCAAACAGATTAATCCGATGCGGACTGGCTAGGCTCACTCCTAAAAATAGTTCGACTCTGATCGACTGGCATAGGATCGAACAGAACAGATGGCAAGCTAACCTATCAATACCGGTCGATCGACATCCCGCCGTCGTCGTGCATGGCGAAGGACAGGTCGCCCTCGCTCTGGACCTCGCCGTGCTGTTCGATGGCTTGTCGCTTGCTGACCTTGGGCGCACCGATCAGCTCGCACCGGCACGTGCGGCTGGGGATCGAGGCGAGGACCGTGCGGATCGAGTGCAGCAGGTTGTCATCCGCGCTCAGGCGGACGTTGGGCAGACGCAGGTCGACGACCGTGCCGTCCTGGTGCAGCTCGAAGACGACGCTCGCGGTGCCGCTGTTGCGGAGCGAGGCCTGCCGGAGCAGCTCCTTGAGCTTGTTCATCTGGTCCCTGGATTCGCCGTTGCGGGTCACGCCGTTGGGCTCGTGGATGACGATCTTGACCGCCTCGGCGAGCTGCTTGCTCGCCTGGCGAACCGGGACGACGCGGTCGACAACGATGCTCGGCTCCTCGCGTCGGCGGTCGACCTTGCCGCAGAGGAAGACCACCTCGTCGAGTTCGAGGTGCATGTAGTGCAGGGCGTAGGCGTCGGAGAAGAGCACGCCGTCGATCTTGCCGCGCTGGTCCTCGAGGGTGATCATCGCCATCTTCTGGCCGGCGGATCGGCCGTTCTTCACCACGGTCGGCCGGACGCGGGTGAGCATCCCGCCGAGGACGACGCGCGTGTCCGCGGGGAGCGCCGCGATCTGCGGGACGGTGATGGTGCCGAAGCGCCCGATGACGTCCAGGTGCTCGTCGAGGGGGTGGCTGGAGACGTAGAACCCCATGACTTCTTTCTCGTAGCTGAGCAGTTCCGCGGTGTTCCATGGCGGGATACCGGGGAGCGGGACCTGTTCCTTTTCGGGCTCGCCATCGGACCCTGGTGCTGAAGCACCCTCCACCGGCTGGCCGAACATGTTGAGCTGGCCCGAGGCGCGGTCGCTCGCGGCGCGTTGGCCGGCCTTGACGGCGCTGTCGAGCGCCTCGCACATGGCGGCGCGCTGCTCGATGCCGTGCAGGCTATCAAACGCGCCGCACTTGACCAGCGCCTCGATCGTGGACCGGTTGATCATGCGCAGGTCGACGCGTTCGCAGAAGTCGAAGAGCCCGACGAACGGGCCGTTCTTGACGCGCTCGTCGACGATGGACTGGATCGCCTTCTCGCCGACACCCTTGACCGCGTGCAGGCCGAAGCGGATATGCCCGGTCGAGGGGGTCTGCTCTTCGCCGGGCATGTACACGACACTAAAACCGACATCAGACAGGTTGATGTCGGGTGGACGCACCTCGACGCCGCGCTTGCCGCTGGGCATGAGCAGCTTCTTGCACGCGTCGATGTACTCGATGACCTTGTCGGTGTTACCCGCTTCGTAGGTCAGGACCGCGGCCATGTAGTGCAGCGGGAAGTGGGTCTTGAGGTAGGCGGTCTGGTAGGCGACGATCGAGTAGCCGGTCGAGTGCGACTTGTTGAAGCCGTAGCCCGCGAACTTGAGGATCAGGTCGAAGAGCTCGTTGGACAGCTTCTCGGGGACCTTGTTGATGTCTTTCGCGCCCTTGATGAAGTCCTTGCGGGCGGCATTGATCGTCTTCTCTTTCTTCTTGCTGATCGCCTTGATGATGGAGTACGCGGTGCGGAGCGGGATCCCGCCGAGCTGGTTGATGACCTGCATCACCTGCTCCTGGTAGACCATGATGCCGAAGGTGTCGGCGGTCAGTTGGTCGACGATCGCGTGGACCGTGGGGACCTTCTCCCGGCCGTGCTTGCGGTTGTTGTAGTTGGGAATCAGCTCCATCGGCCCGGGGCGGTAGAGCGCGTTGGCTGCGATGAGGTCGTCGAGCCGGTCCGGCTTCATCGCCATGAGCAGGTTGCGCATCCCGCCGGATTCGAACTGGAACACGCCCGCGGTCTCGCCACGCTCAAACAGCGCGAGCACGCGCGGGTCGTCGTACTTGAGGCGTTCGAGGTCCAGCGGGTCGTAGGCCGGGTCGTCCTGATCCGCGCCTTCCTGCTGCTTGCTCCCGGGGGCGGGCTTGACGCCCGCCTTGATCTGGCCGGCCGAGAAGTCATCTGCGATCAAGGCCTTGGCGCGCTCGATAATCGACAGCGTCCGCAGGCCGAGGAAGTCCATCTTCAAGAGGCCCACGTTCTCGCAGGTCGGCCCGTCCCACTGCGTCACGATCTGCTCGTCATTCGCCGGGGGCTTGTACAGCGGGCAGATGTTGTCCAGCGGCTGGGTCGCGACGATCACACCCGCCGCGTGGACCCCGGCGTGCCTGGCCATACCCTCGAGCTTGCGCGCGGTGTCGTACACGCTCCTGATCTGCGGCGACTCGTCATAAACCTTCCGCAGGTCCGGCTCGGTCTCCAGCGCCGAATCGAGCGTCGTCTTCAGGCCATCACCCACGAGCTTGCAGACCTTGTCCACCTCGGGCAGCGGCAGGTCCATGACGCGTCCGACGTCGCGGATCGCCGCGCGGGCCTTGAGCGTGCCGAACGTGATGATCTGCGCGACGTAGCCGTACTTCTCACGGACCCACTGGAGGATGTCGCCCCGGCCGTCCTGGCACATGTCGATATCGATGTCGGGGTACTCGGACCGGTCCGGATCGGTGAATCGCTCGAAGAGCAGGCCGTACTCGACTGGGCAGGCGTTGCTCAGACCCATGACGAACCCCGTCATCGTGCCGACGCCCGAGCCACGCGCGTTGCAGGGGATGCCGTTCTGTCGGCCGTAGTTCACGAAGTCCCAACAGATGATGAAGTAGGCGGAGATCAGCTTGTCGGAGAGGATCTTGAGCTCGCGTTCGAGGCGGGCGCGGATCTCGTCGGTGATGCCGTCGGTGCCGTAGCGCCAGACCAGGCCGGCTTCGCAGAGCAGGCGCAGCGCGTGGTCGCAGTAGCGCTCCAACTCGCCGCGGTCGATGTCATCTTCCTCTTCATCTTCTTTCACTGGCTCGACAACTATCTGGGCGCAGAAGTCTTTAAGCCAGGCGTTGGACCCGATCGCGTGGTCGCTCTTGAAGGCGCGGACGAGTTCGGCAGGGTCGTTCTCGCCCTTGTCGCCGATGAGCTGCTTGAGCCGGTCGGTGTAGACCGGGCGCACGACCGGGGCGTGGTTGGCATCGAAGTCAATGTCAACATTGCAGCGCTCGGCGATCTTCACCGTGTTCGCCACGGCCTCGGGCGTGTCGGCGAACGCCTCGCGCATCTCGTCTGCGGTCTTCACATAGAGGTCGCGCGGGTAGTGCAGCCGGCTGTCGTCCGCCTTGATCTTGCCCATCGAGATGCAGCAAAGCGTGTCGTGCGCGTCCCAGTCGTCCGCGGTCATGAAGTGCGCGTCGTTGTCGCAGACCAGCGGGATGTCGAGCTCCTGCGCGAGCTGCTTGATGTACGGGTTGATCTCGTCCTGCAGCTTTTCTTCGTGCCGCTGCATCTCCAGATAGAAGCACGGCTCGCCGTTTCCGTTCGTGCCGAACAGGTCCTTGTGCCACTGCGCCTCGGCCCTGGCGTTTTTGTAGTGCGTCGGGTCCTTGGACTGGTGGTACTTGACCAGGTGGTAGGCGATG
>JBCDKD010000087.1:0-18656 GCA_039024275.1 Planctomycetota bacterium | reverse complement strand
GCCCAGTCCCAATCAGTCGCTCTACCCCTGCAGGGGATAACGTGAGGCTAGCCCAAAAACTATTTCGAGGAGAACGAGATATCTCCAGGTATGATTAGACTTTGACTCCTCCCCACAGCTCATCCCAATTCTTTTCAACGAATACGGGTTCGGTCCTCCAGGGCGTATTACCGCCCCTTCAACCTGGCCATGGGTAGATCACCTGGTTTCGCGTCTAATCCCTGCAACTCAACGCCCTTTTAAGACTCGCTTTCGCTTCGCCTGCACCGGGGTACGGCTTAAGCTTGCTACAGAGATTAACTCGCCGGCTCATTATGCAAAAGGCACGCCGTCACTGTTCCGAAGAACAGCTCCGACCGCTTGTAAGCGTATGGTTTCAGGTACTTTTAACTTCCCTTATCGGGGAACTTTTCACCGTTCAGTCGCCTTACTGGTCAACTATCGGTCATCGAGGAGTATTTAGCCTTGGGGGGTGGGCCCCCCATGTTCAAGCCGAGTTTCACGAGCTCGACCCTACTCTAGGGCTACCTCACTACGCCACTACAGGACTGTCACCTTCTGTGGTCCACCTTTCAAGTGGTTCACGACGCTATGAGTTTGTCCGCTTTCGCTCGCCGCTACTTACGGAATCACGGTTGTTTTCTTTTCCTCTGGTTACTTAGATGTTTCACTTCACCAGGTTCGCTTCCATAGCCTATGCATTCAGCTATAGATGACCATAAATGGCCGGGTTTCCCCATTCAGAAATCCACGGATCGAAGCTTGTTTGCCAGCTCCCCGTGGCTTATCGCAGGCTACAACGTCTTTCATCGCCTCTCGATGCCAAGGCATCCACCATACGCTCTTAGTAGCTTCATCACTCCGACCTCCAACCGGCGTCTGTCAAACAAACAAGGCCGGCGTTCGGCCAGAATCACGCACCGGGCACGATTACACCCGGTGACCCGTCGAGGCACGTTCCATCACAGTTCCTCAAGCTTAAGCCTAGGGATCCGCTCTATCCAATGCGTCACGGGCAAGCACCTCAAACGCTTGCACTCGGTGTTACTTTCAAAAAAATCAGCAACACCAAAAAAACCTATCCAGTTGTCAAAGAGCGGTGCGTCGCTGCCGTGGCAGGTCGACGGTTTCCCGCGGCTGCGGGCCGGGCATCATGGGTCCCGCAAGCGAATTTAGCTTGGCGTGACATGAGGCCCGGCTCGAAGCAGGGTCGGGGAGTTTAGTGGTTCTCTTAGGGCTGTCAAGCCGAGGGAACCGTCCCAGGCAGGGACGGCTAACGAGTCGTCCCTAGGCAATCAGGTTTTCGATCACATTTGCTTGCAGTGTCGATTTCCTTTGGAGCCCCGCTGCGAAGTGCAACGAGAAGGGTAAGTGTACCAAGACCAGCAGCCCTGTCAACCTCTCTCGGCCGAAGTGTGGATAAAACGTGAGCGTCCGATCAAAGCCCACCCCGCCGGCCCTCTGGGCCCGATAAGACCCAGCCCAATCTACGCGTGGCGTCTAGGAACCATGGTTCCGCCTCCAAAGACTTGCCGGCATGCATCAACTACCCATCGTTGAAAGCGCCGGTATGGCCTCAAATAACCCCCCGCTTGCCCAGCGGCTTGATAAATCCCCCTTGCCAATCCGCCAAGACGGGTATCCCACACTTTTTCTCAGATTCGTTGTCGCCTTTCGCTCTCACCGTCACCATACACCGTGGAACCCTCTCCATGGCCAACGAGAGCTACAGCCGGTCGCCCGAAGATGTCTCCCGCCTTGCCCTGCTCTGGGGCAAGGCCCAGCACTCGGTCTCCGCCTACGTCCACGCGGCGGTGCGCAACCACCACGACGCGGAGGATGTGATCCAGGCAACGGTGACCTACATCGCCCACCACTTTGAGGAGTACGACTCCGATCGGCCGTTCATCGCCTGGGCCATCGGGATCGCGCGCTACCGCATCCTCGACCACCGGCACCAAGGCAGGCGGCAGCCGCTGCTGTTGGGCGACGAAGCGCTCGACTCGCTCACCGACGCGATGGCCCGTAAGGCCGACACCGCGGACGATCGCCGGGAGGCGCTGGACCACTGCATGGGCCGGCTCAAGCCCGAGCATCGGCGGGTCCTCGCCGAGCGCTACGGCAGCGACAAGGGCCGGGAGGAGATCGCGAGCGACCTGGGGATCAAGGCGCGTTCGGTGACCGTGCTGCTCCGCCGCGTCCGGACCGTGCTGGCCGAGTGCATCGATCAGCGGATGAAGGGGTCGGCGTCATGAATGACAAGCTCGTTGAAACCTGCCTCGCGTACTTAGACGGCGACCTCGACGAAGCCGAGCTCAAGGACTTCGCGGATTTGCTGGCCGAGTCGGACGAGGCGGCGGACCAGCTGGCTGATCTCGCGCTGGACGAGCAGCACTACCGCCAGGCGCCGGCCGGGCCCAAGGCCGCCGAACTACCGCTGGCCGACGCGCTCGCGATGCCTGCGTTGGATGCCGCCTTCAATGACGGCGTTCCGACGATCCAGTACACAACATCCAGCACAGCGAAGCCCCAAAGCCAGTACGCCTCGGCACTGGCCTATGTGATCAAACAAACCTTCACGCCGAAGCGTGTCGCGGTGCTGGGGACGGCCGCGGTGGTGTTGCTTGGCCTCGTGATCACGCTGACGTTGATCAGCGGGCCGGACGAGACCGAGCAGATCACGGATTTGCCGGGGGTGGTTTCGCCAAGCGATGAGGCTCCCGTGACCTCACGCGTCGTGGCCACACTGACCGCCGAGCATCAAGCCAGGTGGGATCGTCGGCCGGGCCAAGACCTTTATGCCGGGCAGCGGTTTACGCTGCGACAGGGGTTCGCTGAAGTGACGACCGCCCGCGGAGCAAGCGTCCTGATCGAAGCGCCGAGTACGATTTCTTTTTCAGAAAACGATAACGCGGTCTTTCTCCGAGAGGGAAGCCTCGGTATCACCATCGGCGACAACGCATCGGGCTTCATCGTCGACACCCCTCACACGCGAGTTGTTGACATCGGCACATCGTTTGGCGTCTCTGTCGTTCCGGGTACAGACACAACACACGTGCAGGTGTTCGAAGGGGAGGTGAGCATCGCGCCTCCGCCAGATGACAACAATACCGATCGACCCCGCACGCTCGTTGCAAACGGCGCGGTCGAAATCGGTCTCCCGTTTGGCGTGCGGCCGGCCGAGTTTGAGCCAACTCGTTACGAGCGAGACATCGCGATCGCGCGGCTGCGGCCAGGGCTTGAGGGTGACGCCGAGTGGGCGGGTGAAGTCCCTTCGGATATTGGGTTCGGGCAGTTCGAGTCGGTCAAGACTCGGGTTCACATCGAGCAGGCGGGGCTGGTGCTGGGTCGGGCGATCCAGGCCGACTTCGGCCCGGGCGGGACCTGGCCACTCGACCCCGAGCACGAAGCGCCCCTCATCCCGGCCGGGACGCGTGTGGATGTGTATCTCTTGCACCTGGACCCGCCTTCAACAGAGGACCACGAAGCCGAGAGCGTTGTCCGCTTTGACCGGCCGATCCTCGGTGTGCTTGGTACCGAAGCGACCCTGCACGCGACCGATTCGACGCTTGGCCTGCCCGGCGTGCTCTACCCCAACCCCAACATCGCGGGGGCCAAGCACAGCTACAAGGGCGTGCGCGGACTGGACTTTACCGATACCGGCTTTGTTGACCACGCGGCCGTGGCCGCTGACGGCAGAACGATCACACTTAGTGTCAACGGCAGCTTGATCGACCAAGCACGCGTCCTGGTGCTCGCCCGCGACCAAGGAAGCCCGACCACCAACTGACACCAATCGACTATAAGCCTGCGCTATCCCGTTTTTATTTTTCCAAACTTACGAGAGGACTTAAGCATGTTGAAATCACAAACCCTACTGGCAACAACCATCGCATTGGCCGGCATCGGGGTGCAAGCCCACGCCGCGACCGTGCTCATCGACTGGTCTGTCGCAACTTCGGCTTCTAACCCTGATACAAACGGCAACTTCTGGAACAGTCTTGGTCCGAGTTCGGTTGGCGCGGATGTGTCAGCCACCGCGCTAATCGCTGACGACAATACGGCCTCGGGCTGGACGGTCGAGGTGCTGAATCCTGGCACCAGCACAGGGTTCGGTGGAAATGGGATCAATGGGCCTGCAGGCCCGGCGCCATTCGACCAACTCTTTGCACATCGCGACGGTATCTTCAATAACAGCAACAACGGCGAGGACCAAGCCACTACGATCACCTTTGCCGGGTTATCTGCCTCAACACAGTATGACTTTTCGGCGATCGGTGGTCGCGCCAGTTCTGGTGAGGATGGCGTCATCAAGGTGGTGACCGGTACTGCCGTTGGTGGTGGCGAATACACGCTACCAAACAGCGGCGTGGTCATCGGTTTCACGGTCTTTTCAGATGCATCCGGATCAATCGTATTGACATTCGATGAGCTCGACCCGGCTGGGTCGGGAGCACAGAACTCGACGTTCAACGCGCTACGCATCACCGAGGTGCCCGAGCCCGGCTCACTCGCGCTGATGGGCCTGGGTGGCCTGCTGATCGCCCGCCGACGACGCGGCTAAGACTTTCACTCCCCCCTTGATGCCGCGTTTCGAAAGAGGCGTGGCGTCTTTCACAACCTGCTTTCACCCTAACTGGACCAACCATGCGCCGCGGCTTCACACTTATCGAACTCCTGGTTGTCGTTTCGATCATCGCGCTGCTCATCGCGATCCTGCTGCCCGCACTGGGTGCCGCGCGAGAATCCGCCCGGCAGATGCAGAACAGTGTCAACCTCCGCTCGCTCCACCAGGCTGCAACCATCTACGCCATGGAGAACAAGGAGTGGTACCCCGGGCTGGGCCCGGACGGCAACGTGCTGACCGGGCCGGAGGTCTCCGATCTGGCCGGCACACCCAACGCAAACCTGTGGAACAACCCGGGCAACTACGTGATGCCGCGTTTCGGGATCCTCGCGTATCGCGACATCGTCGCGTACGAACACCTTGTCAGCCCCGCAGAACTCGGCACGACTCGTCTGAAGTGGGACGGGACCGTCGGCTTAAGCCATCTTTATATTTCTTACGCAGCACTGGAACTCGGGCGGTTCGGCAACGCGGCGGCGGGCCGGCTGCCCTTGGCCGGGAACAACGCGGGCCGGGCATGGAACACCGACAGCGGCTCAGAGACGCCGGTCTTCAGCGACCGGAACACCGCCACGACCGCCATCAACCCGGCTTCACAAGACAAGGGCTCGAGCGTGTGGAACACCAACGCGTGGGAAGGTGGCGTGGTTTGGGCGGACGGCCACGCGACATTCACGAACTCGCCTGTCATGGATCGGGTACGCCTGGGCACCCGCACGATCGTTGAGGACCCGCTTTTCGATAACGCGAACAACACCGAACTCGGCCTGGGCCGCGGCGAACACGCCCGGATGGTGAAGTTCAATGACACGGGCACGTACGGCGCGTTTGCGGACCCGAACATCTCGCCGTGATAGGGGGATGTGAGCAGGACTTCGATGCGATTAGTCTTTCTCTGTTAGCGAGACAATCGCGATATGAAAAACCGAATATCCGCCATGGATTCACTGATCGTCACGTTGCGTTTACACCGCGGTGTCACCCACTATTGGTTCATATCTAGGTCAACCCATAACCGATGCCAGGCCTGGGCGAAGTGTTCGGCGGGGATGACGGGGCGTTTGCCGTCGTCCCAGTCGAGCAGGGTCTCCTCGCGGTAGGCGACGCCTAGCTCATTGACGACGCGGTCCTCGTAGCGCCAGACCCATTCGACGAGGTCCCTGAGCAGGGTGTCGCAGGCCTTGCGTTTGAAGCGGGAGGGCCTGGCCATCCTTGGCAGGTCTTCGGGCAGCCAGAGAGGATGATCGAGCGTCGATCGCTTGGTGTAGAGGGGCTGGAACGTGTAGCGTGGTAGGTAGATGCAGCCGAGCCTAGGGTCGGCGAAGAAGACGCCGAAGCCGCGGAGGAGGACAGTCTGGCCGGCGGGCAGGGTCAGGGTGTATCGGCTGGGGCATTCGCCGAGGTGTTCGGGTGGCGGGGTTCGGGTGAAGCCGTTCTCGAGGAGCCAGTTGCCCTGCGGGCGGTGGATGTCGCGTCCCCAGCACCAGATCTGCTGGCTGACGAGCGCGGCCGCGTGGCCTTGGATTTCGTTCGGCTGACGCGGGGTGTCGTGGCTGTTGTCTCGCTGGTTGATGTCTAGCGCATTGGCCATCTCACTTGTCCCGGGGGATGAAGGCGACGGCGATGTTGGCGATCAGCCAGCACGAGGCGGCGCAGAGCTGCAGCACGTCGCCCGGGCCGGTGATTTTGTAGACGAAAACGCTTGCGATCCAGCAGAGGCTGGCGGCGGTTTGTCCGAGCCACTCGATCCGGAGCACGCGTTCGAGCCAGGCCGGCCGCTGGCCGGCTGTTGGCGTAGTCTGAGCTTCGCCGCTCAACAGACGCACTCCTGGCCGCAGCAGGACAGGTCGTCGAGGTACATGCCCCACTTGCGGTACTGCTCGAGGTACTCGGCGGGCATCTCGAGGGAGGTCGCGATGGCCTTGGCGACGACCGCGAACCGCTGTCGGTACTTGTAGATGAAGCAGAAGACGTGCCCGTCGTGCCGGACGGCCGGGCCGGAGAGGAACAGGCCGGGCATAAGCGTCGACTCGTCGTGCTCATTCAGCAGCGCATAGCCGTCTTCGCGTTTCTCGAACATGTCGTCGACCAGCTTGTGCCCGACTTGGAAACCGCCGGCGAGGATCGGCGCGGCTTCGCTGCGGAACCACCGGCCGTCGTCGGTGGTGACCTGGTACTCGCCGTCGATCTGATCGACCGATTCAATAGCGGAGTCGGGCATCAGCTCGACGAACTGCTGGAAACAGTCTTCGCGCATCCGCTCGTGGGAGTAGGTGGACAGCGCCCCGCTTGGTTCGGAGCTCTCGGTGTCCCAAGGTGCGCCGCGATCAAAGAGGCGCGATCGCTTGCCGCGGGTGGAGAGGTAATACGCCGCATCGACACCGCTCTCGCAGCCGCCGACGATAAGAAAGTTATCGCCTTCGAGCTTTTCATAACTAGCGATGGTAGCAGTGTGTCGGCAGAGCTCGCTGCCTGTGAAGCCGCCGAGTTGGGGGAACTGGAACTCGCCGGCGGCCCAGACGAGGTGCTTGGCTCGGAGGGTTTCGTCGGGTGTGTCGATGACGAAATCGTCGCCGATCTTGTTGATGCGGATGACGTGGGTGTTCTCGCGGATGGGCAGGTGGAAGAACGCCGCGACGCCGCGGAGGTGGGCGGCGTATTCCTTGCCGGTGGGGTGCTCGACCTTCATGCTGAACGCGGGCGAGACGCCGATCGCGATGGAGTTGAGGTCGAGCATGCCGACGGAGTTGCTGGGGAATGACGGGGTGATCAGCCGGGTCTCGGCCGGCCAGGAATCAAACGATGAGCCGATCTGGTAGCGCTCCAGGACGAGGAAGTTCTCGATCCCGGCGTCTTTAAGCGCGATCGCGACCCCTACGCCTGCAGCACCACCGCCGACGACGATGGCGTCATAGGTCTTGGCTTTGAATGCACTGTTCATGACTTTCTCGATGGCTGCTTTCAACAAGGCGAAACTCACGGGGCAGGGTATCTGCGGTGGTCTGATGATTGACTTTACATTCTCATCTTAGCCCACCAGTTGCGCTTGGTGCCGTATTCTTGCTGGGTCGCGTCTCACGGATCGTAGAGGGGCGGGATTAGAGTCGGTTCGCCTGTACGAAGCCTTGGTTTTACAATCTCCGCAATCATAGCCGCATGACACGCGGCCGATAGGCCACCCGGTGGGGTGCCAGAGCGGACGAATGGAACGGTTTTGAAAACCGTCGTACTGCAAAGTACCGTGGGTTCGAATCCCACCCCCACCGTTTTAATCACTTCCGATTGCATACGACTCAGCATGGTTTGCAGGCATGTCGTCTCCATCTCGCAAGCCGGGTGACCCGATCAAGCATGGAAAAATGAATGGGTCATATATATAATTAAATATTGGTATTGAGCCAATCTGTATTCGCCGACTTGATGGAGTTCTTATGTCTTTTCTCACGTCTCGACGCGGCTTTACGCTGATCGAACTGCTCGTCGTGATCTCGATCATCGCACTGTTGATCGCGATCCTGCTGCCAGCACTGAGTTCGGCGCGCGAGGCGGCGCGGTCCTCGGCCTGCCTCTCCACGACCCGGCAGCAAAGCATCGCCCATACCGCACGGCTCGTCGACACCAATGGGCAGTTGATGGTTTGGAGCGCCGATGGATACTTCGAGTGGGTCTCACAGATCAGGGAGTACACAACCTCTGAAGATGGCATCTTCCTCTGCCCAGAAGCGGACACCCACACCTTCCTGCCGGGCATCGGTGCGGGCCGGCGCGGCGACGCCACCCACGCCTGGAGTGAGAACGGCACCACCGCCAGCTATGGGATGAACGGCTACCTCTACGACATCAACGACGGCTCCAACAACCCCAGCAACTTCAACGGCGCCGACACCCCCGCCAATAAAGAGTTCTGGTGGGGTTCAAACATCGCGCGGGTGAAGAACCCGACAGAGGTGCCATTCACAGCGGACAGCTTCTGGATGGTGGGCTGGCCGGAGGATACAGACGTGCCGCCCCCCAACGGCCTGGGCGAACTGGTCACCGGGCCGCCCGGCGGCGGGTCGGGCAACAATACGTTTAGCCGGTTCCTCTTTGACCGGCACCCGGGCACCACGGTCAATGTCTCGTTTGTCGATGGGCACAGTGAAGCGGTCACGGCGGAAGGGCTTTACAGCCTGGAGTGGGGCCCGCGCTACGATACCGGGATTGGCGAGGTCACCGGCCAGTCCATTACGTGGTAGCCGCGTGCTTACCGGGAACACGCGAGCCGATCAGTCGAGCCCGACGCCAAAGAACTGGATCGGCGGCTCGTCCGCTGGGGCAGCGGGCTGGGTCGCCTGCTCCTGTGTGGCTGGGACCGGCTTGCTCGCAGGGTTGACGAGCACCAACGGCTGAGACGAAACCCGGACAGCAGGCGTCGGCTCGGCGATGGCTTGAACGACCTCAGCGGGCTCGGGCTGAGCCGATGGAGTGACTCGCTCGATCGGCGTGCCCTCAACACCCAGAGCCTTGCCCGCCTGTTCCTTAAACTGCGGGCTGACCACCTCCGCCTGATTACGCGGCAGCGTGTCGGGTTGATCCGTCAGCAACAACACGATCACCGTCAAATTGAACAGCAACAGCACGTTCAACACGTAAACCAAAACGCACTGCGACTTTGTTGTCGGCATGAACTGGCTGGATGGGTTCAACAAAAACGTATCCGTAGGTAAAAAAGCAGGCTGTATTGTGAGGATCGGACGAGGGGCCTAGCGGGAAGCGTAATAATAAGTGATCCAAAACGAAAACCGAAGCGCAAGACGTTAAAAACAGAATAGGTGGGACAAACCATGCATGAGCAATAAGACAGTACAGTGAAACGAATGAACTACGGCCCGTGCATGATTTTCTACGTACAGGCCGAAGGCACAACGAGTCGGCGATGCACAAATCACAAGTACCTATCACAGATCTGTATCGGGGAATCACTGCTTACAGAGGGCATGAGGCCTATGGCGAAGTACTTGAGTGCTGGCTCCGAAAGAACGGCGGATACAAGAAATGGCTCTCGCGTTACAGGGATCGAACCAACCATAACTGGTCCGCCGCGAAGCAGGCAGACCTCTGGGTTCTGTAT
Source organism: Planctomycetota bacterium (assembly GCA_039024275.1). Taxonomy (GTDB): domain Bacteria; phylum Planctomycetota; class Phycisphaerae; order Phycisphaerales; family Phycisphaeraceae; genus JAHQVV01. Next base: position 8,919 of record JBCDKD010000087.1, on the reverse strand, counting down.
GCACTCTCTCGCGTGACCTCGTCGCTACTGCTGCGTTTTCAAGCCGGGCGTGGCGAGACAACCGACTACCCAGAGCCAAGCCTACCCATCGAAGGCTTCCAAATCTTCCACGAGCAGCTTGGTTTTCAAACAACGCAATAGTGTAAGTTCCATCCGTTTTATCACGAAGTCCTGTCGGTCTCACAGGCCGAAGACCCGCAGGCCCCGATCAAGATCGATCGGTGTGTCTGGCCTTGCCTGATGCTCGGCGACATGATGTATTGCCGAGCAGGGTGCAAAGTCACAGGAGGCAAAAACCACATCGATAAAACGATCACAGAGTCGAGTACGCTCTACTGGACCTTTTGCCGAAGCGATAAACCCTGCCACGACCAGTCACACGGCTGGGGGCATAATTCACAATGGCGTACAAACCTGCGTCGCGACTATCGAATCCATAAGCGGTTTTTCTATAACGTCGATGGCGATCAATCACTCAACAGCATCGACTGCGAAACCGATGGCATCGCGCATGAGACGATGATCGAAGTTGTTCAGAACCGCTGCCTGATTAAGTCAAGCTTTGATGGAGGAGAACTGTATCCATACCCGTATTGTTACACGAAAAAATCATGAATGTTTCATCCACTCGACTCAGTCAGTAAAGACCCGAAGCCAAATGGAAAGCAGCACACCAGATCAACCAGGCCCTGATGAGTCAGCTAGACGAGAACAGTGGTTCTGTGAGTACATACCGCGCATGAAGAATCAACCGAAAGATCTACCTTTGCGCTGCCCGTGCTGTTACTACCTGACCCTGGAAGAGCGCGGAGGCTACGAGATATGCCCGGTCTGTTTCTGGGAAGATGATGGGCAGGATGATTATGACGCTGGGATCATACGGGGAGGTCCAAATGGTGCGTTGAGTCTCAAACAAGCACGACAGAATTACAAGGAATTTGGTGCCTGTGAGCGTAGACTCCTGCAGTACGTCCGCCCGCCGCTCCCGGAAGAAATTCTGGATTCAGATACCTGAAACTTCCTTTCGAAACGGCTTGCTCTAAACGAACTACACTGCCCTCATGGCCACCCCGCCACTGAACTCGGCCGCGACCGGAGAGAAAGCTTCGACATCCCAACCCGCCAAGCCGGCGAAGCCGAAGCCAGACACCCCCGCGATGCGGCAGTACAAGCACTTCAAGCAGCAGCACCCGGGCTGCGTGCTGTTCTTCCGGATGGGCGACTTCTACGAGATGTTCTACGAGGACGCGGTGCTCGCGCACAAGGCGATGGGCATTACGCTCACGCAAAGGACCGAGGGCGTGCCCATGGCCGGCGTGCCGTACCACAGCGTCGAGGGCTACCTCCGCAAAATGATCCAGGCCGGCCACCGCGTCGCGATCTGCGAACAGGTCGAGGACGCCGCACAGGCCAAAGGCGTGGTCAAACGCGACGTGACCCGCGTGATGACGCCCGGCACGCTGACGGACGAGTCGCTGCTTGAAGAAGGCGCGGAGAACCCGCTCGCCGCGATCGTGTACCACCACCAGGCGGGCAGCGACGGCGCGCAGGCCTCGATCGCCTGGCTCGAGTTGTCTACAGGGTCGTTCAGCGTCGCAACACTCGACGAAGGCGAGGCCGAGGAAGAGCTCGCCCGTATCGCGCCAAGCGAGCTCTTGTATTGCGACACCGCGACGGGCGACGCGCCGCTACGCATCGAGCAACTCAAGCAACAGCTCGGCTGCAGCGCGACCGGCCGACCCAGCTGGCAGTTCCGTATCGACGAGGCGGCCGATGCGCTCAAGGCCCAGTACGGCGTCGCGCGGCTCTCGGGCTTCGGCTTTGCGGATGACGACCCGGCACTGACCGCCGCCGGCGCGATCCTGCAGTACCTCAGCGAGACCCAACGCTCCGGTGAAGAGGCCAGCGGTACGCCTTCGCGACTGGCCCACCTGCGTCCGCCCAAGCGCTTCGCCCGTCAGGACCACCTGGTCATCGATCCGACCTCGCTGCGCTCGCTTGAGATCGACCGCACCCTTCGTACCGGCTCGACCGAGGGCGCACTGCTGGGTGTCTTCAAAGGCCCCAGCGCGCCGAGTACGGCGATGGGCAAACGCCTCCTCCGGCATTGGCTGTGCTACCCGCTGAGCGACCGCGGCGGGATCGAACAGCGCCAGGGTGTGGTGCAGGCCATGCTGGACGACAGCCGGTTCAGGCGGGATCTCAAAGAAGCGATCGGCCCGGTTCAGGACATCGAGCGCATCGCGGCACGCTTAGCGGTCGGGCGCGCGACGCCACGCGACCTGGTCGCGCTAGGGCGCAGCGTTGGGCAGGCCAAGGCCGTGCAGGACGTGCTCGCGGACCGGCCCAACCAGTCGGCGTATCACGACCGTGCGGCGATGCTTCTATCGATCCTCGAACCGCTGGCGAAGACCATCCTCGACGCATGCATCGAGCAGCCGCCCGCACACCTGCGTGAGGGTGGGTTGATCGCCGACGGACACGATGCCGAGCTCGACGAGGCCCGCAGCCTGCAGCGCGACAGCCACGCCTGGCTGGCGCAATACCAGGCCCGGCTCGCGGAAGAACACGAGATCCCCCATATCAAGGTGGGCTACAACAAGGTGTTCGGCTACTACATCGAACTGTCCGCAGCCAACAAAGCCAAGGCCCCGGACAGCTGGTCGCGCAAACAGACACTCAAAAACGCCGAGCGTTTTATCACGCAGGAGCTCAAGGCGTTTGAGGGCAAGGTGCTGTCCGCCGAATCACGGGCGGTCGCACGGGAGCAATCGCTATTTGCCGAGCTTTGCACGCGGGCGGCGGACGAGATGGTGTCCCTGCATGGCTTCGCACAGCTTGTGGCGGAGCTGGACGTGCTTGGCGCGTTCGCAGAGCGCTCGGCACGGGCGAACTACGTCAAGCCGACGATCGTGGATGAGCCGGTGCTTCTGATCGAAGCCGGCCGTCACCCGGTACTGGATGAACTGCTGGGGGACTCATTCGTGCCCAACGACCTGGTGCTCGGTGCAGGCGACGGGTTGCTGGACGGGAGTGCGGAAATCGATCACCAGCAACCAGCCACGAGCTACCAGCACCCACCAGACACCAGCTTGGCGCTCATCACCGGCCCAAACATGGCCGGTAAGTCGACGTACATCCGCCAAGCCGCGCTGATCACCCTGCTCGCGCATACGGGCTGCTTCGTCCCCGCTGACAGCGCGACCGTCGGCCTGACGGACCGGATCTTCACGCGCGTCGGCGCGAATGACGAGTTGCACGCCGGGCAATCGACGTTCATGGTCGAGATGACCGAGACGGCCAACATCTGCCACCACGCGACCGGCCGCTCGCTCGTCATCCTAGACGAGATCGGGCGGGGCACGAGCACGCTCGATGGCTTGTCGCTGGCCTGGGCGATCGCCGAACACCTCGCCGGTAGCGGCAAGCACAACGGGCCGCGGACGCTCTTCGCGACGCATTACCACGAGATTACGAGCTTGGCCGAGCGGCTACCGAGCGTGACCAACCTGAGCGTCACGGTGCGTGAGTGGCAGGACGAGATCGTGTTCCTGCACCGCATCGCGCCCGGGAGTGCCGACCGGTCCTACGGCATCCACGTCGCTAAGATCGCGGGCATCCCGGATAGTGTGATCGAACGTGCAAACCAGCTACTGGCGGACCTGGCCGTCAGCCATGCGAGTACAAGTGCTAAGCCGCACGCGGCCAAGCCCGCCCCGCCGCCGCAGATGTCGTTGTTTACCGAGTACCTGCCGCACCCGATCATCGAGAAGCTGCGTACGATTGATCTGAACGCGTTGAGCCCGATGCAGGCGTTTGACCTCGTCCGCGCGTGGCATGGGCACCTTGACCAGTCGACCGAGAATGGAAACCAATGAGCAGCGGCATCACACATCTCGGCAGGCTCTTGCGCGGCGGCTGGGGCCTTTTTATGGGCCTCTACCTCGGGATGTCCGCCGCGCTGGTGATGGGCCTGATCGTGGCCTTCACGTCGGCACGTACGCTCGAATCGGCCCCGGGCATCGAACCGTTCACTGACCCGCGTTTCGCTGAGTACCACGCGGAAATCACCGCGGGCTACACCGCGCAGAACCTCTTCTCGGTGGTCGGGGTCGCTGCGATCGCCGCGTTGGCGCTGGCGGCTGTCGCACTCACGGGCGCAGGTCTCATCAGCCGTTCACAGGGCGGCCGCATGGTTGGCGGAAATGGCTTTAGCCTCATGCGTGGGATCGCGCTGGGGGCCTGCGTCGTGCTCATGATTTGGGCCAGCGGGATCAGCTACGGGATGAACCAGGACTGGCCAGGCCTGTACGACCCCAGCGCAACAGACAACCAACTCGCAGAGCTGCGCAAGTCCTTCGAGGCCCGGCATCAGCTATCCGAGGCTATTGCTGCCACGGGCTGGTTCTGCGGCCTGGCCGCGTTCGTGCTCACGCCCTGGTGCCGAAGGCCCGCAGATGTTGTCCCGGCCTCCAACGAAACGAACACCTGATCACAAGCCGACGCCGCGAACCCACACGCGATGACCCGACACCTCGCCAAGCTAATCGAACTGGTCTGGTACGCCTCGATGGGCCTGTTCCTCGGGATGTCCGCCGGGACGATCCTCGCCGTGGTGGAGACCTTCGACAGCTCACGCAAGGTCGACGCCCGTCCGGGCCAGCCGCCCTTCGCAAACGAGCTATTCTCCGAGTCTTCGAATGAGATCGTCGCGGGCTACATCGCGCAGAACCTGTTCCTCGTTGGCGGCGTGGTCAGCCTGTGCCTGCTTGGTCTGGCGGTGCTTAGCAGGTTGATTTACCCGATTGCTGCGCGGCTTGCTACATCCAATCACATCGGCAGCGCCCTGCTCAGCGGTATCAGGCTTGGCCTGCTCGCGGCCTGTGTCGTGCTGATGCTCGTGGGTGGCAACCGGTTGTGGGAGATGCGGCAATCATACCCGATGCTCTACGAAGCTGAGGCAGGTCAGGCGGTCCTTGAAGAAAGGCGAAGCGCCTTCGAGACGTCGTACGACTTATCTAGGCATGCGGTACGCGGCGCGTGGTTCACCGGTCTGATCACGCTGCTTATCTCACCCTGGTGCCGACGACTAACGGACGGGGCCCTACAATCCGTCGATGGCCAAGAAGTCAAGCAAGAAGAAAACCACGCGGAAGAAGGCGGCACGCAGGAAGTCCGAGCCAAAGCTCGTTAAGGCACCCGAACCAGAGCGCCGCCGGGCCGCACGGATCTACAAGAAGCTCGAAGCGAAATACCCCGATGCGCACTGCGCGCTGATCCATTCAAACCCATTCGAACTACTCGTCGCGACGATTCTGTCTGCTCAGTGCACCGACAACCTCGTGAACCAAGTCACCCCCGGCATCTTCAAGAAGCTGCCTACGCCCCAACTTATGGCCAAGGCCGACCTCGCCACGATCGAGGCCCTGGTCAACCGTGTCAACTTCTGGCGGAACAAGGCTAAGAACCTCAGGGGCATGGCCCAGCGCCTCGTCGAAGAACACGACGGGCTTGTGCCACAGACCATGGAGGAACTGATTCAACTGCCGGGAGCGGCAAGAAAGACCGCCAATGTCGTGCTCGGCAACGCGTTTAACATCAACCACGGCGTCGTTGTCGACACCCACGTGGGACGGATCGCCAAACGCATGGGCTTCACCCAGCATGACGACCCAAAGAAGATCGAACGCGACCTCATGGCTCTGTTCCCCCGCAAGAACTGGACGATGCTGTCGCACCTCCTGATCTACCACGGCCGAGCGGCATGTAAAGCCCGGCACGCGCTATGCTGTGATGATGATCTTTGCAAGCGGTATTGCAGCAACGCGAAGCTGATCGGCTGATCTACTTCAACTCTAATTCCTGGATCCACACGTTGCGAAACCGCACCGGGTTCTGGTGGCCTTGCAGGCGGGTCGGGCGTTTTTCGGGCCCTTCTCTTCTACCAGCGCCTGTCTTGCGTTTCATCTCGTAGTCATCATGGATCACCACGCCGTTGTGGTAGACAGTGATACGTGCGTTCTCGATTTTTTTGTCGCCATCCCAACGCGGTGCACGGAAGACGATGATGTAGGTCTGCCATTCGCCGGCCGGCTTGCTGACCAGCTTGTCGGGCTTCTTCATGCGGTAGAGGCTGCCGTTGTAGCCAGCCTTGTAGTCTTCTTCTGAAACACCGTAGGCGTTGGTGATCTGCAACTCGTATCGTTGCTGGATGTAGACGCCAGAGTTGCCGTTTTTCTCGCGGTTGGATTCCCCGCTATCGTTGACGTTGAACTCGACGTGCATGAGCATGTCGCCGTAGACCTCGGGCGTCAGCATGCTGTCGCCAGCCCGCTTGTTGGACGCGGTCAACTCGCCATCTTTGAACGACCAGTTCGTGCCGGGCCCAGGCTCGGGCACCATGATGTGCCCGTCTTCACCGACCAGTTGCAACGCTGTCTTTGGCTTCTTGAATTTCTCAATGTCCACGACGCCTTGGGTCGTGCCGGGCTCGTTCTTGAACGCGGCTTTGGGGGGTTGTTCATCTGCGGCCAGGCAAGACAGCGTGAGGCAAGACACAACCAAAGCGATTGGTAGCAGGGATCGCAAGCTCATTGTTATCCACCTACTTCAATAGGAATGTCGTAGGTAGGATACCCGAAAATATGACTTCGTGCACTAAATCAAGCCCAGCGTTTCGTCCAGCTCGAACACCACGTTCATATTCTGCACCGCTTGGCCGGAGGCACCCTTAATCATGTTGTCCTCCGCAGCAAACACCACGACGGTTTTCGTGTCGCCGACCGTTGCGAGGCGAACGCTCAGATCGCAGAAGTTCGTTCCGACGACGTGCTTGATGTTCGGCGGGGTGTCACGCAAACGAACAAACGGCTCGCTGCCATACACATCGACAAAGGCTTCGATCAACTCCTCTTCAGCGACATCCGGGTCGTGCGGCTCGAGGTAGATCGTCTCGAGGATACCGCGATCGACCGGCAGCAGATGCGGTACGAAGAGCGGCTCGACTGGATGCCCGGCGATCCGCGACAGTGTCTGAGCGATCTCGGGCTGATGGCGGTGCCCGCCGATCGTGCCGTAGGCGTGATAGCCCTGGTTGGCCTCGGGGAAGTGTAGCGCGGGCTTGGGTGACTTGCCCGCGCCAGTGACGCCAGACGCGGCGTTGATTACGATGCGGTCGGTCTTCACGAGCGAATGTGAGAGCAGCGGCGCGATCGCGAGCGCCGCGGCGGTCGGGTAGCAGCCGGGATTGGCCACGAGTGTGGCGCCGGGCAGGTCCTTTCGGAATAGTTCGGGGATGCCGTACACCGCATCGGATAGGTTAGCCGGGTCGTCGTGCGCGACATCGTAGACCGATTCGTAGAGCGCTTGATCCGTCAGCCGGTAGTCCGCGCTGAGGTCGATAACACGCAGCCCCGCATCGAGCAGCTTGGGCGCGTACGCCATCGCGGCCTTGTGGGGCAGACCGAGGAACGCGACGTCGGCGGCTTCTGCGATCGAATCTGAATTGATGGGCCGGGTCTGCGCGACGTCGGTGTCCAGCCTGCCAAGCAGCGCCGGGAACTCGTCACGCAGGTCGGGTAAGACCTCGCGGTGGCTGGCGAGGTAGGTGAGTTCGGCCTGCGGGTGGCGCAGCAATAGATCGACCAGGTAGTAGCCCGTGTAGCCGGTGCAACCGATGATCGCCGCTCGTGTCTTGATGTGGTCAGAGACGGTGGCCATAAGCCAGGTAGTTTAACGGGCCAGCGTGTTTTGTTCGCGTACAAAACCAGCGTGCTGGCTTGGCAACCGTTTATAGGGACGCTGCCAAAACGGCAAAACACAAAGCCACTTATGGGCGAATAACGCTTTTTTAGAAGGTAAATAGCCGTTTGTTGAGTGGCATGATGCTTGCGTCTAAGAACACCGCATGACCACGTTTGGCCGTGTCATGGAGACCTCAAAAATCTCCAATGTTATCCCATTGCATGAAAGGAACAACACCATGATCAACAGCATCCAGAAAGTTTGGGACACCCCGTTTGACCTGCTCCGCGACATGGACCGTGCTTTCAACGGCCGGGGCGTCCACAGCGACGACCTGACAGCGAAGTACCCCGTCGATATCCATGAGGATGCAGACGGTTTGACCGTCTCAGCCGAGTTGCCTGGCTTTGCCAAGGACCAAGTCGAGATCGATATCGACAACGGCGTGCTCAGGATCGCCGCCAAGCGCGGCTCGACGCGTAAAGACGACGGCACGACGCACCTGCACGAACGCCGATACACCCGTGTGCGTCGGCAGTTCACCTTACCCACCACGGTTGAAACAACCGACGTTGAGGCGACCTTAGAGAGCGGAATCTTGACACTAAGGCTCAAGAAGAAGGAAGAAGTAAAACCAAAGAAGATCCATGTGAAATAATCTTTTCGCACAGGCAGAATTAAGCTACATTCCGTGACAAAAGCGCCTATTATGTTTCTGGAGTATAGAGCGTCTCAACATAGATTTTCTCCTCCGCCGCCGTCAATGCCTCGTGCGTTGACGGCGGTATTCTTTTCACGTTAGGATTCTCGCACTGCCTCCCATTCGGAACCGGCCGGAAGACAAGCCCTGCGCTGTTGCGCCGCGACAACGAAGCTGGAATACTGCCGCATTTTTCTGCAAAAGGCTTGACGCAGCCCATTGCATAGATATTCTAGGCTTCATACCCAGCTTATCTAGGTAATGCTATGGATCATCTTGTCAAAGGCACGCTCGACCTGCTCATCCTCGATGCCGTGGCAGAGGCGCCTAGCTACGGTGCATTTCGCATGAAGACTCATGTTTTCTCTCTCCGTGCGATCAGTCTGGCGTTGTAGAAGATGATCTTGATGGTGACCCAGCGGCTGACTTTTGCCAGCCCACGCACCCAGTGCGGCAGGCCCTTGAGGCCGTCGCCG
>JBCDKD010000086.1:0-18760 GCA_039024275.1 Planctomycetota bacterium | reverse complement strand
TCGATCAGGTTCGCCATCTCCACCCCGGCCATCATGGCGTACCGGCCCTGGTTGCCGACCTTACCCCCGGCCCGGTGGATGGCCTGCTCGAGGTTGTCGCAGGTCAGCACGCCGAAGATGCACGGCACGCCGGTCTTGACGTTCACGTCCTTCACGCCCTTGGCGGTCTGCTCGACCACGGCGTCGTAGTGGTCGGTCTCGCCACGGATCACACACCCAAGGCAGATGATCGCGGCGTAGTCGCCCGACTCGGCTAGCTTGAGCGCCGTAACGGGCAGCTCGAACGCCCCGGGCACTTGGGCGACGGTGAGGTTCTCGTCCTTGCCCCCGAGCATGTGCCAGGTGTCCACAGCCGCCTCGAGCAGGCGGTCGACGATGTACTCGTTGAACCGGCCGCAGGCGATCGCGATCTTGTGGTCGCCGGGCGTGAGTCTGGGCTGGATCGTGTCGGGCATGGTGGGCTCTGCTGGAGGGCGTGGATTCTAGCGGCTCTCGTGGTCTTGGCACCAAATGAACGTTTTTAAGCGTGATTTTAAGAAGATCAGTCCGTCTATTCCGCGTAAGATATAGCGTTGACAAGTGGTCCTAATTGTCACAAGCCATATACGCCAATCTCACCCCTGTTTTGTGCTGCTATGAACCGATTCTCCATCGTCCGTTTGTCTCTCTGTTTATTGGCTCTGGTTTTGGCCCCGCTTTCCGCGTTGGCGGACGCGGACCAGTCGATCGATCCGCCGGACGAGATCATGAACAAGCCCTCGCCGGTGCTTTCGCCGGAGGAGGCGCTTAAGACCTTCCAGCTTGAAGAGGGCTTTGAGATCCAGCTGGTCGCGGCCGAGCCTTTGGTCGTGGACCCGGTGTGTATGGCCTGGGACGAGCACGGCCGGCTCTGGGTCGCGGAGATGACGACCTACATGCCCGACCAGTTCGCCAACGGCGAGGAAGAGCCCAAGGGCAACATCGTCATCCTCGAAGACACCGACGCGGACGGCGTGATGGACAAGCGCACCGTCTTCCTCGACGGGATCATCCTGCCCCGCGCCCTCGCGTTTGCCAAGGGCGGGCTGCTCTATGCTGATTTTGAGAAGCTCTACTTCGTCAAGATCAACTCTAACGGCACGGCCGGTTTCAAGCAGACCGTCGACCCGAAGTACTCCAACGACGGCAAGGCGAAGAGCAATGTCGAACACCAGGCGAACGGCCTGCTCTACGGCCTGGACAACTGGTACTACAACGCCAAGTCCACGCGGCGCTACAAGCAGAGCGGCGCACGCTTCCGCCCGGACATGAAGACCGACCGCAACCCGGCGGGCGGCACCGAGTTCCGCGGGCAGTGGGGGATCACGCAGGACGACGACGGCCGGATCCTGACCAACCGCAACCCGATCCTGATCGAGTACGAGCTGCTGCCACCGAGCGCGACGAAGCGCAACCCGAACTTCAGTTTCAGGAACCCGCTGCTCAAGGTCAAGCCCAACGTCTGGCCCATCGGGCCGACGCCCGGCGTCAACCGCGCGTACCAGCCGAACGTCGTCGACCACGAGACCTGGAAGCTCAAGGTCGCGACCGCGGCGTGCGGCCCGGTGATCTACCGCGGCACGCAGTTCCCCGGAAACTACTACAACAACGTCTTCATCCCCGAGCCCGCGGGCAACCTCGTCAAGCGCATCGTGCTCGGCACGGATGAAGGCGGCAAGCCCACCGCGGAGCACGCTTATGAGGGCAGGGAGTTCCTGACCTCGACCGACGAACGCAACCGCTTTGTCAACGCGTACACCGGGCCGGACGGCGCGCTTTACCTCGTCGATCTGTACCGCGGGCTGATCCAGCACCAGACCTACATCAGCGGCTATTTGCGTCGGCAGATCGATGCCCGAGAGCTTGACAAGCCGATCGGCATGGGCCGGATCTACCGCGTGGTCCACAAGGACTCGCCGATCGATCATGCCCCGGTCAAGCTCAGCTCGATGGACAGCCTGCAGCTGGTCGGGCTCCTGGGCCACACCAACAGCTGGCACCGCCACAACGCCCAGCGCGTGCTCGTGCAGCGGCGGGCCAGCGACTCGGTCGACCCGCTGATCGAGCTGGCGACAACAAGCGACAACCCGCAGGCCCGGATCCACGCGCTGTGGACGCTTGAAGGGATGCGTCAGCTCGGGCCCGAGGTCCTCAAAGCGGCCGGCAACTCCGAAGACCAGCGGGTCCGTGTCCAAGTGCTCCGCCTGAGCGAGGCGTTCGAGGGCGAGCCCGAGGCGCGGGACTTTGTCGCGTTGATGCTCCGCTATGCGAACGAGTCGCCGAACTGGGCGATGGACATGCAACTCGCGCTCAGTGCCGGCGTGCTTGCGAGCATCGATACGCCGCAGGCCTACGACGTCTTGCTTGGCGTGCTCAGGCGGCGTGGCGAAGACAAGCTCTTCCACAGCGCCGTCGTCAGCGGCCTGCGTGGCAAGGAAGCGGTCATGCTCGCCAGGGTCGAGGGCGGGCCCATCAAGGACATGCTCGCCGGGGCGTTGGTCAAGGCGACCGAGAGCGGCGACCTGACGATCGGCTCGCTGCTCGCGCTTGTTGACGCGCCCGACTTCGCCGACAGCCGCAACGACCTGCTCACCACGCTCGCCGACCAGGCGGTGGAGCAGGATAAGATCGCCGTCGTCAACGAGTTGGTGAATAAGCTCGCTTCGGATGAGTACTCCGAGGGCAACAAGCTCGCGATCCTCACCGGCATGTCGCAGGGCAGCGAGGTGCGTTCCTCGCCGATGGAACTCAACGGCAAGCCCGACGTCTTCACCGCGCTGCAGGCCAGCGCCCCCGAATCACTCGCGGGCCTGGTTGCGAAGCTCGACGAGATGTTCCTCTACGAGCGCAACGAGCTGGACCCAGAAACGGTCGCCCGGATCGAGGCGGGCAGCCTGCTGTACGGCGCGCACTGCTCGACGTGCCACGGCGAGGATGGCAAGGGCCTAGAGGGGGCGGGCCCGCCGCTGTCGCCTTCGGACTGGGTGCATAAGACGCCGGAGATGCTGTCGCTGCTCATTCTCAACGGGGTCGAGGGGCCGATCACGGTCAATGGCAAGCTGTACGAGCCGCCCGCGATCCAGGCGGTGATGACCGGCTTCAAGTACGCGGAGGTCACCGATCAGGACATCGCCGATATTTTGACCTACATCCGCAGCCGCGACTTCGGCAACAACGCCGAGCCGGTTGAAGCCGCGGTGGTGGCCGGGATACGCGAGGCATATGCCAACCAGGACGCACCGTTCTCGCCCGCCAAGCTGCTGCAGATCAACCAGGTCTACGGCGGTGCGACGCCGGAGAAACCAACAGTCGAAGTGATGCAGGCCAGCTGGCTGGACCACAGCAACCGCAACCTGGTGATCACGCTGATCCTGGTGACGGGCATGCTCGGCGTCCTGCTGGTCGGCACGCTGATTGGCGCGGCGCTGCCAAAGATCTGAGTTCCAACAGGGCGGTGTAGCGGGCGACGCGGAGCGTCCCGTTCGAAGCACCGCTGACTATTTGAACGGGACGCTCCGCGTCGCCCGCTACACCGCAGGTGCCGAAGCAAAAATCAACACCGCGCGAGATCAACCCGCGTGGTGTTCTTTGTCGGCCTACTTCTTCTTTTGCTTCTTGCGACCCTTCCGCTTCTTGCCTTTGCCCTTCTTTTTTTTCTTTTTCTCAGGCTCGGGCTTGGCGGCGTCTGCATAGGCTTTACCGACCTTCATCAGCACGTGCTGACGCGTGTCGATCACGTGCCGCAGGCCGTACGTGCAGCACTCAACCAGCACGAACGGCAGGCTGACCGCGAGCACCTTCTCTGGCTCGCCCGCGCCGCTGGACCAGCCGGTCAATCGTATCGGCTCCACCGTCTGGCCGGCGATCGAGGGCTCGAGGCCGCCCGGGACGAGCTGGTAGTGCGTGTAGCTCTTGACGACGTAGTCGCCGACCTTGATGTCTTCCGGCGAACGGATCCGCTGGGTGAGGGTGGTGGTTGTCATGGCAGCGCTCCCACGCTTCGGCGCGGCAGGGGTATGGATCGGGTTGGACCAGGGGCACGGTCGCTCGGCGTCTCATCGCATCATCGCGGGAGGCGTTTCGGACTCGTGTTGGGTCGGATCGGAGTCGCGCACAACAAGCATGGTGGCCTCCGGGGAGACAAGCGTACGGGGGCGCCTTCGCCGGGCAAGGCTTTTTGAGGGTTTGGCTTGAGTTTCTGGAGAATTTTGCAGCCACGTTGCTAGCCGCGGCTGCGGCACTATCATGGCCGGTCCACCAGCCCCCTTGAATGATCAGCACCGTGCCCCGCCGCGTGAAACACAGGAACCCACCATGCCCAAGCGAAACAAGATCTCTGTCATCGGTGCCGGCGGCAACGTCGGCGCGTCCGTCGCCCTCTGGTCGGCGGTCAAAGAGCTTGGCGACGTCGTCGCGGTCGATATCAAGCGCACCCTCGACGACGGCAGCACGATGCTCCCGGTCGACGGCCGGATGCTCGACCTGGCCCAGTGCGGCCCGATGGAGCTGTTCGACGCCAACATCACCGCGACCGACGACTACAGCCACATCGCCGATTCGGATGTCGTGGTCGTCTCCGCCGGCATCCCCCGCAAGCCCGGCATGTCGCGCGACGACCTCATCGGCACCAACGTGAAGATCGTCAAGTCGGTCGGCGAGAACATCAAGCAGCACGCGCCCGACGCGGTGGTCATCGTCGTCTCCAACCCCCTCGACGCGATGGTCTACACGATGTGGAAGGCGACCGGCTTCCCGACCAACCGGATCATCGGCCAGGCGGGCTGCCTCGATGTCGCCCGCTTCAAGACCTTTATCGCCATGGAGACCGGCTTCTCCGTCGAGGATATCAACGCGCTCTTGCTCGGCGGGCACGGCGACGACATGGTGCCGCTGCCGCGTTACACCAATATCTGCGGCATCCCGGTCACCCAGTTCATCAGCGAAGACAAGCTCAACGAGATCGTCGAACGCGCGAAGAAGGGCGGCGGCGAGATCGTCAAGAAGATGGGTACCTCCGGCTACCTCGCCCCGGCGTCCGGCACCGTCCAGATGGTTGAAGCCATCCTCAAGGATAAGAAGCGGATCCTCCCCTGCGCGTCCTATTGCGACGGCGAGTTCGGGATCAACGGCCTGTTCGTCGGCGTGCCCACCCTGCTCGGCCAGGCCGGCGTTGAAAAGGTCATCCAGATCGAACTGGACGATGCCGAGCAGAAGCTTATGGATGAGTCCGCCGCGCACGTCGCCGAACTCGTCGAAGTCGTCAAGAATCTTGATCCGTCGCTGGCCTAAATCGGATGGCTTATGCCAGCAACCCCTAAGAACGTGTACGAGAAGGTGCGATCGGCATCTTGCCCGTCGTTCAGGCGTAGCCCGGATCCGCTAGATTCACGACTTCGTCGTGACGACAGGCTGGAAGCCTATCCCACCTAAGGCACTTCTCATACGCCTTCTAAACGCAACAAGCACCGCAAATGCGGTGCTTTTTTGTACGTCTTGTTACATCGAGGGGCCGATTTGAGCGGTGATCGGCTATGCTGGCCGGCTAGCACAAAGCGATGAATGTTAGCAGCGTCAGAATGATGATCTTCTTGCGGTGCCCGGCTTCGGGGCTGCTTAGTTTGAAGACGGTTTCGAACATCAACGAATGCTCCTGAACACTGATCTGTCCAAGCATACCCCATCAGCGCCCGTTGGCCTAGTAGGTGTACAAAAATAGCGATAAGTTGAGATTATGCATGAACTTGCAAGGTAAAATACATGTGGTCAGGGCGGGCCGATACGGCCGGATGTTGCGTACACGCAACATGCTGGGGTGCCTGCTCTTGGGGGTGCTGTTTGCCCAACAGGCCTTGGCACAGGGCGTCGCCGAGGTCGAAGCTGCACCCGAGGCCCCGCTGGTGGGGTGGGCAGATGGTGAGGCGGCGTTTGAGTGGGTTCAGGGCTGGCTGCGGTCCGAAGACGGCGTGCCTGCGGACGCGGACCTGCCCGACCGGGCCGTGACGGGGTTATTCGGGGTCTATATCACCCTGCGCGACGACGGGCGGGCGCTTGGGCGTGGGCAGGCCCTGCGGTCGGATATCCAGGACACGATCGACGACCCCGGCAAGCCGATCCAACTCGCACCGCTGCTCGCCGCCGCGACCCGGGAGGCGCTCGAGCAACTCCGCGACAAGCAGATGAAACGCGCGATCGAGCTCAACATCGCCGACCCCGAGCTGTTGAACATCGCGATCCTCGACACCCGCAAGCGCGTGCAGTTGGATATCCAGCTCGGCCACAGCCTGGCGTCCATCATCCTCCCCGTGAACGCCCCGGACGAAGCGGTCTTCCAGACCTTCGCGGCGGGGTATCACGGCCTGCGGCTCGCCGGCCCGCTGGCTGGTAAAGCGGACTACGCCTGGCCCGGCATCGAGCTCTCCCGCAACAATTCGCCGCCTCGGCAGGTCTTCCGCCTGATGGACCTGCAGGGCTACGACGCCGACGAACTGCCACTGGTCGCGCGTGCCGACGGCCCGGCGCTGCAGCGTTTTGAGACCATCCATATGGTCCGCCCGGGCCCGGCTCAGCCGATGCGTCAACTTATCCGTGGCAACGTCCTGCTGCCCCAGCAGATCATCGACGGCCGAACCATCGCCGGCCTGGCAGAGCGCACCGCGCAGTACCTCGACCAGCTCATCACGACCGACCCGAACGATGGTTTCGAGCAGGTCCGCGGCACGTACCAGCCGTCCCTTGAGCGTTACGCACCGCAGTGGGCCGACGCGCGTGAGACGGCGCTTCTCTGCTACGCGTTGACCCGCTATTCCGGTATCGCGATCGGTGCCGAGATCGGGGGCCAGACGATGATGGCCCGTTGCGAGCGCGTGCTGCGCATCGTCGAGCAGCTCGTGCCCAGCGCGGTCCCCGAGAACCTGCCGCCCAAGCACCTCACCGCGGCGTTCATGCTCATGACCCTGTGCGAGACGCCCGTGCGACTCACGCCGGACCAGCTCGTGATCCGCGATCGGCTTGGCAAGGCGCTGCTCGACCTACGCCACCCCGAGGGCGGCTTCCGCATCGAGGCGGGCGAGGATAAACGCCTGCCACGCGCGTCGGCCGCCGTCGTCACCGCCGCTCTCGCCGCTTACTACGACAGCACACGCAGCAGGACCCTGATCGAGCCGGTCTGGGCCATCCTCACCGAGCTGATGAACGCCAACGAGAACAACGCCCGCGTGGTAGACCTGCTCTGGGTCATGCACGCCATCGATGCCGCCGGCCCGCAACTGGCCAAGGCACAGGCCGACCCCGATGCTGCGGGAAAGACCTTCAAGGCCTGGCAGAAGAAGATCGCCGAGTACCTCGACGTGCTCACCGAGCAGCAGGTCCGCTCGAAACCGTTGCTCGGGCCCGAGGACGTCATCGGCGGGTTTATCCTAGAGAAGGCCGCGCCCGGCAGCCCGCCCGACCCGACCTGGCAGTCGGCGATGCCCACCGCGCTGTTAGCCCTGGGCCTGCGCGACCCCGGCATCATCCCCGCCGACAAGACCTTCGGCCCTGTCTTGACCGCCGGCCTGGGCGCGCGTTTCTTGGGCCAGCTCATCATCACGAGCCCCAGCGCGTACTACCTCCGCGACCGCGAGCCCGCCCTCGGCGGTGTCCGCCGCACCCTCTGGGACAACACGCTCTACCCCGACTGCTCCGCGATCACCCTCATCGCCCTCGCGGAGTTGCAGCAGACCCTGCTCGATCTAGAGCCCGACGAATAGCTCGTCTGCACCAACGCTTGCTCTCCTCGATCCGTGTGGAGATTCGGCCGGGCCTGAACCACTGCGACCTTGCGCAGAACGTGTACGTCACGGGCGTTCAACGACAAGCCCGGAAAGCGGGGCGCGCACAACCGGTGCGCTGCTGCGCACAACCCGCCTACAGGCGGGGAGATTTAAGCCCCACCCGCCGAATCGCTTGATGCCTTCAAACACATCCCAACACTCAACCCCGCGCGCACAACCTGTTCAACAACGCCAGCCACGCAACGCAGCGAAGGCCCCGTACGATCACCCGTCCTCTCCCCAACCATTCCAATGCAGACGCTGTGAGCGCAATCAAGAAATCACCCTCCCTTGACGGCTCCCAACTAATACGCATCCCAGAACATACTGAGGCGTTGATCAGATACGTAGCCGCCGGGCCACGCCCGGGCGGAGGGGCCCTGTTGATCGTCCGCCCGCGTATGACGCGGCGGCTGCGCCTCGACGCGACGCGCGAGAATTGAATGGGATGCGTATAAGATCCATTGCGAGGAGTCGCCAAGCGGCCACCAGCTGGCCACCCGCAGGATCAAAGCTTTGCGTTTCACGGGTTGTCGTACGAAGCCGTATCAACCCAGTACCCCGACACGTGGCCGGGGCTGAACCCCTCGGATGCGGCGAACTCGACCAGGCCGTCCACCCGCTCGAAGATGACCGAGCCATCGAGCCGGCCTACGTTCGATCCGATCACGCCGAGTTCGGCCGGGGTCGCGAACCGCTCGCCGACGACCAGGCCGCCTGGCCCGTGCGAGCCGGTCGCGTTGGGTGGGTCGTAGGTGCCCCGCTCGGTGACGTCGGCGACCATGACCAAGTCAGCGGCATCCTCGAGCGACTCCGGCGCGACCCAGCTGTTGCCATCGATCGTCTTGAACTGGCTGGTCCAACGCCCGGGCATGAAGTAGTAACCCATCCGCCATAAGTTGGTGTTGCCGTTCAGGTCTTTCCGGATGTACTCGGTGCCGCGTTCGGGGCATGTAAAACACTCGATGTTCATGCCGACCTCTTCGAGGTCTTCACCGTAGTGCGAGGCGATCCAGCTGATGTGGTCCGCGCTGAGCGTTACCGCCGGGTCGTATCCCGCGCGGTAGGAGTCTGATTCATTGAGAAAGCGTTGGGAAAGACGGAACCGCCCATCGTTGTCCACGGCGATTGTGACCGCACTCTGCAGGAGCGATCGGCTGTTCGAGGCGCACTGGACCCGCCTAGCGGATTGACGGGCGCTACTCAGGGCCGGCAGCAGGATCGCGATCAAGAGCGCGATGATGCTGATGACGACCAGCAGTTCGATAAGGGTAAAAGCGTCTCGCCTTGGGCCATTCCGGCGGCACAGAAAGCCACGATGCATAAGCCTGCCGTGGTGTACTGCTGTTTCATCAGTGTTCTCCTTGGTGAAGTGAGTGATAGGGTTGCTTGGATAGAGTCGTTACGGTCGGTCATGGCTTTGTCTCCTGTTGCTTCATCAAAAATCAAGTCGGTCCACACTTTGCGATCACGAGCGATCGCGATGTTCTAAGGTTGCGAAGGCCGTGCCGCCTCTGCCGGCACCGCGACAAAGACGCGGATGTGATCCGTCGCCGTGGCCACGAAGAAGCGGAACGTAAGGGTCCGTCGGTCGGGGTCGATGCGCAGCCAATCCGTCGCGAGCTCGCCGCCGAGGTACGGGCTGTCCGCGCCTTCGAGCAGGTCCTGCACTCGGTCGCTGGGGTTGTTGCGGTCGAGGTCGATGGCCTGCTCGGGCATCTGCTCGACGAAGGCATACCAATCGGTTTTCAGCGACATCACGCCGAGGATCTCGCCCCCGAACGTCAGCTCGCCCAGGTATTCCTGCATCCTGCCGTCTGATTTGGCGCGGATGACAAACGAGCGGACGACCGTCCCGGCTTCGATGGTGCGGGTGCCGAAATTCTCGGGCAAGAACCTGTCGTATCGGCCCGGTTCGGTGATCGATAACGCCACATCGCTGGGCAGTTCGACGCCGCGCAGCTCTTCGAAGACGTGGACCTGGCTGTTGCTGATGTATTGCGTGCTATTGAGGACACTTGGCCGGCTTGGCACGATCACGACCGAGTCCGATTTGGAAAGTATGCCGCTTTGATACCCGGCGAGATTGGAGAACGCCGCGGTGTCTTGGGGTGCTGCGGCTTGCTCTCCTGTCGCGTCGAGTGCGAAGGACGCGTCATCTTGAAGCAGCCGAGGCGCACTTGAACGATCAGGCTGAGTGACCGCGACGCTCCCTTCAAAGACTTGAACGACCGAACCGTTGCTTGTGTCGACTGTAATGCCAAAACGTGTGCCGAGGTCGGTCACATCCATGTGCGGGGTGCGGACGAGGAAGCCCTTGGACGATTTGTTCTCGCAGACGCCGATGAGCTTCCCGGAACGAAGCTCGATGGCGTTGTCGTTGTTGGTGAATTCGATCGTGGTGGGGGCTTCGATGACGGCGACCGCGCCGCGGGCGGTGGTGATCTCGGCGAAGCCCTGGGTGAGGGTGAGGGTTTGACCGGCTCGCAGTTGTGCCCCGGGTGCTGAAGCACCCTCCGCCGAGTTGGTGGACCAGGCCGCCTCGCGCTCTGCGGTTAGGGTGGCGACGATGTTGGCTTGCGCTGGTTCGACAGGCCCGGGGGCAGCGGGGTCGCTGGTATTGCCGGGGGCTTCGACGATCGTTCTGTCGTCATCGGGCCCGCTTAACAGCACCGCCGTGATTACCACGCCGAGCAGCACCGCCGCGGCGGAGGCAAGCACCGCGATGCGCTTGGGCGTGAAGGTGTGGCGGATCACGTAGGAGAGCGCGGACGTATAGGCCGCTGTGGACAGCCCATCTGTCGCACGCCCACGCGATCGCGCGGACGAATTCGGGGTTAGGTGGCTGCATCGCTCCACTTTCCTGTGTCGATGCTGCGGGTTTCATTCCAAAAAAATCCGGTATCGGGCGGGATTTCGCCTCACAAGCCCCGGGAGCCAGCCGGAACCCGCCTCGCGGGCCAACAATATTTGCATTTCTCGCCATCTGTAACATACTTTCACCACGATCGTTTACCTTAAACAGAACCTACCCCGTACCCGGTGGACCGGGCTCGCTGCGTGGAGCGCGGGTCGGCCGGATCGACTTGTCAGACATGAAAGGCTTGCAGCGATGATCAGATCGAAGACCCTGTGGACCGCCCGTGTCGTGATGTTGGCGGCGTTAACGCTGGTGCTGGCCCTGCCCGCGCAGGCGAAAAAGAAGGCCCCGGCCGAGCTGACCGAGCAAGGCGAAGCGCTCAAGGCGGACTACACCAAGCAGATGGAAGCGCTGCAGCAGCGGCTGGTACGCGAGCTGCCGAAGGTCAGCGAGAGTGCCAAGCGGCAGTATGGCGAGGCGCTGCAGGCCGAGACCAAGGCCAAGGCAGACCTCAAAGCCGCGAAAGACCAACTCGGCAAGATCGGCAGCGCGAAGGGCCTGATCGGCCACGCGACCGGCCACTGGATCCCGAAGGCCGACCGCGGCATCAAGGCGGGCCAGCAGCAGCTGGCTAAGGCGACGACCCAGGCCGAGCGCGACGCGGCGAACGCCGAGATCAAGAAGTGGCAGGACAACCGCAAGGCCGGCGAAGACGCGCTTGCCGAGCGCAAAGCCAACTACGAGAAGCTCAAGAAGCAAGAGCCTCAGTTCAAGCAGCAGGTCGCACAGGCCGAATCCGCGCTGGCCAACGCAGAGGCCCGTGTCGAGCGTTCGATGCAGGCCCTGCGTCTGGACCGCACCCTGCAGAGCGATCGCCACGACGGCAAGCTCGCGTTATTTGCGATGTTCAAGGAAGCGACGCCGCACGGCCTCGCCGCGTTTGCGCAGAAGGGTGCAGAGCACAAGCGGCTGATTGACCAGCTGATCGCGAACGAATCGCTTGTGCAGCAGATGGTCTACCACGGCGGCGCAAAGGACGGCAACTACGGCCGGGCCATCCAGATCTACAACGGCATCCAAAATGTGAGCAACCGGGCTAAGGCCGGGGTGTTCCACGAGCTCGCGTTGGGTATCGCCCTGGAGCACGCGACCCCGATCAAGCAACGCAACGCGAAGGCCGCGACCGACGCGCCCGAGTTTGTGGACCCCGTCGCCCGCTACAGGCACTTCGAGCAGGCCTACCTCGACAAGGAGCTGGACCCGTATTTTGAGCGGCACGACGCCTGGGAGCTCCGCTACGTCGTGAACGGCGAAGAGCCCGACGAGATCCTGTCGTGGGGCCGGGAGATGCTGCGGAACTACCGCCCGGACATCATCACGACCGGCGATGACCGCTGGCGGTACGTCTCGCTGGTGCGCACCTGCGTCCGCTACGGCAGCCAGGAAAACAAGAACGACAAGGACGAGCTGCAGTTCTTCCAGAACATCCTGATGAACGGCGGGATCTGCGGCCGACGCGCGTTCTTCGGGCGGTTCATCCTGCGTTCGTTCGGCGTCCCAACCGTCGCCAAGCCGCAGCCCGGCCACGCCGCGCTGGGTCGATGGACGCCCGATGGCTGGGTCGCTGTCCTGGGCGCGGGCTGGAACACCGGCTGGGCACCGAAGCGCGACATGGCGGCGCCCGACTTCCTGGCGATGACCCAGGCCCGCGGACTCGGCGACGACTACCTGCAGGTCAAGCGTGCACAGTGGATCGGCGATGTTGCCGGCGAGACCCGCAAACTCGGCTTCAACACCGGCAACCACACGACCGAGTTCTGGAACAGTGTCGCGCTCAACACGCAGAAACGACTTATCGAGACCGCCGGTACCAGGGCGTTGGCCGCCGTTGGTGAGGAGCTCGGCGAAGCCAACGAGTCCAAGGTCAAGTACCCCTTCGTCTCGGGCAAGGTGACCGACGCCGACCGCAAGATCAGCGTCAAGAACGGCGTGATCACGATCCCCGCGGCCGCATCGGCCAGCCACAAGAAGAGCAACGGCAAGGTCCTCTTCGTCAACAGCTCGCTCGGCGGCATGCAGATGCACTACGCCCGCAATGGCGGGGACCAGGACGTCAAGTACGAGTTCGATGCGCCCAAGGCCGGGACCTACACCCTGACCATGCGTGTCGCGGTGCCTGCGTGGAAGCAGAACGTCAAGCTCGATTTCAATGGCACGAATGTGAACTTCATTGAACTCCCACACACCGTCGGCATGTGGGAAGCGACCCAACCGATCAGGGTTGAGCTGAAGCAGGGCAAGAACACCCTCACTCTATCCCGCAAGGGTGTGAAGCAGGAGGTCGCGACCAAGGGCTTTACCATCCGCGACTTCACGCTGGCTCCGATCAAGGGCCAGCAATAATCGCGCGTGACTAACGTGACTTTGCTAAAACTTAACGCTGCAGGATGAAACAAGCCTGCGGCGTTTTTTGTAGGAGACCATGGATGACCCGCTTCTTCGCCCCGTTGACGCTACTCCTACTGACCGGCTGCAGCATGCTCTCGGAGCAGCCCGAGCGCCCCAACATCCTCATCATCTTCACCGACGACCAGGGCTACGCCGACTTCGGCTGCTTCGGATCGACCACGCACAAGACCCCGCGTATGGACGAGCTCGCGGCGCAGGGCACCAGGTACACCAGCTTCTATGCGCAGAACGTCTGCGGCCCATCGCGATCGGCGCTGCTGACCGGGCGCTACCCCGTCCGCTCCGGCGGCTGGGGCATGCCCGCAGAAGAAATCACCTGGGCGGAGCTGCTGCAGGGCGTCGGCTACCAGACCGCGTGCATCGGCAAGTGGGACGTCTCGGACCGCCGGGCCATCATCGACCGCATGCCGCTGGCGCAAGGCTTTGATTACTACTTCGGTGCGCTGGGCGCGAACGACAACAGCTACATCGATTACCACGAGAACAACGAGAGCCGGGGCCGAAGCAGGGACATGGCCGGCATCACCCGGTTGTACACCGATAAGGCCATCAACTACCTCGAAACCATGCGCGACCCGGACAGGCCCTTTGCGCTCTACCTCTCGCACACGATGATGCACACGGACATCGACGCCTCGCCTAGGTTTAAGGGCACGTCCGCGGGCGGGCTCTACGGCGACGTGGTGGAGGAGTTCGACTACGAGACGGGCCGGCTGCTGGACAAACTCGACGAGCTCGGGCTCACGGACAACACGCTGGTCATCTATACCACCGACAATGGCCCGTGGAACCAGAAGAAGTACCGCGACCGTGAGAAGGGCCACCCGCCGGGCGCGAAGTTCTGGGGCGACGCCGGGCCGCTGCGCGCGGGCAAGGGGAGCAACTACGAGGCCGGTGTGCGTGTCCCGGCGATCATCCGCTGGCCGGGCAGGGTCGCCGCTGGGGGGGAGTCTGAAGCCATCTTTGCCACACTGGACTTCCTGCCCACCTTCGCCACCCTCGCTGGCTACGAGGTGCCATACGATCGCCTGATCGACGGCGTGGACCAGACGGACCTCCTGCTCGGTAAGTCCAAAGAAGGCAAACGTCGCACGTTCTACTACTGCACCCACGCCAGCCGGAAAGACAACATCTATGCGATCAACGGCGTCCGTGCCGGCAAATGGAAGTACCTCCGAGCCGTACAAACCATCCCCGGCTACGCCCAGGTCGACCGTCAGGAGGTCGAAGAACTCTACAACCTCGAGTCCGACATCGGCGAGACGACCAACCTCGCCAGCAAGCACCCGGCCATCGTCAACCAGCTGCGGGACCAGATGCAGCAGTGGTGGGCCGAGGCGAATCAACCCTGAATTTACTTGCTTCGGGCAGGCATTCGATTAAGAACGTGCACGAGAAGTGTGAAATAGCCGGCGGCCTACGGGCGCCGGACGCGAGGACACGGGGGCTGTTCAGACAAGCAACCGCTTCCGCGTCCGGGGCCCGTAGGCCCCCGGCTGTGGTGCGTACGTCTCGTACACGTTCTAAGGGACTCTTCTCTTTGACCGGGCTATCTTTTGTGATGCCGATTTTGCGTGCTAGACTTGGACGCGATGCCGCCTCCTGCTTTGACTGCTCCGAATGTGCCTTGGGCCAGGGACAAAGACGAGAAGCTGCTGGACATGACGTTCAAGCAGCTCGGGCTGTCGCTTGAGGACTGCCCACCGCTGGTCGCGGATGTCCAGCGGCTGCAAGGCGAGCTGCAGGACGCGGGGCTGATGCGCTTCCGCCCGCACT
This sequence comes from Planctomycetota bacterium, assembly GCA_039024275.1. Lineage (GTDB taxonomy): Bacteria > Planctomycetota > Phycisphaerae > Phycisphaerales > Phycisphaeraceae > JAHQVV01. The sequence continues at coordinate 3,826 of JBCDKD010000086.1, read as the reverse complement.
GCTGGCTAAGCAGCGAGTGGTTCAGCCCCGACAACATCCCCGGTATCGCGATCCCGTTCTACCTCGCGCACCGCAGGCTCGCTCGGCTCGAGCAGTCCCAGATGCTCACCGTCGAGGGCGGCACGCCACGCCAGCGCATGATGATCCTCCGGCACGAGGCGGGGCATGCCTTCTCCAGCGCCTACCGCCTGCACCGCCGCAAGCGTTTCCGCGAGCTCTTCGGCTCGGTCAGCGAGGCTTACCCGGAGACCTACAAGCCCAACCCCGCGTCGCGGAAGTTCGTGACACACCTGCCCGCGTGGTATGCGCAGGCCCACCCGGCCGAGGACTTCGCCGAAACGTTCGCCGTCTGGCTGACGCCCGGCCAGCGGTGGCGGAAGACCTACAAGGCCTGGCCCGATGCGATGCGCAAGCTGCAATTTATCGAGGGGGTGGTTGAAGAAGTTGGTGGGCTCACCCCGCCGATAAGGTCCCGCAAGAGGGTCGAGGCGCTCGGGCAGCTGGGCACGACCCTCCGCGAGCACTACCGAAAGAAACGCTGGTTCTACGGCGACACCTTCCCCGACTTCTACGATCGTGACCTGCTTAAGCTCTTCAGCAGCGAACCGAAGTTTGCCCACAGGCCGACGGCCGCATCAACCCTCCGCAGCTTCCAGACCGAGCTGCGTGAGACGGTCGCCCGCTGGACCGGGACGCACACCTATACGATCGACCAAGTGCTCCGTGACATGATCGACCGGTGCAAAGAACTGAAGCTCCGCCTGGCCGTGCCGGTACACCAGGCTAAACGTGAGGCGACGCTGATGGTGACAGTCCAGACGATGAACTATATACACGCTGGGCATCACCCTGTCGCGTTGTGACGGTGACGGTGACGGTGACAGTGTGCGATCCCTCTTAGATCAGGTCTTATGCCGTCCGGAGAAGACCTTATTTTGAGTGTCTTCATCGCGAAACCAGATTATTTGCTAATGACACCCGGCAGGTTAACCGAATTTTTAGGTTAACCCGCTTTGTGCATTCGACTCCGGCTTGTAAGGAATGACCATGTCAATCAGCCAACAAAATCTATCAAAAGATCAACTTGTCTTGGATACTTTGAGGCTGTCCGACGAAGAGTGGTACGACTGTGTCAGCCGGCTAGATCGAGATGCAGCGCATGCAACTGTTTCTCGCGAGCGTCGGAGTGAAGAGCGTATCCCTTATCGAAATCTCTCTACGCTACTCGTCACGATTCGGAGCCCCGATGGTCGTCAGCTGAATTACCGCGCCCGGCCGTACGACCTGAGTCGGTCCGGGATTGGCTTCCTTCATGGGACTTTTATACATCTTGGGCTTGATATTGATGTCCATTTGAAACACCGCGAAGCCGGCATGGTGAATCTTCATGCTCAGATCCGTTGCTGCTTCCATATTAGAAATACGATCCATCGGATAGGTGCTCAGTTTGATTCGCCAATCGATGTTGATGACTATCTCCTGGCATAGGCGGGGTGATGATTCAATGTACTACGTTTTTGAAATTTTATTACGGCATGTTTTATGGCCATCCCTTAGGTAATACTCCGTTTGAAGTCGAATCGCTTGATCAGATAGTCAACACAATCGTTTCTGATCGAACTCCTCGGATACCTAGAACGGTATGCCATGAACAGATTCAAGACTTGATTGTAAAACGCTTGAACGCCTCTAAAACCAGGAAATTACCGAGCGATCAATTTAAGCGTTTGGCAGGCTTGTTTGTAGATCAGGATAGGGAGGCGGGGAAACATGGCTAAATCATTTCGTAACGGGCCGGAAGAGAATCAGGTTGTGGACACCTTGCGTTTATCAGATTCCGAATGGTACGAGTGTGTCTCTGAAATGGATCGTGAAGCAGCGCGTAATAACAGCCATCAATCAAAGCGTGCCCATGAACGGCTGCCCTATCGTAATTTACTACAGGTCTTGATTACGGTTCGAAACTATTGTGGCAGGCTTCAGTATTTCAATTCACGGCCCTATGATCTGAGTGAGAATGGGATCGGCTTCCTGCATGGCGCTTATATGCATGTCGGAACGCATATTGAGCTGCAACTGATGCATCGGCTGACCGGCATGACCAAGGTACGCGCGACGGTTCGGAGTTGCGCTCACATCAAAAATAAGATCCATCGTGTTGGTGCTGAATTCGAAGAGCCGATTGAAATCAATGATTACCTGCTTGCCGAAGCCTGATACATACAATTTGTGCCAGGTCTACTTTGAAGATGCATGTGATGGCTTAGTAGGGCAACCAGCGTTCTGCTACCTTTTGAACGCGTACATTCGATGCGCCATGTATGTACGCTGATTGAGCCCCGGTTGCGATCTCGCTCATCGCCTCGCTGATCGCGTTGCTGCTATCCGCGCTGAATACGTTTACGAGAAATGCCTTAGGTGGGATAGGCGTCCCGCCTGCCGTGACGACGAAGCCGTGAATCAAATAGATCTCAGCTTCGCTCGAACGGCGGGCGAGACGCCCACCCCACCTTTTCGTACACGCTCTTCGCGACGCCGGGGGAGTCATCCGGGCGACGTGGTGCTGGAGCCGGCTTCTTCAGACCGCTCTGGTTGTCTGTGGTTCGCACGACCGACACGGGCAGGTCTGATAAATCACTCGCCGCATGCTGACACCGCGATGCCAGGCGATCGCTTATCGGCTGGTCCTGAACGCGTATCACCCTCACACGTATCGCCGGGAAACACCCGATCATGAGTGTGTTGTGTTGTCTCGTTGCAACTTCTCTCGGCCATAAGCATGCCACGCCCACACCGTATCCTGGTCCTGGTCCACCCCGACTGCGTCCCGCCTGACTCGATCGAGGGTTTGTCCAGCGAAGAGATGGCGCCGTTCAAGACGGAGTTCGATGTCGTGGCGACGCTGAAGAACCTGGGCCACAGCGTTCGCGTGCTGGGCGTCGCGATGGATCTTGCTGAGATCCGCAAGGCCGTCGAGGACTTCAAGCCATATGTCGTTTTCAACCTGCTCGAAGAATTCGCCGGGGTCGGTGTTTTTGATACGCACGTCGCGGCGTACCTCGAAGCACTCCGCGTGCCTTACACCGGCTGCAACCCGCGCGGACTGATGCTCGCCCACAACAAGGGGCTGGCCAAGATGGTCTGCCGGTACCACCGCATCCCTGTGCCCGCGTTCCATGTCTTCCCCATCGGACAGCGCAAGGTGGTCCCGCCCAAGCGGCTGGCCTACCCGATGATCGTTAAGTCGTTGACCGAGGAGGGCTCGGTCGGGATCAGCCAGGCGTCGCTGGTCAATGACGTGGATGCCTTGACCGAGCGTGTCCGATTCATCCACCGCAAGCTTGGCACAGACGCGATTGTCGAGCACTACATCGACGGCCGAGAAATCTACGTCGGCGTTGTGGGCAACCAGCGCCTGCAGACCCTGCCGATCTGGGAGATGGATTTCTCCGGCCTGCCTGAGCGTGCCCCCCGTATCGCCACCGGCAAGCTCAAGTGGGACGAGGACTACCAGAAGAAGATCAAGCTTATGACGGGCCCTGCCAGAGACCTGCCCGACGGTATCGCCGCGAAGCTCCCACGCCTGGCCAAGCGGGCGTATCGAGCTTTGCAACTCTCGGGCTACGCCCGTATGGACTTCCGCCTCGATAACGAGGGCAACATCTACCTGCTCGAGGCGAACCCCAACCCACAGCTGATGTACGGCGAGGACTTCGCGGAGTCTGCCGAGAACGCGGGGATCAGCTACGAACAACTGCTCACGCGTATCATCAGCCTGGGGCGGCGCTACCGCTTGATTGGGCAGGCGTAGAACCGTGTCGCGGGT